>CAYXCW010000001.1:0-43154 GCA_964463555.1 uncultured bacterium
ACAAGGAAGACAAGGAAGACAAGGAAGACAAGGAAGACAAGGGAGACAAGGAAGATGGCGAGAATGTACATTCAATTTCCCCTCCTCTCCTCAGCTCCCTCAGCTCCCCCAGCTCCCTCAGCTCCCCCAGCTCCCCCAGCTCCCCCAGCTTCAAAAGCTCGATCCCCGAGCAAGCGATCGCATATCTGTAATTCCCCTGGAGCAGATGATCCCGAATCGATGTAGCATGATCCCTAGTCGATAATAAAACTCTATAAAAGTTGGTTTGAGGGATCATGGTACTGTCGGTGACGGAACGGACTTTTACACAAGAAGTATTAGAATCTCCCATCCCGGTGCTGGTTCATTTTTGGGCGCCTTGGTGTGGTCTGTGCAAGCTGATCAACCCCCAATTGCAAAAATTTCAATCACAATCGGGGTCAAATGTCAAATTAGTCGGAATTAACGCCGATAGCAATTTCAAGCTGGCAAATGCCTATCACTTGACCTCGCTACCAACGTTAATTTTGTTTGAAGACGGACAGATCTTATATCGGCAAGAAAACTTCCACGGTCGAGATGATGTCTGGGAAGCTCTGCAAGCGATTTCCTTCACCTGTGCGACTTCACGGGTGCGATCGCGGCAATATCAAACCCATTCGGCCTAAACCAGCTCGCGAATCCGATTAAATCCTAAACAAACCCACCTCGACCAATCGGGGTGGGTTATTAATCAATTAGATGACGATTAGCTATGTATGTCACAATTGTTTACAGTCTAGGCAACGAGAGTCGAGAATATTAAAGTAGGCATCAATGATGGAAGCAATCTATCAGTATGCCTGGCTGATACCAGTGCTACCCCTAGCGGGAGCGATGCTAGTCGGCCTGGGGCTGATTTCATTCAACAAGTTTACCAACCAGCTGCGGCAGTTAAACGCCGTGTTTATTGTCTCCCTGCTGGGGGCAGCGATGTTTCTCTCATTTGCGCTGCTGTGGAGTCAATTTCAAGGACACGCACCCTATAGCTATTACCTGGATTGGGCAGCTGCTGGGGATTTCCACCTCAAGATGGGCTTTACCATCGATCACCTAACGGCGGTGATGTTAGCGATCGTGACAACGGTCGCATTTTTAGTCATGATCTACACCGACGGCTACATGGCGCACGATCCTGGGTACGTGCGCTTTTACGCCTATCTGAGCTTGTTTAGCTCGTCGATGTTGGGTCTGGTGGTAAGCCCCAATTTAGTCCAAATTTACATCTTCTGGGAACTGGTCGGCATGTGTTCTTACTTGCTGATCGGCTTCTGGTACGATCGCAAGGCGGCAGCCGATGCTTGTCAAAAAGCTTTCGTCACTAACCGCGTCGGCGACTTTGGCTTGCTGTTGGGGATGTTAGGAATTTACTGGGCTACCGGCAGCTTTGAGTTTGACGTCATGGGCGAAAGGCTGCAATCCTTAGTTGAATCAGGATTGCTCAGCGGTGCTTTGGCAGCGCTGTTTGCCGTGTTAGTCTTTATGGGGCCGGTAGCCAAATCTGCTCAAGTACCGTTGCACGTGTGGCTACCCGATGCAATGGAAGGTCCGACACCAATTTCAGCATTAATTCACGCCGCCACGATGGTGGCAGCCGGGGTATTTCTAATCGCGCGCATGTACCCCGTGTTTGAAGACATCCCCACGGCGATGACTACCATCGCTTGGACGGGGGCTGTAACCGCGTTTGTCGGCGCTACAACCGCGATTACCCAAAACGACATCAAAAAAGGCTTGGCCTACTCTACCATGTCCCAGCTGGGCTACATGGTGATGGCTATGGGCGTCGGTGCTTACACCGCCGGGTTGTTCCACCTGATGACCCACGCTTATTTTAAAGCCATGTTGTTCCTTGGCTCCGGTTCGGTGATTCACGGCATGGAAGGCGTCGTGGGACACGATCCGGTTTTGGCTCAAGATATGCGGATGATGGGCGGACTGCGTAAGTATATGCCCTTTACCGCAATTACCTTTTTGATTGGCACCATCGCCATCTGCGGGATTCCCCCGTTTGCCGGTTTCTGGTCAAAAGACGAGATTTTGGGCAGCACCTTCGCTGCCAATCCAGTTTTATGGGCAATCGGCTGGATTACCGCCGGAATCACGGCGTTTTACATGTTCCGGATGTACTTCACCACCTTTGAAGGCGAATTCCGGGGCAACGATAATCAAGTGCGTCAAGAAGTCCTGGGCGTTAATTTTGGCCCTGGGGCAATGGATACTCGTGAAAAGGCTGCTGTTGCGCTCGAACACGATAGCCACGACGGTCACGGTCACGCTCACGAACCCCACGAATCTCCGATCACGATGGTACTGCCTTTGGTAATACTGGCGATTCCTTCGATGCTGATCGGTTTTGTGGGAACTCCGTTTGCCAATTATTTTGAAGCGTTTGTCCACGCTCCTGGCGAACATTTTGACATGGCTGAAGCCGCCGCAGAATTTAATCTGCCCGAATTCGCCATCATGGGAGGAAGTTCGGTAGGGATATCTTTGATCGGGATTACTTTGGCTTCGCTGATGTATCTCAGTCGCAAGATAGATGCGAAAGCGATCGCTGCTAAAATTCCCTCGCTCTACAAGCTATCCAAAAACAAATGGTACTTTGACGAAATCTACGATACCCTTTTCGTTCAAGGTAGCCGCCGTTTAGCACGGCAAGTAATGGAAGTAGACCTGAAGGTGGTTGATGGTCTAGTCAACATTACAGGTTTAATCACCCTCCTCAGCGGTGAAGGTCTGAAATACTTTGAAACTGGTCGCGCTCAATTCTACGCCCTGATCGTGTTTGCCGCAGTGTTGGTAGGTGCGATTATCTTTGGCGTGACTTGAACCGGGTAGGGGCACGGCATCAATCACCTTGGTCGCGATAGCCAAGATGTTTATATTGCCGTACCCCCACAGTGTGCGATCGCCGATACAGAATTTTTCTGCCAAATCCGATCCGAACCAAATGTGCGATCGCACACAGCCAAACCCCAAAGTAAAGATTTATCTACTTCCCTTCGAGTATAAAAAATAGCTAAAACTATTCAATTTCCTAGATATTACCCCGCTTCACCATCATCTACAATCGACAAACTACACCAAGCATTTGTTAAGTAAGTCTAAATCAGGATGGCTGAAGCGAAAAATTAAAGTTTATTAATAAAAGGGGCTGCTATAACTGTACTGCTCCTTTAGCAAAAGTTAATGTTTAGGTATCTCGATTTATGCCTTGGCTGACGACGATAATCTTATTTCCCATCGTGGCGTCGCTGCTGATACCGTTCATTCCTGACAAGGAAGGTAAAGGCAGACCGATTCGCTGGTTCGCCCTAGTTATCGGGCTGATCGACTTTTCCCTGATAGTCTACGCTTTTTATACTCAGTACGACCTGTCTTACCCGGGCTTGCAGTTGGTAGAAAGCTACCCCTGGATACCGCAAATCGGTTTGAATTGGTCGGTAGGCGCAGATGGACTTTCCATGCCGCTGGTAATCTTAACTGGCTTTATTACCACCTTGGCGACTTTAGCAGCTTGGCCTGTGACTTGGAAGCCCCGCCTGTTTTACTTTTTGCTGCTGGCGATGTACGGCGGTCAAATTGCCGTGTTCGCCGTCCAGGATATGCTGCTGTTCTTCCTGGTGTGGGAATTGGAGTTAATTCCGGTATACCTGCTATTAGCTATCTGGGGCGGTAAGAAGCGGCAATACGCAGCAACTAAGTTTATTCTGTATACGGCTGGCGGCTCGCTGTTTATTTTGGTCGCAGCGCTGGCGATGGCATTTTACGGCGATACGGTGACGTTTGATATGCGCGCGATCGCAGCCAAAGATATGGCTGTGAACTTCCAACTCTGGATGTACGCCGCTTTCTTTATCGCCTACGCCGTCAAGCTTCCGATCATCCCCTTCCACACTTGGCTACCCGATGCCCACGGCGAAGCTACCGCGCCCGTACACATGTTACTGGCTGGTATTCTCTTAAAAATGGGCGGATATGCCTATATTCGGATGAATGCCGGGATGTTACCCGATGCCCACGCAGTTGTCGCCCCTGCTTTAGTGATATTCGGGGTGGTAAATATTGTCTACGCCGCGCTTACCTCATTCGCACAGCGAAACCTCAAGCGCAAGATTGCTTACTCTTCAATTTCCCACATGGGATTTGTAATTATTGGGATTGCCTCGTTTACCGATTTAGGATTAAGCGGTGCAGTTCTGCAAATGGTTTCTCACGGTTTAATTGGGGCAAGTTTGTTCTTCTTAGTAGGGGCAACTTACGACCGCACTCACACCCTAATGCTCGATGAAATGGGTGGAGTTGGCAAGCGCATGGGCAAGATGTTCTCGATGTGGACAGCTTGTTCTCTCGCGTCTCTAGCCTTGCCCGGAATGAGCGGTTTCGTGGCAGAGTTGATGGTATTTGTCGGCTTTGCTCAAAGCGATGCCTATAACCCCACTTTCAAGGCATTAGTAATTTTACTGGCAGCAGTTGGTGTAATTTTGACACCGATATACTTACTCTCCATGCTGCGGGAAATCTGCTATGGGCCGGAAAATAAAGAATTGGTGGAACATCAAGCTTTAATCGATGCCGAACCACGCGAGGTATTTATTATTGCCTGCTTGTTGGTACCGATTATCGGGATTGGGTTGTATCCCAAGATTCTGACTCAGGTATACGATGCGACGACTGTGCAACTGACAGAGAGATTGCGGGATTCGGTGCCTGCGATCGCACAGAAACAGCAAATGCCTGAAACTCCTTTGGCTTTGCAACCTTTTGTTGGTGCGCCATCGATACGTAAATAACAATGCCGGACGCCTAAAGGCGCGGCTATACGAACGAAGCCCCTCTTCAGGGGCTTTTTTTGTTGGGATGCGATCGCTTTACGCCTGAAGGCGCGGCTATACAAACGAAGCCCCTCTTCAGGGGCTTTTTTGTTGGGGGTGGGTGCGATCGCTTTACGCCTGAAGGCGCGGCTATACAAACGAAGCCCCTCTTCAGGGGCTTTTTTGTTGGGGGTGGGTGCGATCGCACTATTGATATCATGTGCGGTAGTATCCGTAGCGTCAGCCGGGGCGGGTTAAAAAAAATATCTCGTGGTTCCACAGAATGGCTGGTAAAACCCGCCCCTACAGCACAAAATTTATACATTAGCGTTGCTAGCAGACAACATATGAAATCATTCTTGCGGCTTCTGTTGAGCTTTCTGTTGTTCGCTTTGCTCTTGCTGTACCGTCTGAACAACCAGATATTCCACCAGGTTAGCCACCGTCCTTAATTCTCGGTCAGCGCGCTCTACTAGATACTTGTATATCTCTTCAGAAAAATAAACAGTCACACGCATTCGTGCCAGGTTAAGAAAGTGGAACTTTTGTCAATCAGTGAATATGCTCAAATAGGTTCAAATGAAAATGAGAATCGTTTCGGAGCGGGAAGAGGGAAAAGGCAATCTACGATTGCCTTTTCCCTCTCTGTATGATTATCATTCTCTTTAAAGCTAGCTAACCCGAAGCGATGGAGTATAAAAAGTTAGTTAATTACCCAATCTCAATCTATAAAAATAGTAGTAAATTCAGCAAAAATCCGGAAGTTGATTGACTTAAATTGATTGCCAAAATTAATAAAAATATCTACATTTACCAGCAGTCAATACAGTAAAAAATGTTCGATTTTATCCGTTATAATAACTGACAGAATAATAAATTCACTCGCGAGCAATCTCTGTAAAATTCCTACATATAACCGGAATTAAAGCCATCCTTTCAGATTTATATGCACGATGAATAAATAGATGAAATTATCTCAGACTTAAGTCAAGAATTTTAAGGCATTGAGCGGCAAAGGAAAAGGAGATAAATCAACTTTTTCCACCGGCTTTCGCAGAGCTTTGACGACTCCTAAATCTTGATTAGAGGGGTCAGCAAAGTACTTCACTCTCTTCAGTAGCCTTACCTTTGTCAACAGCGACTGTGAAATGATAAAGACCCCGATAAACCATCTCCAAAGAAATCCGATCAAACGGTAAGGAAAGTTCATCCGCCACTGCATCACCCAAATCAACTAAAACCGCATAAAATAGCCAAGTAGCCCAGATCTGTAACTTTACTCCATTGATTGAACCCGTCCATAAATAGGATAATCCTAATAGTCTTTTTACCGTATTAAAAGCTTCTTCAATCCGCCAACGACGGCGATATAAATCTGCTACCACATAGGGCGGTAATATTTTCGGGTCAGTCACCGATGTCAAATAAGAGTACCAAGTTTTACCAGCACGAATCTCCACTAACCGGATTGTCAGCATAGGCGTTCCATTGCGGCCTGTGCCTAATTTAATCAATTGGTCTTTAACCGAATTATTGGATGTAAAAACTTGAATTACTTTGAAAGAAGCTTTCGCCTTGAGTCTAGTAATAAAGTCTACTTGTTGACTCATCAGTTTTTCAAAAAACTGGAAATGATAAAAGCCACGGTCAAGCAATAGCAAAGTTTTTGCAGATAGTAAGTCCAGTAAAACTGCTTCAAATTTAGTTTCAGATGCCAGGGGATTGGGATGAAACCAAACTTCTATAGGTAAGCGAGTTATCAAGTCAACTACCGTACAAATTTTCCCAGCTAACTGCCCAGGCTTCAGATCTTCTAAGCTTTTCAGCTTGCGAAATAGTGCTTCTAATGTTGAACCATCTGCTACCCAAATCCGATCAAAATGCCGATTGGCGAAGCTTATACTTTCAGGTATTGGACGTTTTTGACGCTGCTGCCAATTCAATTGGAGAGCCGGGAGTAAGTCTTTAAATACTTGCTCGAATAGTGCAGATGGAAACTCTAATAATCTTTCTGATAGGGATTGTTGAGCTATTTTGGTAGCACGACACCAGAGTAAATCTTCTCTCTCTAAAAGTCGAGTTAATTCTTGTACTGATGGTACTTGTCTCCATAGTATGGTTAATACTGCTGCTACCATTAATGATAAATTTAGAATGCGATTTCGCAATCCTAACTGGCGATAGTAAGCTTGTTGATTAAAAATCGCTGGTGTGAGTAATTCTTCTAGATGCGCGGCGATAACTTGGTTATTGGGACTGGGTGTATTGTGTCGCTTCCCGTGGTCCCGATGGCGCCAATTCCGTTTTTTCATACTTAGAGTATCTTTCAATAGCTGTTGCTAGTTTGACATCTTCAGTACCCTGATGCTTCGATGCCGGAGCGATACAAAAACTAAATTGAGTTAACGCAAGTAGGTTTTCCTCAAACCAACAGGTTCTCAAACATCTTGAGAGCCTTTGTTTAACGAGAATGATAATCATATAGAGAGGGGAAAGGCAATCGTAGATTGCCTTTCCCCTCTCCCCGACCAGAGACGATTCTCATTTTCATTTATAACTCATTTGAGCATATTCACTCATTGACAAAAGTTCCACTTTCTTAACCTGGCACGAATGGTCACACGGGGTCTAGCCACGGCAGAATTGCATGATGTTGCGTTGATCTCCACAAGTTTACCTTGATACTCTAATTCGATACCTACCCGACAAGGGTTTTTGGAAAATTCTATTCTTCAAGAGCTTGCTGGTGTTGACGGTCTTGCAAAGCTTTATCGATCAGCTTACCAACAATCCATGAAACAGAGCGTTCTTCGGAAGCAGCCCACTCTTCAAGAGCGGCTTTCTTTTCCTTGGTTACGTATACAGCGATCAGCTCAAGCTTGCGCTTTCCGCCCATTCGGATGTCCTCTAATTGTCTTTTTTGGGTGGTTTTCGAGAAATAGAAGCAAGTTCAGCCGGATTCAGCGGCAGACAGCGACCCAGCTTGGTTAGCTCCAAGTAAGTAGGGGCATCAGCTTCTGCGATCAATTCTGCTAAGCGTGGCGCACAAATGCCAGAATCCTTGGCTAGTTGTTCTACATCAAACAGAGATAGTACTTGGGCAAGCGTCCTCTGTTTATATCTTTGTTTCAATCCTTCTTGGATCAGGAGACGAACTTCTTGAGACAGAGAATTCCGTGAAATTTGGGTTTCTTGTTCGAGCAAGTTTCTCAGGTCGCCTACATCTACTGCTATGCGTTCTCTGCCTACTTTGTCAGCCATTGTCAGGTATACGAAGCCGTTTGATACCATCCTATCCCTCTGTGACAACACCAGTACAGCTCCGATTTTATATTATTATTGACATATTTGGATGACAAATGCCATAATAAAGATACCCAAAACCAAACCCCCATCGCAACTGACGCCAATCAAGACACGATGGGGGCTTGGACTCCTACGGAGCAAAATTCTATGATATCAACACCGAAGTCAGTCCCGGAACTACTCAAAGCAACAAGTCCGAACGATCCGCAAGGCAGACAACCGATCCGCTTGCTTGCTTGTGGCGTTCCACTGGGGGTAGAAAGCGTCGTTCATCAACTGCACGTAGTGCGTTTTGCAGAAGTTGGGGAATGGAGTCCACCTTTACCTTCGCCTGTTCAGGGTGAGGTAATTCGGATTTTGACTCGCTATTATACCCAGTCAGGATTGACGCAACGCCTGTATTTGTAAGTTGCGTTAAGTGATGAGAATAGAGCGATCGCATTGGATTGAAGTTAGTGCGATCGCTTTCTGACGAGCATACTGCCTACAGATTTCTATCGCTCAATGCTACTACAGCAAAACATGTGCTACTATAAAATATAGTAAGGCAAAATAAAGGAGATAAAATCTTGATAGAACTAGAGGCGAGAGAGTTAGTGGGTGGAAAACGCAAACTAGAGTTGATAGCGGTATACGTAACCAAAGAAAACAAAGTGGCTTTAGAGGAATGGGCAGCTTCAGAGGAGCGATCGCTTTCTTGGATCGTCGCTAAGCTGATTGATAAAGCCCTGAGTGCGCGCCAACAGCAACAGCAAGGTGCGGACAATGACAACTGACGCACATGGCTATCTTGAAGATCCGGAAGATGAAATCCGGCGCATGGGAAAGCCTCAAACCGAACCTGTTGTAGCAGGCACAAGAAAAAAAGCTGTTGAACGCTGCTTAGAAGCAGCAAAAGGAAGACAGCTACTCGCAGTTCAACATTTCCAGGGGAACATTTGGCAGTGTATTTTTCCAGGAGGCGAACATGAAGACTAAAGGCGCTATTGTTTGGAACTATAAAGAGGGTTGGACTTCGACCGAACTCGAAATCCCTACACCGGGCAAAATTGCAGTATTTATTGATTATCCTGACGACGATCTGAATATGCCAATTGTTGAACCGGAAGTAGAAGAACTCTTGTCAAGTTTAGGCTATATAGGTGAGGGACGTTATATAGGGGAAAACGATATTCTCAATCCATTAGACACAAAAACTGTAACCTATGTAGGAGCATTTCCTATTGCGGAAATCAGTCAGCATCTGAGCATTTTAAATCAAACGAAAATTCCTCTCGAATGGTTTTATACTTTAAATTCAGAGGGAAAAATTGCTGATATCAAGAACGCTACTGTTTTCGCGTAAATTATAGAGCGATCGCACTTCTAGTTAGCAAAGGGGATGGGGGATGCGATCGCATCCTATTTTTATATGTGGCTTAATAGAAAAAATTCTGCCAGAGCAACAGCAATAGCACTCTGCCGATCGTGCAGGTTATAGTGATATCATTTAATTAAATTGATATCATTTACTTACTCATGATCCGAACAGTTATCAGCCTTGACCCCGAAGATAAGCAATGGTTAGATCGGAAGGCCAAGGAATCTCAAACTACACTTGCTGCCCTAATTCGTCAGGCAGTAAAGCAAATGCGGCGACAAGAAGAAGCGAAAACACCATCATTTGAGCAACTGTTGAAAAGCACTAAAGGCTTGTGGAAGGGTGGGGATGGTTTAATTTATCAACAATCTATTCGGGATGAGTGGTCGTGAGATTTTTGCTGGATTCAGTAATTTTAATCGACCATTTCAACAATATTGAAGCGGCAACCAATTACTTACAGCAAAACAGGGAGGAAATTGCCATTTCCGTTATTACCAGAGCAGAAGTGTTGGCAGGTTTTGAACCTGCTGATGCCTTAATTGCTGCTCAACTGTTGGATCGGTTTCCAAACTTAGAAATGACAGTACAAGTTGCCGATTTGGCTGCAACATTGCGGCGACAAGAACGCTGGCGACTACCCGATGCGATTCAAGCCGCCTTTGCCCAGATTCACGGGCTGAGGCTGGTTACTCGTAACAGGCGCGATTTTCCACCAGAGCCTTATAACTTTGTGCTTGTGCCTTATCAACTTGGGGTGAATTAGGAGCGATATGCCTCCCTTCCGCTACGCGATCGCAAAAACGTTACACGATCAATTTGCTATATTTGGTTTAAAACAATTCTGCAAAAGTGGTGGCAATTATGATTCAAGAACTATCAGATTTAAGAAATAGCATCCTTGAGGGACGATACCAAGAGGCTTTAGCACTTATAGATCAACTTGATGGTATGAGTAGACAAGCCAAACTGGGTACGATTGAATCATTCCTAGTCAGAATGTTGATTCACTTGATTAAGAATCAACTTGAGCAGCGCTTGACAAATTCTTGGGCTGCTTCAATTCGCGGGTCACTTGTAGAAATCAAAAAATGGAATTTGCAAGATAATAAAACTTCTTATTACGTCGATAGGGATGAATGGGAACCGATGATTGAAGAGGCAATAGAGGTGGCGATTCGCGACGCTTCGGTAGAAGTATTTAACGGTGCATATACTCCATTTCAAGTTGATGAAATGGTAGATAGAACTCAGATAATTACAATCTCTCAAGAGCTTTTAGCACTAACTTACATCCATTCAAAAAAAGAGTTACCCGCAGTGGTTGATGATTATTTAACTCAGTTGCCAGGGGGTGAGGATTGGAAGGAAGGGAGGCAGAGATAGAGGGTGGGAAGGATGCGAGCGCACTTAATTAGCGAAAAAAAGGAGACTGAATTGTCTCAAATTTGTAGTGACTCCACTACACTAAAATTAGCCTTTAAATAAAAAAGTTTTAGCACTCCTAAAATGGCTAAAGACATCTATCACGACCTTGTGAAAGCAGCTTTACAAAAAGAAGGCTGGACTATCACTCACGATCCTTATGAACTAAGAGTGGGTGGAGTTCAAATGTATATCGATTTGGGGGCTGAACGCCTGATAGCCGCAGAAAGAGGGGACACCAAAATTGCGGTAGAAATTAAAAGCTTTATAGGCGTTTCTGCTATTACAGACTTTCACTTGGCACATGGTCAATTTATGGACTATCGCTATGCTTTGGAAGAGGAGGCCCCAGATCGAAAGTTGTATTTAGCCGTTCCCTTAAATGTTTATAAGACATTTTTTTCGCTTCAGTTCATTCAAAGGGTGGTGCAAAGGAGTCAAATCAGTTTGTTAATTTACGATCCGGCTCGGGAGGTAATTGTACAATGGCAAACCTAGAGACTTATCGGAACTACATTCAACAGTTAATATCCGAACGCGCCCAGCGTTCTATGAAAGCTAATCCTAATGTAGAAGCGCAGACTATTTTTGATGTTGAACGCAACCATTACCAATTAGTTTATGTTGGTTGGAAACCAAATGGTATTCGCGATTATGGATGTCTGCTACACGTTGATATTAAAAATGGGAAAATTTGGATTCAATATGATGGAACTGAAGACGGTATTGCTAATGAATTGATGGCATTAGGTGTACCTAAACACGACATCGTATTAGGATTTCAACCACCTTCTGTGCGAAAGTTTACTGAGTTTGCTGTTAGTTAGGAAATTTATTGATAGAGGAGATGGGGGATGCGATCGCACTCTTAATTGTTAGATGGTAAAAAGCGATCGCATAACAAAAATAAGACAGCGCTCGCTCTCTTAATTGATAGATGGTAAAAAGCGATCGCTATCACCATAGCAACTGATGAACCGATCAAAGGCGATTGAACCCGAAGCGATATTGCCTTGCGGCTAGCTATGCGATCGCACCTTGCTACTTCGTCATGGTGAAGGGGATGTGTTAAACTAAGAATAGGAAAAAATCAAATCAATATTGTTAAGAATGCCTCGAACTTTTACAGCAATCGTTTATTGGGAAGAAGATGTATATGTGGCAGAATGTCCTGAAGTTGGGACGGCAAGCCAGGGAGAAACGATTGAAGAAGCGATCGCTAATCTCAAAGAAGGAACAGAACTCTATTTAGAAGAATTCCCTTTGCCTAAAACTTCTTCTAGTCTGTTAACTGTATTCGAGGTGTTGAATAAGTGCTTAGATTAACACGAATAGGATAGACTTGGAGAAACTTGACGGTGAGTAAAATGGAACCCTGGCAAGAAAGTATTAGCATTGACCCCAAGGTTTGTCACGGGAAACCTTGCATTAAAGGAACGCGCATCATGGTTTCAGTTATCCTTGATAACTTAGCAGAAGGACTGACGCCGGAAGAAATAGTGGCAGAATATCCACCGTTGACTTTAGCAAATGTTTTAGCAGCGATCGCTTATGCTGCTGCACTGGCGAGAGAAGAAGAATTGTTGCCGCTTAGATAAATTGCAATGCTGGTTAAATTAGAGTCTTTCACCAGTCTGAGTTTGAGTAGTCGGGATAAGCAAATTAGAAGAGCGATCGCTACCTCATAAGGTGATAGATTTTAGCACAGATTGAACCAGAAGCGATCGCACTCCCTACAGGGATTTAGCTGCCAGCGCCTTATGTATATCGGAAAAAACTAATCCCAAAAACATTCAAGGTAATTTGAGTTTACCCAGCCTTCTAATCCGTTTACTCTCGGATTTGGCCCTTCGAGTACGCGGACATAAAACCAAATTCCCCGTCGATCAATAAATCGCACAAGGTTTCCATTATCAAGACCAGCTCTCGATCTTCCATTGGGGCTAAAGCGAAGCGCCAGTTGACCAGTTCTAATGTTGCTTACTTCGCAATTAACAATTTCTGCTGCCTGGGCTATGTGAATTTCTTCAGATTTTTCGGTATTTTTAGGATCTACTGTAGTAGCAGCAGAAGAGGTTATTCTCAAACTCAATACAGAAAGTGACATTAAAACGAGTATAGTCACTAAGCTATTCCCGCAAAATAAGGAAATAGGTAAACGCATACATTTGGGCTGAATTCTCATATTAGTATTGCTTCCTTTGGCTTTTTAGTCTATTAACTGAAAAAGTATTTCCAAAAACAACCTGACTGTTTCCAGCCAACTTAAATCATTCCTCATACTGGCTCCTGCTGATTTAATGATTTTCGTTCAAAGTGTGTTTGTCTAAATTTTTATTAGCTCCACATGCTAATAAAACAAAATTTATTCTATTTTTCGATAAGACGTTGAAAATCTTTTACTTTATCTGCAAATTCAGCTAGCTGTGCTAAAGCAACACTTAATTGCCAAGCTTGCAAAATGCACATTCCTAGTGCAATACCAGCAATAAGCAATAACTTAGGCTTTTCACCCTTCTGTCGAGCGCTCCACCCTGAGCGAAAAATCCAACCAACTAATGCAAGGTTTATAATCATTATGAAATTAACAATAGCGATACGGGATACCCCAAAAAGTAGTACTGACAGGGCTATTATAAGAGCCGTAACACCCAAAATTGTATTTGAATCTTTTCTTTTTGTTAGATCTGCTAATATGTCTTGGAGCAAAGCGATCATAATTATCATCCGTTTATTCTGTGTAGTATTATTGGCGTTACCAGTTGATACTGGTAACGCGAGTAAATACAGGTTGTTAACCCGTAAACTTTTTTAAAATTTTTCTATGCTTCTCAACTACCTCAGCACATTCTTTAACCGTCTCCCTTTGCTCTTTTGATAACGGACATTCGAGTTTTAATTTTTGTTTTGGTTTGTCAGCCATAAGTTAGTTTCGTCTCCTAGCTTAGCTATATAAACATTGTTTTACATAATTTAATTTTTGTCCATTCGCAAAAACTCGGAAAAAGTTGAATATTTAACCAGGAAATAACTATGTCGGAAAAAGTAGGAAAATGTCGGTTAAATAGGAAAAAGTAGGAAAATGTTAGATTATAATAGGTAAAATTACCATATCTACCCAATCAATGAACGTGGAACAAGTCTTAAAACTAGCCGACCGCTTAGTTTTTGCAAAGACTGGAAACCATCTGGACGATCTGCAACAGGCTATTGTGCGGGGAGTGTGTCAAGGTCAGAGGTACTCGGAAATAGCACGGGAATTCGGCTGTACTACTGGTCACGTTAGGGATGTTGGCTCCCAATTGTGGAAGACAATATCAGATGTATTAGGGGAAAATGTCAGTAAAAACAATTTTCGCTCCACAATGGAGAGAATTCGAGTCTCCAACGTCGCGTATCCTTTCGGGAAAAACTTTGTACCGATTAATAACGTCAATGTCTGTGCAGATAGTTTTCAATCTGCACAACCGACATTCCCACAAAGTGATGCTCAAGCTTATGAAAAAGATAAAGTAACAACAAATACCTGGGTTGCAGCAAGTTGGGATGAATTTATTCAAATTATTGAAAACCCCGCCTACCAAAAAGCTAAAGGATACTATTACAACGGAAAAATGAAGATTGAAACCATGCCAGTTGGGTGCGATCGCGCCAGCCAGCATGGAATAATGACATTTGCTATCAATCTATTCTGCACCCTCAAAAACATTCCTCATCGCGGACTGGTTAACTGTAGCTATCGACAAACGGGGGTGCTGGAAGCTCAGCCAGATACATCTTATTATTTAGGTGAAAAAGTTCAATCGGCACCTACGGGTACTTCTATTGTCGAACTCGCTCAATCCTCACCGCCTAATTTAGCGATTGAAATTGCGGACACAATTGTATCCGATCATAAAGGTGAGAAACGTTTACTATACGAAGAATTAAAAGTAGATGAGTATTGGGTAGTAGACGTACAAAAAGCCGAAATTTTGGCTTTTGAAATCTTAGCCGATGGTGGAAGTCGGCGGATTTATCAATCTCAGGCATTACCAGGATTAGCTATTTCCTTGTTAGAAGAAGCATTAGAACGCAGCAGACAGCCAGATCAGGCACAAGTAGGAACGTGGTTATTAACTCAATTTCAACAAATGTAGGAATGGGTACAACGCGATCGCTATTCATTAAACCTCTGGCAAAAGTCAACCCCCAAATAAATTTCGGGCAGTAGAGACGTTACATGTAACGTCTCTACTGAAGTCCGTTGAAACGAACCCTTAATAATTTTCAACCCGTTTTAACGGGTTTTAGCTTTTAGCGTGAAATTTATTTCACGGCATTTATGCAAGAAGTATAATAAGACAAGAGCGATCGCATTTAATTGTAACCGAGTAGCGATCGCACAGTTTATTTTTCAGGTAGGCGATCGCCTCTCTTAACTCCTACTTAATTTCCTGTTTTTTTGCTTCAGCTTTCGTGCGATCGCGCAACCGCTTTTTATATTTCTTTACAAACCTATCTGCTAAATTACTAAATTTCTTGGCTTTTTCTTCAAGCAGTCTGCCCATTTCCACCAGTTCATCCAGTTCTTTGTCATTCGGCAACTGTTTCATGACAAGTTCTCCAAGCGAGCAATAACTGCGATCGCATTTAATTTTAACAGAGTAGCGATCGCACAGTTTATTTTTCAGGTAGGCGATCGCTATGCAGTTCTACTCGATACGAATGCTGCGACTAAGAATACTCACCACTTCGCCAGGTTTTTGCGTCGGTTTTGGCTTGCTCCATTCGCTGACATGAGCGTAACCCATTCGATAAAAATTGTGAATGGTGCTGGTGACGCCTTCGGGAGAACTGAAGATGGCGACTTTAACGGGGTGTCGCTGAGGTTCCGAGGACGGAGTATTGGGAACAGGCGTTTCGGGATTGGAAGCTTGGGAAGAGTCGGGAATAAAGTCTTCTGTCATGGAGATTCACCTGCTTTTCTAGTCGGTGGATGTGTTGAACTTTGTCAACATCCTTAGTTTGACCCATCTGTTGAACTTTGTCAACATTTACGGGGTCATGAGCCTTTGACACAATCAAAAGCATGGGAAAAGCAGGAACAGTGTTAAAGCAAGTGTTAGAAACCTATGGCATCAGCCAAAATAAATTAGCAACGGCGATGGGAATTGGGCGTTCCAGTATTAACCGCTGGGTGAATGAAAACAGAGATCCAAGCGGTGATGCCATTCTAGAGATTAGAAAAGGACTCCAAAAAATCGACCCAGCAGCAGCAGAAGAGTTTATCCGGTTGTATCTAGATGATTCGATAGGAGATGAGGCGCAATTGTAAGGGAGAAGCATTTGTTGCTTTGCTTCTTTTCATCTTCCTCATCTAGATTAATTCGGAGCAATTATAAAAGTTAATTCAAGGCGATCGCGCCGTGTATTTTTCAGGTATGCGATCGCTCTCCAAGCCTAATGTGCCAGAATAGAAAAAATTATGCGTTCGCGTAGCGTCCCCGCAGGGGAATCGCCTTTCATCTATGAGTACCCAAATCACTATCACCTTACCAGATGAAGTTTATCATCGAGTTGAACGACTAGCACAACTAACCAGCCGCAATATCGCTGATGTAGTAACTGATGCAATTCAACTTTCAATCCCAGCAGTCAGCTTACAAAATGAACTGATTCAATCCGTATCCGCACTATCTGACGAGCAAGTAATGGCTCTCACACAGTTGCAAATGGAGCCAGAGCAGGATCAACGTTTAAGCGATCTATTAGATAGGCAACAAGAGGGAATTATAACTGAAACAGAACAGATAGAATTGTCAAACCTAATGCAGATTTATCAAGAAGGACTGCTGCGGAAAGCCACTGCACTAAAAGAAGCTGTACAGCGCGGACTAAGGGAGCCTCTGAATGAGTTATAGTCAGATTTCAGAGGAAGTTAAAGCGCGAGTTCGGACACAAGCTAAAAACCAATGTGGTTACTGTCGCAGTCTCCAGAAATATGTACTGGGAATGCTAGAAATTGAACATATTATTCCCAAGACAAGAGGGGGTAGCGATCGTGAAGATAACTTGTGGCTTGCCTGTCGGCTTTGTAACAACTTCAAAGCTGCTCAAACGCATGGAAAAGACCCAGAAACAGGTCTTGAGGTAAAACTATTCAATCCTCGCCATCAACAGTGGTCAGAGCATTTTGCTTGGACTGATGATGGCATAAATATTGTTGGTAAAACAGCTTGTGATCGTGGCACAGTTGTAGCGTTACGACTCAATAATACTTATGCAGTCATGGTGAGACAAGCGTGGGTTTCTGTAGGCTGGCATCCACCAGAAGAATGAAAAACAGTTAGAGGGAAAAAGCGATCGCTCCCCGTTCCCTCCCTTCCTTCGCGCTCTTCGTGTCTTCGCGGTTCAATAAATCAAAGCGATCGCACTCCCAATAGCAACCAACTCTAATCAGGAAAAGCAAACCCAGTACGCGGATCGCGGATAAATAAACCGAGAACTACCGAATCCATCACAGTATCCCACACAGGGGTAACCCGCTCAAAATCATCTACCCAAAAGTCAAAAGTAATCAGACACTGAACATTAGAACCCAACCCAATACAAATACGAGAATAAGCTTCCCGGTGTTCTTTAGGATCCATAAACTTGAATTGAGTCCAAACTAAGCGGGCAGTTTGGCGCTTTAATCGAATAATTTCCCCCTTTTCAATCGCATCTCGGCTATCTTCTTCCACCACCTTCCTTAATAGCGGCACCAGAGGAAAATCTGCCCATTCCCCAGGCGGAAGTAAATTAAACGAAGCTTCCAAACAACAATCATCATTGGGTGGCTTTTTATCCAGAAACCGGAACGACTTCTCCTGCGGTTCAAAATGCCAATCTGCGGGGACATCAAACCGCAACGCACCTCGCCCAGCCACAAAAATCTTAGTACCCGGTTGTGACTTCCAATTATGGTCGTCTTTTAGTTCAAGAGTTTGCTTAACCCATTGGAGATTGTGCTTTTTGCGCTTAGACATAGCCACTCCACTATTAACATCCTTCCAGCCTGCGAAGGCAGGCTTAGTTTGTATAGCCCTACCCTTCCAGGGTAGGTGCGTTTTAATAATTTAACCGCAAAGACGCAAAGAGCGCGAAGCAAGAGAATAGGAATTATATGATGTCCGCTAGCTTAGGTTGTGTATAATTTTTGACTGGAGTAGGCGCGGGTTTTACCTAAAGAAACCGGGTTTCTATCGATTAATTTTCGACTTGGAAACTATAGATATACTAAGAAACCCGGTTTCTGCCAGCGAGGAATTTTTTAAACCCGCCCCGGCTGACGCTACCGATGCTACCGGACATGATATTACACCGCAAAACCATATTTGGTGGTTGCGGTGCGTTACGCTAGCGCTAACGCACCCTACATTTAGATCAATAAATTCCCTCATCCCTCGCGCAAACAATAATCCTTCACAATTTGTAAAATCCGTTCCGCCGCATGACCATCCCCAAAAGGATTAACCGCCGTCGCCATAGTTTTATAAACAACCTCATTAGTTAACAACTCCGCCGCCGCAGCCAAAATCCCCGCAGGAGAAGTACCAATAAGTCTAGCCGTACCCGCCTCAACTGCTTCCGGACGTTCGGTATTTTCCCGCAACACCAGAACAGGTTTCCCCAAACTCGGTGCTTCTTCCTGCAACCCACCCGAATCAGTTAATAATAGATAGCAACGCGCGATCGCACCCACCAATTCCCCATAATCCAAAGGTTCGGTTAAAAAAGCCCTGGGATGATTCCCCAATATTTCCTGTAGCGGTTCTCGCACCGTAGGATTGCGATGCAGGGGTAATAACAACGCCGTATCGGGAAACTTATCCAAAATCTGTAAAAATCCCTCCCCAATATCCCGCAGTGGTTCGCCCCAGTTTTCCCGGCGGTGAACCGTAGATAGCATCACGCGATACTTCTGCCAATCTAAACCAGGAACGTTACATTCTGGCTGACGTTGCGCCACCGCTAACAAAGCATCGATCACCGTATTGCCAGTTTGGTGAATTCCTGCCACAATACCAGAACGTTTCAGATGTTCTACAGATTTGGATGTGGGCGCAAAGTGCAACTGTGCCAGCTGGGAAACCAGCCGCCGATTTGCTTCTTCCGGATAAGGATTGTAGATATTATCCGTCCGTAGCCCTGCTTCCACATGTCCTACAGGAATTTTTTGGTAAAAAGCCGCCAGCGTTGCTGCAAACGCCGTCGTCGTATCTCCCTGCACCAATACGACTTGCGGTTGCAATTGCTTAAATAATGTTTCTAAACCTTGCAAACTTTTACAAGTAATATCCGTCAGCGTTTGCTTTTGCTGCATGATCTCCAAATCGTAATCCGCGGTTAACTCGAACAGCTGCATCACCTGATCGACCATTTCGCGGTGCTGTCCGGTTAAAACCACTTGCGTGTCAAAGCTGGGCGAATTCTTGAACTTTTGTATCACCGGCGCTAGTTTAATCGCTTCCGGACGAGTTCCCAAAATAATACAAACCTTGAAAGGAGACTGCAACATTCCACCCCGCTGAATAGCCAGTTGTCAGCCCGATGTTAATTTTTCCACATCCTACTGTCAAGACCAAAAACCAAAAATTGATAGTGAAAAAACCCGGCTTTTGCCGGGTCAGTAAATCCGTTGCAAAAATGCTAGATAGGCTTAAAAAAGATACCTCCCTACTAGATTAGGCAGACGGATGGACATCGCAGGTTAAAGGACAAGCAGCGTACACCGACTTATGTACGGGGTTCTCCTGACCGTACATCCAACGCAACCAACTTACTTGGTTTGGATGAACGCCTTTAGCAGAGAGCATTGCAGCACCTGCCATCACCGCGAGAAGATTCGCTCCAATTAAAGCACCTGCCACTAGCAAAACGGCACTGACCGGCATTACGGATTGCAACACGATTGATAATAAAGAACCGAAGATCACCATCAGGATTACGATGGGGAACCCGACAACCAGCAGGCACACTGACAGAGCGAAAGTCCAAATCAAAAAGCTCTTGATTGCTGCGAAGGAATAAGTATGTGTTAAGGTCTGGCTGTTGGATAAGGCCATTTTAATCTCTCCTTGGGTTAAGTCAGTAATTCAAGTTTTGAGAAGACTGTATCTGATCCCCGCTTCGGGATCGCGTGGTCTTTAGTATATATAAACTTTTCATGAAGATGATCGAAATTTTTAATAAACTTTACACTCAGTGGCTTAAAATTGATCTTTATAAAGCCCCATAAGCCTTTCAGCCTGTTCCGAAGTTAATCGTCAAATAGTCAAAGAGTAACAAATTCACTAGCATCTATCTTTGGATAGATTTTTCAGGAAAGAGCTGAAGAAGCTGGAGCTAAACAGGAAGCAACTTGCTGGAGATTTTTATAACTATAACCTATAGTTTGTAAGAAAAAAATTTTTACACCTTATCAAAAACTTGCGACAAAAGGAAATATTGGTTTGAGATTGATTGTGAGGAAAAGATTTGACTGTGTTGTTGACCGCTAGCGAATGCTGTGGCGACCGGGTGATATCATGTCCGTTCGCGTGCTGCACGTCGGGGCGGGTTTAAAAAATTCCTCGCTGGCAGAAACCGGGTTTCTTAGTATATCTATAGTTTCCAAGTCGAAAATTAATCGATAGAAACCCGGTTTATTTAAGTAAAACCCGCCCCTAGTCCCGTCAAAAATTATACACAACCTAAGCTGGCGGACATCATATGACCCGGTAAACCAGGTGCCTATGGCGATGACCTGGGGCGATGCGCTGGTGGAGCTGATTGGCAAACGCATCGGTAAACATCGATACCGGATTGGAGGTAGCGAACGGTCTTGGGAAGGGTCAGCGGCGATGTTTGTTGTACTGTTGCTATGAAAATTCCCCTAACCCCTAACAATTGTTTGCCCTAGCACTTTGAGTGCAATCCGGGGATGAAACAAAGCAGTTGATGGTTTGAGCATGTGCATCACTTCTAGAAACGTGCGGTAAACGTCGGTATCGTTCATCGCCAGCTTGATGATTCCATCCATGTATCGATGTATCAGTCGAGTGACAAAATTCGGTTTTCCGCCTTCAGTTCCTGGACTGCGGTAGTCTTCGCTGGTCGCCGCCATCCAAGGGACGGCATGAACTGTTGCCAGCTGCTTTTGAACTTGTCGGGCAAAACCTTTAGAATTCCTGCCGAAATGGTGATGCAAGCATTTGTCTAAAGTCTCCGCCTCTAGTGCCGCGACGGTGATGCCTTGTCCGTAAACTGGATTAAACGCACAGGCTGCATGTCCTATCACCAAAAAGTTTTCTGGGTAGCGGGGGAGGCTATCGTAGTGAAGCAGGCGGTTTTCTGTGTCTCGGTAACCATAGATGGGCGTCAGGGGTTCTGCTTCTTTAATCGCTTCGTAGATTGCCGGAGTTGGCAGACTGCGGGCGAATTCCAAAAACCCCGCTTCGTCCGTGGGTGGGTAGTCGCGATTAATTCCCCCCATCCCGGCAATCCAGCGCGAGCCTTCAATCGGAAACAGCACCGCGCCCCTCGTCCCTTCCGGTGGTGCGGATTGCACGAAGAGCGATCGCCACTCGGCCTGAAAATTTTCTGGACGCCGGTAAATCCGACTGGCATAGCCGACAAATGGATTGACAACTGTTTCTTTTGGTGGTATATATCCCAATTCTTTCAGCCACTCTGGTGCTTTGGAAGTTTTGCCGCTAGCATCCACGACCAAATCTGCTAATAATTGCTCTTCGCGGATGCTGCCATCGTTAGGATTTCGCCAACGCACAGAAACGCCAGCGATACCCGTGTTATCAGCATTTGCCAGTAGTTTGGTTACCGTTGTGGCTTCCAGAAACCGGACATTGGCGATCGCATTCATGCGGCGATGCACGCAGAAATCCAACAATCCGCGACTGAGTGCGATCATCTTGATGCCAGAATTAAACGGAACTGCCCAACCAAAACGGCTATACCAGAGAGAATCCGATCCCACTTCCAATACGGGCGCACCAGCAGCAATCAATTCGTCCTTGAGTCCAGGAAATAGCTCTTCCAGTATCATTTGTCCCCGCGTCAACAGCGCGTGCAGGTGTTGCGACTGAGGAACCCCTTTGCGCGGTACGGGTTCGTCAGGATAGACATCGCGCTCGATAATAGTTACTTGGTCGAAGTGATTTGCTAATACCCGCCCCGCCAATAGTCCCCCGATACTCCCGCCAATTACCAAGGCATGACTTAAATTAGATGAGCGATCGCTTGTCTGATTCACCATCTGCTTTAAATTAATTAATTTTTTAATTAGTATGTCGTCGCCGATTTTATTTGTCAAGTATTAATATGGTTTTCGTAAGGATAATGGACGCCAGTAACGCCCAATTTGAAAACCGAGATGGGGGAAAATATTACCAAGGGTTAAATTAGCTAAAAGTTTTGGGATAATTAATCAATATTTTAGATAAACTAATGAAGTGTAACATTATCTCAATCCAGTTAAACCCATGTCAATAAACCGTGCATTTGCTATTCTCGCACCCGTTCCAGAGATTGAGCTGATTTCAGCTAAAGAAGTCTGCGAGCAACAAGGGAAAGTTGCCTTTGGCAGTAAGTTGTTTGAGTTGTTTCGCAAAATAGATACAACTAGAGGCGGAGACGAGATTAATGTTTTTATTTACGCTTCTATGCCAGAAGAATCAATTGGCTCGATGGTATCATGGCAAGGGGTATACGTGGGACACGTGGAGGCGCGTCGTAACGGTACTCACCCTGGCGGAGCGAAATTTCGCCCACCGACTGCTTATGAAACAGATAAGTCAAATGCCTGGGTGATTTATTGGGAAGTCCGAGATTTACAACAGATCGAACCATTCCCGATTAAAACTTTACGAGGGTTTGATAAGAAAACTTGTTATCCTCCTCATTTTGTACCTGAAACTCCATTGCTGATTCAATATCCTTGAAATGCTAAGTTTTACTTGTTTTTAGGATTCCGGCACTTCAAAAAAACTAGAGTGGGAAATATTCACTCTAGTTTAAGGTAACCTGAAATAGAAGCGCGCGATCGCATCTAACATCTTGAATTCCCATATAGGAAATTTCAATCTATGCTTTCTCCTTTCCCAGGGATGAACCCTTATTTAGAAAATCCCGGATTGTGGTCAGAAGTACACAATCGATTAATCGTAAATCTAGCCGATTCTCTCGCACCGCTGATTCCGGAGGAATATCGAGTTGCGATTGAACAGCGTACTTATTTAAGCGATGAGTTCGATTCAATTTTGGTGGGGATTCCTGATGTTGCCGTATTTGCTCAAAAATCAACCGCCAACAAAATTGCATCAACTGACACCGTCGTAGCTACATCTGACCCCATAACGGTGACGATGCCATTGCCAGAAAATGTGAGGGAAAGTTATTTAGAAATTCGAGAAGCTGGCACAGGTTTTGTCATTACAGTTATTGAAATCCTATCTCCCAAAAACAAACGACCAGGTGAAGGAAGAGAAACTTACATCAAAAAGCGGAAACAAGTCCTGGCAAGTTTAACCCATTTGGTAGAAATTGATTTACTCAGGGGTGGAAAACCAATGCCGATTTTAAGTGAAGTGCCAGAAAGTGATTATCGCATTGTCGTGAGTCGAAGCGATCGCCGCCCCCAAGCTCAGCTATATGCTTTTAACTTACGACAACAAATTCCCTCGTTTCCATTACCTTTAAATCCAGAAGATCCAGAGCCAATTATTGACTTACAAACTTTATTAAACGGCGTTTACGAACGCGCCAAATATCACTTAGCAATAGATTACAATCAAGAACCCGTACAGCCGCTGAAGGTAGAAGATGTAAGTTGGGTAGATACTTTGTTACGAGAACAAGGACTGCGAAAAAATTAATATGATTTTGTTTGTAAAGCAAAAGGAAAGTGAAATGATCTCATCAACTTTACTAGAGATTGACCGTTTGATTGATACATTGTCTCCTCAAGAACAATTGTGGCTGTTAGAGCGTATTGCTAGAAAAGTGCGGCAAAGGACACAGGTAAAGGATAAATTTGCTGATGCCAAATATATGGAAGTCCAACTAGCAGCAATGGCTAGCGATCCCCATATTCAGTCAGAAATTGCGGCAATTAATGAAGAGTTTAGCGCCACAGAAATGGATGGTTTGGAAAATTTATAAGTATTGAAAGAGGGCAAATCTATTTTGTCAATCTTAACCCAGTGCAGGGAAAAGAACAGGCAGGAAAGCGACCTGTTTTAATTTTATCGATTGATGGTATTAATCAATTGCCTCTCGTTGTGACTGTGGTTGTCGGTACTAAAGGTGATAATATACCCCAAGATTTTCCCACCAACCTGCGTGTTTCTCCAGCAGAAAGTGGATTACCATTGGAAACAGTTTTTCTATGTTTTCAAATCCGTTCTTTAGATAAAGGGCGATTTTCTGCCGCACCTGCTGGGCAGCTATCAGAAGCAAAAATGCTAGAAGTTGAAGCAGCAGTTCGTTATTGTTTGGGTTTATGAGATGCGCGTGAAGCGCAGCTATCTTGTAGGGAATCGCACTCTCCCCTCTTGGTTACTATTAGACTTCTCCAAAAAACAACCTCAAGGGCAGGCAGGATGCCCACCCCACAAGAGTTATTGAAGAAGTTTATTTGACAGATGTTCCCAAGCGACGCCAGGGGGCGAAACCATTTTCCACGCCAACTAAAGCGGGTGCAAGTTCGGGATGGTGACGGCGAAGGACGGTGAGGAAGGAATTATTATCAATCCAATCCAAACCTAATTGGGTATAAATTTCTGCCCTGTAGTCCTTGGTAAAGAAGCGATCGCTTTTCAGTCGTCGGGAAGCCATTAATATAAATACCCGAAAAGCAGTATCGCTAAAACCAAAGCCTTCTGGCAAATCTTCGGCAAACAAACCCACCATCAAATCTACACTGTCGATGTCGTTGTTATAGACTTCGCGCAGTTCTTTTGCCCATTGTGGATTGCTGGTAATTTCCTCAAAAGATTTTACCCGACCGCGACCCACTATTTCTCGGAAACGATTGTAACGAGGAACGCCGCGTTCGCGATCGCGCAAAATATCCACCGCAGCTAAATCAAAAATTTCCCCGTTATCTAGGACAAGCTGACGCAGAAAATGCGGATAATTATGCAACGTTACGGCACCAGGGTGACTAATTCCAAACGAGTAAAATAAATCCGACATTTTCACTTCTTCCATGAAGGCGCGAGTCCGCTTACTAAACACTTCGCGAAACTCTTTCTTCACTACAAATCGACCATCTTGGTGCGAATAAAATTCCAACTCATCTGGAATTAGAGGATGCATCCGATACACAGAAACGAATTCCTCAGTCAGGTAGTAAGGCGCAGTATGATGATCTGTTGATGAGCCTATAATGCCACTCAGCAGTTCGCTATCGCCGATGCGCCCCAGCATCTTTTTGAAATCCTCACCCAGCAGTCCCCACCAATTGGTATTCATGGCAATTTTAGTGGCAGGATGGGGCAGGATGGCGGGCGTCCATTCTACGGTATGGATTTTAGCGAGCAAAGCAGCGTTAATCAATCGAGCGTGGTCGAATAGCTCGTCATCGCTCCATTCGGGGTAATCTTGTTTTAGGCGATCGCAGATCGCATTATGTTCTTTGACGAACAAAGTATGCAACATACTTAAACCCACCCACCAAGTACCGGGAAAGCCTACATCGTCAATCCCATCTGTTGGGTGCATCGGCAAAAAGCCATCCTCATCAATCATCATTTTCCCATCTACATGGGAGCGGAGTTTGTTAATAGTTTCCTGGTTACTGCCATAAATCTGCGAAGCATCCCACCAATGAGTCACCTCATTAATAAAAGTGGGAGGGTTATTACTATCGTGGCGAGTTGGATCTGCTAAAGTTTTTTTGACCTCCATTTTGCCATATTTTTCTCGCCAAGGGTCATCCTCTGCTACAGGAATCTCAACTTTATTATCTGGTTGGTTCTTGCCATGAGTGAACCAATCATGGGTTTGGAATTGAATCCAGGAAGCAGCATTGAGATTTAAGATAGTTGCAGGATGAAATCGATCTCGCGTCAACAACAATCGGCTAATATCGCGAGGATTTGGGCTGAGGAGATTTTTGGCATCAAATTTCGCATCAGCAAGCGGTACATTGCGTCCCATCCGGGTGCCAGCCATCCCCATTTCCGGATGTTCTAGGTCATTATAGCTGCCATCCGCAGTCCGAACTACTAGGTGGCGATCGCTAGGACTTGGATCGGGTTTAGGTAGCTCATCTTTATTGGGTATTTGCGATGTATCGTGCAGGTTATTTTCCCGCAAAGCATTGCGGAACTGAAGCAGTTTAAACAGGGCGATAGGCGTAGGTAATTTATGCCAAGGAATTCCAAACATAACAATATTCCTGAATTACAAAAGAGAGATTGATGTTGAAATAGCTGCCACTAACTCAAAAGGTATAGCGGCAGAAGGTGACGTGACAGTACCCTTGAGGGTACTTCTAATTTTCATAACTTACGCCAATAAATCGGGTTTAAACTTTCTGTATGTAGGGTGCGTTAGCGATAGCGTAACGCACCATTATGCCAGATTTAGTATGTAGGGTGCGTTAGCGATAGCGTAACGCACCATTATGCCAGATTTAGTGTCATTGCGTAAATCATGATTTTCTAACTGTGTAACTGAGGGTTTGCCGCCTTTAACTCTTGCTGCAAATCCTTCATAAAAGCGAGAAAGAAATCTTTGAAAACACAAGCTCGTTCTGAACTTCCCGCCCCAAAAGTAAAGAATATGTCATGAGTTTTGGCAGCAGCTTTGCCAATTTGCATTAGCACTACTGTCTTTCCTGGAGTTGTGGGAGATGAAAGCATACCATCAAAAGTTGTCGATTTGATGGCAATCCGAGGTGCTTGGGGCGTTAGAGGATGTTCGGTAAAGATTTGTTCAACAGGTTTATCGAGGTTATCTTTTAACTTTCTTAACCCGCCTGCCGTCGCTTGAACCACCTCGCCGATATTATGTCCCACATCTAGAATGTGGACATCCTTAGCTAGGTGATGTTCGCAGTAATTCATGATTTCCTGCTGTGCTTTGATGCCGCGCTTATATTTCCAGGGCAAGATAGCCTCGGTAATTTTTTGGACTGTATGATTGGCAGTTTTGGTGATGTGCAGGGGAATCTCTTCTCCGAAGAATCTTCGGTTAACTACTTGCACCATTGCATGGGCAAGAACCTCGTCTGAAGCATTGTTTTTCAACAATTCGGCGATGGTTTTAACATCTTCTTGGCTGTAACTTGTGGGAACTTTTTCCTCAAGATAAGCTCTTCTTGGCTGATAGGTAGGATTAGAAGCTGATTCAAAGGGGCAAAACCACAAGTCGCGCTTGTCGTCATGGAACTTTGTAGACCGAAAGTAAAATTTTACCCACCCTGGTAAAGAGGCTGTATCGTATGCATGTAAGCGGTCTACAGCCCCGGAAGTCTCGATTTTTTTAATCTTTTCTGGGTCGGAGACGATGATGATGTCTAACAAAAATGGGATTTTTATCCGCAGAGGATTGAAGAAAGATTTGAGGGAATTTAACATTGCTTATTCTTCCTTGAGGTTGTGAAAATATAGTCACTCCTCCTCCACCATGTTTTCTACCATCTCCATGTTTAAGTTTTGCGAGCAATATTTCAGCTTTAGATGAAAGATGTTTTGGGTTAGGTAGATAATGTTGATACACCAGCGCTCGACCTGTGTCCGGAAAGTTTTTATATTTACTCTCTTAGCGCTGGAAGAATATCTATTTAACAAAGCGCTCCAGACGCACGAACCGGGCTGAAAAGAAGAGGTAGTTAGTTATAGGGCGCTAAGGGAGTATAAAAGGCGATCGCTCCCGAATTGTTCTAAAGCTGAGTTTTACTAGCTGACACCTTCTAGTTGGATAACATTTAGCAGCCTCTTCAATAATAAATAGGTATTTAAACTGAATCGAATCTATTCCCTACTCGAGCAAGAAACTTGGGAATTCCCTATAGTTGTTTTTGCCTTGATGGCAAATGTCTATGCAAAGAATTGTTAAGTTGAGTTGATGCGATCGCGCCAGCATTGGGAGGCATATCGCCCTATCTCTCGTCTGTTTCAATGCTGCGTTGGTTGTTTCAGAGGCAGATCTGCTTAAGGCGATTCCACCAGGTAAAAAAACTTAGGTAAAAAAACTGCATAAGTCAAACGTTGCCAGAAATAGTAGCAATTGAGCAGATCGGAAGATTCTGCTCAGGAGCGCAAGACATATGCAAGACGAACTTACGATTAATTCAAATAACTTACTAGCTTCAGATTGTAGCATCGATGGTTGGAAAAGAGAAGTAGCGATCGCCGGAAGTGATTCCCCCTTCTCATTCAATCCTTTCCTGATGCATCGGACAGGTTTTGGGGGTGGCTATGGTTCCCCAACAGTTGACTTTGAACCGAAAGAAGAATGTAGCCCAACTGAGGCGATAAGTGAGAGCATTGTTGAACCAATGGGTTGGCTGAGTCGGCAAGGCAGTTTCGCCTTAGCTACCTCGATCAATCTCCGGGACGCACATACCGATGGAGTCGAATCAGATCTGCTGACAGGTGCGTTGGAGGATAGTCCCGCAAGCGGTGACATTGGTAAAACCGATCCTCTAACCCAATTCACCAAGACAGATGAATTCGGTCAAGTTGCCGCAGTTGCAGACAATGCTGGCAATACCCCAGCTACAGCACGCATTATCACCGTTGGCGGCACCACCACTACCTACAGCGATTGGGTGGGTAGTACAGATACCAACGATTACTACCGCTTCAGCCTCGCGAATCCAAGTAACTTTAACCTACTTCTCGATGGTCTGAGCGCTGATGCGGATGTAGCAATTCTCAACAGCAGTGGAACTATCATCGGACGTTCCGAAAATGACGGCACAGCCCCTGAACGTTTGACTGGGACCCTAAATGCGGGCACTTATTACATTCGGGTCTATCCTTACGGCAGTAACAATAGTTACTACAATCTGGGAGTTGGCCTCACTAACCTTGACAAAGCTGGCAACACCCCAAGTACAGCCCGCAACATCACCGTCGGCTCGACGACGACTACCTACAGCGATTGGGTGGGCAGTACAGACAGCAACGACTACTACCGCTTCAGCCTCAATAGTCTAAGTAACTTCAATCTCACCCTCAATGGTTTGAGTGCTGATGCGGATGTCCAAGTTCTCAATAGCAGCGGCACTATTGTCGGACGTTCCGAGAATGACGGTACCGCCGCTGAAAGTTTGGCTGGAACCCTGAATGCTGGCACCTACTACATTCGGGTTTACCCCTATGGCAGTGCCAACACCAACTACAATCTGAGTTTGTCCGCTGTTACTGGCGATCCCGGCAATACTCTAGGAACTGCTGAGGTTCAGAGTTCAGCTATTTTCTCTCGTAGCCAACAGGTCAGTGCAAGCGATCTCCATGACTTCTATCGCTTCAGTGTAGGTCAATCAGGGATCTTCACAGCCAACCTAACTGGATTGACTGGTGATGCCGATATCCGACTGATCCGAGACAGCAACAACAATGGTGCAATCAACCAAGGTGAGGTACAAGCTTGGCAATGGGAGCGAGGTACTCGCGGCGAATCAATTCGCGACTTCCTCAATCCCGGAACTTACTTCCTGCAAGTCAATAGTTACAACAACCAAACAGCTAACTATTCTGTCGCTACTAACTTCACTCCTGCTGCCAGCGATAATCGTCGCTTCTCAACTCAAATCAATTTTGGACAAGGCTTGAATGGTCTAAGTCAGGCTGCTCGCAATGCCATCACCGAGGCAGTCAGATTTTGGGAACCAGTTATTTCACACAGCACCTTCAACGGTTCTCACACTCTAACGGTTGATGTTATAGGGGGTTACGAGCAGGCTGGTTGGCTAGCAGCAGCAAACTACCGCCAATTAGCACGAGATGCTAATGGTCGCATGATGCCAGTAACAGGAGGTATAACGATTAACACCTACTATCTGAACAATTACAACAATAACCCCAACTATTTAGGAAGTGTGTTGAGACACGAGTTCGGTCATGTTCTGGGAATTGGTACTCTTTGGGGCAGTCCAATACAGCCAGATCCATATGGGCACATAAATCCCTATGGACGCAGCCTGCTCAATTACTACACAGGCACTTACAACGCTAATACCTACGCTGGGTGGGCTTACGGAGAACTGCGCCGCACTTTTATGCCAATGGCGATTGAAGTTACCAAAAATACAGGTAGCCCTGGCTCTGACTGGGGTCACTGGCGTGAGGAAGTCTTCAACACCGAATTGATGACACATCAAAGTGAGGGTCCAGGTGTAACTGAGCCTTTGAGTCAGATGACAATTGCTTCTTTAAGGGATCTAGGTTGGAATGTTAACTACGGTGTAGCACAACCATATTCTCTTCCTGCCTAAAATTTATCATCAGTCCTACCACCAGGTGGACGGCTACAGTAAACAACTGTAACTAGCCCAAATTCCCCTCAGAGGCTAAGAAAGCTTTGAGGGGCTTTTTAATCAAACATGACTAGATTCAGAATGTTTAAAAGAAGCTGTAATATGAATACTCTAACTTCCCTAACTTGCCTAATCCTAAGCACCAGTTTTGTATTTTCATGGGTTCAGTCGCCGCAACCTAGCCGTTGCACATTTATAGCTCCCGTGCTTAGCACTTCTAAACAGAATAACTTAAACTTTAGGAGAGCTGACGTGCTTGTAACAGTCAAGTTAGTTCCCTACGAAATTTTAGTTGAGAAAGCCACAAGCTATGCGGATATCTCGCTAACTATGTCGAATCTATCTCAAAATGATATAAAAATTGAGGTGGAACAGATAGAAATTGTAACAGCTGGCTCCGAGCGAGTCCTAATGAGTTCAACTCACCAGGACTTAAAGCTTCCCGCTAAAATAGCGATCCAGCCAGGTGAGAGTCGAATTTTAGAATATCGCTTGAAGTCTGAATCCAAAATCTATCAGCCTGGTCAGTATGTAATTGCTCGGATTAGTTATCGACAGAATGAGCAAACTGAGCAGGTTGTTCAGTCTAGTCCTGAAGCAGTGGCTTTGATGATTCCCTAGTCAATTTCCGATCTGTTGAGTAGGGTGGGCATTACCCACCCTAAGATTCACTTTTATTGAACACCTTCAACTTGGGCAACATCCAGCAGCGTCTTCAACACCGAATCCGGATTTAAGCTGATCGAATCAATCCCCAGTTCAACTAAGAAACGGGCGAATTCAGGATAGTCGCTGGGTGCTTGACCGCAGATGCCGATTTTGCGATGGTTGCGTTTAGCCGATGCGATCGCCATCTTCACCATCCGCTTCACCGCTTCGTTACGCTCGTCAAAAATATGCGCCACTAAAGCCGAATCCCGATCCAATCCTAACGTTAATTGAGTAAGATCGTTAGAACCAATCGAAAAACCATCAAACACCTCGCTAAACTCATCCGCTAAAATTACATTACTCGGCAACTCGCACATTACATAAACTTGTAATCCGCCAACACCTCTTTCTAAACCATGCTTAGCCATTTCAGCTAACACTTTTTTCCCTTCTTCCGGCGTGCGACAGAATGGAATCATTGGGATAACATTTGTCAAACCCATTTCATCCCGCACTCGCTTCAAAGCGTGGCATTCCAAAGCAAAGGCATCCCGATATCGCGCATCGTAATAGCGCGAAGCACCCCGCCAACTTAACATCGGATTTTCTTCATCCGGTTCAAACTGTCGTCCGCCTAAAAGATTGGCGTATTCATTGCTCTTAAAATCGCTCATCCGCACGACTACAGGATTGGGATAAAACGCCGCAGCAATTTTACCCATCCCTTGTGCTAGCTTATCGACAAAAAACTCGGATTTGTTTTTGTAGCGGGCAGTCATTTCGGCGATTTTAGCTTTGACATCCGCATCTTTTAACTCGTCAAATTTAATCAATGCCAGCGGATGCACTTTGATATGGTTAGCGATGATAAATTCTAACCTTGCCAATCCCACTCCATCATTAGGAATTGCTGCCAAACTAAATGCTTCCTCTGGATTACCCACATTCATCATAATTTTGGTGCGGGTACGCGGCAGATTTTCTAACGGCACTTCTTTGACTTCAAAGGGCAGTAACCCCGCATAAACTCGTCCTTCTTCCCCTTCGGCACAAGAGACTGTTACTATTTGACTTGTTTTCAAAACATCCGTCGCATTACCGCATCCGACAATTGCTGGAATTCCCAATTCCCGTGCAATAATTGCCGCGTGACAAGTACGTCCGCCAGCGTTAGTGACAATTGCACTCGCCTTTTTCATAATTGGTTCCCAGTCAGGGTCGGTTTTATTGGTAACCAATACTTCCCCCTTTCTGAACTGGTCAATTTTATTTGGCTCTAAAATAACGTGAACTTTCCCTTGACCAATTGCTTCCCCAACGCTGCGCCCTTTTGTTAAAACTATGCCTTTTTCTTCCAGGTGATAGCTGCGTAAGATATTGTTGCGTTTTTGGGATTGTACTGTTTCCGGACGCGCTTGGACGATAAATAATTCCCCAGTTTCTCCATCTTTCGCCCATTCGATATCCATCGGGGTGTAAATTCCCCGCACTTCGCTGTAGTGGTCTTCAATTATGCAAGCCCACCGCGCAAGTTGTAGAATTTCCTCATCGGTGAGGGCGTATTGTTGTTGTTCGGTTAAGGTGACTCGTTCTTGTTTGGTAATTTTGCAGCCACCATCGTCACAAATTAGTTTGAATTCTTTCGTACCCAGCCGTTTTTCTACAATTGGGCGAAAGCCTTGTTTTAAAGTCGGCTTAAATACCAGATATTCATCGGGATTAACTGCCCCTTGGACTATATTTTCTCCTAAACCGTAGGCAGCGGTAATTAAGGCAGCGTTCTTAAAGCCAGTTTCGGTATCGATAGAAAACATGACCCCGGAAGCAGCTAAGTCAGAACGTACCATTTTTTGCACGCCGACGGAAAGCGCAACTGCAAAGTGATCGAAACCTTTGGTATGACGATAAGAAATTGCCCGATCTGTAAATAATGAAGCAAAGCATTTATGACAAGATTCTAAGACGCTTTGAACGCTTTGCACATTCAGGTAGGTTTCTTGTTGTCCGGCGAAGCTGGCGTCGGGTAAGTCTTCGGCGGTGGCGGAAGAACGAACCGCGACGTTTAGATCGGTGCCGTATTGACTGCACAATTGTTCGTAGGCTTTGGCGATCGCATTCCGCAATTCCCCCGGAAATGGTGTGTGCAATAACAACGCCCGCGCCTGTTTCCCCCTCTCGCGCAAGTTGTTCACATCTTCCACATCCAAGTCGGCAAATAACCGCCGCAGCTTGTTTTCGATTCCCGCCGTCTCGATAAAATAACGATACGCATACGCTGTAGTTGCAAACCCCATTGGCACGCTAACTCCTTTCCCAGTCAGCTGTTGAATCATTTCTCCCAACGACGCATTTTTCCCACCCACCAAGGGAATATCTTCTATCCCGACTTCATCGAACCATAAAACGAGCGATCGCTCCCTAGATGACCGAGGCGATTTCTCTTTTGCGGCAATCACCATATATTTACCTACTACCCTTCCTATAGCCTCAGTCTAGCGACGCCGACGGGGGAATGGGTAAATTTGTGCATTTTGTAACTAAATTTACAATTTCTTCGGGATCGCTGTTGAGTGACGGTTTTTTGGTATAATGGAATACATAATACTGTCGCCAACTTACCAGATGACCTGAACTTGATAATTGGCGAATACAGGATCTCGACTGATTAATGCAGCATTTTCAATATTGGCTTGTGCGATGAGCAATCGGTCGAATGGATCTTTGTGATGTAACGGCAAATTATCTAAAGCCAAAACATGAGACAGAGCAATAGGTAAAATATCGATACTATTAATCTGACGTTGACTTTCCACCAACTCTGCTAACGGTAAGTTTAGGTGCAGCTTTCCGAGGTGGATTTTGATTTGCATTTCCCAGATACTTACCAAGCTCAGTAATAAGATATTAGTTGAATCTTGAACGAGCGATCGCACTTGTGGAGAAAGTTGAGTTGGATCGCTATCCAACCAAATAAAAGCATGGGTATCCAATAAATATTTCATCGACTTCCCAGCCAAAATTCATCAGGCAACGGATCGTCAAAATCGTTGCTCATTCCAATTGCACCAAGGTGCAGTCCTAGCACTCTTGGTTTAGTAGATAACTGGGTTGGTGTCATCACGATCCAACTATTTTCTCGACGCACTTCTACCTCTTCAATCCCTTCAAAAAACTCTCTGGGAATAGTAACGCCCTGCTCTGTGACTTTGAGTTTCATTGATTTGATACTCTTGCAATATTGACTCTGCTTTGAGTGTAGCTGTTTCAATTTAGCACTGCAAATATTAGCACATTCCAAGGCAAGGCACCAAGGGAATATCGTCGATTCCGACTTGATCGAACCATAAAACTCGCGATCGCTCCCCAGATGACCGAAGAGATTTCTCTTGCGCTGCAATCGTCATATATTTACCTTGGTATAATGGAATACATAATACTGTCGCTAACTTACCGGATCGAGACTTACGCACAACGAGCCAGAAACCCGGTTTCTTTGTCGATCTATGATTTCGTTTCCCAACGATTAATCGCTTGAAACCGGGTTTCTTTGCGTAAGTTCTACAGATGACCGAGCGATCGCGCTCTGGTGTTAGGTGTAATTTTGCTAAGATTAGCAACACGCGCTCCCGATCGGGGGATTGAAATATGACATTACCCACAATTACTGAAGATACAATTTCCCTGGCGGCGGGGGACGAACTGATTCTGCGATTTAGGACTTGGGAAGATTATGAAGCTTTGCTAGCGCGTCGAGAAGATAAAGCTGGATTGAGAATTCGCTACGACAGTAAAACCCAAGAAATTAGAATTATTTCACCATTACCCAGACATGGTAAAGATGCAGATTCGCTAGCAGATTTTGTCAAAGCTTTGCTGCGACATGAAGGGAAAGATTGGGATGCATTTACCCCTATTACGCTGAAACGGATTAACCAACAGGGAATCGAACCAGATTACTGTTTTTATATTGACAATCGCGCCAGCATTTTAGGAAAAGAACGCATTGATTTAGAAACCGATCCGGCCCCAGATTTAGTGATTGAAATTGACCTGACTTGCGCCACTAAACCAGAAGATTATCAAGCAATTTCGCCTTTGGAACTCTGGATTTACCGTCAAAGCCAATTATCGATCTATCAGTTTGATTCACAGCAGTATCGAGAGTTTCAAATTAGTCGCTGGTTTCCTGGCTACGATCTGAAAACTTTAATTCCTCAATATTGCGATCGCGGCTGGCAAATCGGGTCTAGTGTCGCGTTGCGCGAGTTTGAATCAGTGCTGCGATCGCTATAAATAAATTTGATATGGGAGAGATGCGATCGCATTGTCAGGTTTTTTTGGCGTTGATGCGAGTCTGTTTGTTTAATGGGGTGGAATGCGATCGCCAAGTTCTTCTTTTTGGCGATCTCGATCTTTCACTCATCCCCCTTTTTGCTGCTCTTGTTGGATGAGGCTGCTTGCTGAGCTTTTAACCACATCTCGATTGCTTCTTCTAACCCTTCTCCTATACTTAGCTGCTTAAGAGTACACGCAGCTTTAAATTGAAGTCCTAGTTCTTTTCGGACATCTCCGGATAGCTGCATGTAATTTGGGTCGTGTCGCTTGGCTGGCACTCCTGTTCTGCTTCCCACTTAGGTTTCCTCGAATTTCTATTTTCTCGCGATCGCATATCTTGAACTTGCATATTAACATATTAACATGTTAACAAAAAAGTTGTGGAAGCAACCGGAAGCAGTGGAGGAAAATTGATAAACCCTTTACCACGCAAGCATTTGGAATACATAAGATTCCAATTTTCATAGGGATATAATTAGATATAGGATTACGGTAATGGTTAGCTAAAATGACGATCGCAGAAGCGCTGAAATCTGTAAAATACGTCGCAGATTCTAACGGAAAAAAGACAGATGTGCTTGTCCCGCTGGAAGTTTGGGAGGCATTATTAACTTCTTGGAAACAACTGCTAGATCAATTGGAGAATGAAGAAGATATTGCTATTTTCCAAGAGTGGCTGCAACAGCGGGCAGAGGGTAGAGTAGAAACAATTTCTCTGGATGCTTTAGAACAGGAACTGATAGGGGATGGTCTTGTATAGAGTTGAAATAACTTTCCTTGCACGCCAAGAGATTCGAGAACTACCGGGCAATATGCGTCAACGGGTAATCCGTCTGCTGAAAGCGTTGCAAGAGGAACCGCGACCGCACAATAGCAAACAAATGAATCTTGCTTCACTGGGATGCGAGTTAGAGTCAAATATTACGTTACATCGAATCAGGGTAGAGTCCTGGCGAGTCGTGTATGTCCTTGAAGAAGAACTACAGTTATTGACCGTTTTAGCTATTAGGAAGCGACCTCCATATCAATATGATGACTTGCGTCAGTTGCTAGATCAGGTAATGGGAACCGATCAATCTGAGGAATAGCTTACCCAGAGTGGGATACGCCAGAGGGACGGACTAGCGATCGCTTGTGGAATTGATAGAATTGAGAGCGATTCTTGGAGCGATCGCTTCACTTCACGCCGATTAATAAAGTTCCACTGTTACACTGAAATTACAGCATCGTTTGGTAAAAATTGCGTCATCCCCTAATTAGAGAAAGAAAATACATGATAAATACCTTCCAAATTGACGAAACTCTCCTTCTTGAAGCCCTTGCTTTGAGTAACCATCCAACAGCTACAGAACTGATTGAAGCTGCTTTACGCGATTACATACAACGTCGCAAACAACTGAAAGTATTGGAATTGTTCGGTACTATTGACTACGAGGAAGATTACAACTACAAGCAACAGCGACAAATAATATGAATGTCATTGTTGATACTTCTGTTTGGTCGCTGGCATTGCGGCGCAACACACCAAATGATGCGAACGAACAATGTGTTAAAATTTAAAAGATAACTAACTGGAAAAAAACGATGACTGCTGAAGTATTCACCCCTACTCCTAACCCCTTAACTAAGTTAAAATACCAAGTTTTAATCGAAAAGCACGATGATGACCTTTACAGTGCAATGGTATGGGGATTACCAGAGTGTAGAAGCTCAGGGTCTAGTAAAGAAGAAGCATTAAAAACTCTACATCGACTATTAATCAAGCGTCTAGAAAAAGTCGAAATTGTCTCTTTAGAAATAGACATGCCCAAAAGTGGGAATCCTCTGATTAAGTGGTCTGGAGCATTTAAAGACGATCCATACTTCGATGAGATGCTAGCAGACATTGAAGAACTGCGCCGCGAAAAGAATGCAGAAATGGAAGAATATTATCGTAAACTAGATCGGGAAGAGGCAGCAAAGAATCTTGAGGTGGAGGAAACAGCTAAGTGACTTTGTGGATATTCGATACGGATTGTGCCACACTTTTTCAACAGGGAAATCCACGAATAGAGCAGCGCGTAAATCAGATCGATCGAAAAGACATTGCTATTACGATCGTTACCGTCGAAGAGCAAATGTATGGAAGACTTAACCGGATTAGAAGAGCGACTTCGGCAGATGAATTAATATCAGCTTATGCAAATCTAAGAAAAACAGTAAACTTTCTCGCAGATTTTGAATTGCTTGAATTCGATAGAGCTGCTGCCAATTATTATGCAGAATTTTTGCGCCAAAAAATCCGCGTTGGCACGCAAGATTTACGAATTGCTGCCATTACACTTTCAAACAATGGCATCCTACTGACCCGGAATCGCCGAGATTTTGAACGAATTCCTGGATTGAAATTTGAAGACTGGTCAGTGGAATGATTGGGGTATGCGATCGCTTTTGGGATTGGTGGATAAGAGAGCGATCGCACCTGTAGCGAGAGTGAGGGCGCGATCGCTTTTAGAATTGGTGGATGAGAGAGCGATCTCGAAGCACCGACGCACGACTTTCTTCCAGCAGCGCATGGATTAGCTACAAAAACTTACTGCTGGGAATTTTCTGGTTTTACACAACACCCTGGTTGTACTCTGAAAGACATATTTTCACCATTACGGTCGATTTCAAAATTCAGATTATCTGCTAAAAGAGAAGATTGAACAAATTGTTGTACTTCAGCCGCACGGCTAACTTTTGTTCCATCAACACTTATAATAATATCGCCTGGTTTAAGACCAGCTTCAGCCGCAGACGAATCATTAGCCACTTCCAGAATTAGAACACCTGTATCTTGACTAATCTTGAAAGGTAAATTCCCCTGCTGGTTAACCTGATCTCGAACCTGTGTATTCAGTTCAGTCATTCTAATTCCTATAGAAGGATACCCAAGAAACTCCCTATTTACAGGTGATTCCACGCGAGAATTGTTACTTAAATCTAGAGAATAATTGCGGAATATTAGTGAGCCGTTTGGTTCTATAGCAATGAGAAAATTATCGGTTGCATAGGTCGAGCTTGGATTTTTAGTATCGACATCAATAGGTTTTTCTCCCTTTATAACTAGACCTTTAGCAGACGACCACAATTTCATATCTTGCTTGATAGTTTGCGTACCACCTTGCCCATTAGGCAACCTAACTACCATAATTCCTGAAGACCCTTTCATAGAAAGAACTGCCTCATGTTGAATAATACCATTGGCAAACTGTAGTTTCCAAACTCCGTTTGTATGGGTAAAGACATTGGGGCTAGGTTCAACCAGTTCTCCAAATATCTTGTCTATAAGGATGGGTGGAGGGGGAGGGGGAGGTGGAGGGGGAGGTGGAGGGATGGGGTCGGAAATCTGTGCCAATATAACTCGTCCAGCTAAAATAGTTGCTACTGCCAACCCAATTAGAAGTTTCCACGGAACTGAGTCAGATTGCCCTTTTCTATTGACAACTAAACATCTGGCAATAATGTCATGAAGAGCTTGTTTTTCTGGGGTGAACGCCGCCATCAGGTAGCCGATGACTGATAATAACCCTCCAATAATCAATACCAATCCAGCTACCGCCCAGTAAGGAGAGTTGTCTCCTCCTGTACTTGCCGTCATCAATGCGATCAACAAAATTACTATTAAACTGAAAAACAAACAAATTGACTTAGCAAAATACCTGCCTGTGGCTCTGCCAAAAGATATTTTATTACCATTAGTATCGGTGACAATAATCCCCAGGACTCTTTTTCCATATGTTCCCTGTAGAGAAGAACTCTCCATTCCTGCAAAGTAAATCCAGCCTATGATAATTGTCAAAAGATTGTACATAAGTGCTTTGGGGTTATCCAGGGTGGTAAGCACTTTCCCAAAAGCAATAAAATATACAAAATACAAAAAAATTGCATCTATCAAAAACGCAACAAATCTTTTTTCAATACCTGCGTAGTAACTTGTATTAGACATGAGATTATTTCCTTAATACTAAAGTTTGGGTTATTTGGTCATGAAGGGCCTGTTTTTTATCTGTCCAGCCAGCCATAAAAAAACCTATAAAAATAGTTAAGTAAGACAGCAATTTCATGCTATGTCTTTTAGTAGCTTGCTCAAAAGATAGTTTATTGCCGTTGAGATCGGTTACAAAAATACCTAGTAGCTTTTTGCCTAGTGTTCCTTGGAAGTTAGAACTCTCCATGACTGGACAATAGAGAAATCCCACAATTATATAGGTAACGATAAATCTGACCCAGAATTCGTCAGCATTATTTCCACTTGGTAGTGTAATAAAGTCCAAAATTAAACTACCAACCATTAAGATAGTTTTATCAATAATGTCTGCTACCAGTCTTGTGGAAAAACCTGCGTATTTTATGAAAGGTCGTGGCGGTGGTGTGGGTGTGGGTATTGGTATTGGTATAGGCGTTGGTATCGGTGGTCGTACTGGCGGTTGTATTGGCGGTTGTGATGGATCTATAGTTTTTGTCAAAGAACGAATAGCTTGCAGTGCTTCTGATGCTGACTGATAGCGCTTACTCGGATTGTAATGCACCATTTTGTCTAAAAAATTAGCCACTTCATTTGTCACCTGCGCTTGGTTTCGCCAAACAACTTGTTGAGTGTTAGGATCGAGCGGAATATACATTGGAAGTATGCCAGTGAGAGCTTCGATGCCAATCATTCCTACAGCGTAGATATCACTGCTCAACTTGGGCTGTCTGTTTGCTTGCTCGGCAGGCATATAGCCTGGTGTACCAATAGCAACAGTTGTTGGTATTAACTGTCCTTGCGTATTAAATACTTGAGTAGTAATTTGCTTGATAGCACCAAAATCAATTAGCACTATCTTGTTGTCTGACTTTCTGATGATTAAATTTTCCGGTTTAATATCGCGGTGAATTACTCCACGTTCATGAACAAATACCAATACTTCTAAAATATATTGCAATAAAAAAGTAACTTGATTTTCACTCCACCGCCTACCGGGATAGATTTCTGTGCGGAGATTATTGCCTTCAATAAGTTCTTGAACAAGGAAAAATTCTTGTTGTTCTTGGAAGTAAGCTAACAAGCCTGGAATCAGAGGGTGTGTTCCTAAACTTTTCAGTATTTTTGCTTCCTGCTCAAATGCCTCTTTCACCCACTTGATATTAGACTGATTTTGGGGTTTAAGTCTTTTAACAACACAAGGCTCGTTGAAGTCGTCTATATCTATCGCTAGATAAGTTTCTCCAAAACTACCCTCTCCCAGTTTTTGTGTGATTTTGTAACGTTTTTTAAGCGTTTCTCCAACTAGATTTGTCCCAAACATATAAAGGTTTACCGTATTTGAGTCAGCGATCGCACAACAATCAGACCCCACGTTCCATACCCACTCGCTTCGTCGCTGAGTAACGTCCCGCGAATCTCTACCTGTCTATCGGGCATACGCCCCAACTTTTATGCAAAATATCTCCGGTTGTTATAAATCTTTACATTGGTTTGATGCCTGTGACTCTGTTTACACCCCGATTAGTGCCGATTAATATCGACCCTCAGCCAACTCAATCGTACTGCTTATTACCATGTTAAACTAGCTATACTTAGCAAGCTACTAACCAACGCTATTAGTTTTGGTTAGGCAAGGTTATAAATTTAACCAGACATACGCAATGGCTAACGACGAGATGTTCGCAGAGGCTGCAAATAACTGGGATCTAGAAAGGCTGTACCAGGATCTGGCTGAAGCTAAGCGGAAAGTGTCTCCTCGCGCTAGAAAGGGGCTGACGGAGCGGGAAAAGCTGTATCTACGCGGGTTGCTGTGCGGTTACAGTCCGGCTGAAATGGCTCGCAAGCTCATTCAGAGTCCCAAGGGGGTTGAGGTTTATGTGTGTAAAACTTTATATCAGTACTTTAAAAACATGGCAGATGTACCTAATGAGAAAGTAGGCAACTGGAGAAATGTAAATAACTGGCTAGGTGAAGCAGGATATAAAACTAAGAATAAGCCGTCTGTTGAATCTAAGTTAGCTAATTCTTTACCGATAGATGCGTTAGTAAAGATAGTTGATACGAGGTTTGAGAATCACAATACACTCACAATTGACATTAATATCAAATTATCGTTTCCCTCAGCTTCAGAAAACCAAGGAACAGAGGACTTAGGTTCAGGGGATTCTTAATGCAGCGCGATCGCACACCACAAAGCACAAGCGATCGCATATCCTAATTGACGCGATCGCACACCACAAAGCACAAGCGATCGCTTAGTGTGCGATCGCAATTAGTCAAAAAACCCAGTGCTAAAATGATTGAAAAATCAATACATCGGGAGACTGCCCTATGCCCTCACCCTTTCCCGGAATGGACCCCTACTTAGAACACCCCGATTTCTGGCAGGAAACTCACAATCGATTGATTGTGGCAATTGCCGAATCCGTCATGCCTCAAATTCGCCCCAAATATGAGATCGCAATTGAAAAACGCATCTATGAAATTAACGATACTAACGACAATAATGGCGACTCGCTATTAGTTGGCATTCCCGATGTTGCGATTAAACGCCAACCTAATAGCCCCAATGTTCCCACCAGTTCGGTTGCAACTGTAACTACAACTGTTCCTACTACCGTCAAAGTCCCAATTCCTGAAAAAATTAAACAAGCTTATCTAGAAGTGCGAGAAATGGCAACTAGACAAGTTGTAACGGCGATTGAAATTCTTTCCCCAGTCAACAAACGCAATGGAGAAGGAAGAACTACTTACCTCAAAAAACGCCAGAGTATTTTAGGCAGTTTAACCCATTTAGTTGAAATAGATTTGCTGCGAGGATGGCAATCTATGCCAATACTTAACAATCCGATTCAAAGCGATTATCGCGTTTTAGTCAGTCGCAGCGATCGCCGCCCGTTTGCCGAACTTTATGCCTTCAATCTCCGCGACTCTCTCCCTGTATTTCCGCTTCCTTTGCGCGAGGAAGATGTAGAACCTATTGTTAATTTACCAGAATTGCTTACAGGTATTTACGATCGCGCAGGCTACGATTATCGCATCGATTATCATCAAGAACCGCTCCCGCCTTTATCAGAACAAGATATGGTTTGGGCAAACGAACTGTTAAGGGAAAAAGGTCTGCGGGATAATTGCTAATTGCTAATTGCTAATGGGTAATTGGGTGTTTATTAATGAAGGGGGCGGGGTGTGCGATCGCTCTCGACTCATGTAAAATTGAGCGATACATTGTATAATCTATTTTATGAATTATCCGTATTATGGCGGATGTCAATGCGGGCGGATACGGTACGAAATCCACGCTGAACCTCTGACACTTTATGTCTGCCATTGTCAAGAGTGCCAAAAGCAGTCATCTAGCGCGTTTGGGATGTCAATGCCAGTCCCGCGCGAGGCAATTGCGATCGTGCGGGGAGAGCCAAAACAATGGAGTCGGAAAGGGGATAGCGATCGCGAAGTGATTTGTTTTTTCTGTGGAGACTGCGGGACGAGGTTGTTTCACAACCCAGCACGTAACCCAAAAATTACCAACGTCAAACCCGGTACTCTTGATGATACCAGTTGGTTGAAACCTGTGGGAAATTTATGGACTCGCAGCGCTCAAAAATGGGTTTTTATTGATCGATGTATGTTGAATTATGACGGTCAGCCGAGCGATTTTTCCCCTCTATTTGAACAATATAGGACTTACGCAGATCATCCATAAATAGTGTTTTGTAGGGGCAATCCCCCCGT
>CAYXCW010000001.1:43254-212474 GCA_964463555.1 uncultured bacterium
GGTTGCCCCTAGATCTATTAGTGGTTGCCCCTAGATCTATTAGTGGTTGCCCCTAGATCTATTAGTGGTTGCCCCTACATCTATTAGCTCAAAATACCGTCTTTTTGCGCCATGTACAGCATTAAATCAATCACGCGGCAAGAGTAGCCCCACTCGTTGTCATACCAAGAAACAACTTTAAAGAAGTTGGCATTTAATTCAATTCCCGCACCGGCATCGAAGATGCTGGAATGGGCATCGCCGCGAAAATCCATCGAAACTACTTCTTGTTCGGTGTAACCTAAAATGCCTTTCAGTTCGCCTTCACTAGCGGCTTTCATTGCAGCGCAGATATCTTTGTAACTGGTGGCTTTTTCCGTCTTAAAGGTCAAATCCACTACCGAAACATCGGGGGTAGGAACTCGGAATGCCATCCCTGTAAGTTTGCCTTTCAATTGTGGCAGAACCAGCGCCACGGCTTTTGCAGCACCTGTAGAGGAGGGAATGATATTTTGCGACGCACCTCTTCCGCCGCGCCAGTCTTTCTTACTCGGACCATCTACCGTTGGCTGGGTGGCTGTCATGGCGTGAACTGTGGTCATCAAACCTTCGGTTAGCCCAAAGTTATCATCGATCACTTTGGCGACAGGTGCTAAACAATTGGTTGTGCAGCTGGCGTTGGAGACGATGGTATCCTTGCTGGGGTCAAATGTTTGATGATTGACGCCTACCAGCAGGGTAGGGACTTTATCCGGATCTTTCGTTGGGGCGGAAATTACTACCCTTTTCGCGCCTGCTTTTAAGTGATTGGTAGCGCCGTCCTGGGTGGTAAATAATCCTGTAGATTCGACTACGTAATCGGTTCCCAGATTTCCCCAGGGCAATTCTGCCGGATTTCTCATGGAAAAACAGGGGATAAAGCGTCCGTCGATTACGATACCGTCTTCTTTGGCTTCGACTGTGCCGTCGTAAGTGCCGTGGGTTGAGTCGTATTTGAACAAATATGCCAGATTATCCGGCGGCACGAGGTCGTTGATGCCGACAAACTCGATTTGGGGATTTTTCATGGCGCTTCGCATCACTAGGCGTCCGATGCGACCAAATCCATTGATACCAACTTTTAATGGAGACACAATTAAACCCTCCTTTTCAAATGCGATCGCCTCGATCAAGCATTGTGCATCGGGCGATCTTCAAACTGCTCTTTCTCAGTTCTGTTGCACTTAGCATATTAAGCCTCTCACCAGCAGCCTCTAGAGCGGGCGCGATCGCTCTATATTAAGGCACGCGGGCAATTCCAAACCCCTGGGCAAAACAGCTGAGTTTAAGAAAGGTTTTAGAAGTTTAGTCAAGCGTCCTCGTGCTTTTGAGTTAACTTAGATGACATAAAGTAGTCTTTGATACATTTCTTTACTTTTGAATTGAGCTGAGATCCCTTAATGAACTTTTGTGAAAAAATACAATGTTTTAATTGAAAATTATAAAAATTGCAGACAGTTGTAAATAAATTCATGCATACTTTGACAAGATACACATCTTGCCCGCAACAGGGTACATCAAAGGAAACTTTATGATCCCAGCTTTCAATCCCCCAGTTTCAGCCTGTCGGTACTGTCAGCATTACAAACCAATGGGACGGCGCGGCGGTGCTTGCGAAATGCTTAACGTATCGGTGCAAGCAGGTTGGAAGGCTTGCCAGCTAAGCGCTCCCACTTTTAACCGGGGCTATGAAAGTTATGCCAAATGCGATCTAGTCCGGCAAAACTGAACGCAGAAAGCACAATAATTATCGCAATTGCAAAAAAACTTGATTATTTATTAATTATACAGGCGATCGCATCCCCCAAGTGTTAGTGATGCGATCGCTTTTTCACTTAAATAGTGATCTAGCTAACTGACACTCACCCACCAATTCCGCTAAGGTGTAATTAAGTAGAGAAGCGTGAAACTTAGGCAAAGCAAGTTGTTAAAAAGTTCTTAAGGTTCGAGACAGATAAAAAGTTTTAGCAGCAATTCGCTTGAAAACCATTCTGTGGCATAAGGTAAAAGCATCAAATAGCCAGTCAAAACCAACCACAGAAAGTCCATCCGATGGGAGCAATCGTCAAAATGGTAACTGTAAAATCGATCAAACCCACCACCGATCCGGCTTATGACATTCTGCGTGCCGAAAGCCAACCCCTCAGTTCAATTTTCACACCAGAAACTGTCGCCGTTATCGGTGCAACTGACAAACCTGGTAGCGTAGGGCGGACTATCCTGTGGAATCTGATTAGCAATCCTTTCGGGGGAACCGTTTATCCCGTCAATCCCAAGCGACATAGCGTTTTGGGGATTCAAGCATACCCCAACGTTAAAGCGATTCCAGAACGAGTTGATTTGGCTGTAATTGTGACTCCAGCAGCGACAGTACCACAGATCGTCAGCGACTGCGTAGAGGCTGGGGTGAAAGGCGCGATCGTGATTTCTGCCGGATTTAAGGAAATCGGCGCCGCCGGGATAGAATTAGAGCGGCAAATCCTGGAAAAAGCGCGGGGAAAAATGCGAATAATCGGCCCCAATTGTTTGGGGGTGATGAATCCGCGCACGGGATTAAATGCTACCTTTGCCAGCACGATCGCTCGCCCTGGTAATGTCGGTTTCATCAGTCAAAGTGGGGCGCTTTGCACTGCCGTCCTCGATTGGAGTTTGGCGGAAAACGTTGGTTTTAGCGCTTTCATTTCCATCGGTTCGATGCTCGATGTGGATTGGGGCGATTTAATTTATTATCTCGGCGATGACCCCAATACCCAAAGTATCGTTATTTACATGGAATCGGTGGGAAATGCCCAGTCATTCCTCTCCGCCGCCAGAGAAGTGGCGCTGACGAAGCCGATTATTGTGATTAAAGCCGGACAAACCGAAGCCGCCGCCAAAGCATCCGCCTCCCACACCGGCAGTTTGGCAGGTAAAGATGAAGTACTCGATGCGGCATTTCGGCGCTGCGGGGTATTGCGGGTGAATCGCATCTCCGAACTGTTTAATATGGCAGAAGTTCTCTCGAAACAGCCGCGACTGCCAAAAGGCCCTAGATTAAGCATTATCACCAATGCTGGAGGGCCGGGAGTACTGGCGACGGATGCTTTAATTGCATCGGGTGGAGAACTAGCAGAATTAGCACCGGAAACGATCGCATCCCTCAACCAATTCTTACCCGCCCACTGGAGTCACGGTAACCCGATCGATATTCTCGGCGATGCCGACCCGCAGCGCTACACTAAAGCTTTGGAAGTAGCGGTTAAAGATCCCAATAGCGATGGTTTGTTGGTGATTTTAACTCCCCAAGCGATGACCAATCCCACCGAAATCGCCGAACAATTGAAACACCACGCCCAAAACGCCGACAAACCAGTTTTGGCTAGTTGGATGGGAGGCGATGAAGTCACTACCGGCGAGACAATCTTAAACCGCGCCAGCGTTTCCACCTATCGCTACCCAGATTCCGCCGCGCGCTTGTTTAACTTGATGTGGAAGTACAGCTACAACCTGCGCGGCATCTACGAAACGCCGATGATGCCTATCAATGGGGAAAACGCACCGGATCGGGCGATGGTAGCGCAGATGCTGGAAGGGGTACGCCAGTCGGGACGAACTATTCTCACCGAAGTGGAATCGAAGGAGATTTTAGCAGCATATGGGATTCCGATTGCCAAAACAGCGGAAGCTGATAGCGAAGACGCAGCTGTTGCGATCGCCGAATCCATCGGATACCCAGTTGTTCTCAAACTCCTCTCCAAAACGATCACCCACAAAACCGAGGTTGGCGGCGTACAGTTGAACCTCACCGACGCCGATGCAGTCCGCTGGGCTTATCAAAAGATTAAAACATCGGTGACCGAGAAAGTCGGGTTAGAGCATTTCTTGGGTGTCAGCGTGCAACCGATGTACAATCCCGATGGCAGTTACGAATTAATTATCGGTAGCAGCATCGATCCTCAATTTGGTCCCGTATTGCTGTTCGGTTCCGGGGGACAATTGGTAGAGGTGTATAAAGATAGCGCGATCGCTCTCCCACCCCTCAACACCACCCTGGCGCGGCGGATGATGGAAAATACCAAAATCTACAAAGCGCTGCAAGGCGTGCGCGGACGCAAACCCATCGATCTCGCCGCCCTGGAACAGATTCTGGTAAGATTTAGCCAATTAGTAGTCGAACAGCGCTGGATTAAAGAAATAGACATCAATCCCCTGCTGGCATCATCGAATCGACTAATCGCCCTCGATGCGCGGATCGTCCTTCATACACCCGATACCAGAGAAGACGAACTGCCCAAACCCGCGATTCGTCCCTATCCGACTCAATATATCTCCGAGTGGACGATGACAGACGGGACACCAGTAACTATCCGCCCCATTCGCCCCGAAGACGAACCGCTGATCGTTCAATTCCACAAAACCCTATCCGAACAAAGCGTTTATTTCCGCTTTTTCAACTTAATGAAGCTGAGTCGGCGCATCGCCCACGAAAGGTTAACCCGCATCTGCTTCATCGATTACGACCGGGAAATGGCACTCGTGGCAGAATACAAGCATCCCAAAACAGGCGATCGCGAAATTCTCGCAGCTGGACGTTTGAGCAAATTGCACGGCGTCAACGAAGCGGAATTCTCCATGCTAGTCGCCGATCCATATCAGTGTAGGGGATTGGGTACCGAGATACTGCGACAGCTATTGCAAGTTGGGCGCGATGAGAAACTCGCCAAAGTCCGAGGCGATATTTTGACGGAAAATACAGCCATGCAGCGCGTTTGCGAAAAAGTTGGATTTAAACGCGATCGCACTACCAGCGATTTAGTTAAAGTCGAGATCGATTTGTAATTGCTAATTGGCAAAAAACCCGGTTTCTCGGCAAAATATTGCGTTTAGAGGTGCGAGATTAACGCAGAAACCGGGTTTTTCAACCCGCGGTGGAGGTGGGATATGAGTTTGGATACTGGGAGGGTGACGCTGGATGAACTGAAGCAGATGTATCCGAAAAAGTTTGCTTCAGAAGAGAAAATATTTAGTCGGATTCATCGAGGCGATCGCATCTTTATCGGTACGGGATGCGGCGAACCTCAATACCTCGTTCGCGCTTTAATCGATTACGTTAAATCCCATCCCAAAGATTTACTAGATGCGGAAGTGTTGCACGTCTGGACTCTCGGAGTTGCGCCCTACGCCGATGAAAAATTTAAACGCAATTTTCGCCATAACTCTTTTTTCGTCGGCAAGAATACCAGAGACGCAGTTAATCAAGGACTTGCGGATTATACGCCCATATTTTTATCAGCGCTTCCGAACTTATTCTATCGCGGTCTGGTGCCGATTGATGTAGCCTTAATCCAAACTTCGCCGCCAGACAATCGCGGTTATATGAGTTTGGGCGTGAGCGTGGATATTGTCAAAGCCGCTACAGAAAAAGCTGGATTAGTTATCGCTCAAATTAATGATTACATGCCCCGCGTGCATGGAGATGGATTTATTCACATCGAAGACGTAGATTTTATTATTTCCCACGACGAACCGCTTTTAGAATACGCATCAGAAGCCGATTCAGACATAGCCGAAAAGATAGGCAAGTACGTCGCCCGACTGATTCAAGATGGAGATACAATTCAGGTGGGATACGGGAGCATTCCCAATGCTATTTTAGCAAATCTGGCTCATAAAAAAAACTTGGGAGTGCATACAGAACTGCTATCAGATGGCATCGTAGACTTAATTAAAAAAGGCGCGATCGCCAACAAAAATAAAACCATCAATCGCGGCAAAACCATCGCCGCCTTCTGCATGGGGAAAAGAGAAACATACGAATACATCCACGACAATCCAACTATAGAATTTAAAACCATCGATTACACAAACAATCCTCTAGTTATCGCCCAACACGATAACATGGTAGCGATTAATAGCGCCTTAGAAATAGACTTAACCGGACAGGCGACAGCAGAATCGATCGGCAAGATATTTTATAGTGGCATTGGGGGACAAGCTGACTTTATGCGAGGGGCAGTTTTGTCTCGCAACGGCAAAACAATTTTAACCATTCAATCTACCGCCGAAAATGAAACAATTTCTAGAATCGTACCGTTTTTAACAGAAGGCGCAGGAATTACACTCAATCGCGGCGACATTCATTACGTCGTCACCGAATACGGCATCGCCTATTTACACGGTAAAAACATCCGAGAAAGGGCAATGGAATTAATCTCAATTGCCCATCCAAAATTCAGGAATTGGCTGATAGAAGCAGCAAAAGCGCGGAACATAATTTATCAAGACCAAGCATTTATCCCCGGAAAAGCCGGAGAATATCCCGAAGAATTAGAAACATATAGAACCACAGAATCGGGATTAGAAATATTACTGCGCCCCGTAAAAATCAGCGATGAACCGTTGTTAAAAGAATTCTTTTATGCCTTATCAGACGAAAGCATACATCGGCGATTTATTTCCATGCGTCCCGATATGCCCCACAAACGATTGCAGGAATTTGCCATCATTGACTTTACCAAAGAAATGGTGATATTGGCAGAGCGATCGCACCAACAAAAACCAGAAACCATCGGCATCGGACAATATGCCATAGACGAAGAAACCCACGCCGCAGAAGTTGCTTTTGTCGTCAGAGACGATTATCAAAATCAAGGCATCGGTAGCGAACTACTGACTTACTTAACTTACCTAGCCAAAAAACAGGGACTGCTTGGCTTTACCGCCGAAGTCCTAGTAGAAAATCAACCCATGCTGCATCTATTTGAAAAAATGGGATTTGCCATTGAAAGAAGAATGGCAGAAGAAGTTTACGAACTGAAAATGGCATTTGGTAATCGGTAATGGGTAATTGGTAATTGGTAATAGAAGCAATTAGCAATTACCAATTAGCAATTAGCAATTGTTTAATTATGTGTAGCAGTTGCATGGGTTGCGCCCCGCCCCCTTATGATATAGTCAAACATTTATATCAGACGCCGATTGAATCAGCAACACCAGAAGCAATCGGCGACTTCTACCGCGAGGAGGTGTAGTGAATCTCCAGCAAAATCGATCGCATCTTTACTCCCTTCGCTCTTAGGCGAAAGAACCTCTTATTTTCTCTTACCTCTGCGTCCTCTGCGTCTGGAGCGGTTCAATAAAAAAATCTTCTAACGCGAAGCGAGTAATACAAATAAGGCGGAAAACTATTCCCATCCGCCGCCGAATTACAGTCTGATTTTCAAAAGGGTGTAAACAAATATGTCGCAAGCCACAATAGAATCCATCCTGCAAGAAGAACGGCTATTTCAGCCCCCCGCTGAATTCTCGCAAACAGCCCATATCAAAAGCTTACAAGAATATCAAAGCCTCTACGACAAAGCAAAAAGCGACCCCGAAACATTTTGGGCAGAATTAGCAGAACAAGAATTACACTGGTTTCAAAAATGGGATAAAGTACTCGATTGGCAACCCCCATTTGCCAAATGGTTTGTAGGAGGCAAGTTAAACATTTCCTACAACTGTTTAGATCGCCATTTAAATAGCGATCGCGCCGACAAAATTGCCTTAATCTGGGAAGGAGAACCGGGTGATGGCTTAAAAATTACCTACCGCGAATTGCACCGACTCGTTTGCAAAATGGCAAACAGCCTCAAAAGTATGGGAGTGCAAAAAGGCGATCGCGTAGGCATCTACATGCCGATGATACCGGAGGTAGCGATCGCCATGCTAGCCTGTACCAGAATCGGCGCACCCCACACCGTTGTATTTGGCGGATTTAGTGCCGAAGCATTAAAAGATCGACTCCTCGACGCCGAAGCCAAAGTGATTATCACCGCCGATGGCGGTTGGCGCAAAGATGCCGTCGTCCACATCAAAGATCAAGTAGATAAAGCACTTGCCGATGACGGAGTACCCAGCGTCGAAAAAGTCATCGTCGTGCGACGGACGGGACATCCTATTAATATGCAACCAGATCGGGACTACTGGTGGCACGAATTGCGGAAAGCAGCCGCCGATGAATGTCCCGCCGAACCAATGGACAGCGAAGACCCCCTGTTTATCCTTTATACTTCTGGCACTACCGGAAAACCCAAAGGCGTCGTCCACACCACCGGCGGTTACAACCTCTACACCCACATCACCACTAAGTGGATTTTCGATCTCAAAGATACGGATATCTTGTGGTGTACCGCCGACGTCGGTTGGATTACAGGTCACAGTTACCTAGTTTACGGCCCCCTGTCCAACGGCGGTACAACTGTGATGTACGAAGGCGCGCCCCGCGATTCCAATCCCGGTTGTATGTGGGATGTCATCCAAAAATACGGCGTTACCATCTTTTATACCGCTCCCACTGCCATTCGCACCTTCATGAAAATGGGAGAAGCTTTGCCTTTAGCGCGGGATTTATCTTCGCTGCGATTATTGGGAAGCGTCGGCGAACCGATTAACCCAGCCGCTTGGATGTGGTATTACCGAGTGATAGGAGGTGAACGCTGTCCAATAGTAGATACTTGGTGGCAAACAGAAACTGGTGGCATCATGCTGACACCGCTACCGGGTGCGACGCCGATGAAACCAGGTGCAACAACCTTACCTTTCCCCGGAATTGAGGCAGAGGTAGTAGATTTAGATGGCAATCCCGTGGGTGAAAATCAAGGCGGATATTTGGCGATCAAAAATCCTTGGCCTAGCATGATTCGCACAGTTTATCGCAACCCCAACCGCTACCGCACCACCTATTGGGAGCATATTCCACCCAAAAACGGTCAATACCTCTACTTTACTGGGGATGGAGCTAGAAAAGATAAAGACGGATACTTCTGGGTTATGGGGAGGGTAGATGATGTGATTAACGTCGCTGGACACCGTTTAGGTACGATGGAAGTTGAGTCAGCTTTAGTATCTCACCAGGCGGTAGCGGAAGCTGCTGTGGTGGGAAAACCTAGCGATATTAAAGGGGAAGAAATAGTTGGTTTCGTAACTTTAGAAGAAGGTTATTTCCCTAGCGATCAACTAGCGAAAGAACTCAAGCAACACGTTGCGAATGAAATTGGTGCGCTAGCGCGCCCCGCAACGATTCAATTTTGCGAAGCCTTACCCAAGACGCGATCTGGTAAAATTATGCGGCGCGTGCTGCGAAATCTAGCATCGGGTCAAGAAGTTGCGGGGGATACCTCTACACTCGAAGATCGCAGCGTTTTGGACAAATTGCGCGGCGGTGCTTGAATTTTACACCTGTAGGGACGCATTCAAGCATAACGCGAGGGCGGGTTGATCAACATCATGCGCTTGGCATCAAATTTATCTGGTAAAACGCGCCCCTACAACACAATTAACCTCAAAATAAACAGAATCCCGGTTTCTTTAAGAAACCGGGATTCTCAAAGTTATCGTAACTAGCCAATGATGGGAACTGTTTCACCGGCACTCAAAAGCGGCGGGAAATGGTGAACGTTGACTTCATGCATCACTTGAATGCCGATCGTTGCCCGGTTGACAATATCCGCATGAGTCAGAATTGGTCGCCCTTGACTATCTAGAATCGAGTGGTTGAAATTGAAACCGTTGAGGTTAAATGCAACCAAACAAATCCCAGCGGTAGCAAACCAAATTCCTATTGTCGGTAAAGCTGCCATCAAAAAGTGTACGGCACGGCTATTGCGACTGGCTAAAGATGGAATAAACACCCGTCCTAAGTAGCCAGAAAACCCAGCCAGATAGTTGTAGGTTTCTTCGAGTTGACCAAACTTGTAACCCGCGTTTGCCGATTCGGTTTCTGTTGTTTGGCGAATTAAACTTGCAGTTGTCAATGCACCATAAGATGCGCTCATAAATGCACCGCCAAACACGCCGATAATCCCTAACAGATGGAAAGGATGCATCAAAATATTGTGACCGGCTTGGACGGCTAACATAAAGTTAAACGTGCCGGTAATTCCTAAAGGCAACCCGTCAGAAAAACTACCTTGACCGATGGGATAAACTAGCAATACTGATGTCGCGGCTAAAACCGGCGCACTGAAAGCCACAGCAATCCAGGGGCGCATTCCTAAGCGGTAGCTGAGTTCCCACATTTGGCCTAAATAGCACCAAATTCCAATCAGGAAATGCAGCACAATTAATTGATAGGGGCCACCGTTGTAAAGCCATTCATCGACCGAACCAGCAGCCCAAATCGGATAAAAATGCAAGCCAATTGCAGCAGAGGTCGGTACGACAGCCGCCGTAATGATGTTGTTACCCCCTAGCAGAGAACCAATGACGGGTTCCCGCACGCCATCGAGATCGACGGATGGGGCGGCGATAAATGCGATCGCAAAACAAATCGCCGCCGCACACAGACTAGGAATCGCCAGTACGCCAAACCAGCCAACATAAATCCGGTTGTCCGTACTGGTTATCCAATCGCACAACCCATCCCAATATTTTGTGACATCTAGTTCGGCACGACGTTGAGTAATAGTGTTCATAGGAAAAGCGCTCAATTCCAAAACTACGCCGAAAAAAGCAAATTAAACAGCCAGCTCAAATCGGAGAATTTGATAACAGTTGTGGATTAATTTTTTCTCCGCTTCTGCTACTGAGTTCAAGCTCTTTGATTGCAGTGAATTTAGTTACTCATTCACCATCACTTACAAAAAATTCTATAAAAACTTTCTATTATCTAGCTCGGTGATGAAACATCTTTTAATTTAATTATTAAAAAAATTAAAAAAAGATAATATTTTTATAATTTATTTTTAAAATAACGTAGCAAATCGGGCATAGAAGGTTGTTCCTCATACCCAATGCCAAGAGGGTTTTGCCTTGCTATGTCGCTCTTACTCGTTGCCTCATCCGCAGGTGGGATCAAATCGCCGATCAGAAAGCCGCCGTTTGGCTATAACACGCCCTTGAGTTCTAAAGCAGATTGCCAGCGAGCGAGGTACAGCCTTTGTTTGTATAGCGGCACCCTTAAGGGTGCCGCTATACAAACAAAAGGGTAGCGGGTCTGGCAAATGGTGAACTAGGCTATTGGAAAGAACCACATCAAATTCAGCATCAGGGTCAGGCAGTTGTTTGGCATCAAAGCATTCCAACACAATTCTTTGTTGCTAGCCAGCTGGCATCACATCTTCCGAACTAATTCCCAGCATATTTTCTGCCAAATCAATCGCTTTCACCTGCCATGCGGGACGTATCTACCAGAGTAAAACTGGAATCTGCGCCGTGCCGATACCGGCGTCTACAGCGGATTGCTTTCTTAGTGAGGTACACCCACAGCGGTGTGCGGGCACCCTTAAGGGTGCCGCTACACAAACGAAGCGAAAACGCTGTACCTCACGCGGCTGCAAGCCGCTGTAGGCTGTCGCCTGCTTGGCGGATTGGCAATGGCTGATACCACAGTGTCTATTACTTCCGGTTCCGACGGTTTTAGCCTAGTAAATACCCTGAAAGGAGTTTGGCAAAGTTTGTATTATTTTTTTCACAAGTGTGAAATTACTCGCAGGTTTGGGAACAATAAAACAAGTTCTTTACAGAATTTTTAAGGAAATTATGCCCTTAACCGTTCTGAAGTGACTTATGTCACAAATACAACCCTTAAGAGCAGAGATACTGCAAAGAATTTTAGGAGAGAAAGATGATGAAGAATCGGGTTTACCGAGGAAATGGGGAGCAAATGCGTGAAAATCGCGATTTTCCGAAGGAAACGCTGCGGGAACACGAGCGAGCGACAATGGCGCACTCGCTCGATGCCTATATGCAAAGTAAAATCCTGGATCAAACGGAAAGTAATTCCCGCCTCAGTTTGGCAAACCAAATAATGGAGGAAGGGGTAAAGTATTGTTCGTCGTTGCAGTTTAAGGAAGCATTGCAGTATTTGCAGGAGGCGCTGAAAATCTACCGAGAATTGGAACATGCTCAAGGAGAAAGCAAAGCGCTGGGAAATTTGGGTAATGTTTACTACACTGCGGGTGATTATGTAAAAGCAATTGAGTATTTCCAACAGCGCTTAGCGATCGCGCACCAACTCCAAGATCGCCGCAACCAAGGGCAGACGCTAGGGCACCTGGGAAACGCTTACCGTCACCTGGAAGATCACGCCAAAGCGCTGGAGTATCAGCAGCAGAGTTTGGTAATTTCCAGAGAAATTAAAGATCGGCGCGGCGAAGTTGCAGCCCTCAATAACATGGGGCTAGCCTACAAAGCATTGGGCAATTTGAAACAGGCGATCGAGTACCAATTGCAAAGTTTAGTCTTGATGCGGGAGTTGCAAGATCGGGAGGGAGAAGCACAGGTGCTGAGAAACTTGGGTAATGCATTTTATGCGTTGGAAGACTATGCTCAAGCAGTTAAGTACTACCAACAGCGCTTAGAGATCGCGCGTCAAATGCAAGACTGGCGTGGAGAAGGACAAGTGCTGCGAAATTTAGGTAGTGCTTGCTATGCTTTGGGCAATTACACCCAAGCGATTGAATATTACCAACAGCGGTTAGCGATCGCCAAACGTCTAAACGATCGCCGAGTCGAAGAGCAAACTTTAGGCAGTTTAGGTGTTGCTTGCGAATCGATTGGTAATTTTACCAAAGCGATAGAGTGTTACGAACAACGCTTAGCGATCGCGCGCCAACTGCAAGACAAGCGAGTCGAACAACAGTCCTTGGGAAGCCTGAGAATTGCTTGTTACGCGATGGGGAACTACGCTAAAGCTTTTGAGTATCAAGATCGGCCTTCCACCACAATACCAGAATAATCCTTCAAATCGTAACAGCCTTGGGAGTGTAAATCTAAGTTGCTGCAATCAAAATTTGTCAGGGTGCCTACAATAACTGACGGGATAGCCATCCCGTCAGATCTGTTCTCAGCAGGACTAAAACCATGCGATCGCTCAAGTTGCTCGTAACATCAACACTAGGATATTACTAAGCTTCTCTCTAGCCATTAGCCATTAGCCATTAGCCATTAGCAACACCCAACTTTATCACTAGCAACTTGAGTTAATCGTTAGTTTCGCAGCAGTTTCAACCCCATTGCTACCTTGTCTAAAAGCGTTTTTTGCGACACGCAGGTAATTAGGCAGAGTTTACCGCAAGCCACTGTTTGACGGCGGATTTCCTGAGCTTTTTCGCCATACCAAATTTCCCGGGCGCTCTGCTCTTTGATATTACCAACCACCGGATATTCGTCGCATAATTTCACATCTCCCCGCGTGTCAATCCAGAAATTACGCAAGCCTACGCGACAAGGACGAGATTCAGGAGGTGCTTTTTCTTCCCGGAAGTGGGGAATCATCAGCCGCAGAACTTCATCGCTGTTCATAATCGGAGCGCCATTCTTCTTCATTTCAATTAATAGCTCGATCATCTGTTCAAATTCAGCCAGTTCTTCGTCTTCTATCCACAGTTCTTCGTAAGTTTCTTGCGTCCAACGATTGACTGGCTGAAAATTAACCGTAGTCGCTCCCAGGTGTTCCGCCCACTTGACTATATCTGGAAGATGGCGGAAATTAAGTTTGTTAATTGTTGGTTTGATATTGATAGGAAACTGCACGCCCTGCTTTTCTTGCTCCTGGCGCAGATACTCAACACCTTTAGAAAGCCGGTCAAATAATCCCGGTTGTCCCCGCAAGTAATCGTGGAGTTCTGCATTATGACCATCCAGGGACATGTTCACATTAAAAGGATGCGCCGCTACAGTTTTTGCTGCATTTTCTTTCGTCATGCAGTAACCATTTGTAGTCACGCCGCAGTTAATGCCATTTTGATGACCAAATGCCAGCAAGTCAACAAAACCTTTTTTAATGTATGGTTCTCCACCGCTAAAATTTATCGAAAAATCCCCAACAAATTCTTTAACGCTCAATAACGCATTCTGCCATTCTTCTATGGTCATTTCTTCTTTGTATTCTTTCAGTCGCCAATACTCGCATTGACGACATTTAACATTGCAGCGCTCGTTAACAATCCCGTAAAACGTGACCGGCTTGGTCATGTCATAATTGTAATTGATGTAAAGCGATTCGGCGAAAGCGTTTTGGGTATGTTTGACTGCCAGCTTAGATAAAGTTAAGGCATCCATGCGTTTCTCCTCTCAGGTTAATTTGAGCGTCAATCGTCTTTTCTCTCAGGCGGTTATGTTTAAACCATGCTAATGAATTATGCAAATCTTTTTTCCAGAAAGCCCTGGTTTCATCAATTCTTTACGTATTTAAAATTTGTAAAGTATTAGAATTTTAAATATTGAGCCGCTTCATTTCTGCTTAAAATGCCCAATGGTAGATTTAATCACCCTTGGCACTGATGCGATCGCTCGTGTCAACTCCAATGGCGACACAACGTTTAATTTTCCTGCATGATTAACGAGTTAATTTGGCTGATATTGGCTAATAATTGCTATATAAATTCGGCAAAATTTACATTAGTATAAATACTGTTACATTTCTTAAATAACATGAGCCAGTATAATTACGTATATACGTAAATTTATAAATTAAACTTATAGAAAAGTTACCAGTCGATAGAGCCGAAAAGTTTACACAATCTTTACAAAACAGACAAATTTTCCGCGATCGCACTGACACTGTCCATGAGTCACAGAGTCAAAACTTTCAGGGTTTTTAGTGTAGCATCTGCACAACCGCTAATGACTCCACCCCTAGTTTGAACCTGTTGTAAATAGTCGAGGGCAGTTTTTGTAATCGCTTCACCGGGTAGCAAAACCGGAATTCCCGGCGGATAAGGACAGATGAGTTCGGCACAGATGCGATCAAAAGCCTGTTCTATCGGTAAAATTTCCGTTGGAGCAAAAAATGCTTCGCGGGGGGAGAGGGAAGACAAGGGAGATGGGGGAGATGGGGGAGATGGGGGAGATGAGGAAGGGCGTCGATATTCTGTGGCGAGAGTGCTGAAAGCTTGCACCAGTTGATCTATATCTGCTTCGGTATTGCCCAGACTAATAATAAAAGTTAGATGTTGCAGAGATGGGAACTCAGCCGTAACGCCCAGATCTTGATGGAAAATATCATCAACTTCAAACCCAGTTAAACCCAAACCAGATACTGTCACCGTTAATCGCGTTCGATCTAAAGTAGAGCATCTCGGTAATTGTACGGAAGATAGAACGGACAATCCCCGAATATAGTGAATTTGCTTTCTAGCTGCGTCGGCTAACTGTAAAGTTTTAGTCATCAAAGCTTCTCCGTGCAAAGCCATTTGCTGGCGCGCCGCATCGAGAGAAGCTAAAAGAATATAGCTGGGACTGGTAGATTGAACTAACTGTAAAGCTTTGCTGAGGCGATTTCGATCGATGCGATCGCCTTGAACGTGTAACATCGATGCTTGAGTCATCCCAGCCAAAGTTTTGTGGATAGATTGTACGGTTAAATCCGCACCTGCCGATAGCGCCGAAGTCGGTAATTCGGGATGAAAAGCGAAATGGGAACCGTGGGCTTCATCTACCAGCAGAGGAATATGATATTGATGGGCGAGGCGAGCGATCGCGCCCACATCACCACAAACCCCATAATAAGTTGGATAAACCATCATCACCGCCTTCGCATCCGGATGCTGCTTTAAAGCATCGGCTACCGCAGCCGGTGTAATAGAGTGAGCGATATCTAAAACTGGGTCGTATTCTGGGAGGATGAAAATCGGGATAGCACCGGAGAGAATTAGGGCAGCGATCGCAGAAGAATGCACATTGCGCGGCAAAATAATCTTATCCCCCGTCCCGCAAGTAGCCAAAATCGCCGCAATAATTCCCGAAGTAGAACCATTAACCAAAAACCAAGTTGCTTCCGCCCCAAACGCCGCCGCCGCCAGTTCCTGCGCCGTGCGAATCACCCCATCAGGCGCAAATAAAGTATCTAACTCCGCCAATTCAGTCAAATCCGCTCGAAAAACACTTGTTCCCACCAACTCAGCCAAACTAGCAGCAATACCAGCCCCCCGCTTATGACCAGGCGTATAAAAAGCAGCGTGCCGCTGATTCGCACACAGCCTTAGAGCATCCAACAAAGGCGTTTCCACTTGAAAATCCCGCCAACTTTTACTCACACTCATTCCCCACTCTTCTTCTTCTCTCTGCGTTCTCTGCGCCTCTGCGGTTCGTTCAAAAATTCTTCTCCCAAAAGCGAGTAATCTCAAGAACGCCCCAAGAAGTAGCTAATCAGAGGGATGTTATTTTATCAGTTTTTACCTAACTTTATAAGGTTAAACCATAAAATAACAACTCTTATGATCGGCATCCCAGAACCAATAATTCCCAACCCAGAACCCATACCCCAGCCACCAATACCCGAACCCGTACCAGCACCAATTCCCCAACCAATACCAAGTCCAGCCCCAGAACCAATACCAGCACCAGTACCGGAAACCGTACCAGCACCAATACCTCAAACAGTTCCGGCACCGATTCCCCAAACAATTCCCGAACCTATTTAAAATAGATAAGGTTCAAAATTAACCCAGTTTCTCACCTTTCAACCTTCACACTCAAATGCTCAGAGCCGGAATAGTCGGACTACCCAACGTTGGAAAATCTACCCTGTTTAACGCCTTAGTTGCGAACGCTAAAGCCGAAGCAGCCAACTTTCCTTTTTGCACCATCGAACCCAATGTAGGCGTCGTAGCAGTTCCCGACGAACGGTTAAACGTGCTAGCGGAAATCTCCAAATCCAAGCAAATTGTGCCGACGCGGATTGAATTTGTCGATATTGCGGGATTGGTAAAAGGCGCAAGTCAAGGCGAGGGACTGGGGAATAAATTTTTATCCCACATCCGCGAAGTCGATGCCATTGTCCACGTCGTGCGCTGTTTCGAGAACGATGATATCATTCACGTCGCTGGTTCGGTTGACCCTCTGCGCGATATAGACATCATCAATTTAGAGCTAGCATTAGCAGATTTAGCCCAAATTGAACGCCGTGTAGAACGCACCCGCAAACAAGCGCGCGGCAGCAAAGAAGCCCAAATTGAACTAGCAGCTTTGGAAAAAATTAGCGCCGCTTTAAATGAAGGAAAACAAGCGCGACAAATTGAATTAACCGAAGAAGAAGAACCGCTGATTCAACAACTCTGCTTGCTCACACGCAAACCAATTATTTACGCCGCTAACGTATCCGAAGATGATTTAGCGACGGGGAATCAGTGGGTAGAACAAGTGCGACAACTTGCAGCACAGGAACATGCTCAAGTCGTCATTGTTTCTGCTCAAGTCGAGGCGGAATTAGTTGAATTACCAGAAGAAGAAAGGGGAGAATTTTTAGCATCTTTGGGAGTCGAAGAAGGCGGGTTAAAATCTTTGATTCGCGCCACCTACGAGCTTTTAGGTTTGCGGACATACTTAACCACAGGTCCCGAAGAAACCCGCGCCTGGACAATTACCGCCGGAATGAAAGCACCCCAAGCAGCCGGTGTGATTCATACAGATTTTGAACGCGGCTTTATTCGTGCCGAAACAGTTGCTTACAAAGATTTAGTCGAATCTGGTACGATGACTGCTGCCAAGGAAAAAGGCTTAGTTCGGAGTGAAGGGAAAGAATACGTAGTACAGGAAGGAGATGTGATGCTGTTCCGGTTTAATGTTTAAAGCGATCGCTCAAATATCAGCTTATCAACTTGTCACTATGAAACTTAGAACAGCGACAATAAAAAACTTCAAAAGTTTGGGTGATGTTGACCTAAACTTCAGAAATTTAACAATCTTAGTTGGTTCTAACTCTAGTGGCAAGTCAAACTCTCTAGAAGCCTTAAGTTTGCTAAAATACCTTCTGGCAAGTGACACACTTCCAAAACTAGAAGGAAGGCAAAGACTCCTAAGATATAGCAGCGATTCGATAACTTTCATCATCAATGTCGAAGACGATAATAATCAAGCAGAATACACTTTATCTTTAGTGTCAAGTCAAAGAAATACTTTGATTGCTAGTGAAAATCTTACCATCAACGGAATTGAAGTCATTAAAATAGCCAAAGGTGAAGGAGAAGTCAGTGATGAAAATGGTGAAAATCATCAAAAATATCAGTCCGATCCTGAAGCGATAGAGGGGTTAGCATTAAGAACTGCTGGTAATTTTGGTAATAAACCTTTTACAAAAAAACTAGCTAGTTTTATCCGAAGCTGGGAGTTTTATGATGTAGATCCTGATACAATAAGACAATATCGGGAAGTAATAAAAATTATCAATTTCCCCAATATGATGCAGGGCAAGGAGACTGTACCTAGCCTTGGTAATAAAGCTAGCGAAGTTCAGGAAGTATTAAACTATTGGGCTGAAAGTGAACCAGAAAAATTTTACGAAGTCAGCAAAGAACTTCATAGTTACCTAAACATTACGTTAGCTACAGGTGGAGAACGAGAGCAAATAGTCAAAATCTTGGAAGCTAATGGTAAGGAGATGCCACTATCAAGTATGTCAGATGGGACACTCAGACTAATAGCTTATTTAATATTGCTTTATCAATCAGAGATTCCCTCTCTTATTGGTATTGAAGAACCTGAAAGAAACCTTCATCCTGGTATTCTTAAAGATGTTGCTTCTATCTTAAAAAGGTTGTCTAAAAGAACACAAGTAATTTTCAGTACCCATAGTTCTCAGCTACTAGATTGTTTTCACTCAGAAGAAATATCATCTGAAATTTCAGTCATTCTGTTGAGCAAGAAAGATGAAGCTGGAACAAAAGCTTGCTTGCTAGATAAACTAACTGCAAATAGAGACGATCTATTAGATTGGATAGAGGATTTTGGATTAGGGAGTGCCATTTATCATAGTCATTTAATAGAAGAAATTTTGAGTATCTAGTATGCCCAGTATTCGGATATGGACTCCTGAATCTGACTATGATAGAAATGCAGTTTGCTGTCTGGCTAAAAAAATAGTACAATACTATGGAGTTAACATAGAAATTTCCTATGGAACTAAACAGGGCTTTAATGATGCTGCACGCAAACCAGATGGAGTAAAGAAAGCAGTTGATACTTATCTGAAGCATAACGATCTAGTCATATTTTTGATTGATGCCGATAGTGCAAGATCGCAAGCTCAACGACGCAAGGAAAGAAATTCTTTACTAAATAGAATTCAAGAAGTAGTTAATGCATCTGGGGGAAAAGCGATATTAATTCTTATGCTTCAAGAACTTGAAGCTTGGCTTTTAGTAGATTGTCTTGGTATCTGTTGTTACTATACAAAAAATCCTGAGACTAGGAATCGTGAAGAATGGATAAAATTTGCCAAACGTCAACAACCTGGCAAGACAAATTTGATTGAAGAAGCTGAGTTAGGGGGTAAAAATGCAAAAGAGTATCTAGAAGAACTTTCGCGGGATATTCTAATCAAGATCAATCCAAATCTTAAAAATAAGCCGCAGAATTTAAAAGAACGTCAATACACTGAGGATAAATCGTCTGAAATTGCAGAATGCCTAGAAATGAGCAATCAGACAATTAAACGAAACGAGTCTCTGGAAGAATTTGCTCAGTGCTTAAAGCAATTAGCCACTCATGATGAAATAAACCAAGGATAAATTTTAAATATGCCAAGAAACTTTCCCATACTGACTTTAAATATCGAAGATTTAGATGAGCGCGGTTACGGCATAGCTCAACATGGTAATAAGATAGTACAGGTACTCAATGCCTTGCCGGGAGAAACAGTCGAAGCGCAGATTTTTAGAAGAAAAAAAGGAGGCTTGCAAGGAGTAGCTAAATCAGTTTTAGAAGCTTCAAACTTGCGCGTAGCACCTCGTGAAGATCATTTTTTATGTTGTTCGCCGTGGCAAATTTTAGATTTTGAGGCGGAGAATCAAATTAAGGTATCTTCAATCAAAAAGTTTTATCAGGAAGCACAGGTAGATTTGCCAGATTTTGATATAATTAGCCTGCCTGACCAAACTTGGAATTATCGCAATAAAGCTGAATTTTCTTTTTATAGCGATGAGACAGAGAAATTAAATCTTGCTTTTTTTGGGAGAGATAGTCGAAGTAAATATCCCCATAATGGTTGTGTTTTAATGGCTGAGCCTATTAATGTAGTAGGCAGAAAGTTTTTAGAGTTATTGAATGCCCGAAAGATTCAAGCTAGACAATTAAAAAGTGTAATTTTGCGCTATTGTTATGCTCAAAATAAGGTTGTAGCTTGTCTGTTTTTTAAGGATGAAAGTTTGTCGTTTGAGCGAGAAGAGTTAGAGCTTCTTTTAGATGAGGTTTTACAGGGTGTCAGCATTATCTATTCTACTCACAAATCCCCGGCTCCAGTTGTGACTGAAATTAGGCATCAAGTAGGATGTCTGGAGTTAACAGAGTCGATTTGTGATGTGAAGTTAACCTATAACTGGGATAACTTTTTTCAGATTAATCCGCCGGTGTTTGAACTAGCGGCTAAAGATATGATTGAGCAAATTAAAGCTACGCCGGATTTTAGTAACTTACCAGTGGTCGAAATGTATGCTGGAATTGGAACTTTAGGATTATTGGTAGCGCCTTTGGTGCCAAAGGTTTTGGCGGTGGAAGTGACTCCGGGTTCCCAAGAAATGGCGATTAGGAATGCGGAGCAAAATAGGGTGGATAATTTTGAATTTATCGAGAGTTTAGCAGAAGAAAGTGTAAGTGCGATCGCTCCCAACCAAATCCTAATTTTAGACCCCCCCCGCGTCGGCTTACACAATAAAGTAATCGAGAAAATAATCGCAGAATCTCCCAAACACATCATCTATCTTTCTTGCAACCCAAAAACACAAGCTGCTAACTACGCAGCGCTGCAAGAACAATACAAAATTAGATGGATGAGAGCGTATAACTTTTACCCGCATACACCACATGTAGAAAGTCTGGTAATACTTGACAAAAAATAGAATGCTAATGGCTAATGGCTAATGGCTAAGAAGGTAGGTTGTTAGTTAAATTGCTTTGGTACTGGTAATCGGTAATTGTCACAATGGCAAAAGCAGTATCCATTACCACCGCCACAACTGATAACTGGCAATTAGCAATTACCAATTACCAATTACCAATTACCAAATTTTACAGATGACCCCATATTTTCATCATCAGTTCCAAAGATGACGCCGCCAGCAGCACCGGGGATGAGTTCAATGGCTTCAATTTTGTGATAATTGTAATGATAAAGGGGAACTAAATCGGGATTGGAACGGAAAGCGATCGCATTCCTTCCCACTGCAAAAGCACCGGCAGCATACACAGCAGACTCAAATGGCCCATCGTTTCCAGGATCGCTCGCCGCTACAATAAAAAGAATACCGGCTTTATCTACTTTTAAATCTGAAATATGGCGCACATTAACGCCCGTAGGAAAGGGAACTTTTAAATTAGCCGAACTTGTTTGATTAATTTGATAAGTATTCAAGTTTAACTTGCCCCAGTAAATTGTAGCGGCTTCTGCTCCTGCGCCTCGGTGCGCCCACACAGCTAGTAAATTACCGTCGATTTCTTGTAAGGTAAATCCTTCTAAATTAGTTTGAGCTGTAATTCCCGGTAAAGTAAAGACCTTGAGAACCGAGATCGTCTTGTTATCGTTGAACCTGATATGGTAAACTTTGCCCGAACTGGTTAAAGCCATGAAAGCATTGATGCTACCGGGAATCGATGCGATCGCTTCCAGATCGCTCGGCAATTCAGCATTACCAGGCCAAGCTAAAGCAACGTATTCTGGCTGTGCTTCACCCTTGATAGTAATAACGGCTAGACGGCCTTCATCTTTCCCTTTATTATCGTGAACGATCAGAAACTTCATCTCATGGCTTTGCTGCTGCATCAACGCCATGCCGCTAATGCCAAAAAGTATACCACCGCGTACTGGACGCCACTGTTGTGCTAACCCTGGTTCGGGTACAAGCAGCATTGACTTCAAAAGCGCCCCAGTTATTAGCAAATTGAGCAACCGATGCATCTTGTATGTATAAAAAACAATTGCATAATTTTAAAGGCATACTAGGAACAGTAGAGACATTGCGCCCAAAGTCTTTACAGTCACCGACTCCCTGCTAAAATGGCGCGAAAGGAAAAACAAATATGAGACGCAAAACAACATCCTCCGGCTTCTTTAATTCAACGATTTTGGCAGTTCTCGCAGGGGTGTTTATTTTGGGGATAGGAATAGGCATTGCCTTTAGCTCAACTGCGACATTGACCCCGACAAACGTAGCGTCGCGGGAATTTATCGACCGCAGCGCCCCCAACGCAGACTTGTGCGTCCAGTATGGAGCCAGTGCGATTGTCACCGATACGCGCGTGTTTGTGACGCTTAATCCCTTCAACGTCTACGTAACTCAGCCGAAAATGCAACCTGGGTGCGTGTTGCGTACCAATAACTGGTCAATTTTAGAACAAAGAAAAGCGATCAACGGCGAGCAGGTGCGCGAGTGTAAAAACCGCATGAACACTTTTGGTTATACGGGTGACTTGGGAGATCAACCCCAAGTTGATTGTATATATCAAAACGACGCCGAGAAAAACCGCTTCCTCAATCAACCAGGTTCTATTGGCGCTCCGGCACCAGAAACCAACCAGTTCTAATTGTTTGAATTTAACCACCGCTTTCTCAAAATTGCCTAGAGCCTCGGTCAATGATTTGGGTATCCTATGACCGAGGCTCTAGGCTTTTATCTATCAATGGGGTGAGGGGTATTATCCCCCAGGGTAAAACTTCTAACTTGTGCTAGATAATGAATTTCTCCAGAATCAATCCTATCTCTTTAAAAAGCAGTATTGGCTTCTAGAGCAGTCAGAGTATAGTTTTCTAAGGGCTTTTGTAACGATGATGCCAAAAGCTTCCTGTGTGTTAGTTTCACATAGAGTTCAGGGTATCTACTACCGCATATGAAAATGCTCCAGTCGATGACGCAGCATCTCAACCACTGGCGACGCTCTGCAAGCGCTTGCGCTTTGAAGAAAACCATCGCTAGTACTTCGGTTTTATCCCAGCCCGTGACTAACCTGCTGCAAAAGAAATTGTCTGCGCTGCTGGGTACTGCCAATTGCCCACAAACGCAACCAAAGCGCTATAGCTGTAAATGTACGCGCGCTGGTCATCGTTCCTATGTTGTGTTTGTAGTTGCAGTCGCCTCGCTCACTAGCGTTCTAGGCTATCGCTTCTATAACCAACCGAAATTGGTGGTTGACACCGTTGCCCCGCAGACAATTTGGGCACCGGATGACGCTAATGTCGAAGATATTAAAACCACAGAAGCCAAACGAAAAGCAGCCCGGAGGAATTTAGTCCCAGCTTTAATGGTTGATAGGGAGGTAGATCGACAAATTTACCAACAGCTGCAACAAACTATCGATAAAATTACTTCTCTCAGGCAACAGCTAGCGCCATTTCCCTTTACTGATAACTCAAACGTATCTATTTCTAGCCAAGTTTATTTGCTCGATGCACCAGAATGGCAATGGCGAACGGTGCTGGCAGCTATAAACCCGGAAATGGCAACCGATGAGCTATTTTCCACTCCCGCTGTTACCCCTTCCTCCCCTTTCCCGCAACTACAAAGCGCTATTAGCGAACTGCAAGCTTACCAACGCGCTACAGGTTCTGCCAATTTATCGGCACTAATCGATAAAATTACTCAAGGTCGCCAGCTGTATCAAAAGGCGCGATCGCTTTTGCGTCAGGAGTGTAAAGACGAAGCAATTCCGTCTTTGGTCAGTCAACAGGCAACTGGAGTTTACGTTAGCACTGCCATTCTAGCCAGCGCCCTCGACACTTCCGACTGCGGCTATAGTCGATTCTTGACAGCATCTCAGTCAGATTGGCAAAAAACCCAAGCGGGTATCTACAAAACTGCTGAGTTAATTCTCACCCAAGGCATCCCTCCGGGTTTACCGCCTTCCCACTTGCAAGGAATCGCTAGCATTCAGGTGCGGCATCAAGTGCCGCAAAACCTACAATCTTCGGCAACGGCTTTGTTAATATCCGTCCTCAAGCCAAATTTAAAGGAAGATGTCGAACAAACGAAATTTTTGGCAGAACAAGCTGTACAAGCTGTCCCGCCTGAAATTATCCAGGTGCGTCGAGGAGATGTGATAGTCCGGGCGGGTGAGGTAATTACCCAAGCGGACTTTTTACTTTTGGATTATTTCAAACTCAGCCGTCGGGGGATGAATTGGCTGGGTTTGATTGGCTTTGCTGGCGTGACTAGCATCGGCGTTGGGGTGTTTTGGCTGGTGCAGCAGCGATTTCATCCGGTGATGCGCCGCCGCGACTATATCATGGTGCTGCTGTTGACGCTCTCGACACCGCTGATGGTAGGTTTGGGCTGTCGCTATACCAGCTTGCCTGCGATTGGTTTATTGATGGGTAGCTTTTACGGTTCGGCTTTGGGCGTGACAACGGTGGCGCTGATTTCGTTATTTCTGCCGGTTACTTTACCAATTAGCTGGGAATATTTGCTGGCTGATGCGGTTGGCGGCCTGCTGGGTGGTTTAATGGCAGGCAGGATGCGATCGCGCGAAGAATTAGCCCTCTTAGGCGTCGCCGTCGGTTTGGCTGAAGGCGCTGTCTATCTGCTGCTGAATTTAACTCTGGGCGGCGCTTCTGGTTTGCTGTGGTATGCTTTACTCCGCAAAGCTGGGTTGTACAGTCTCACGGGTTTGGCTTGGAGTGTTGTAGCGATCGGTTTGTCGCCTTATTTAGAACACCTGTTCGATTTGGTCACCTCGATTCGCCTTTGCGAATTGGCTAACCCGAATCGACCTTTACTCAAGCGCTTGGCAGAAGCAGCGCCGGGAACTTTTCAACATACCCTGTTTGTCGCCACTCTCGCCGAAGCTGCGGCTAAAGCTGTGGGGTGCAATGTGGAACTGGTTCGCACGGGGACTTTGTATCACGATATCGGCAAGTTGCACGACCCTCAAGGATTTATTGAAAATCAAATGGGCAACCCCAACAAGCACGACGAAATTAACGATCCTTGGAAGAGTGCTGAAATCATTAAAAAGCACGTTACCGAAGGATTGGCGATGGCGCGCAAGCATCGGCTTCCCAAAGCTATCCAAGCGTTTATCCCCGAACATCAAGGCACGATGCTAATTGCCTATTTTCATCACAAAGCCCAGCAAGAATCGAGCGAACCCATCCCAGAAAATGATTTCCGCTACGATGGCCCGATTCCCCAGTCCCGCGAAACTGGTATCGTCATGTTGGCAGATTCTTGCGAGGCAGCGCTGCGTAGTCTCAAAGATGCTTCCTATGAGGATGCTTTGGTCATGGTGAATAAAATTCTCAAAGCCCGCTGGCAAGATAATCAACTCGTAGAATCGGGCTTAAGGCGAGACGAAATGCCTCTGATCGCTGAAACTTTTGTCCAAGTTTGGCAACAGTTTCATCACAAGAGAATTGCTTATCCCAAGATTGGCGTTAAAACTTAGGCATTTTAATTTAATTCCTATTTAAGGAATAAGAAGGGTTGATTTGATAGTCTATTTTTGTGATACTATTAATCTGTGGTAATAATCGAATATTTTTGATTATTTTATTTTTTAAAATATTTTATTATAAGATAGATTATAACAAAAATTGGCAGCGATCGCAACCCCCGCGCCCAAAAAACTGGTTATTTTTGTAAATATTTACTAAAACATGAAGAATGCCTGCTAAAGACATCTATCACGATGTAGTGAAAAAAGCCCTTGAGAAAGACAGATGGATGATAACAGACGATCCGTTAAAATTAAAAGTGGGGGTGAGAGACTTATTCATTGACTTGGGAGCAAAACAACTTTTAGCAGCCGAAAAAGGCGAGCGAAAGATAGCTGTGGAGATTAAAAGTTTTATAGGCTTATCTCCCGTTAAAGATCTTGAAAATGCTTTGGGTCAGTATACACTTTATTCAGATATTTTAGAGGAATCAGAACCAGATAGAGTTCTTTACCTAGCAATTCGCCAAGAAACTTACAACGATTTATTTGAGGAACCAATTGGTAAAATTTTGCTCAGAAAATCTCGCCTGCGTTTGCTAGTTTTTGATTCGGGGAGAGAGGAGATTCTGCAATGGATACCTTAGATAGATATCGCCAAATAATTGAAAAAGCATTAACTGAATACGCTGCAATTCCTTATAAATACGGCGAAATTGAAAGCCAAGTAATTGTAAGTAAAGACTTTAATACTTTCTTGATAATAACGCAGGGATGGGAAGCGAAAAAGCGGGTTCACGGCTGTCTGATTCATATCGATATTATTGATGACAAAATTTGGATTCAACGGGACGGAACCGAAGATGGCATTACTCTTGATTTAGTTGATGCCGGTATTCCCAAGGACAAAATTGTGCTGGGGTTTCATCCCCCAGAAATTCGGCAACATACTGGCTATGCTGTTGCTTGAGGATGTTAGGGAAAGCGAGAAAATTACCAACTCAAGAAACCCAGTAATTACTGCAAAAAGAAGATTAGAAATCAGCGATCGCGCGAAACCCGCAGACTTTAGACTTAGTATCAGGCGAACCCCGGAAACGACAGGCACTCCGGCAGAATTGAGGATGATGGTACCAAGAGCCACCGCGCAAGATCCGATAGCGATCGTTTCCATCTTGCGTCCAGACACTACCATCACTTGGTGCTGTGTAGTAACTATCGTGCCAAAAATCGGCGCACCATTCCCAGACATTGGCGTGCATATCGTATAGTCCAAAGGCATTAGGAGGAAAACTCCCCACAATGGTTGTTTCAGAACGATCTATTCCCTTTGGTGCCAAACCGTAAACGCCATGCCCGTCAAAATTGGCTAATTCTGCTGTAATTGTCTCCCCAAAGTGGAACGGCGTTGTAGTTCCTCCACGGGCAGCATATTCCCATTCACTTTCGGAAGGTAAGCGATAATTCTTGCCAGTTTTTTGTTTCAGTCGCGCGCAAAATTCTTCTGCCTCATACCAAGATATCTGCTCTACAGGTAGATTCGCCCGTTTGGTATAAGATGGGTAAAGATTCAAAGGTAGATTAATTTGAGGTAAATTAGCAACCGCTTTCCACTGGATTTGTGTAACCGGATATTTGCTGGCAAAAAACGGTTGCACGGTAACTAAATGCTGAGGAATTTCGTTGTATTCTCTTCCTGGTTCGGTTGGCGGCGAACCCATTAAGCAAGTTCCCCCAGGAATTAACACCATTTCCAAGCCAACACCATTACCCAAATCTTCAGTAAAATATTCGGCGTAGTGACGTTGACTGCTGTCGATCTCGCCATAAAGATTAACTGTCACCACATCAAAAGCGCAGATAGGCAGAATCTTTTCTAATTGCTGTTTAACTCTGGCTTCCTGTCTATCTTTGAGTAAGGAATAGGCAGTATATTTCACCTGCATCGATTCATCGTTCAAAGCAGAGAGTACTAAATCTAAACCTGGATCGCCATAGTTAATCAAGTTGGAAAGTGCCGCAGTTCTTACATCTACATCTGTGCTGGCAAAGCGTTTCCTTGCGCCCTCAATTCCGCCTAAAACAGCTGCATAAGGCGAGGGTTTGATTTGCCCTCCCAATACGGCATCGTATTCTCTGGGTTGGTTGGGATTTTCTGCCATTGCGCTTAGGGGTTAGGGATTATATTAGCACCAAGCCTAGAAATAAATTTCTGGCTTAAAGCTAAAACCCGTTGAAACGGGTTAAAACCTTGATTGTAGTTAGCTTTAGCTAACTTAAGCTTTCAGCCCCAAATTTATTTGGAGGCTGTTTATCGGGTAGGTGCAAGATGTGAATATAGCGGCACCCTTAAGGGTGTTGGATTTTGGCGAAGGATTGTTTCAAGGAATCGGGTTTCTAGCTGTGGTAAAAGTCATTGTAGGGTGCGAGCCTCAAGATCGGGGGTGGGGAGGCGATCGCGCCCTTAAAATGCTAGAAATTTCGAGTTTGGATCTCGGAACTTCGAGTTTGGATCTCGGAACTTCGAGTTCGGAGCTTGGAACTTCGAGTTCGGAACTGGGAATTTCGAGTTCGGAACTGGGAATTTCGAGTTTGGAACTTGGAACTTCGAGTTCGGAACTTGGAACTTCGAGTTTGGATCTCGGAACTTCGAGTTCGGAACTTGGAACTTCGAGTTCGGAACTCGGAATTTCGAGTTTGGATCTCGGAATTTCGAGTTTGGTGTGCGATCGCTCAAATCTAGCACCACAATACAGCGGCTTGCAGCCGCGTGAGGGAAAGCGTTATCGCTTCGTTTGTGTAGCGGCACCCTTAAGGGTGCCGCTACACAAACGAAGGTATACCTCATTCGAGTGTAATCCGCTATAAACTCGGTTTTTTGCAAAAAACCGGGTTTAAGGCATAATTATCAATCCCACATTGCTAGTATCTCGTTCCCAGGTTGAACCTGGGAACGAGAAATCGAGGCTCTGCCTCAAGGTGCAAAATGTGTATTCTACCAAGTTGCAAACCGCTATATAGTTAGCCTTTAACCCCGCTACCAGTTTCCGTCGGCACAATGTACCGCTGTACGATTAAAAATAACAGCAAAATCGGCGCAATCGAAATCACCGAACCAGCAGCAATCAAACGCCAATCTAAAACAAAAGTTCCTGCTAAAGTCGCCACACCCAAAGGCAAAGTATAATATTCCGGACGGTCAACCACAATTAAAGGCCAAAGAAAATCGCTCCAAGAACCAATAAATACAAAAATTGCCAAAGTTACCAACGCTGGACGAATTGCCGGAAGCATCACAAACCACCAAATCCCCAATTCCGAACAGCCATCTATCCTAGCAGCTTCCTCTAATTCCTTCGGCACGCCTTGAAACGCTTGCCGCAACAAAAAAATTCCAAAAGCCGAAGCAATCCCCGGAAAAATAATCCCCAGATAGCTATTCCTCAACCCCAGTTGCACCGTCAAAATATACAAAGGAATCATCACGATTTGGAACGGAATCATGATGGTAGAAACAATACTCGTAAAAATGATATCTTTCCCTTTAAAATCCAACCTCGCCAAAGGATAAGCCGCCAGAGAACAGAACAGCAAATTTAACCCGACAGTCAGGAAAGCCACCAGAGTACTGTTGAATAAATAAGTACCAAACGGATTAGTTTGCCAAACCTTGATAAAATTATCCAAAGTTGGCTGAATCGGCAGAAATCGCGGCGGAAACTGAAAAATATCTTCCGTAGGAGACTTGAAAGAAGTACTAACCAGCCAGAATAAAGGGAAAAGCATTACGAGTGCGATCGCTCCCAAAACCGCGTAGATTAAAATAACTTTAGATTTCATTGCGTCATTATTAAACCAGTTTCCGTACAAACACCATTTAACCGCCTATCCCATTCATCAATGGGTAATTCAGGCAAACAAGCAAAATCGAACGCAATCCCAATAGTAAACTTAGATGACCACTCCGGCGCAGTCAACAAGCGATCGTAGAATCCGCCACCATAACCTAAGCGATATCCAGAGCGATCGCAAGCCACAGCCGGAACCAGAATTAAATCCACCTCCTGAGCCTCTAAAATCGGTGAATTCGCATCAGGTTCAAAAATGCCATAAGCACCAGTTAACAGAGGTTCTCCGGCTTTCCAGCGATGCCAGACGAGAGATTTACCTGCCACACGAGGCAACCCCCATTGTTTAGACTCTGCAAACAGCAGACTCAGATCCGGTTCTTGGCGAAAACTAGAATAAGCCAAAATAGTTTTTGCCTGGGTAAATGGCGGTGACGATTGCAGGTGGGAAGCAATGCGATCGCTTTTTCCTCGCCACTCTTCCACAGACATAGCGCGCCGCGTTTTCAACAGCTTACTGCGTAATTGAACTTTATCCAACAATCGATTATTAACCAAATTCTCCCTTCTCTCTTCCTCTGTGGTTCATTAAGAAACCGGGTTTCTATGAAAAATCGTTGGTTTGCAAATTAGAGATCCACCAAGAAACCTGGTTTCTGAGCTAGTGTCTCTGCGTCTGGAGCGGTTTATTATAAATAAATTAAAAACCCGTTCCCTTGCAGAAAACGGGTTTTTCAAACCAACAAACAGTCTCAAAATCAACTAGCGTGCTGACGATACCAATCAATAGTACTCTTCAGCCCTTCCTCAAAGCCAACTTGAGCCACAAAACCAAACTTTTCCTTTGCCCGTTCCGTATCCAAACAACGACGGGGTTGCCCGTTTGGTTTATCGGTTTCCCAGACAATTTCGCCCTCAAAACCCATCAAATTGCAGATAGTTTCTACCAAATCTTTGATGGTAATTTCATCACCCGTGCCCAAATTAACCGGGTCAGATTCGTTGTAAAATTGGGTAGCCATCACAATACCGCGCGCCGCGTCAGTCGAGTAAAGAAACTCGCGGCTAGGACTGCCATCGCCCCAAACAGGTAGATGCTTGTCTCCCCGTTGCTGTGCTTCGTAAACCTTGCGAATTAACGCCGGAATCACGTGAGAACTTCTGGGATCAAAATTATCTTCAGGGCCGTATAAATTCACCGGCAAAAGGTAGACGCCGTTAAAACCGTACTGTAGCCGGTAAGATTCAAGTTGGACTAACAAGGCTTTTTTGGCAATGCCGTAAGGGGCATTAGTTTCTTCCGGATAGCCATTCCAGAGGTCATCTTCTTTGAACGGAACCGGAGTAAATTTGGGATAAGCGCAGATAGTGCCGACGCAGACAAATTTTTGCACACCTGCTTGATAGGCGGAGTGAATTAATTGAACGCCCATCATCAGGTTGTCATAAAATAGTTCGGCAGGCTTTTCCCGGTTTAGACCAATACCGCCGACATGAGCTGCCAGGTGGATAATGATATCCTGCTGATCGGCAGCGCGCTGACAGGCGTCGAGACTTCGCAGATCGAAATCGCGCGATCGCGGCACCGTAATCTTGTTAGGATCTGCTCCAGACAAGAGCAATTCATTCACCACCTGGCGGCCTAAAAAACCAGCCCCACCAGTCACCAAAATCCGTTTATCTTTTAAGTCCAGTCCTGTCATTATCTCGCTCCTAGCCGGTTGGGGCTTTATTCTATTAAGGCATTGAGCTACTTACTTCTTGACGGATGGTAGCAATATCCGGAATGAATTTCGCCCCATTACCATTCGGTAAAGTTAGCCCCAAAGCCTGTAAGTCTGCTTCCACCATTAAGGCCACTAATTCTGGAAATGTGACACTAGGTTCCCAACCTAATTTCGCCTTCGCCTTAGACGGGTCGCCAATTAATAAATCTACTTCAGCAGGACGCAGATAGCGCTCGTCAAACTCCACATACTCGTGCCAATTTAAATTGACATAACCAAAAGCCAAATCTAGAAACTCTTTAATCGAGTGCGTTTCCCCCGTAGCAATCACATAATCGTCTGCTTGGTCTTGCTGTAACATCAACCACATTGCCCGGACGTAGTCTTTGGCATAGCCCCAATCCCGCTTGGCATCGAGATTGCCCATGTACAGTTTTTTCTGCTTCCCAGCCACAATCCGCGCCAACGCCCGCGTAATCTTGCGCGTAACGAAGGTTTCGCCCCGACGCGGCGATTCGTGGTTAAACAAGATACCGTTACAGGCAAACAGCCCGTAAGACTCGCGATAATTTACCGTTTGCCAGTGACCGTAAACTTTAGCGCAAGCGTAGGGACTGCGGGGATAAAACGGCGTCGTTTCCTTCTGAGGAACTTCCTGTACCTTACCGAACATCTCAGAAGAACCCGCTTGATAGAAGCGCACCTCAATTCCCGTGCGTTGTTGGTAGTCCCGAATCGCTTCTAGAAGGCGCAGAACCCCCATCCCCACCGCATCAGCCGTATATTCTGGGGAATCAAAACTAACGCGCACGTGAGATTGAGCGCCCAAATTATAAATTTCTACAGGTTTTACTTCTTCTAGAATGCGGCGCAACGTTACCCCATCCGTCAAATCGCCATAGTGCAGAAACAACCGCGCCGCTTCATCGTGAGAATCTACATAGATATGGTCAATCCGGTCGGTATTAAAAGTCGAAGTCCGCCGGATAATACCATGAACCTCGTAACCTTGCTCGAGCAAAAGCTCGCTTAAATAAGAACCGTCTTGACCTGTAATTCCGGTAATCAGCGCTCGTTTCCGTTGTGTCATTTTCCGTATACCTTTATAGCTTGTACCTAAAGAGGTAGGAGGCAGCTGCTCTCCTCGCGACTGATTGCTAAGCAGACAGGCACGAGTCTGGGTGAGAACTGGGTTGGTCGCCTACGTAAAAACCCCGATTTCATCCTAGGGCAGTCCTTTAGTCCTTTCCTAAGTTAACCCATAGTTCCCAGGGAAATTATCAAGAAACGATATATTCTTTGCAAAAACTTTGCATAGTAACCTAATTTGTCACCTTGCCGCAGGCTGAATCCCCAGGATTTCTGCTCTAACTCAAGGCAGAGATTGCTTTTACTATCGCTAAAGACCGGGGGCTAGGGGCTAGAGGGACAATAGATGAGAATCCAGAATTGCAATTAAGAACTGCCTCAATCTCTTGGCGGTTGCTAGATAACCTCAGCAATAGAGTTGCGCTCAAGGCGCCGCACCTGAAAATAAAAGGGCAATGCCTTGGGCGCAAGCTTTGGGGTTATGGCTGGTAGTCTTTGCTAGTAAGCCCCATTGTTATTGGGGAAAAAGACAACGCCGAGGGTTCTGATAATTATCCCCAAATCAAGCCAAAAATTGCGGCAATTCACATAGTAAACGTCGATTTTGACCCGGCGCTCGTAAGGAATATCATTCCGCCCAGAAACTTGCCACAATCCGGTAATTCCTGGCTTAATCTTCAGCACTTTATCCATCTGAGAGCCGTACATGTAAAGCTCTTCAGGCACTAAAGGCCGAGGGCCAACGACGCTCATGTCTCCCTTTAACACATTCCAAAACTGGGGGAATTCATCGAGGCTGGTGACGCGCAAAAATCGACCAATCCAGGTGATTCGAGGGTCGTGTTTCAGCTTGAAATTATCGGCAAATTCTTGCCGTAGCGCCCGGTCTGTTTCCATCATTTGCCGCAGAACTTCGTCGGCATTAACGATCATGGTTCTGAATTTTATACAACCAAACCGCTTGTAATTTCTGCCCACCCGTTCCTGGACGTAAAAAATCGGGCCGGGTGAACTAATCGCAATCAGTAAGGCTAAAACCAGATAAACCGGGGAAAATAAGATCAGAACCGACAGGGAAAACACGATATCAAACAGTCGCTTGGCAAAAGCCCCGTGCAAATCCCAACGAGGTAAAGCTGTTTTTTTGCCTTCAAGCAACAGTGGCTCTAAGCCACGTTTCCTCTTTGCCTGTAACAGCTTGCCGGACGGGCTAGTGGCTGTCATTTTACTCCTTGCACTACTTCACACCACACACAGGAAAGATCATAAAGCCAAGAGCGGCTATTCACCCTAGATCCCACAAAAGCTATTAAATGAGAAAGCGCGGGTAGGGAGAATATCAAGATGTGGACTTGGAAGCTAACTCGTTTGTTTCCAGCGAGACTGAAACTTTTGATAACAGCTCTCGACAAAAGCGAGGTAACGTTGTTTAAAGATTGTAGGGGCAAATGAAGAGGCGTGCGATCGCGCCCATTCCGGCTGAAACTCGCCTCTATACGCCTCAAACGCTTCCACCGCTTCGACTAAAGCCGCTTCCGTCTGCGCCGAAAAAAACAAACCCGTTGCTTTCTCCGGGTGTTGTCTCATATCCCGTACCGTTTCTAAGGCTCCCCCAGCACCGTAAGCGATAACAGGGGTACCGCAAGCCTGTGCTTCTACCAAAGCGATGCCAAAATCCTCGCAGGCGGCATAGATGAACCCTTTAGCCTGAGACATGTATTGCTCCACCACCGCATCTGGCTGCGCTCCCAGTACCTGCACGTTCGGTTTTGCCAATTGGCGAATCATCTCCAATTGTGGCCCCGTGCCAATCACTACCAGCTGGCGTCCCATCTGATTAAACGCCTTGACAATTAAATCGACTTGCTTGTAACTCACCAAGCGCGAAACTGTCAGATAAAAATCTTCTTTCTTTTCCTGAAAAGGAAATCGGTCAATATTGACTGGCGGATAAATTACTTCTGCCTCGCGGCGATAACAGCGCCAGATGCGAGCCGCCGTATGTTTAGAATTGGCAATAAAATAATCCACCCGATTAGCGGTTAGGGTATCCCACTGACGCAGCCGATGCAGCAAATACCGGGTTAGAATGCCTTGGATGCCTCGACCCATTAGACTGCTATCTAAGTAATCAAATGTCAAGTCCCAGGCAAAGCGCATGGGAGCATGGCAGTAACAAACGTGCAATTGGTAAGGAGTCGTCAGCACTCCTTTAGCAACCGTATGAGAAGACGAAAGAATCACATCATATTGCCGCAAATCCAACTGTTCGATCGCTAGGGGCAAAAAGGGCAGGTATTTTTGCACGCCATTGCGGGCAAAGGGAAATTGTTGCAAAAACGTGGTGCCAATCTGGCGCTGGAATAGGTAGCTTGAAGGGTTGCTAGATTCAAAGTCAATCAGGGCATAAACATCTGCATCAATGGCATCTAAAATTTCTCGCACTACCAGTTCTGAACCGCCGGTAGCCTTGGGTGTCAACCACTCGTGGACAAGAGCATACTTTAACTGCACGGGCTTTAAACCATTGTAGATTTTAGATTTTTAACGATTAAAAAAGCTGGAGAAAATTCTCCAGCTTGGAAAAAGCTGATAACAGAGGCATACAGGTGTAGGCCATTAGTTTAAAACAATGGTAATAGTCAGCTGTCAGAGGTCAACTGCCAGAAATAACTCTGCAACTGACCGCTAGCAACTGAAACTATCAAAATATTCCGACCCCTGAAGGAAGACTGAGCCTGCAAAAAACGATCTTGCAGGTTAGATTAGCCTTCTATTTTCAGGAGGTTGGGAGCGGGATTTTGTGTAAAAATCACCTCTAAGGATTGGTGGTTTGAGCTGCTAAACGCTGCTTTAACTCTTCTAAAGCTTGTGCCCAACGGGGATCGGGTTGAACCGCATCAGAAGAAGTGCTGGTTGAGGTGGTGCTACCGCTGGGACGGCGAGACTTTTTATTGCTACGACGGCTGCTACCGCCGCCACTGCCACTGCCACCGCCAGAACTGCTGGGGCTGGGGCTGGGGGTTGTGGTGGGGCGATCGCTAACTGGTTTCGCTTCCTCCTCTCCTTGTTGACCTTTAGCTCGAGGCAATGCCTTTTCAATTTTGATGGCGCTGTCTCTGAACATAAAGCCGTTGAACTTTTCAATGAATTGATCTGCCTGTTCGTCATTTGGTACGGTGACGAAACCGAAACCCCTACATTTGCCGGTTTTGCGGTCTTTAATCAACTTGGTCGAGATATTGTTACCCGCCTCAGCGAAAACCGCTTGCAGTTCGGTGCGATCGATTTCTTCTTTAGGCAAGTTGCCTACATAAAGACGAATGGACATGACGAAGATACCTCCAGATAGGGATGGAAAAAAACTTAGTTGCCAGCGCCCACAACAGCTTTGGCTGAGGACAAACCGGATTTACACTTGCCGCAACAAACCACTCGTTGTATTCCTCTTGCCAATTACCACCACACAGATCGCTGCATGAAAAAACGCTGTTTAATATTGAAAGCCTAAGATGTTTTGCCTGACTTTCAAGCATAAGACTCGTGAGTAGGCAGAGAAAAGTCAGGTTTATTGTCCTTATTTCGGTGGCTTTAGATGTTGACACTAATAATTAAAATATCACGCCATTGGCTATGAAACCAGTTCTGAGGATAGATTTCAACTTTGTCTGCCAAAGCGGGGGGTAGATCCCAGTTGTAACACTTGCCGCCATATTCTGCTGTCTCCTTTTGTTGGCTCTTCCCTACAGTGCAGGTAAACAAAAACCAGCCCCCGCTGTGGCTGGTTGAGCTTTTGCTGTGTTGGGAGGAGGAAAACCTGATACCAAGACTCTGCTGAAAAACTCTCTCGCGCCCTGTCTGGATCAAATTCTTATGTAAATAAATGTAACAAAGATGGCTGAAGATTGCAACATTTTTTAACAAAACTTTCATCCCAGGGGAGTAGGGTATGGGGAATTCTGCAAGACAAGAGGAGTTTTTTGTTCCCCGCTTCATCCCATACCCGCCCTGAAGGGGCTTGGTCATAGAGCAGTTTTGATCGCTCGACGACTAAAACCCACCGCGCAAGATGATGTAAGCTGCCAAAATAGCAGAGCCGGTGGCTAAAATCGTAGACCAGGCTGGATGACCGCCGGGACTGGTTTTGCCGCCGGAGGTAGCGATCGCATCAATATCGATCCAAGGAGTAGCGCCCCGGCGAAACCAGCCAGTGACGGTAACGGAACGGCTAATTAATTGACTGGGACGGTTTTTCCAGAATAGAAAATTCCCCATCGGACCCAGCGAAGAAAGGTGGTGTAGTTTAACCAATCCGGCACGGGATTGTAAAATTAGGTCTTGTCCCAGCCAGTTGGCGATACCGGGACGCCCCAAGAGCTTTCCAGGAAACCGCACGGGCTGAGGATTGACGGGTAAGGCATCTGGATCGGCTAGCAGATCGGGCAAAGCGGTTTCATCGGCTCTGGTAGAACTCGTAATATCGGGAAATAAGGAATTAATCCGGATTAAAGTGCCGATACTAAACCCAGCCAGTACAAATCCCACCATAAACCACCAGTAATCATCCAAAAGCCAGGAAAGCAGTTTAATTTTCCTGAAGCTGCCAACTTGACCCAAAAGCCAAAGCACTCCTCCCAGAATTAAACCGATCAGGACGCCAATGTAGGGGGCGATTTGTAGTCGGAAGGCTGAGTTAGGGCGAGGCTTTTCGGTTAGGCGACTGAAGTTAAGCTCGGTTTCAAGTTTCCAGTGACGGGCGTAGCGAGATAATAGTTGGAGGCGATCGCCCGTCAAAGGATGGGAATTGTTCAATGCCAGCCATCTTCGATGAGGGTTGAGAATATCCCACGCCAGCACTGGTTCAAAGGCGGTGTAACTAGAAAGGCTACCCAAACTCATCGCCTGTTTATATCCCAAAGGCATCAACAGATCAAAACCTTCTAACAGCCAAGAGGTTTTGCCTTGTTGTTCGATATCTTTGGCTATACCAATGGCAATTTTCAGAATGGCGCGACTGAGTCCGTTAGGATTGCCCGTAACGTCACAGGCAAAGCGATCGCTAAAATAAATCCTGATTCTGGATAACCAGACCAAAGGCCAGCGCAGCAGCCAATAGATAGCGTAGGCGATTTGGGCGATCGCTCCCGTTGTTCCCCGCAAAATAAATCCTTCCCACTGTTCTCCCCATTGAGCGACTAACCTATATATCGTGTAAGGTATTTGGGCAGTTAAAATGCCCAAAGACATCAGCACAAAATCCCAGCGCAGGACATGACCCATTTGGGCGGCGTATACAGCACCAATCTCCTCATCTGTCAACTGATTTAACAATCCTTGACTGACTACAATGCGAGCCGTATTGGGTAGATTGCCATAGGTAAGTGCTAAAGGAGCATCTGTAGGTAAAATTCCTAACTTGGGTACGGGGATGCGGCGATCGCGGGAAAGGCGTTGCAGAACTCTAACGGCTTCCTGGCTGTGGGTTTTGAGCGTTTCCGCTGATAATGGTTTGTTGCCATAGAACAGCTTGAGCAATCCATCGATTAACCAGGGAGACAGCAGCAGCAGTACTGCCAATGCGATCAGTATGGGTAAAGTGGGTTGATAGTAGAATCCGTAGAAAGCTTGAACTGGTTCTAAATAAGGCAGCTTAACGAATAAATCGTTAGTAAACGAAACACCGAACTGGAGGATAAAGCGCAACATCCAGAATAGAGCGATCGCGGTTAAAATTTGCACGCCCCATAATTGAGTCAGATCCGGTTTAAATCCAACGTTAACGGGTAACGGCTGCCATCGCTGCGCCCTTTCTGCTTGTCGCCAAGTATGCGGCTGTGGGGGAATGGCTGTAGAGTTGCTAGAAGCAGATACAGAAGAGGATGGTGGTTTTGAGGCGAGAACGCTTTGAGCTTCTGGCGCAGAAACATTTCTACTGACTGTGTCTTGTTTGCGCTTCTGTTCGCCGACGGGGGTAGATTTAATGAAATTCTCCCTCGGAGTTGTCAGATTATTGCTAGAATCTGTCCCTACAGCGCTCCTTCGATCCCCTTCCCCTGCTTTACCCAGGGGGGGAATGACTTGTCTATTTTCTGGAGGCGGTAGATTTTCCAGCGGCACAAAACCACTAACTTCTGTAGTTTGTTTAGAAGATGGCTGATTGATTTGGGGTGTTTGGTCTAACGGCACAAATCCGGTAGGATTTTCTGTGGGCGCACTCTTGACAGATGTTGAATTATGTGTAATTTCTGCTAGTTTATTATCTGCCCATTGTTTGACTTGGGGGTTGGTGCTAGCAGTCAGTTGCTGACAGAGAGCGATCGCTGATTGCAAGTTACCGCTGCTACTATAAGCAACGATCAGCCCCATCTGAGCGCGGGCAATGGTGGCTGGGTCTAATTCTACGTTGAGGACGGTTTCTAGGTGAGCGATCGCGCTGTTGTAATCTCCCTTCTTTAAAGCTGCCAGTCCAGCCTCAACAGAAGAGTCAGGCAGTGAGGTCATGGCTAGTCTTCCACTCGGCTGTATTAAACATACCCCTACTTCAGCAGTCAGCTATCAGTCAGCGTCACAATTAACTATTTAATTCAAGTTGCTAGTTATGAGGTTAAGCGTTTTAGATCCCCCTAAATCCCCCTTATGAAGGGGGACTAAGAATCCGGTTCCCCCCTTTTTAAGGGGGGTTAGGGGGGATCGAACCGACAATAGTTGTAACTAGCAACTTGCGTTATTTAACTCAACTTGTTACTGAAAAACTAGGAAAATTTGTTAAACTTCCGACCCAAAAACCAAGCGCCTCCCAACAACAACCCAAATACCGATGAAGGTTCTGGGATTGAAGAAACTGGAGTTGGAGTTTGAGTGGGTGCCGGAGTGATACTTGGATTTGCTGGCGGCTTACCCCATGAGAAATCACTTACAACAATCGGCCCATAATAGATTAATGCGCCAGCAAGACCTTTGTGAAAATACCACCCTTTTGAACCACTACAATTTATTAGGTTCGAGTTACAGGAGAACCACAACGACGAAAAAGGTGTGACGGTTCTGAAACGCCAAATACTACTACCATACGAGCTGTATGAATTACTTGAATAACGGCTGACAAACACAGGACTCAAACTACTATAAACGGCGGATGTCATACTTCCGCCACCAATAGTCCCAAATAAACCTGGTTGAGTTTGAGGTAGACTATCGATTGTATCGTCAACAGATACCTGCCCCGATCCTAAGCCGCCTAACTGATTGCGAAGTATGGATAGTAAATATTCATCGGGCATACTGTTATAGGGAAATCCCAACATTCCTCTCAAACTTGCCAAATTTTCACCAGGAGGAAAGTCTTCAAAGGGAGCAGAAGTAAACTTGAAGGTGAGCGCTTCAGCAGGAGCCATACTCGCCGTTCCTAAAGCTAATATGGTAGCGGCGGCTAAGAATAAGTTTTGGCGATGCCTAATCATAACTTTCACTTTTGTTTTTTGAGCTGAAACAATTTTGCTAGCTTAAATGAGAAAATTGCTGTGCCATTTTCTCAGGTTTTGGGGCATGTTTAACCAAGTTAATTCTCGCTTTTAACTATATTATTAAAAATTGCCCCAACCAATTTTTTTGCCGATAAATTCAGCCAATCTCAATTGAGAGATTCGCTCATGCTGGCGGGAAAGATTTGTTTCCTCTTGCGATGCCACAACCAAGCGCCACCTAGCAAAAATAACCCAGCCACCGATGAAGGTTCTGGAACTGAAGTTGCTGGTGTAGAAGTTGGAGTAGTTGTTGGAGTTGGAGTCTGAGTAGGTGTAGGAGTGGGAGTGTCAGTTTGACCTGGAAAGGGTGGCAAAGATAAAGCGTTACTCCACGAAAAATCACTAATTACAATGTTACGAAAAATAGTAGTTGAACCCATTGTTCTGATGTTAAAAAACCCTTGAGCGCCATTGCAACTCCTCTCTATACCTAAGTTACAGGTAAATGAAAGAATATAATTAGTGGCCCGTGGTTGAATACCCATAGACAATGCATCGCCTTCTACTCTGAATAGAAACGAACCCTGACCGGATGGGATTGACGATACACTACTACCCCCAGAGGAGAACCCCGCCGAACCAACATCTCCCAGACGTGTATTTCCTAGAGCAACACCGCCTGTGACTGTAGACCCATTGATGTCACCTACGAAAATGCCAGCTATGGGAGAGCAGTTACCCCCTATTGGAATTGCAGCAAAAATTGTGCAAGATGGTAGGCTAGTGAATCTGAATGAAATTGCTTCAACGGGAGAAATACTTAGGGCTGCACTAGCTGCGGCGACTGTTGCAGCTAGGGAAAATTTGGTGCGATCGCTTAACATAAACTTTACCTTCCTACTCTCGATGATTGATGCGATTTAATCGAGATATTGCTACCCCAACACCACCTAAGTAGTTTCCGAAAAAGTTTACGTAAATTTACATAATTAAGTTTTAATCAGAAGTGTTGATTTTAACTTCAAATTATGATATACAAGTCGATTGCAAAACGATGGAGTAGAGCCAAAATGCTTCGTTTGTGTAGCGGCAGTATTAATGCTGCCGCTAGCGCGGGTTTAATCGGGTGGAATGGCGATCGCGCGCCTAATACAACAAAATTAAACCTATAAAGATTGCGGTTGCTGACCGGAAACTACAGGTGCAACAGAACTCAATTTTAAATCTGGATGGTCGCCTTGAATTTGATGCAAATTCCATTCATTCTTGAACAGTAAAACCGGGCGTCCCCAACCATCTTTTACCGTGACGGTATTAAACAAGCGCCCGACTTTATTTAACGCTTCCCAACCGCCAGTCACCCATCTGGCGACGCTGTAAGGTAATACATCAAGTAAAGTTTCCACCCCATATTCATTTTGCAAGCGGAATTGCACGACATCAAATTGCAACTGTCCGACGGCGGCTAAAATTGGGTCGCGTTTAGCTTCATCGGCGGAATACATAATTTGCACTGCGCCTTCTTCTTGCAATTCTGAAACGCCTTTACGGAATTGCTTAAACTTAGAAGGATTGGGATTTCTCAGAAAAGCAAATAGTTCGGGAGAGAAACAAGGAATCCCTTCGTACTCTAATTTCTGACCCGTGAAAATCGTATCGCCAATCGCGAATACCCCTGGATTATTTAATCCAATCACATCGCCCGCATAAGCTTCTTCGATTGATTCCCGATCTTGGGCAAATAATTTCTGCGGTCTTGACAAACGCACCGTTTTACCAGTCCGGGCGTGATTGACCACCATATCTTTTTCAAACTTGCCGGTACAGACGCGAACGAATGCAACTCTATCCCGATGTTTCGGGTCCATATTCGCTTGCAATTTAAACACAAATCCGGAAAAATCTGGATTCGTCGGCGGAATTTCCCCGGCTGATGAATTGCGAGAACCGGGTTTAGCGGCGAGTTGGAGAAAAGCGTCTAAAAATAACTGGACGCCAAAGTTAGTCATGGCGCTACCGAAAAATACTGGCGTTAATTCACCTTCGTGTACTCTTTCGATATCGAGTTCTGGTCCCAATCCTTCCAAAACTTCTAAATCTTCTTTCAGTTGGTAGTATAAATCTTGCTCTAGCAGCTGTTCAATCTGGGGATTTCCTAGATCTACTGTTGTATCTTTGGCTTCGCGGCTACCGTGGGCTGTGCGTTCAAATAGGTGAATTTGGCGTTGGTGTCGATCGAAAACGCCTTTGAAGCGATCGCCCATTCCCACAGGCCAGTTTACCGCATAAGTCTGCAAGCCCAATTCTTTCTCAATCTCGTCGAGTAACTCCAACGGTTCCCGCCCCGGACGATCCATTTTATTCACAAAGGTAAAAATGGGTAGTTTCCTCATCCGGCAGACTTCAAACAGTTTGCGAGTTTGGGGTTCCAACCCTTTAGCCGCATCGATCAACATTACCGCATTATCGGCAGCCGCTAAAGTTCGATAGGTGTCTTCGCTAAAATCTTGGTGTCCGGGGGTATCGAGCAAGTTAATCTGACAATCGTCATACTCAAACTGCAATACCGTCGAGGTAATCGAAATCCCCCGTTGTTGTTCCATTTCCATCCAGTCAGAAGTTGCCTTGCGCTGGGCGCGCCTCGCCTTAACTGCACCAGCTTCGTGAATCGCGCCCCCGTAGAGTAGCAGTTTTTCGGTCAGCGTCGTCTTACCCGCGTCGGGGTGGGAGATAATCGCAAAGTTGCGGCGACGTTCAACAGCAGTTTCGATTTCGGTCTGAAGTTCCGTAGTCATGCAAAAATTGAGTGGGAAAAATTGAGCAACGGGAGCGCCATCACAATACTAGGATAACGACTGATCCATCCTACCCCCCTTGAGGGTACGGAAATCTCCTCCACCGAGCTGTCGAGCGAATGTGGTAGCTTCGGATCGAAAGAATAAACCAGACTGCATTAAGGAAGAGGTTATATGTACGACGCGGACAAACGGAAGCTTTTATCGGCATTGTGTCACGGATCGATCTTTTTTAGCCTGTTGGGGGTGTCTATCGGCATTCCACTGGTGATTTTGCTCGTATCTGAAGACCCAGTGGTAAAGGAAAATGCTAAAGAAGCGCTTAACTTCCACTTAAACGTTTGGCTGTACGGCATTATCTTTGGCATTCTGACTTGGGTGTTAATTGGTTTCCTGCTGCTGGCGATTTTGCAGGTTGTCAACATAGTGCTGCCAATTTTGGCGATTCTCCACTGTTTAAACAAGAGCGAAGATGCTTACCGCTACCCCTTTATTTTCCGCGTGCTGTAAGGATTTCTAGGGAGGTGCTAGGGACTAGGGGCTAGGGGCTAGGGTTTGAAGAATTAAGACCGTCCTTGCCTTGGCGGTTGCTTTAAGTGTGACAGGCAGCTTTACCGATCAATTTTACAAGAAACCGGGTTTTGCTAAAAAACCCGGTTTCTTGTCTTGTTTAAAACAAAATCGCCCCACGGCTTCAACGCTGTGGGGCAAAGGGACAGTTAAACGCTAATTATTAGTTTCCTCTGACTTAAGTGTTGCTCGATACATCTCTTGTGACGATTTATCTAGTGTCTATAGGTTTGGGGTGTAGGCTACTGCACTGGTAATATCATGCCTGGTAGAATCGGTAGTTGAGCCGGGGCGGGTTTAAAAAATTTCTCGCTGGCAGAAACCGGGTTTCTTAGTATATCTATAGTTTCCAAGTCGAAAATTAATCGATAGAAACCCGGTTTCTTTAGGTAAAACCCGCCCCTACAGCATCAAAAATTATACACAACCTAAGCTAGCGGACATCATATAATATGGCATCTGGATAAAGGTAATTCTGTACTGTCCAGCCCAAGGCGAAGCCAATTAGGGAAATAACGGTTAAAATCCAAAAAGCTTGCCATTGACCAAGTCCGGCTCGATAAAGGTCTAGTCTGGCTAGCAATCCGGCTGAGACTAAAACCAAGACGCGGGTGACAATATCAATCCAGATCACGATCGCAGCGGCAAGAAAAGATACCACTAGCACGATAATAAAAGCATTAATATCCGAGCTGAGAGTGCGGAGAACTATCTTGCGGATATTGGAAAAAGGGGCGGCTAAGGTTTCCGCTAGCAGCAATACTAACGCGGCTGCCAACAGTATGATATACCAGGGCGACTTGGAGGCGGCTAAGATCCACCCTAAGGCAGTGTAAGTCACCAACAGTAGTATCAAAGATTGTTTAGGCAGTTTTTTGAGGGTTAGCATGTCTGGGTTGCTTGTGCCTTTTTCTGGAGTGGGATCAATTTTAGTTGCTAGCCAGGAGGAGTGGCGGCGCGATCGCATACCATCTTGTTCATCAGCTACCCAAATTAAGATAAATTTTGTTAAACATTTGTAAACTATTAAGAAGCGCCTTGCAAGCGTCACCTACGTCTTGGAGATCGTATGAAGCAACTGATTAAGGTTGAGGGCTTCTGTCTGATTGGACATATCGCCACAATGGTTTTTGGATGGGCGGGGTTGTTACTGGTTTTACCCCATCCGGAAGTGATAGTGAATTTACCCGCGTTTGGGCAAAACGTCTTCCAGTGGAGTATGGCTGGGGGCGGCGTGGTAAATATCATTCTAGGCGCGATCGCGGTAGCCATTTTTGCCTACCGTACCTTGGGGGCTTGGCACTGGTTAACTTTTATGCTGCCAGCGGTATGCATATCTTTAAGCAGCGAATTGCTTGGTACGGGTACGGGGTTCCCCTTTGGTGACTATCATTACCTGAATGGGTTGGGATATAAAATTGCCGGGTTAGTGCCGTTTACCATCCCGATTTCCTGGTTTTATATGGGGTTGGCTTCGTATTTAATCGCCCGCGTGGCGCTGAAGCTGGATCAAAAGCCGTCTTGGGTACGTTGGGTAGGCGCGATCGCTATCGGTGCTATCCTCTTCACTTCTTGGGATTTTGCCCTAGAACCCGCCATGAGTCAAACATCGGTGCCGTTTTGGTACTGGGATAAAGCAGGCGCTTTCTTTGGCACGCCTTACCAAAATTATGCCGGTTGGTTTGGCACTAGCGCTCTATTTATGACCGTAGCAGCGATCGTCTGGACTCGTAAGCCCGTCTTGGTACAGCAAGAAACCCCTCAACCTTTAACGCGAAATCAACTCGGTTTGCCGTTAATTATTTATTTGAGTAACTACGCTTACGCAGCCGTGTTAAGCTTAGCTTCTGGGTTTGGATTACCCGTGGTGTTGGGCTTGTTGACCGGCGTTTTACCAGCGATCGCGCTGTATGCGATCGCGCAACCCGCAGCAGCACCAGTAGCGGCGTCAAAATCTGCTACCATCAACACCGAAATCCCCATAGCTGCTGTAAAAGTCGGAGTTAAGTAAATTTGGATTGGTTGACTGTACAGGGTGCGATCGCGCTGGGGTTGCTATTAATACAAGCCCCAGCAACAGCTATTTTACTTTCGCGACTGCTCAAAGGGCCGTCGCGCCGTCCACCGATTGAACCTTGTACCGCCACGCCGGATCAGTTAGGTACCGTCAGTGCGATCGTTCCGACTTTAAACGAAGCAAAGCGCATCCGTCCTTGTTTAGAAGGATTAAGCAGCCAAAGCTATGAAGTACGGGAAATTATTGTTGTAGACAGTCGCTCGTCTGATGGTACTCTCGATTTGGTGAAAGCCGCCGCAGAAAAAGATCCGCGCTTTCGCCCGATTACAGATGAACCTTTACCGCCCGGATGGGTAGGACGCCCTTGGGCATTGCATACAGGTTTTTTGCACAGTAGCGACAACAGCGAATGGATTTTAGGTATCGACGCTGATACTCAACCTCGTCCTGGGTTAGTCGCCGCTTTAGTAAAAACAGCCCAAGCGGAAGGATACGATCTGGTTTCCCTCTCGCCTCAATTTATCCTCAAATACCGAGGCGAGTGGTGGTTACAACCGGCACTCTTGATGACGCTGTTGTATAGGTTCGACTCCGCTGGGGTAAATTCCGATACGCCAGAACGTGTGATGGCAAACGGTCAGTGCTTTTTGTGCCGTCGGTCGGTGTTGGCAGCCGTAGGTGGATACACTAGCGCCAGAAGTTCGTTTTGCGACGATGTCACCTTGGCGCGGAATATTGCCGCCGCAGGTTATAAAGTCGGGTTTTTGGATGGGGCGAAGGTATTAAAAGTCAGGATGTACGAAGGTGCAGCCGAAACTTGGAAAGAATGGGGGCGCAGTTTAGATCTGAAAGATGCTGCTTCTCCCGCCCAAGTTTGGAGCGATTTATGGTTGTTGTTATCTGTGCAAGGATTACCCTTACCAATTTTATTAGTTTCTCCTCTGCTCACCTGCACCTGGGGCAGGCACGGGGGCACTGCCCCTACTTTTGGGGGCACTGCCCCTACTTTTGTGCTTCTGTTATTGGCGTTAAACTTATTTTTGGTGGTGATTAGGGTGGGGTTGCTGTTTGCGATCGCGCCATCTTATCAAGGAAAAAACAACAAGTCTCCTCACTTTTTAGCTTTACCTTTGACCTTTTATCTTTCTCCCCTAGCAGATCCCTTAGCATTTATCAGAATATTGCTATCTTCTCTGAAAAAGCCTACCCAGTGGCGCGGGCGTAGTTATTAATTATTACTTTTATCGGGCTTATACGTATAATAATACGTATATAGACTGATTTGCCTCATCAGAGTTGGACTATGCTTATGGGAGCGTCAGGTAGTGTTTATGGTGATGAACTAATCACCGCGACAGAATTAAATCGGCAACCAGGACGAGTTTTAGATTTAGCATGGGAGCGTCCTGTAACTATAACTCGATCTGAGCAACACTTTGCCTTGTTGCGTCGCGATCGCATGACTGATATGGTCAAGGCAGCTACGATCGGTCAAGTTGTGTTTGAAACCATCGATGTTGCCTATCGATTGCGTTTGGGAGAAGAGATTGATTCATCGCATCCCTATGGATGGTTAAAAGTCTTTGACACTGACTCAACCAATAACTGAAAGCACTACCGAATTGGCTTAACTATGACCTATTCGTCTGGAGCAGATCAAAATGAAAATGAGAGTGTAGGGCAACAAGAAGAACAACAGATATCACTCGATACTATTGGCTCCCAAGATCAAACCATATCAGCACCTATTTCTTCCGATCTGGTAGTGCCACCAGAAGAACAATTGACAGCACCACCGGCTGCGCTTGATACTCTGGACAACTTTGCAGAACAAGCAACACAATTACCTGTATCTTCTTGGCTAGTGGTAGCAAGAAATCGACGAGTTAACAGGGATTGGGAAGCCTTGCTGTTGCGCGCTCCAGCAAATGCTCGCCGCTGCTATCAGGATTTATCTACTGCCCCTATGGTGAGAAAGCCCAAGCGAGTTTTTCCTTTGAAAGGCAAACGCTATTCGGGCGCTTGGGAATACGAGGTAACAAGCTCTGACCGAGTATTTTATGTACCTGATGAAGAAAAGTGCTTGTTTACTATGCCGGAACCCATCCAAAAACTGCTCCCACTCCTCCGTGAAATCATGGGAAATCACCATGCGTAAATTTTTGATTTTCGGGTTGATATTGGCTTTAGTTTTTTTCAGCGACTTTTACACAATTAAAGGTGCGTTACACTTCGTTAACGCACCCTACAAACTATTACTGATCTATCCCCTGCGAATAAAGGCTTGATTCTTCTTCAGATATATCACCCTCACCGTTGAGAAGTTGTACCCACATTTCTTTCTCAGATATGCCGCGTTTGTTGGCAAGATATTGCACCATTTCTGCCCTATTCGCCTTTCTCTCCTGAAGCTTGGCACAGAGCAAGCTTGCTGCCTCTGCCGCAGTGGTGCGGTTCTTTATAGCAGCCTCGATCTTTAGTGCATCTTCATAGTATTCACCAAGGGGCGCAAGTCTAAGCCTCTCATCTCTTTTTTTTGCCATTTTTAGTCCGATTTTGTTCCACCTTTGTACCATTGTATGATATAAAGGTGAAATATGCGCCGCGCTTGGGATTTCGCAGATTCCAAGCGCGACGACTTCCGCTCCTACAGACAAGCCTCTAGGAGGGCAAATTGATCATGACAAACTTTGGCTTCGGGTGGGGAACGGTACTAAGTTTCCCGCCACAAATGGTTTACGCACAAACTGTGGACTTCGTGCCTGGGGGTGGCGAAACTTTGCCCTCGGTTATTCCTGGTCTTGATACCTTACCAGTTTCCTTATTCCTGCCGCTCGCCCCATTCGGCCTTCGCCTTGCGCCATGCGTAAACATTATTTCGATCCTCGACCTTCTTGTTAGCGCCAATTTCTAGGCAGTCTGCAATCAGAGCCGATAGCGTCTGACCTGTGTCTGCTGCTAGTTCTTCCAAAAGCTCTCGCAAAGGATCGGGTACTGTTGCCTCTACTTTCGCCATTTCCTGTAAATCTGCTGTATTTTTTACAAATATAATGCTATTGTTAAGTCTACAACTAATCACGCCGCGCAGAGGATCTGACTCATCCCCTACGCGACTTAACCCCCTAAACACCGTAGGAGGCTCGGACTATCATGACAAATTTTGGTATTCGGTGGGGAACGACATTAAGTTTGCCGCCAAAATTGGCTTATTCGCAAACTCTGGGTTTTGTGCCTGGAGGGGGCGACGCTTTGCCGTCGGTCATTCCTGGTATGGACAGCTTGCCACAGGGGATAACGATGACGGAAGTAATTGTCCAAGCGTTAAGCGATCGCTTTGGAATCCCAGGCTCAAGCGGTTATATACAAATTGTTGAGGGATCGAAGTGGCGATCGCTTTTTTTTTGATTTAGTGCTACTATGCACAACTAATAACGCCGCGCAGAGGATCTGACACATCCCCTACGCGACTTTAACCCCCTAAAGACAGTAGGAGGCTCGGACTATCATGACAAATTTTGGTACCGGGTGGGGAATGACATTAAGTTTCCCGCCAAAATTCTTCTATTCGCAAACTCTGGGTTTTGTGCCTGGAGGGGGCGACACTTTGCCGTTAATCATTCCTGGTATGGACAGCTTGCCAGCTAACTCTGATGGCTACGAAGTTGTGAAGGTGGTGATTTATGGCTCACCGTATGGCGTTACCTACACAATTCGCTGGCTGTACACGCTCAACTTCGCTCAGGTCACTGAGTGGAGCTTCATCATGCCTGTCCCCAATGTAGATGGGGAATACATGAGCATCGTCACTAAGCGAATCCCGCTGGGTCGAACTAACTAATTGGGTTAAGACTCGGTAACAACTTTGTAGCAACGCTGGCGATCGCTTCATATATCGCAGCGATCGCCAGTTTCTTCCATAAATCAGTGAGGGAATGACCGTGACTAACGGCAATGGGCCTAATGGCGACACGCCCCAACCCGACCGGATAACAGAATTAGAAGAATTCGTCGAAGCTTTAGACCTGTCTATCGAGAACCTTGAGGGCAGAACCGATTCTTTGGAGAACAGAGCCGATAGTTGGGAAGATAGAGCTAGCGTTCTAGAGAACAAGACTGATGTTACTGAAGATCAAGTCGGGAGGCTGACCGAACGGGTAACAGAATTAGAGCAGCAAGTAAGAGATATTTACGGGGATGAAAATGACTGGAAAAGAATGTCTAACACTTAAGGAGCGCACCGAAAGGCGTTTGGCAAGAACCTTGCAGGTGCAAGAGAAAACCAGGCTCTCGCAAGAGAAAACCCAGCTTCTACAAGAGAAAACCCAGCTGATGCGGGTAAGGTTAGAGGCTACCAAAGAGTACTGGGATAAACTCAACACCGAAAGCGCTAATAGCCGCAGGCTAAAATCGCCCATATTGGAGTTTGTTGACGATTTGGTGCATCGTCCGCCGAACACCGAACAGATGCGCCAGCTTAAGGAACTGTTGTTGCAAGAGCAAGAGGCGATCGCTAAGCTGATCGCTTTAATTGACAAGCATTTAGAGTAGCTGTTTGCCATTTTCGACTTGCTCAGCAGCGGCGTTGCTGGGCAAGTTTTGTTTTGTTGCACAGCTTCTCCGGTGCGATCGCTCACTTTCACCCAGAACTAAAACCCGTTAACAGATTATTTTCCCAAGCGCTCGCTCTGGGCAAGAAAACGGGTTAACGCATCCAACAAACTACTGTTTTATTTCATTCGCCAACAGTTGAGATTCCCTGCTGAAAAACCTTCACCGCTTCAGCAAAATTAGTCTCACCGATCAAAATGCAGCGTTTGAGAAGCTCAATATTCAGCGTTTCCAGTCCTGAAAGTTTACTTTGAATTACTTCTTCATACCCATCTTCGCGCAGATGATACAGCCGCAACCTGCCATCTTCCCAAAACCACACTTCTGGGACGCCTAGATTCCGATATTTTGGCAACTTGCTCAGTCCGCCACTGGTATAAACTACCTCTATTGATAGATCGGGAATCGATTTAGGTTCGCCCAAACAAAACCATTTATCTGCTTGGGTTGAAGCTTCTCCTGTTTTCTCTTGCGTCATTGAACCAGAAGGGTAAAACCTGATACCTTGCATCAGCAGAAAAGTTGTTACTAGATAGCCAACGATTTCAGAAAAATTTTCGTGCTGGAATCCCGGCTTAAGAATCTCAATCGTACCTGCAAAAAAAGACAGCTTCACTCCGGGCGAATCTTCTACAGCCTTCTGAATTAACTTAAACTGCTCCCAGGTGCCGTTGAGTACCACTCGTTGATCGAGATTTTCTTTTGAGACAACTTGTGTCATTGAATCGCACCATTATCTCCTGTTTGCATGATAACGCGCTGGTGTGCGATCGCTCTCTCAAATCTCAAAAACCGAGTTTCTGCGTTTTGATAGAAACCCGGTTTCCTCGTGTTGAGTTTGGTGCAAAAAGCAGGGTGACACCACTCATACGGGTTGGGCATCTGACAGGCGAAAATGCGTAAATCCCGATAACAGATGCTTCAGTACTGTAAAAAAGGATTTAGCCCCATGCCAGCCAAACTTGTTGCAATTGGAGATAGTCTGACTCAAGGGTTCAAAAGCGGGAGTATTTCCCAAACGCATCTTTCTTATCCAGCAACGATCGCAAGGTGTCTGGGAGAAACTGACTTTAAAGTTCCTGACTTTACAGGTGAAGGTGGTTTACCCGTCAACTTAGAAACTCTGTTTTACATGCTGGCGGAAAAATTCGGCGCAAAAATCGGCGCTTCTGATTCAATTTCGGCTTTTCTGGCGACGCAAGGACTTTTAAATCGGGTAGAAAATTATTGGGAAAGAGGCGAGGGAACTCAACCTACGCAAACTGGGGCTTTGCATCACAATTTGGCGGTTTGGGGTTTTGCGTTGGGTGACTGCGAGATGCTGACTGAAGCAACTTGTCGTCGATTTATTCCAGCTCCAAAAGATAATACAGTCAATCAAATCCCTGAGTTTGCAATGTACCGCACGGCGAGGCGGACTTTGAATCCCAGTTTTGATGTACAGTACGAATGTTTATCCCAGTTGAGTGCAGCAGCAGAAATTGCTAAAACCCAGGGTGGAATTGAAAATTTGATCTTTTGGTTGGGGTCAAATAATTGTTTGAGTACGGTGACGAATTTAAAGATTAAGTGGTCGGAAGCGGCGGATTTAGAACGTCTTCCCCATCAGCGTAGTTGCAATCTTTGGTTACCTTCCCATTTCAAAACGCTGCTGTGGCAGATTGCCGATAAAATTGATGCGATCGCTGCCAAAAATGTCTTCATCGCTACTATCCCTCACGTCACGATTCCGCCGGTAAGTCGCGGCATTTCTCCGGGTGCTGCTTGCGGTCAAGAACTCAGCGAGGATGGCTATTACGAATATTACACTCACTTCTGGATTTGGGATGAGGAGTTTGCTAGCGCCCCCGATAAATATCCCCATTTAACTCGCGAGCAAGCTCGTACAATCGATGCGGCAATTAACGAGTACAATGAAGCAATTAAACTAGAGGCAAATAAACGCGGCTGGCACGTAGTAGATATATGTAACCTCCTCAATCGACTAGCGTACCGTCGTCAGAAAGGGCATCCTGGTTACGAGTTTCCATCTGAATTAGTGGCAGCGCTTAAATCCCATTCTGCTACGAAAGATCGATTTACATCTGATGGCAAACCGATTTTGGATACGCGCTATGTGAGGTTATATCCAGATAAAACTAATCCAGAGGAAAAGTATCAGGGTGGACTTTTCAGCCTCGATGCCATCCATCCCACTACGACAGGTTACGGTATCGTCGCCCATGAGTTTCTCCAAGTGATGGCGCCGGTATTGCCAGAAAAACCACAACCGTTAAATTGGCAAGAAATTATTAGCGCCGATTCCTTGCTTTTGAACCCACCTGAAAATTTGCAAAGTTTGCGGGAGATTCTCTATTTTCTGAAATATAGGACTCCTTTGCCAAATTTAATTAAAGTGATTAGTGGGTAAAATGGCTAATGGCTAATTGCTAATTGCTCATGGCTAATATGATGTCGTCGCAATCACCCATAATTGCAATGCTGTAAAATCAATGGTTTCAGCCATTTTTATTAATTGTGATTTGCCGGACATCATATAATTGCTGATGGCTGATAGAAATAGTAGCTAAAACTGGTCGTAGCTAATGACTAATTGCTCATGGGAATATTTAACGGCTTTACCATTAGCAATTAGCAATTAGCAATTAGCAATTAGCAATTAGATTAATCTACTCGTTCCAATTGCCAGAGAATTTGGTTACCTTCGCGTCGCACGCGGGATACTACCCAGTTGCGCCACACCCAATTGTCGCCGCGACTGGTGACGGCGCTGGTGTGAATATCCATTAAGTCGGCTAATTCGGAACTGGTAATCAGGTAGCCTTTATTAGAGATTTCATCGGCGATGCGGAGTGTTTCTACAAGATTGCGGAGTTGGGAAACTCTTACCTCGCCGGATATTTGCCCAGCGGTTTCTGCGGGTGAGAGACTGGTTGAGTCGTTCATAGCCAAATCCGAGTTGGGCAGATTAGAGGGTACTCCACTGGATTGTATCGTTTTGGGACGATCTGGGTGTTCTGCTGTTGCCGTTGGCAATAAGTTAGATATGGGTGACTGTATGAGTTCAGGGGTTTTTCCCAAGGCGAAAGCGCGGGCGATCGCATCGCATCTTTCGTTCCCTTCGTTGCCAGCATGACCCCGGACATGTTCCCAGTTTACTTTACGGCAATTGAGTTGATCCAAGGTTTCCCACAGGTCTTGGTTGAGGACTGGGTTTCCGGTGGAGGTTTTCCAGCCTTTCTTTTTCCAACCTTTTACCCATTGCGTGATGCCTTTTTTCAGGTATTCGCTATCGGTATAAAGTGTCACAGGCTCGTTTTGCGCGGTGGTGGCTAGGAGTTTTAAGGCGGCGATCGCTGCAACCATTTCCATACGGTTATTGGTGGTTTGGGCTTCACCGCCACCCATTTCGTACACCGATCCATCGATAAAATATACCACGACGCCCCACCCACCAGGGCCAGGGTTGCCGGTGCAAGCGCCATCGGTGTAAAGGGAAGAAATTGTACGAGGGGATAACATCAAAGAATTTGAGATTTTAGATTTTAGATTTTAGATTTATTCGGTTGAGAGCTAAACAATATCTAGATTTTTTTAACGAACCCCAGAGCAAGGGTTTTTTCTCCCACCCCAGAGGAACGATTGGGAAATAATATAGCGGATTGCGGTCGTATGAGGTACACCAACAGCTGTGTGCGGGCAGCGTTAACGCTGCCGCTATACAAACAAAGCCTTAAGGCTTTTCCTCACTCACTTGCAATCCGCTGTATTTTCCCTACCTCGCCTTTTTTGTTATACCTGGTTGAGATAATATTCAAATCGTTGTTGCAGCTGTTCGACGGTTAAATTGCGAGTCCAATATTCTACCAGAGCATAACCTAATGCTTTGGCTTCCCGTTCTGGTGAGGTAGAATTATCGAGCAAGAAAGGCCACAGCGCTAGCAAGTCAAAATTAATCGGTTTATCATCCGCATTAAATAGGGAAAACAGTTCGTAGGCCATCTGAAGTTTACCAATCACAACTGGCAATTGTTCGACTGGTATTTTCTGGGCTAGTACGTAGGCAAGGTTAGGCGATCCGGTGGAGATGGTGGAGATAAACTGAAGTACGGGACTTTTCAACAATGCCGTCAATCCTTGCGTCGTTGCCATCTGGAAACTGTAGCGATCGATAATTTTAGCTGCGGCGATGCTACGTGTTTCTAAATCGCGCAAAAAGCGAGCCAGTCTCAACTGTACGGCGGGCGCGATCGCTTCGATCAATGCCAAAGATAATTCATCTGCATTCCACGCTGTTCGACCCGTTTTGCTATCCTGGGTTACTACTGGTAAAACATTGTCACAATAATCACCTAGCAATTTGGCGCGATATTCAGTTGCTTCCCGAATCGATATTTCTTTTGGTTTTTCGCCCCATTCCCAATCGTAGGGCGGTTGCCATTCGCGGATCGGACGCAGTTTATCTACTTGCGTCACGACTGCGATCGCGGGCAAATCCGCTACTTCGGCTTTGATATCTTTGAGAAAGTCTACATCCATTTGCAGCGCCGGATCTAAAGCCGGATTAACCAGCAGCAGTAAATCGGCATTCCTTGTATAATCCAGCACTAAATCTCGCAAATCTTCGCGCTTGACTTGTTCGTATCCTGGTGTATCCCAAAGCGTTAGGGTTTCACCAGTTGAGTTTTCCCAGTGATAGGACTGAATTGAGGTTGTGCTAGGTAATACATCAACTTCCGCAAGTTCTGACTGAAACAAGGTGTTAATTAAGCTGCTTTTGCCAGCGCCGGTGCGGCCTACTAGGAGAATATTAACGGGTTTTTGCACGACTACTTCGGCGGGTTGGGCAGAGGCTAAAATTTCTTGTAGCGTTTGAGTTTGAGCTTTGGGTAGGGTGGGTGCGAGGGAGGAGAAGGTAGCGGGGAGGGTAGTACCGCCGTAGAGTGCGATCGCTTGACGCCACAAGTTCCGCAAAGCTGCTTCGCGCAAGAGTTGGCTCAAATTTACCAGCAATTGTTGATTTGCTTGGTTACTGAAGCGCTGAGAAGCCTTTTGTGCAACTGCCGCGAACGGATTTAAGATCCATTGTGCAAAACCCCAGGCGCGCATAAATTTACGCGCTGAGGGTTCTAATTTGCGGTAGATTTCGTATGCTTGGAAAGCTTGTGCAACGGTAACTTGATTGAGTGCGGGGGATAGTTGTTGCATCCACCGATCCATGTCATCTACAGTACCGCGAATTAACCCGTAAGCTTGGGGGACATAGATGTTGAGGAGGGGATATTTTTGTTCTGGATGATAGATCTGTGCGATCGCGCTGGCAAGTTCGGTGCATCGCTGCCAAAAGGTTTGCCAATCTTCCCAAATCGGGCGATCGTTTTGTGCTGTTATCAGGATTTGTTGTAATGCCGCTTCTGCTTGAGTTGTGGTATCGGTTCCCGTTGGCAGTATTGTATCTTTTGTGGTGGATTCGAGTTCTTTATTCACCTCTGCCATTACCGCTTCTATCTGAGCTACGGCGGGTTGAGTCCATCGTACCAGCAGCCAACGCCAGCCCACGAATACAAGAGTGAAAATTGCCCAAATCCAATTAATCCGCCATTCGTGGATTTGCATTCCCGCCGCGACCAGCAAGAAACCGATGATAGTTGCGATTGGGAGTGCTAAGATCAGCCATTGCCAGAGTTTTAAGCGTACCATTTTCGGATACCTGAATGAGATTTTTATACTGATATGGTCGATAAATTTTTACTAAAACTTACCACCGCTTTGATGAGTTGATATAGCAGTAGCTTTTACTTTGAACGCTTCTATTTCTGATGCTTTTATTTTGCCATTTACTTCCAACTTTTCTGTAGGTTCTTTCGTACCGATGCCAACTTTAGCTGTAAAGGTGGCATTGTCTGTGACAGAAAGTTTGCCCTTAAGGTTAGTTTCTCCATTTACAATCAGATTGCTACTTATAACGCTACTACCAAATGTAGCGGTGTCTATCCCAGAAAATAATACATTATCCGCTGAGTTAGTGTCTTGTGTGGTTTGCGATTGGGTTTCAGCCTGTTGCTGCATCTTGGCAATCAACTGGTGAACTCGTACAAATGGCATCTCACCCAGTGCTTCCAGAATTAACTTAGTTTCATCTAGAGTCAGGTTAAATTGGAGCTTTTGCATTTAGACCCCATATTTGTTAATAGTTTTGTCTATTTTATAACGGGCGTCTCACATCAGCCAGGGAAAATTCATCCTCTGACTCTCAGCCTTTTTTAGATTGAGCTAACTAAAACCTCCTGACGTTGAAATTCCGCTAATTGTTTTTCGATTTCATCGCGGACAATTTGACGATATTCCAGAAAATGTTCGTTGTGAGCGCAAACAGTTAAATAATGTTCCCATACCGCCGGATTATGCCGCAAAATACCGAACAAGTGATGCCAGAATTTCCATCTGGTGTTGCGTTTAAAGCCCTGTCGCCAAATGATAATGCTTAAAGCACGCAAATCGATCCAGCTTGGCAATTTAAAGGGAGTTTTGCATTGAGGTGCGCCTAACTTGAGAAAACAGCGATAAGTCCGATCGAGGAAAATTTCGGGATCGTATAATGTCCAAAATGCTTCGATGTATTCCTGGGCAATATCTTCAATCGGACGAGTCGGTACAAAGTTCATTAAAGTACTTTGATTGATATCTTGTTTGCCATTGACTCGCAATCTTCCCTCTTTTTCTAAACGATGCCAGAGGGCAGTATTCGGTAAAGCTTGCAGCATTCCAAACATGGCTGTAGGAATTGCAGCTTGTTCCACAAATCGAATAATGCGCGAACTAGCTTCTTGTTTCTCTCCATCAAAGCCAATGATAAATCCTGCCATTGGGCGCAAGCCAGCTTGAATAATTTTATCGACAGCTTCAGCTAGGGAACTGCGGGTATTTTGGAATTTTTTGGTTAGTTGCAAACTTTCTTCATCGGGAGTTTCAATTCCCAAAAATACCGCATTAAAATTACAGGCAACCATCAAGTCCATTAACTCGGTATCTGCGGCTAGATCTACCGATGCTTCAGTATTAAACTGGAAAGGATATCGGTGTTCGGCTTGCCAAATTTTTAACTCTTTTAACAACAACTTAACATTGCGCTTATTGCCGATAAAATTGTCATCAACCATGAAAATGCCCCGCCGCCATCCTAATTCGTAAAGGCAGTCTAATTCTTTAAGAAGCTGGGCAGGGGCTTTAGTTCTAGGTTTGCGACCATAGAGAACAATGATGTCACAAAATTCACATTGAAACGGACAACCCCGCGAGAATTGAACCGACATTGAGTCATAAGCATCCAATTCCAACAAATCGTAACGAGGAACCGGCGTTTCAGTCACATCGGGTTTTTCAGCAGTGCGAAAAACCCCGCTTTTTTCTCCTTTTTCTAATGCTTCGACAAACATAGGCAGGGTAATTTCGCCTTCATCTAAAATGAGAAAATCTGCTCCTGCGCTTTCAACTTCTTCAGGAACAGAAGTCGGATATGGGCCGCCGACGGCTACTAATTTATTGCGTCGTTTTGCTTCTTTAATTTGGTCTATTAAATCTTGTTTTTGGACGATCATTGCTGAGAGAATGACAAGATCTGCCCATTCCCATTCTGCTTCCGTTGCGGGGCGAATATTGCGATCTACGAGTTTAAATTCCCAGGTTTGCGGTAAGATAGCCGCCACTGTAATTAACCCTAAAGGCGGTAACAAGACTTGGCGATCAACTAATTCTAGAATTTTGTTATAAGACCAAAACGTTGGGGGAAAAACGGGATATATTAGTAAGGTTCGCACGGTTGGATACTCCTGAGCGATATTTTCATGGGTATTGGACTTGATTGTAACCGTTTTGGGTTACAAAATTCGATTGAGTAATTTAACCTTACCTTTACCATGCCTAAAAAAGCTACAACTCCATCCCCCGCCACGCCGCCCACTAAAACCCTGGCGCTGTCGGATCTGCATATCCGCCTTGCAGCTTTAGAAAAAGAACATCAAAGCTTACTGAAAAAGATTAAGCGGAAAAGAACCGAGTTGAAGAACTTTGTGGAACAGATGCGAAGTCTGGCTACAGAAATCTTTCATCGCGCCACCCCCAATTTCCAAAAAATGACCAAACTCGACCAAGAAATCCATGCTTTATTCCAGGATATTCTAAGCAACAGCAAATTAAGCAAGAAAAATCGCAAAAAGGTAGAAAGCCTTTACAAAAGTCTTCAGTACGGCGGAATTATCAGCCCCAAACTGGATGAGGAACCGGAAGATACAGAACTCGACGAACTTTTTGAAACTGATGATTCGACTCCTCCTCACGAACACAGACAGCAGCAACAAGCACAACGTGAATTAGAAAATGGTTCTGCTACCAAAAGCGATCAATCGAGAAAGATTCGCCAGACATTTTTGCGATTAGCAGAAATCTTTCATCCCGACATGGTGACAGATCCGGAAACCCAGATGCGCCATACAGAAATCATGAAAGAAATTAACAAAGCTTACCAAGAAGGAGATTTAGCGCGACTGTTAGAAATAGAAAAGCAACATCAAGCGGGAGAAGCAATTGATAACAATAGTGAAGATGAGGTGACGCGAAAATGTAACTTAATCGAGCAACAGAATGAATTACTAAAAAAACAATATGAAGATTTAAAACGGGAACTGCGACAGGTGAAAAAGACTCCTGAAGGGGCAATGGTTTCGGATTGCAAAAAAGTCAAAAAACAAGGAATTGAACCAATAGAACAGATAGTAGATGAAATGGAGCATCAAATACACGTAGTTTCGCAAATCCGCGACTTTGTCCGAGATTTTCAACAGCAAAAAATATCGATTCAAGAATTTATGCAAGGGCCACCAGTGTTGAACCGGACACAGGAAGAAATTCTCGAAGATTTATACGAACAAATGTTTATAAATTTAGATGAGTTCTTTTAAGAGAATAAAAGAAACCGGGTTTTTCTAAAAAACCCGGTTTCTGGAGGTTTCTAGAATCGGCGATCGCATCCCAAAAACCGTTGTTTTACTCTGCCAAACCGGGTTTTTTACAGAAATATGTATTTATGCAAATCCTTGCCTGTTCCATGTTATGATTAAATTGATATCATTAACTCGATCGAAGTTACTGCCACCAAAAATTATGGTATTTCAAAGGTTGTTTGTAGCGAGCAAAATGGCTTGCAAGGAGGATGGCTGGTGTTAAGGAATCCAGCCATATTCGGCTAGAAGTTGAAGCGGCACTAGCCGAAGTAGAAAGGCTTCAAAATAACCGCGCTTACCGCGATGCCTGTGGGTTGTTTTATATCGAAGGTGTGCGAAACTTCGTACAGGCAATCGATAACCGGTTTGATATTTCGACAATCCTATTCAGCGAGAAGTTGCTCACAGCACCGCTGGCACGCAAATTAGTCCGCAATGCGCGTCGTTCTGGTGTGCGTTGCATCAATCTTACACCCGAACAGTTTCGGCGGATATCGCGCACAGAAAGGGCTTCTGGTGTGGGAGCGATCGCGCATCAACCTTGGTTTAAATTACCAGATATCTCGCCCCAAATGGGTTTGTGCTGGGTAGTGTTGGAAAATGTGCGATCGCCAGGAAATTTAGGCACATTAATTCGCACATCAGAAGCAGTTGGCGGTGCAGGATTTATCTTGATTGGAGGAAGGGTAGATCCTTTCGATCCGGATGTAATTCGAGCATCAATGAGTGCAATTTTATGTCAGAAATTTGTGCGAACAAACTTAAGCGAACTCCGGCGCTTTCTGCATCACCACCGCTGTCCTTGCATCGGTGCTTCTCCTGATGGAAATATCGACTTGCATCAGTTTAATTATCCCGATTCAACGCTGCTTTTTTTAGGCGAAGAACGTCAAGGTTTGACGCAACAACAGCGAGAATTATGTCAGGATTTAGTGCGGATTCCGATGGTAGGGACGGCTGATTCTCTTAATCTTGCTGTCGCGGGAAGCTTGCTGATGTACGAAGTTTACAGAGCGAGAAGATCGAGCTGCTAGTGGTTTGGAGAAACCCGGTTTCTTCTGAGAAACCGGGTTTCTGAATAGTATTATAATGGAAGCATTGGCTTTCCTGTCGTTGAGGCGAGCGTAAAATATGATGTTCATTAACCCTAAAACCGATTACGCCTTCAAAAAAATCTTTGGTTCCTCAGAAAGCAAAGATATTCTGATTAGCTTTCTCAATGCCATGATTTATGAGGGGAATTCTACAATCGAAGACTTAGAAATTATTAACCCTAACCTGCCACCAAGAATTATCGGGTTGAAAGATACTTATTTGGATGTGAAAGCCAAACTCAAGGATGGTACGCTGGTAATCATTGAAATGCAGGTGTTAAACGTGCAGTCTTTTGGCAAGAGGGTTTTGTACAATGCAGCCAAAACATATGCTTTTCAATTACAAGCAGGTGAAGGTTACCGAATGCTCAAACCTGTAATTGCTTTAACCATAACTGATTTTGAGATGTTTGAAGAGAGCGATCGCCTGATTTCCCGCTTCGTTTACAAAGAAGAAAGCACCAACTTAAAATATCCGGAAAACGAGATTGACTTAGTGTTTGTTGAATTGCCAAAATTCACCAAAGAAGAGCATCAACTGGAAACCTTAACTGATAAGTGGATTTATTTTATCAAATATGCGCGATCGCTGACTGAAGTTCCAGCAACAATAGACAACATTCCGGAAATTCATCGAGCGTTTGAAATTGCCAACCAAGCGAATTTAACTAGGGAAGAACTGGAAGATTTGGAACGACGAGAAATGTTTATTTACGACCAACAAGGAGCAATTCTCAAAGCTGCTCAAGAAGCACGAGAAGAAGGAATGCGATCAAAAGCGATCGCGATTGCAAGACAATTGCTAGATCGACTCGATGATGAAACGATTAGTCAAACTACAGGACTTAGTTTAGAGGAAGTTCGGAGATTGCGATCGCCAGGTTCATAACTGACTGTCGTTTATACCAAAAACCTCAGTGCGATCGCTCCTACACCATCCCTAATTCTCGCTATCTGAAACCAACTTACCATTTTCAAAAGCGATCGCTCAAATCATCTATCTTGAAGAGAGCGATCGTTAGATCTCTTGCCTCGTCAGCCCTGAAATAAATTTCGGGCTATGTAGAGACGTTACATGTAACGTCTCTACTGTCCGTTGAAACGGACTGGTAAAAATTTTCAACCCGTTTTAACGGGTTTTAGCTTTAAGCCAGAAATTTATTTCTGGGCATTTATGCAAGAAGTCTATTGCTATCAACTCCAAAAACCCTACGCCAAAAACAGCTTATATGCCGGATTATTACTCTCATCCCAATACTGATAACCCAACGTATCTAAAAATGCCTGCCACTGTTCCATTTCATCGGGTGGTACTTGTATCCCCACCACAATTCGCCCGTAATCTGCGCCATTATTTCGATAGTGAAATACGCTAATATTCCAGTTAGGACTCATCGAACCAACAAACTTCATCAACGCACCCGGACGTTCGGGAAATTCAAAGCGGTAAAATAATTCGTGATGTGCGAGAGCAGATCGCCCGCCCACCATGTGCCGCAAGTGTAATTTTGTTAATTCATCATCGGTTAAATCTAGAGTTTTGAACCCGCAACTTTCAAAAGTTTGCGCTAATTTTGTTGCATCGTTGCGGTTTTGAATTTGCACGCCGATAAAAATATGTGCCTCTTTTTCGTCAGCAATCCGATAGCTAAATTCGGTTAAGTTGCGTTTACCCAAACAATCGCAAAACTGACGCAAACTTCCCGGTTGTTCGGGAATTGTAACCGCATAAATTGCTTCGCGGCGTTCCCCTAATTCTGCCCTTTCTGCCACAAAACGCAAGCGATCGAAGTTCATATTAGCACCGCAAGCAACGGCGACTAATGTTTGTCCTTCAATTTGTTCGCGTTCGACATAGGCTTTAGCACCAGCGATCGCCAACGCCCCCGCAGGTTCTACAATCGAGCGGGTATCTTCAAACACATCTTTAATCGCCGCACAAGTATCGTCAGTATCAACGCGAATAATTTCATCGACATATTGCTGACACAAGCGGAAAGTTTCTTCCCCGACTTCTCGCACTGCAACCCCATCGGCAAACAATCCAACTTGAGATAAACGCACTCGTTTACCTGCTTTGAGCGATTGATACATCGCATCGGCATCGACAGGTTCAACACCGATAATTTTGATTTCTGGACGCAATCTTTTAACGTATGCCCCAATTCCAGAAATCAATCCGCCGCCGCCAATCGCCACAAAAATTGCATGAATTGGTTTCTGATATTGTCGCAGAATTTCCATGCCAATTGTGCCTTGTCCAGCTATCACATCGGGGTCATCAAACGGGTGAATAAAAGTCAAGCCTTTTTCGGCTTCCAACTTACGTGCATAAGCATAAGCATCGTCGTAAGTATCCCCATGCAAAACAACTTCTCCCCCCCGTGCTTTAACTGCATTTATTTTGACTTGGGGAGTAGTTACGGGCATAACAATAATTGCTTGCGTGCCAAGCTGACGCGCGCCCAGGGCGACACCTTGGGCATGATTTCCCGCCGAGGCAGCAATAACGCCTTGTGCGAGCAAATCTGGGGGCAAGTTTGCCATTTTGTTGTACGCACCCCGCAACTTGAAGGAAAAGACAGATTGCATGTCCTCGCGCTTCAGCAGCAGTTTATTATTCAGCCGCGTCGAGAGATTTGGCGCGTACTCTAGGGGTGATTCTTGAGCAACATCGTAGACGCGGGCGGTGAGGATGGAAACTAAGTAGTCGCAAAGCATGGGGTCAACAGTATGCAGATGGCGGATGGTGGGATAATTTTACGGCACTTTGCGTACTTATTGGTGGGTTTGGGGATGCGATCGCTAAATTTTTGTACAATATCAAATAATTGCTAAAAAAATCTTATGCTGAAACGGATATATATTGATAATTTTCGCTGTCTGGTAAATTTTGAACTTGCTGTTGACTCGATAAATCTGTTTCTAGGTGCTAACGGAGCGGGTAAATCGACTGTTTTTGAAGTTTTGCAGAAAATCCAGGCATTTGTGAGCGGCGACAGTAAGGTAGAGGGGATTTTCAAATCGGCGGATTTGACGCGCTGGCAAACTTCACAAATTCAACGTTTCGAGTTAGAAATTATAGGTAATGGCGGCAGCTACAAATATGAGTTGGGTATTGGTCACGAGCGGGATAAATGCCGTGTTGAGTATGAGCGTTTGTGGTATGATAACCAGCCTTTACTGAAATTTGAGTTAGGCGAAGTTCAACTCTATCGAGACAACCATTCAGAAGGCCCGCAATACTCCTTTGAATGGTCACAATCAATGATACCTTCATTAATGCCAAGAAATGACAATACAAAGTTAACTTGGTTTAGAGAACGGATGGCGCGATTTATTATTGTGCGAATCATTCCCAGCTTGATGGTTGATGAAAGTAACCAAGAAGAAATGCGTTTAACTAGCCAGATGGAAAATTTTGTTTCTTGGTATCGCTACCTTTCTGAAGACCAAGGTAAGGTGGCTGAAATAGCAAATATTTTAAGAGATGTTATGGATGGTTTCACAAACTTTAAGTTTGAGCGAGTCAGCGAACAAAATTTGTTGCTTAAACTCCGTATTTCAAGACCGAGCAATAGCATAAAACCAATTGAATACCGTCTGGGAGAATTGTCAGACGGACAAAAAACTTTGATTGCTTTATATACGCTTCTTTATGGCACTAAATCCGAAGACTATACTTTATGTATTGATGAACCTGAAAACTTTTTAGCATTGCCAGAAATTCAACCCTGGCTGATTCAGCTTTATGACCTTTGTAGCGATGGGCAACTTCAAGCATTGCTGATTTCTCACCATCCTGAGTTAATTAACTACCTTTTGGCTTCACCCATAGGCTATTGGTTTGAGCGTCAAAGTAACGCTCCTGCCCGAGTCAAACGAATTAGCAGTGAAGTAGCTGACAATTCTGGATTACCCGTTTCCGAACTAATTGCACGGGGATGGTTGAATGAGCCAGCGTAGAGTTCAGATTGTCCTCCTCTGTGAGGATAGACAGCAGGAGGTTTTTGCCCGTTATTTTCTAAAAAAGCGAGGGTTTAATGGGCTAATCCGAGCTAAAATTTGCCCGCCTGGTAGCCAATCTGGAGAACAGTATGTACGCACTGAGTATCCGGTGGAAGTAAAAGCATATCGCCAGAATAGAAACCGCGTATCGATTGGATTAGTCGTATTGATTGATGCAGATACAGCAACTGTGAAGGACATACTCGATCGGTTAGCTAGCGCCCTGGCTGAAGATTCGCAAGAAAAACGTCAATCAGATGAGGCGATCGCTATCTTTGTTCCCAAGCGGAATATTGAGTCTTGGATACACTATTTGCAAGGAGAAATTGTGAATGAGAACGATGCCTATGCAAAATTTACAAATGATGAAGCTCGTTGCAAATCTGATGTTGAGAATCTAGCAGAGCGATGCCGTTCTCAAAGCTTACCAGAAGATGCACCACCATCACTTCAGGCAGCTTGTAGTGAGATACAGCGGCTATTACCACTATTAGAACAAGATTGATTGGAGTTCATATTGGGTAATGAAAGTGAGTGGCTTCTGTATAGCGATCGCAAAGCAAAGCGAGTCATATCGCTCATTCCCAAAAACCCTAGCCCGTCAACTGGCTAAATGCCGATATCACCGGATATACCAATGCGATCGCGCCTTTCTCGTGCCTTTGGCAGATCGCACGCAAAATCTATCAATAGTTTGAGCTGGCAATCTAGCCAGTGTCTATAAAATATTACTTTGGCTAGATGAAGCGGCATATTTTTATAGTTAACGTGAGATTTGTGTGACTCAAAAACAGCAAAGGATTGTGGTAATGAAAAATTTAATTGGTAGCGCGATCGCATTCGTCAAGAATGTTCAAATCAAGCGTTTTGTGGCAGTTTTTCTCGTCATTGGTCTAGTGTTTTTAGCAAACGTTAACGCGGTTTCAGCAAATACTTTCTCTGGTGGTCAAGGAACAGAATCATCAAAATTTCTCGAAAAAATGCAACAGGCTGATGAAAAAACCGAAAGGCCAAAAACAACCGGAGAATTGCTGGATGAAGCTGCTGGAGATGTTCCCCTGAACGAACGAATTAATAATATTGCACGCGACTCAGCCGAGGCATTTGGGCAGTTTGGCAAGCTCTATACCACAGGCGCTGAGGAAACCGCTCGTGCCATCAAAGAAAATGTAGAACAAGCAACTGAGAACGTTTTGAAGTAAGAACAAAGAAACCGGGTTCCCCTGAAAAAGGAGATCTACTCAGAAACCCGGTTTCTGACTTGTTATTGCTTAAGTTTTCAAATAATAACGTCTGAGGTTTCGATTGATTCTCCCACTTTAACCCGATAGCCCCAAGCTACGGGTTTTTTTCATCTGCAAAGCCTTGCTAGTTAAACCTCCACATATTAGTGGATGTGTTCGGCTAAATTTTGCCTCTGAGATAAGGAGAGAAATAAACCCTTATGCCTATTGGGCAAATGACACCCAGCCTCAAAATTTAGAGATTTCTCCTCCAGTTTCCGAAATCAAATCAATTTGAGCGTTGCAGGAATACAATCAACGGGTTGATTCGCGCGATTTTGACCCCAGCAGCGTTAGACTAGGTGAGGTAGATGATTTTTAACTGATGACTATTTTCACGCTGCGATCGCTCAAAAAAGACTTCGGCATCAAAGAAATCCTCAGAGATGCCAGTTTTAGCCTCGATGAAGGCGACAAAGTTGGACTAATTGGCACCAATGGTTCCGGTAAATCCACCTTGCTGAAAATGATAGCCGGACTCGAGCCAATCGACGCTGGCGATATTTGGGTCAATTCCGGCGCTAAAATTGTCTATCTACCCCAACAGCCAGATTTAGACCCCAATCGCACGGTTTTAGAGCAAATTTTTGCCGATAGCGGCGAAAAAATGGTTTTGGTGCGGGAATATGAGGAAATTTCCGATAAACTAGCCCACGGACAAGGGGATACAGAAAAGTTAATGGCAAGGTTGTCTAGCTTGTCTCAACGCATGGAAGCAGTGGGCGCGTGGGATTTAGAAACCAATGCCAAAGTAATTTTGACCAAGTTGGGAATTGCCGATTTTGATGCCAAAATTGGCGACTTATCTGGAGGGTATCGCAAACGGATTGCGATCGCAGCCGCTTTGCTATCAGAACCAGATGTGTTACTCATGGATGAACCAACCAACCACCTCGATGCGCTTTCGGTGGAATGGTTGCAAAGTTATTTAAATCGCTTCCGGGGTGCGTTATTACTAATTACCCACGATCGCTATTTTTTGGATCGGGTAACAAATCGCATTATCGAAATCGATCGCGGCGACCTTTATACTTATTCTGGCAACTACGCTTACTATTTGGAAAAAAAGGCAGAATCTGAGGAATCTGCTATCAGTTCTCAACGCAAACATGCAGGAGTATTGCGCCGAGAATTAGAATGGCTCAAACGCGGGCCAAAAGCTCGCAGTACCAAACAAAAAGCCAGAATTGACCGCATCCGCGACATGCAAGCGCAGGAATTTAAACAAGTGCAAGGAAAGGTTGATATTTCTACCGCTGGTCGTCGCATTGGCAAGAAGGTAATTGAGTTAACAGACATTTGCAAGGGATACAACGGACGGACTTTAATTAAAGATTTCAATTACAATTTTAACCCCGAAGATCGGATAGGGATTATTGGCAGCAACGGTGCGGGAAAATCTACCCTGATGGATATTATTACCGGACGAGTACAGCCCGATTCCGGTACGGTAGAAATTGGCTCTACAATTCACATGGGATATTTCGATCAGCACTCGGAAGATGTGCTGATGAACGGAAACCAACGTGTAATTGAATATCTAAAAGATGTCGCAGAATTGGTAAAAACCGCAGATGGCAGCGTCATTACCGCTTCCCAAATGTTAGAGCGATTTCTATTTCCACCAATTCAACAATATGCCCCAATTAACAAACTTTCTGGAGGCGAAAAACGACGCCTATTTTTATTGCGCGTGCTGATGAGTGCGCCGAACGTGCTAATTTTGGACGAACCAACCAACGACCTAGATGTACAAACCTTGGCAGTTCTAGAAGATTATCTAGAAGACTTTAACGGCTGTGTTATTGTTGTCTCCCACGATCGCTATTTTCTCGACCGCACTGTAGACAAGATTTTTGCCTTAGAACCAGGTGGAAATTTACGCCAGTATCCAGGGAATTATTCAGTTTATTTGGACTACAAGAAAGCCGAAGAAGAACAACAAGAAAAGGTAGCGCCACCCGCAAAATCTGAACCGGCAAAATCCTCCATTCCAGAGTCGCCTAACTCTAGCCAAAATTCCAAATCGGATAAGCCTAAAAAGCTTTCTTTTAAGGAAAAGCGCGAATACGAGGCATTGGAAACGAAAATTCCCGAAATGGAAGCAGAAAAAGAGGAAATAGAGAAGATTCTCTACCACAATCCTCCCAGTGGCTTTACTGAAGTGCAAAGGTTATCTGAGCGTTTAGCGCAATTGAGTCAAGAAATTGATACTGCTACCGAACGTTGGTTAGAATTGGCGGAACGGGTGAGTTAGTCGAGGGAGTTTTGCAACTGCGATCGCATCTCGATCAAAAGTTACAATCGCTTTCTCCCTATTCCCTTCTTCGACGATCTCCGCTAGCGACGGTTGTGTATAATTTTTGATGCTGTAGGGGCGGGTTTTACCAACCATTCTGTAAGATCGCGAGAAATTTTTTAAACCCGCCCCCCGCGCGATGCCGATGCAAAAGGAATTGATCTGATGCTAAAAAGTATCTAAAAATACACATTTAATAAACGCTTTATTTCGAGAGCGATACTCAGTTATTATTGAAAACCTAAAAAAAAAATTAAATTAAATAACTTCTCGGTTTTATCTTAAAAGTAGCTCTATACTTGTCTCTAGAGTACGCACTCATAAATTTTCCCGAAATTAAGGGAATAAATGCTGCTAACTCTTGATTCCAAAAATTGCCAATCAAGAGGTGATTAGCGAGGTTGGAATCGTCAAAGACCTTATACCTTAATCAGGAAAATTAATCATGGTCAATTCAGCAGCATCTACTCCTAGCTTCTTAAGAGATGCGTTTGAATCTTACACTACATTCAGTAACTTACAAAAACAGGAGGTGCAAAAGCGGGCGCTAAAATGGCTGCAAAGTCAGATTGAGACTGAACTTTCTGATAAAACAATTATCGATCGGTTTGCCCAAAAGTGGCGTACAGGAACAACTCAGTCGGTAAACTCCGATACTTCACCGCTATATCTAGAAAAGTTGCCTCGTTCTTATAAAGGCTCCAAAGCAATAACTGCTCATCAAGAAGAGGCTCTGGTTTTTATGCAGGAAGTAGTGCCCCTGCAAATGCAAGAAGAGTTTAAAAAGCACTGGGAAGTCAAAACAAAGTTAGAAGTTGCCAGCGCCTCTGGAACGCCGTTTAAGATAGATGAGAGCGAAAAAGCTATATTGCAAGAGCAAGATCCAGAGGGAAACGGTACAACTTGGTACCAAGTAGATGACAAGCAAATCTATTATCTGCTCTCTTCTGAGTTACAGGGCAACCACTATTTAGTAACCCTGAGCGAAGAAATCAGTCCGCAAAATCGTAACACCTGGTTTGTGTCTAAGGAAGACGTTAAAATATCCAACATCTAGATCGATTTTTGCAGCAATGGATCGCGACTGGGGGAGGATATTGTGCAACCGACTGGAAACGGCACAATATCAGGCGATCGCTCTTACCTATTTCCCTATTTCCGTTTTGCCTTTACTGCTCTAGACTCTACTGTAAATGCTGGAATATCTTGCAGTTCAGTATCGCTCAGACTGTATTGTTCGCAAACCAAACTTAAACGAGTGCCGCTACTTTTAACCGCATTCACAGAATGGGTTAGATCGCCTTGAAAATACACCAGTTTGTTCGCCTCTGGCTTAATCTGTCCGATATGCTTTTTCTGACAGCGCAGCACTAATTCTCCCCCTGCTAAATTCGGTGGAACTTGCACATAAAGCACGCTAACGACTAGGGGCGGTTCTACTGTTTTACAATAAGACCTTAAAGAGCGATCGATATGCGGATCGACGCGAGAACCTTCCTGGAGTAACAGCGGATTGAGATAAAACGCATTGCAGGTGGGTTGTAGCGCTTGGTCTAAATAGGGTTTAAAGAAGGGAAATCGCCTTTCTACTTCCCCAATTTCCGAACGTTGAAACACTACAGAAAACCCTTTAGTGCCAACAAAGTCGCGGTTGAGGTTGTTGATGGCAAGATAAGGGCAAGCCAGAATTTCTCCGCGCAAATCGTTGAGGTAAGCTATGGGGAAAACGTTGGGATGTTGATGATAGTAATTCAAGGCATTTAATATCCAGTTCGATAGTAATAGCGGGTTTGGCTCTCCCATAGTTAGGGAGAGCAATTTATCTAATAATTCGTAGGTTGGGCCATTGCGAAGCGAAACCCAATTCTACCAGCTAACAAGTTGGGTTTAGTACCAAGAGTCCAACCTACAACCTTTATGCATTCAGGTTCTGGGCATGATTCATCAGGTTTTATTATCACCTTAAACACAATCTTTTATTGTAACAGGGACATGCTAGACCAAAACAGTGACGCTCATCGCAGTTTAACTATATAGCGGTTAGCGACTTGATGGAATGCAGTAGGGGCGGGTTGATAGATATTTTCTGGCATCAGCATAAACCTAGATAAACCCATCCGTACAAACAGGTATATTCAAGCAAATTGCAAACGGCTATAATGCTCCACAAAACAGAACCTATCACCAGTAGGAATTATGGCGAGGATGACAAATGTTGGGCGAATTTTGGGAATATTAGACATAACTCCAATCCATTAGAATCACCTAGCCGACCAGATGACACTGACAGCAAGTACTGACGCGAATTTTTTCCTTTCATCGCTGGATACACTATCGTTGAACAATTGTTTGAGATTTTCAGAACAGCGGTGGATCGCGCAATGTCAACGGCAGCTCGATGTCCGGCGGCGATCGCGCTGTTAGGACAAGAATATCCCAACTTTGATCTATTGGTGCATTTTCGCAACCAATACACGCTCACCCAGAACCTTAACATTTCTGACCTCTAGCCTTAAACTTCAAATTATTTGACAATAGCTTAATAGTTCGCTAATCATTTGTGGGCATACTCATAAGGAGTAGTCTCATCTCACTACAGCCTATGTCTAACCTGCCTCTGCCTGACAAGCAATTTAATCCTCTCCAACAAGCGGCATATCAACTGGCCTCTTGTACTGAACAAATTTTCCAGCAAATCGAGCGGCAGCAGACATTAACCAGTATCATAGACAACATTCGCTCGTCTCTGGACTTCGAGACTATATTCAAAACCACGGCAACCTCGATCCGGCAGTTGCTGAGTGCGGATAGAGTTGGGCTGTTCCGCTTTACCCCCGGTAGTGGATGCGATCGCGGGGAGTTTGTGGCAGAAGATGTGGCTGTAGAGTTTCCTTCCGCCCTGGCAGTAAAAGTTTCTGACGACTGTTTTGGCTCGCAGTTTGCCGCTCACTATATTCAAGGGCGGGTACAAGCAGTTGCGGATATCTACAATGCAGGACTGAGCGATTGTCATATTCGGATTCTAAAACAATTTCAGATTCGCGCTAATTTGGTGGTTCCCGTTCTCCAGGGGAATGATTTGTGGGGGTTGCTATGCATCCATCAGTGCAGCCATCCGCGACCTTGGCAAGTCTCAGAAATTGAATTCGTCCGCAAAATAGCTGATTATTTGGCGATCGCATTGCAACAAGCCGAGCATCTAGAACAAATTAAACATCAAGCGGCGTTGCTGGCTCAAACACAGGCGCAAGAGAAAGCTCTGATGCGTCAAAAAGCCTTGGTTAAAATTACTAATAAAATTCGCCAATCGCTGAATTGGGAAGCGATCTGCCAAACCGCCACCGAAGAAGTACACCAGTTATTAGAAGCGGATCGCGTTACGATCTACCGCTTCAATTGGGACTGGAGTGGAGACTTTATTTTTGAGTCGGTGTCCCCAGGTTGGCAGCCGTTGGTGACTTTTATGCCAACCGTTGCAGATACGCACTTGATCGAAACTCAAGGCGGGCGCTATGCCATGAATGAAACTTTTGCTATCTCAGATATTTACACAGCAGAGCATTCCGATTGCCATGTAGCGTTGCTGGAACAATTTCAAGCTAGGGCTTATGCGATCGCTCCCATTTTTGAAAGCGATCGCCTGTGGGGATTGCTCGCCGCTTTCCAAAATTCTGGTCCCCGCAACTGGCAAGCTGATGAAATCGAATTGTTGGCTCAAATTGGCGAACAGCTTGGCATTGCCCTCAAACAAGCTAACGAGCAAAAACGAGCGATTAATCGCCAACAATCCCTAGTCAAAATTGTCAATAAAATCCGTCAGTCTCTTGATTTTACCGACATCTGCGAAACCGCTACCGCAGAAGTACGCCAGTTGCTAAACGCCGATCGCGTCACTATCTATCGCTTTAATCCAGACTGGAGCGGAGATTTTCTGTTTGAATCCGTGGCAGCTGATTGGCAACCCTTAGTTGGATGTTTCCCACCCATTAAAGATACCTACTTAATGGAAACTAAGGGCGGACGCTATGCCATGAATGAAACCTTTGCCATCTCAGATATCTATACAGCAGAACACACCGATTGCCATGTGGCGTTGCTGGAACAATTTCAAGTCAGAGCCTATGCGATCGCTCCGATTTTTGAAAGCGATCGCCTGTGGGGATTGTTCGCTGCCTTCCAAAATTCTGCCCCGCGGAACTGGCAAGCAGATGAAATAGAATTGTTAGCTCAGATTGGCGAACAATTGGGCATTGCTCTACAACAAGCGGAATCCGTTCGGCAGATTCAAGCTCAGTCCGTAGAACTGAAGCAGGCGCTGGAGAAATTGCAACAATCTCAAATGGAGCTAATTCAAAAAGAAAAAATGGCAGTGTTGGGGCAACTGATTGCTGGAGTGGCTCATGAAATCAATAATCCCTTGGGTGCAATCAAAGCCTCGGCAAGCAACACTCATAAAGCACTACAAGCAGCTCTCAGCGAACTTCCTTACTTACATCAGTATTTGCATCCTGAAGCCCAAGAGATCTTTTTTCAGCTCGTCAATCGGGCGATCTACAGCCAACCCTTGGTTGTTTCTCAAGAAACCCGTGCCCTTAAACGCAAAATTACGGCTTATCTTCAAGAGCATGAGATTAAAGATGCTAGAGATATTGCCGATTTGTTGATGGATATGGGCATCTGTGAAGATATTGACTTTTTGCTGCCCCTGTTAAAGAGCGATCGCGGTGAATGGGCCGTGCAATTTGCTTACAACCTAACTTGCTCCTTTGTTAACAATCAAACGATTCTCAATGCCGTCGAGCGCTCTGCCAAAATAGTTTTTGCCCTCAAAAGCTATGCTCGTGTCGAACACAGTGACGATAAGCAGTTAATTCAAGTGACCGAAGGCATAGAAACTACGATCGAAATCTATTACAATCAAATCAAACGCAACATTAATTTAATGCGAAACTATCAAAATATTCCCGCCATCTGGGGTTACCCCGACGAACTAATTCAGGTCTGGACAAACTTAATTCACAACGCCATTCAAGCGATGGAATTAGGCGGAACGCTGACCATCGCCACGTATCAGCAAGAAAAAGGCGTTGAGGTAAGCATCACCGATACTGGACTGGGTATTCCTCTGGAAATACGGGAAAAAATATTTGATGCTTTTTTTACCACCAAACCTGCTGGCAAGGGCAGCGGTTTGGGGCTGCACATTTGCCAGAAGATTATTGATAAACACCAAGGCCGCATACAAGTAGAGAGTCAACCAGGCCATACACAATTCCGTGTTTGGTTACCAATAGAACCTGTTTAAAAATTTGGAGGTAATTTAGTTATGTCTAATGCTGCTATTATCTGTGTAGATGATGAAGCTTCAATTTTGAAGGTGCTGAAAGAACAATTAAAACGTTGTTTCGGCAATCAGTATATCTATGAAGTAGCCCAAAGTGCTGAAGAAGCCTGGATTGTAATTGATGAGCTAGAACAGGAGGGAATTAAAATTCTCACTATTGTCTCCGATTGGCTGATGCCAAATGTCAGAGGAGATGAATTTTTAGCTGAAGTTCATCTCCGATTTCCCCATGTGGTCACTGTGATGCTGACTGGACAAGCTGACGAAGCAGCCATTGAGCGCGCTAGACAACAAGCCAATCTTTATGCTTGTATCTACAAACCCTGGGCAGAGGAAGAGTTGCATCAAGTTATTCGTACAGCGTTGAGTTAATAGACGATGCGATCGGCAATTGTTTGTGTTGATGATGAGTGGGATATTCTCAGAACCTTGGGCGCTCAACTCAAGCGCCATTTCGGCAGAAACTATGACATTGAGCTTGTCAGTGGCGGTGAAGAGGCGATTTCTCTCTGTGCAGAATTGGCAGCAGAAGGTAAAGATATAGCTCTGATCGTTTCCGATCAGAAAATGGAGGGGATGGGAGGAGATACCTTATTGATTCGACTCCATGCCCTCTATCCCAAAAGCCTCAAAATTATGCTAACTGGGAACGCTGATGCCAATTCTGTTGGCAAGGTTGTGAATGCTGCTGCCTTATACCGATACATTGCTAAACCTTGGGATGAAACCGATCTGATTTTAACCGTTTCGGAAGCCTTGCGACGGTTTCAGCAAGAGCAACAATTAGCTGAGCAAAATGAATTGCTCAAGAAAACTAATGCTAAGTTGAACAGTTCTTTGTCATTGTTGCTAGCCACGTTAGAAGCTACAGCCGATGGCATTCTTGTGCTTGATAATGCTGGCAAAGTCGTTAGTTATAATCAAAAGTTTGCCAGAATTTGGAACCTTATAGGCTCGGATTTAAATGCTCATGAAGATGATATGCTAGATATCATTTTAGAGCAGTTAAACGAGTCAGATGCCATCAGTTTTAGAACATTGTTTGCACAGGTTAACACAGAGAAGCGCAATTGTTTGAGATTAAAAAATGGGAATATTATTGAGTATTATTTGCGACCTCAACAGCTAATGGGTGAAATAGTAGGTAAAGTTTGGAGCTTTCGAGACGTGACTCAGGAAAAGCAAACTGAAGCGCTCGTTAAGCATCAAGCATTGCACGATGCCCTCACCAACCTGCCAAATCGGATCTTGTTTAATCAAAAATTTGCTGCCGCATTGAACGATGTTGGGAGCAATTCCAAAGCGATCGCCGTGATGTTTCTGGATTTAGATCGGTTTAAGGAAGTTAACGATAGGTTAGGTCACTTAGCTGGCGATCTCTTGTTACAGAATGTTGTAGAGCGCCTTCTCAGTTGTCTCAGAGCAACCGATGTGCTGGCTCGTTGGGGAGGGGATGAATTTGTGATCCTGCTGCCTCAAATTCGCAGTCGAGAAGATGCCAGTGAGATTGCTCATAGACTTGTGGAAGCGCTGCAAGCTAAGTTTTTTCTAGAAGGGCATTGCGTTTCTGTTACGGCTAGTATAGGAATTGCAGTCTATCCTCAAGATGGGATAGAAAGTAGTACATTGCTCCACAATGCTGATGTTGCCTTATACCAGGCAAAAAAGTGCGGACGAAACAACTATCAGTACTATTTTGCTGATGCTATAGCCTCAAGTTGAAAATCTTTTTCCTGCCAACTATGCATTCTGCATAGAGGAGGAGCAAGAGGGCATATTACAATACTAAATAGATAGATCAAGAGGACTTTTTAGCCGACGGGAAATTGTCTATGCAAACCGACACTGAACATCAGATTGTTGCTGCCGAGGAGCGTCTCCGTCAAGCCATGCTTGCTTCAGATGTCGAAGCACTTGATGAGCTAATTTCCTCCGACCTTATCTTCACCGATCGCATGGGTTATCTGTGTAGCAAAGAACAAGATCTAGAAATACACCGTTCTGGAATACTCAAATTCCAAACGCTTGAACCATCAGAAAGACAATTGCAAGTCTATGGTGAGCTTGCTGTCGTCTCAGTTCGCATGAAGGTGTGGAGTATCTATGATGGTTCACCAGTTGGAGGCGACTTCCGGTTCACACGTATATGGCGACTAAAGGAAAGCAATGTCTGGCAAATTGTCGCAGGTCATGTCAGCGCAGTGCAGGAGCAGTAGCAGCAACAATCTCTAATCTAGTAGAAACAGAAACAGTAAAATTGAATGTAGTTATTCCCCGCCTTTACCTCTCTGCTGATGGTCAGGAGAAACATCATAACGTTGCAAGAATTGCAAAAACAAGTACTGCAATTACCGATTAGCGATCGCTCGGATAATTGAAACAGATCGAAAAGTCATCTAATATGTCACGTCCAGCGTTTGCCATTTTTGCTCAACAGTATTTTGCCGCATTGCTCTGTGACTTTGGTACAGTCTACCTGAATGAGCCAGTGCCGCGCGATCCTAACCTGCGAGTCTACAAGATACCCTCGCGATCAAATTGGGGAACCGAGGTTCTCAGTGCGTTGACAGCAGGAAGCGATCGCATCATTATCAGCCCTGAAGTCATCGGTGAAGCGGAACTGGTAGATGTGCTGTTTGAACCGGATAATCGCAAATCGAGGGCAGAATTAGGGGTATTGGGAGAATTGCTGTTTGTCCCTTGTATCATCTCACCTTTTCGTTGGTTACCAACGGCGTCCGAAATCCGAACCTGTATGAGCCACTGGCTGAAATGGAAGGTGGAAGCCGATAACAGCATCATCCCTGTCAATAAAACTCCTGTCTACAAAGAGAAAAAGCGTAAGGATGAAGATGGAGGTGAAGCGATCGATAAAAGTTTGCTCCTTATTGTCCCTTCAGTAACTTCGCAGCAGTTGAATGACTGGAGAGCAAATCCATCCAGCAGAAATATTCCTGGTATTTACGAGTTAGGTTCTGCCTTTTGTACAACGATTGTCGCGATCGCCGAATTGCCTTCAAATCCTGATACGCTTTGGTTAAGGTTGCTCGGTCGGGGTTTGACTCAGCGTCAGGCGATTCTTGAACTGATGCATTTAGAGTCTGATTATCCCCTCCGAACAGTCGTATTGCAACAGTTGAAACAATGGGAACAACTGCTGTTAAACCGACGAATGGCGAAAGAAAGTCAACATCTCATGCAAGTGCTGAGTCAAATCGATATCAATACTTCATTCCAACCGGATTAATTTGACCAAAAGGCTCATAATCTCTCCCTGTTCGGGTGTAATAATGATGCGATTGTCGGGAATGGCGATCGGATGAGTCCAACGCGAAACCTCCGCATAACGCGCCGCGTGTAATTGGTGAATTGTTCGACGTACTCCCAGCGCTGAACCAACGATGATGTGGCGGACTGCTTCGCGATCGCCCTCAAAGCTTTGGTGGTCGGTTAAAACTTTAGGTAATGTTTGGTTCGATGATGAATCTTGCAACATAGTTTTGTCAAACAATTTGGGATAGGTTTGATGCTTTGTAACGGTAAAACCGCGTACAATTTCAAATCAATGAAAAGAACGCAATTGCCGTACATCACAATTTGTTTAAACAATACTATCTGATGTTTTTGGATTTGCCTAGCGCAAATCAATTTACGTAAATCAATTTACGGTCGGGGTCAGATTATGAAGTTCGCCAACAATTGCTGTGAGCATTGAGACAATCGTTTATAATCAGGGAGTGATTATAGTCAGCAGACAAGATATAGAAAGACACAGTTATTATGATCCCAGTCAGTGAAGCTCAACAGAAGTTGCAGGATTTAATCGATGCGGTAAACCAGTCACATCAACCGATTGCGATCGCAGGACAGGGTAACAATGCAGTCCTATTATCTGAAGCTGATTGGGCATCGATCCAGGAAACACTCTATCTTCTCTCAATTCCTCTGATGCGAGAATCGATTCGGGAAGGATTAGCAACGCCGATTGAAGAGTGCGATCGCCAGTTAGAATGGTGATCTGGGATCTGGAACTCAACCTACAAGATCTGCGATCGCACTAATGAAATTTGAGTTATCAAATATTTTCAATATTTGATAAATATACCTGTAACACATGACAACAGAGAAACAGAAGTGCTGAAAGAGCGATGTTTTGTGATATTATTAGTCTAAGAATGCTAATACCTCCGGATGACCTCAAACCCAAGTCGCAGACTCATTAATGATATTGAAGCTCTCCTGGCGACAAGCGCAAGGCAATTTGCGTTAGAAGGTTCGGTGCGTGAGGTGGCTATCCTAGCAAATGCAGAGTATAATCTCGATTGGTGTGAGGAAGAATTCAACGTAGAAATTTACAACCTCTATCTTCAAGTTCCTGGTTGGCTTTACTCGCAAATTTCTGACAATATTGATGTATGTGAAAATATAATTCTGGACAAGGCAAGAAAACTTCTCAAACCATACCCAAATGATGGGTTAGCTAATGTGAGTATTAGTCCAATTCTGAGCGCAGATGAGGAGTGGCGCGAAAAAGCCAACAATTGGCTCACAGGTAAAGGTGTCAATAATCAAGGCCGTGTTAGGTCTGATAATATACCTTCGAGAAAAGTAGACGGGCTTCTCTTTCGTTCTGAGAACGAAGTGCTTTTTTACAAAGCTCTTAAATCACTTGGGGTATCCTTTGCTCCATTACCCGTTTTTATTAGAGGTGGTGAAAAATACAGAAGAATTGAACCAGATTTTGTCATTGTTAGAAACGGTGTTGTACTGGTTGTAGAAATAGATGGTGATACTGTACACCACGAAACACCAGCAGAAGCACATGATAGGACAACTATGCTTGCTCATGAGGGTGTCCATATTGAGCGAATCCGAGCATCAGAGTGCCAAACCCAAGAGCAAGCACTTGCCTGTGCAAAGAGAATTTTGCAGGTTCTTGATAAGATTAAATCTTCAAGGTAGATGACTTGAAGGAGATTGCTTTATGCTAAACCCATGCCATGTTTCTCTGTTAAGCGATGGACAACATCAAGTCCTGAAGATTCCCGATGAATTTGCGCTACCCGGCACAGAAGTTTTGTTACGCAAAGAAGGAAATCGATTAATTATCGAACCGATTCGCGCCGGTTCTCTGCTTTCACTACTTGCCACATTGGAAGAAATTACAGAAAACTTTTCTGACGTGGATGAAGGGCTAATGCTACTCGATGACATTACGCTTTAGTCGTATCCAATGACCTATCAATACCTGCTCGATACCAACATCATTTCAGATTTAGTCAGACACCCTCAAGGCTTGGTGTTCCAACGGATCGCAACTGTGGGGGAAAACTCCATTTGTACCAATATTATTGTGGCGTGCGAACTGCGATTTGGTGCAGTTAAAAGCGGTTCTCCCCGTCTTGTGCAGCAACTAGAGAGCATCCTTAATGCGTTGCCGATTCTGTCTTTAGATCCGCCTGCAGATCGGCATTATGCGGAAATTCGTACCTACCTGGAGCAAGCAGGAACACCCATCGGCCCAAATGACTTACTAATTGCTGCTCATGCTTTAGCTCTTAACCTAACGCTTGTAACCGCAAATATCAGTGAATTCAATCGCGTGCCTGCTCTAAGTGTAGAGAACTGGCTAGTTTGAGTATTTAATTTTCCCCCTCAAATTTTTGAAGGAACTGAAAAAGAAATTCGCGCATTACTCATTGCCGGTAGTTCACTCTAATTTATACAAGGGCTAGGAGCTAGGGCAAGAAGGTACCTTGACGGTTGGTATAAAAATTTAGTATAGTTTATATCAAAATTATTTATATTAATCGTAAACTCAATCTTCCAGCTAAAATCTTTTATTCTATTTAACTTTCCCGGCAAATTCTAGTTTAACGATATAGCCATCATTCGCTCAAACCCAACTCACGAGACAGTCTTAACTGCCCCAAACTGTTAATAATTAAAAATAATATTCAACAAAAATTAAACCATTACTCGCGATTTTTGTCAAGTAATGTAAAATTTTTTCTCATTTTTTATATCAAATTGTGTCAGTTGGGGGTCAAAACTCCCACAGAGTGGGCATTTTCTGGTAAAACCACATAGGTGCCTCATATTCCAATCTGAGAGCGATCGCTCTCAGCCAATACCTTGAACGCGCGTCAACAAGGAGCCAAACAAGCATGTTCACTCACGTCAAGTCCACCATTAGACATATTGCGCCCACCAGCCTCCAGGGCAGATCGTTACTGAAGGTGGTCTATGTCGTGTTAGAGCCTCAGTATCAAAGCGCACTTTCGGCGGCGGTGCGTTCGATTAACGACAATAACCCCAACCTCGCAATCGAAATTAGCGGTTATTTAATCGAAGAACTGCGCGATCCGGAAAATTACGCCGAATTCAAGCGCGATGTCAGCGAAGCCAATGTTTTCATCGCCTCGCTGATTTTTATCGAAGATTTGGCAGAAAAGGTCGTCGCCGCAGTCGAACCGCACCGCGACACCCTCGATGTTGCCGTAGTCTTCCCCTCGATGCCCCAGGTAATGCGCCTGAATAAAATGGGTAGCTTCTCGATGGCGCAACTGGGACAATCTAAGGGAGCGATCGCTCAATTCATGCGGAAGCGCAAGGAAAAATCCGGCGGTTCGTTCCAAGACGGGATGTTAAAGTTGTTACAAACTTTACCCAAAGTCCTGAAATACCTGCCAATGGATAAAGCCCAGGACGCTCGCAACTTTATGCTCAGTTTCCAGTATTGGCTGGGCGGTTCGAGCGAAAACCTGGAAAACTTTCTGCTGATGCTGGCAGATAAATATGTGTATAAAGGCAAACTAGGTAAAGCGGAATACCTAGAGCCGCGTACCTACCCAGACATGGGGATTTGGCATCCTTTAGCCCCACAAATGTTTGAGGATGTCAAAGAATATTTCAACTGGTACAACAGCCGCAAAGATATTTCGGCTGATTTAAAAGATCCCCTAGCGCCTTGCGTTGGTTTGGTATTGCAACGCACTCACTTAGTGACGGGGGATGATGCCCATTATGTGGCAATGGTGCAGGAAATAGAAGCAATGGGCGCGCGGATTGTGCCGGTATTTGCGGGTGGATTAGACTTTTCTAAACCCGTGGATGTTTATTTCTACGATCCTGTAACGAAAGCACCAATAGTTGATACTGTGGTATCTTTGACGGGATTTGCATTAGTTGGAGGCCCAGCACGGCAAGACCATCCTAAAGCGATTGATTCGTTAAAGCGGTTAAATCGTCCCTACATGGTGGCGCTGCCTTTGGTATTCCAAACGACGGAAGAATGGCAAGATAGCGAATTAGGATTGCACCCGATTCAGGTAGCTTTGCAAATAGCAATTCCCGAATTAGATGGGGCAATCGAACCGATTATATTATCCGGGCGGGATGGCACAACGGGACGCGCGATCGCACTCCAAGATCGGATCGAAGCCGTCGCCCAACGCGCCTTAAAATGGGCTAATCTGCGCCGTCGTCCCAAACTAGATAAGAAAGTTGCCATCACCGTTTTCAGCTTCCCACCGGATAAAGGAAATGTGGGAACTGCGGCATATTTGGATGTTTTTGGCTCGATTTATGAGGTGATGAAAGCCCTCAAAAATAACGGCTACGACTTGCCAGAATTGCCAGATTCGGCAGAAGCGTTAATGCAAGAAGTAATTCACGACGCAACTGCACAATATGCTACCCCGGAATTGAACATTGCTTATCGCATGTCTGTCCCGGAATATGAAGAACTAACCCCATATTCCGAACGCTTAGAAGAAAACTGGGGCGCACCTCCAGGAAATCTCAACAGCGATGGGCAGAATTTGCTGATTTACGGTAAACAATTCGGCAATGTATTTATCGGCGTTCAGCCTACGTTTGGCTACGAAGGCGACCCGATGCGGTTGTTATTCTCTCGTTCTGCAAGTCCTCACCACGGGTTTGCGGCGTACTATACTTATCTGGAAAAAATCTGGAAAGCCGATGCTGTTTTGCACTTTGGTACGCATGGTTCTTTGGAATTCATGCCAGGAAAACAGATCGGAATGTCCGGGGAATGCTATCCAGATAGTTTGATTGGGACGATTCCCAATTTGTATTACTACGCGGCAAATAATCCCAGCGAAGCGACGATTGCTAAGCGTCGCAGTTATGCTGAAACTATCAGCTATTTGACGCCTCCGGCTGAAAATGCGGGATTGTACAAAGGATTGCAAGAACTGAGCGAATTAATTGGTTCTTACCAAACTTTGAAAGACACCGGACGCGGGATTCCAATTGTTAACACCATCATGGATAAATGCCGGATGGTGAATTTGGACAAAGATATCAATTTACCCGAACAAGATGCGAAAGATTTAACCGCGGAAGAACGGGATACTTTGGTAGGTTCGGTTTATCGCAAGTTGATGGAAATTGAATCCAGGTTGTTACCTTGCGGACTGCACGTGATTGGGAAACCGCCTAGTGCAGAAGAAGCGATCGCAACCCTAGTCAACATCGCCAGCTTGGATCGTACCGAAGAAGAAATCCTCAGTCTTCCTCGGATAATTGCTAACAGCATCGGGCGGGATATTGACGAGGTTTATGCGAATAGCGATCGCGGTATCTTAGAAGATGTGCAATTGCTGCAAGAAATCACCCTCGCAACGCGCGCTGCTGTTACTGCATTAGTCAAAGAACAAACCGACGCCGATGGTCGCGTTTCCTTGGTTTCTAAGCTCAACTTCTTTAATATGGGCAAAAAAGAACCTTGGATCGAAGCATTGCATTCTTTGGGCTATCAAAAAGTAGACCCAGAAGCAATGAAACCGCTGTTTGAATACTTAGAATTCTGCCTGCAACAAGTCTGTGCAGATAACGAACTCGGTGCATTATTGCGCGCCTTAGAAGGAGAATACATCCTTCCCGGCCCCGGCGGCGACCCCATCCGCAACCCCGATGTATTACCCACAGGTAAAAACATCCACGCCCTCGATCCGCAATCGATTCCCACCGCCGCAGCGGTAAAATCGGCAAAAATTGTCGTAGACCGCCTTCTAGCGCGTCAGAAAGCCGATACAGGCAACTATCCAGAAACAATTGCCAGCGTTTTGTGGGGAACAGATAACATCAAAACCTACGGCGAATCTCTCGCCCAAATCATGTGGATGGTGGGTGTAAAACCCGTCCCCGATGCATTAGGACGAGTCAATAAATTAGAACTAATTCCCTTAGAAGAATTAGGTCGTCCGCGGATTGATGTCGTGATTAACTGTTCCGGCGTATTCCGCGACTTGTTCATCAACCAAATGAGTCTGTTAGATAAAGCCGTAAAAATGGCAGCAGAAGCAGACGAACCATTGGAAATGAACTACGTTCGCAAACACGCACTCGCACAAGCAGAAGAAATGGGAATCAACCTGCGCCAAGCAGCAACGCGGGTATTTTCTAACGCCTCCGGTTCCTATTCTTCTAACATCAACCTGGCGGTGGAAAATAGCACCTGGGAAAACGAATCCGAGTTGCAGGAAATGTATTTGAAGCGCAAATCTTTTGCCTTCTCTTCCGATAATCCCGGCACAATGGATGAGTCGCGGAAGATTTTTGAAACCACCCTCAAAACCGCCGATGTCACCTTCCAAAACCTGGATTCTTCGGAAATTTCCTTGACGGACGTTTCCCACTATTTCGACTCAGATCCGACTAAGCTAGTCGCCAGTTTGCGCGGTGATGGCAAAACTCCCGCGTCTTATATTGCTGACACCACAACCGCAAACGCTCAAATTCGCACCTTATCAGAAACCGTGCGTTTAGATGCGCGTACCAAACTATTAAATCCCAAGTGGTACGAAGGCATGTTGAGTCACGGTTACGAAGGCGTGCGCGAACTTTCCAAGCGGTTGGTGAATACAATGGGTTGGAGTGCAACTGCTGGCGCTGTCGATAACTGGATTTACGAAGATACAAACGCGACGTTTATTCAGGATGAAAACATGCGGCAGCGGTTGATGAATCTCAATCCTCATTCATTCCGCAAAGTAGTTGCGACATTACTCGAAGTAAATGGTCGCGGTTATTGGGAAACCAGCGAAAGCAATTTGCAATTGTTGCGCGAATTGTATCAAGAGGTTGAGGATCGGATTGAAGGGATAGAATAGTAAATGTAGGGCGGGCATCTTGCCTGCCCAAATCCCCATCTGGTTAACGAGTCAGCCGACGTGAAACGCCATAAAATGAAAACAAAGGTTTATGCTGAACAAATAGAATTATTTCAATCATTCAAACCTATTCATTTAATATTTACTAAAGCTAAGTTTACATTTGTAGATTTATTCGCTGGCATAGGCGGATTTAGAATTCCTCTTGAAGAGTTGGGAGGCAAGTGTTTAGGGTATTCAGAAATTGACCGAGAAGCAATCAAGGTTTATCAAAAAAACTTTATTAGTTATATTAATTCAGACGAACATTATTTCGGCGATATCACTCAGCTAGATAAGTTGCCTTTCGACATAGATATATTAGTGGGTGGAGTTCCTTGTCAACCCTGGTCTATTGCAGGCAAATTACAGGGATTGGACGACCCACGAGGAAAGCTGTGGATTGATGTTTTTAGAGTTGTCAAAGCAAATCAACCTAAAGCATTTATATTTGAAAATGTTAAAGGTTTAACTGAACCCAGAAATCAGAAAAGCTTACAATACATAATTAACAATTTAGAAAATTCCGGTTATATAGTCAAATACCAGGTACTAAACTCATACGATTTTGGTGTTCCTCAAGATAGAGATAGAATATTTATTGTTGGGATTAGAAAAGAGCTAGAAAATTGCCAAAAATTTACGTTTCCTGCGCCTATAGATAAGCAAACAAAGCTTTATGAGGTGATTCCAGGTCTTCAAGCAAGTAACTTTACAAAGAAAAAATTTACCCCTGAAGTTTTATTTGATGGCAAAGTTCCAGCGTCTAGAGGAAGATTTCAAAAACTAGATGAATTAAACGATTTTTTCATGTTCTCTGACATTCGAGATGGACATACTACTATCCATTCTTGGGACTTAATTAAAACAACAGAAAGAGAAAAGTCAATCTGTCAAACTATTCTAAGAAATAGAAGAAAAAAAATTTATGGCCCCAAGGATGGTAATCCTTTAAGTTTTAAGAATTTAGCAGAACTTGTTCCCGACTTGAAACAAGAAGAAATAGATATATTGGTATCTAAAAAAATCCTTCGCTTTGTTGATGCAGAAGGCTATGAATTCGTCAACTCTAAAATTTCTTCAGGAATTAACGGAATTTCTAAGATTTTTTTGCCCCATGCACATGCGATCGCAACTCTAACAGCCACCGGAACTAGAGATTTTGTTGCCAAAATATCCATAGAATGTCAAGAACCTGAAGCTTATAAAAAAACATTTATCGAAACAATTTATAAAAAGAGAAAATTTAAGCCTTTAACTGCCAAAGATTACGCTAGATTGCAAGGCTTTCCGGAATGGTTCAGAATGGCAGATAATGAAACTGTCGCCAAATATCAATTTGGTAATGCAGTATCCATACCTGTTGTTTACCATTTGGCAAAAGATTTACTAGCAGTAATTTTATAACTTGAAAGATGGCAAATATTAGCCCAGAAACGAGGGCAAAGATTAAAGGTTATTTGGAAGGCTTTATTCAAGGTCTTGCAGACAGTTACAAAGAGCGTGAAATTATCAAACCAAAAAGTGCAGCCGAGTATCTATCGCGAAGCTCATCAACTCGAGAATTAAAGCCATTTCAAGCAGCGATTATCCCACCTGAATTAATCCGCATCAATCAATTTGAACGGGGTTTAAGTACTAGATTAGGTAACACCCTTGAAGAATGTGCTCGTTTGATTGCCTTGGAATATCATCAAGATGCACGTCGCGGTTACGATCTTAAAGCGGAGGTTAGCATTGCAGCTTTTGCCGAAGCCGAACGTCAGAAAGAAAAGTACGAATCTAGAGTAAATAAACAACAAGCTAAACCTTTTTTTGAAGAAATGATAGCAGCCGTATTAAATGCTCGACGCTCGGATGATTTAGAAACAAAAACTGTTCGTGCTGACCTTTACATTCTGGCAAAAGATGGGACAGAATTTTTATTTGAAATCAAAGCTCCCAAACCAAACAAAGGACAATGCTTAGAAGTGACCCAGCGTTTGTTGAGATTGCACTTACTACGAGGTGCGAATCGTCCTCAAGTACAAGCTTACTATGCCATGCCTTATAATCCTTACGGTGCAACAAAAGCTGAATATAAATGGTCGCAGGCATTAAATTATTTACCTTTTAATGAGGCTGTAGTTATCGGCAATGAGTTTTGGAGTATTGTTGGTGGAGCAACTGCTTATGAAGAATTGTTGGATATTTATCTGGAAGTTGGACGGGAGAAAAGTAAATACATGCTTGACGCCTTAGCTTTTGGATTTTAAGTGCCATTTTGGTGTATGCGATCGCACTCAATTTGTTGTAGATGCTAATGTAGCAATTAAATGGGTGCTGTCTGAAATTGATACAGATAGCGCTTTGCGTCTCTTAAATAATCACTACACGCTTTTAGTTCCGGATTTCTTATTCCCGGAGATAAGAAATATATTATGGAAGCGAGTTAGACGTGGTGAAATGACTCTGGAAGAAAAACTTGGCAAGTAGAAATTTATCGACCCAATCGAGATATTGAAGTACTGGAATCGCCTGCTACTTTATCGGGTGAAGATGTTTTACCTGGATTTGTTCTAGATCTTGAATCAATTAGGTCAGAATAGAAAATGCCATCGCACCAACCTAACCTATACGATCGGAATTAATCGCTACGTTGTCAACCTGCCCTGAAATAAATTTCGGGCTAATAGCTTAAGTCCGTTGAAACGGACTGGTAAGAATTAAGATTTCAACCCGTTTAAACGGGTTTTAGCTTTCAGCTTGAAATTTATTTCAAGGCTATTTCGAGGTCATAGATATCACATACTGTTTCAAAACAGGATTCAGACTAAAAAAGGTTGTCTTCCCCTGTTCTTTCGTTTCCAATAATAACCGTCTTCCCAAAGAGCGCATGGCATTTAATAAATCAGAAGCCGATAACTGGACTGTCTGGAAAATTTGTGGTAAAGCAACAGGTTCGCTTTCATTAGCAAGCTGACTCATCACCGCCTGTTCTTGCTGCGTTAACCGCTGAAATTGTTGGTCTAATTGTGCTTTCAAAGAGTCGTCTAAAATCAGCGCATCGCATTGCAAAAACTCCTCAACCCTACCCCCAAATAACTCTTGAATCATCGATGCAGTCAACTCTAACCAGAGAGGATTTCCTTGATAAGTATCGATCAAAGTTTCCCAACAATCTTCATCGGATAAGTTTTGCTCTCTCAAAATCTCTTTAGCTGCAATACCTAAACTTCCCAATAGGAAAGAACGCACGCAATTATTTTTTCTTTCTAATTCGGCAACTTCTCTAGGTTTTTCCCAACTATTCAATACCAAGCAACTCTGATGACAAGCTTCTGAAATGCGTTTGAAAAATAGGCGGTAATCTTCATAACCAGATTTATATTGACCTGCCAGTTGTCCCTCACTAAAAAGCATCTGTACGTCATCGAGGACAATTAGACAGCGATACTTGCGTAGGTAATCGATAAGTTGGGAAAGTTGAGTTTCAATACTGTCGGGAATATCTGCTTCTGGGGAGAAGATTTGCAGCAAGTTGGTTAGAGTTGCATTCAAACTTGGGGAAAAGCGGAGACTGCGATAAATGACGTAATCAAAATGGGTTTTGATTTGTTCTATCAGTTGCAATGAAAGGGTAGTTTTGCCAATTCCGTTAATTCCTAGAAGTGCGATGAGGCGACAGCGATCTTGTAATATCCAGTTTTCCAGGGTGGTGAGTGAGTCTGTGCGATCGTAGAAACTAAAGATTTCGGGTGCGTCGCCTAAGTCTATATGCGGTTTAGTTGGAGTTTCTTGGGGGTTTTCGGAAGATGTGGACGATCGGGGGTTTGTAACTTCTGGAGATTGGTTATCTGTACAAACATTGACGTTACCAATATGTAAAAAATCATTTCCAAAATTTGATGAAACAATGAATAATTGTCGTCTACCCAATGTTGAGCGTAAATTCGATTGAGTTACTTCTTCACCTAAGACATTTGATAAAATTTTCCATAATTTTGAAGCTACATTCCTGACGTGACCTTCACTACAATATGATGCTTGTGCGATTTGAGAGTATTTTTGACCTTCCCACACACCCGCTAGGATAGCTTCTTGCAGATCCTCCAAGTGTTCTCCTGTCTTGGCAAAAACCAGGTTATTTACAAATTTTAAAACTTCTTTAACGTCCATTAGTCGGGTAGGTGTCAAGGTTTTGGCTATTTTAGCATACATTTTCTTACATTTTATGACAGAGATGATATGATATGACATCTCAAAGTATTTATTAATTACTGACATTATCTGACATTTGAAATTTTGAAAAACCTAGTATTTTAGGTATCTTATATTTAAGATACTAGGGTAAAATATTGAAACATCCAATATTTTACCCTAGTATCAGTTTCGCCATCAACCATTTTATTGATGCCAGGAAATTTAGGGGGTTTAATGGCAAAGTATTATTTGAAAAATAAACCGCTGATAATTATGCTATTTTTGTCAACCTTTTGGATGTCTTTCAATATCAATTTGGGACAAGGAATTGACCAAAAAGCAATTGCTTACGAACGACATGAATTTTTCTTTATATCCGGCTTAAGCAATTTCGCAAATATGTCTCAAGAGCGAGCAGATGAAGTCTGTAAATACAACTTTCGCGATCTTCGAGAGCAAGGAATTTTCGATGAAACAGTTGAAAGAAATACTTGGCATATCTGGGCGCACCTTAATAACCGACATTGTGTGATTAATGTTCATAATTGGTCAGGGAGATATCGCGAAAGTTCTTGGACTCCAAGCAATAACCGTGATAAGCGTTTTCGGATTCGGATTCCAATATTTTCCAATTAATGACTGAAGTTTGAGGATAAGCGATCGCATCCTCATTCCCCACCATGCGATCGCCCCTGCAAAAATGCGTTCGCGCAAGCGTTAGGAGGCGTATCGCATCCCCATTCCCCACCATGCGATCGCCCCTCCAAAAATGCGTTAGCGAAGCGGCGCGCTAGCGCTTCGCATCCACATTTACGACTATGCGATCGCATCCCCATTCCCCAGCGTGCGATCGCCCCTGCAAAAATGCGATCGCATCCCCATTCCCCACGCTTGCGATCGCTTTTTCATCAAATTGGTAACTGACGAATCCTCACTGCTGTATCTTCTATGGTAATAGCACTTCCTGCTTGAAGTTGTTGCTCTATCTGTGGCAGTATTTCTAACAATTTTTGGTTTACCGTGTTGAGGTCGGTAGAGGATAATCGCAGAGTTATTAAACTTGGCTGATTGTAGCCGCTTAATGCTACTAGCATGGAAAAATCTAAATCGTGAGTAACAATTACTCGATTTTCCTGACGGGCAAAATTAAGGATTTCTACATCAGATGCGCTGGCAGGTAAAACATCTAGAACTCTAATGATATCCCACCCTTGCTGCTGTAACACCGTAACAGTTTGTGGAGAAATATTCATGTCTCCAATCAGTTTGATCGCCGTCACAATTTCTCCTTAAGCTGTTGGAATGGGGTAAACCCGATCCGCCACTGCCCAGGCTGCGTATTCGAGTGCTTGTTGTATATCTTCTGCTTCTAGTTCTGGGTAAGCTTCTAGAACTGCTTGTATTGACCGAGTGCTTGCCAGCATTTTGATAACGAAGCTAACGGTAATTCGCATATTCCTAATTGTTGGTTGTCCCAGGCAAACGTTGGGATTGATAGTGATGCGGTCTAATTTCTCCATATTTGAATCTCCTTGCTGGCACGCCAAAAAAGAATATTTGTATCTAAAATATAGCGGGTCAACAACTGGGTGCATTATGTCTGCACTGTTGACTAAAGCCACAATAAAACCCGTATCAGCTACGGCTGGGTTTCTTTCCATGTCCAACCAGATTTTTCAGTAATTTCCTGTTGCAAAATCTCTGCCGATTTTCTAGCGAGATCGGGAGATCCAGCAAATAAACCTATTAATGGATCGACTGCGATCTCTGGCGATCGCTGTTTCTCCGATACAATCTGCGAAGTTACTGGACGCAGAACGATCGCTTCTCCCTGAATTTCGATCGCGTACAGTTTTGATTTAAGTTCTTTTGAAGATATGCCGCGATCGCCTCCTGCCAAATAATCTTCCCAAGCTGCTTCGCTTTGGGCAATTTCTTCTGCCGGAATCACCTCATCGTCACCTTCAACTTCTACGCCTTGATCGACTATCTTTTTCAATTCTTCTAATAGCCGTCGTTGCTCAGTCAAGCTGAGGCTTTTAACCTCGTCTAGTACCTGATTATAAGTGGACATACACTTATTACTAATATTTTTGTACTTTAGTCTAGTATAGAGCGATTCGGGATTAAGCGAGTAGCGATCGCATCCTCATTCCCCACCATGCGATCGCGTGGCAGATCTTCCCCGTTTTAATCAAATGGATTTAATAAAATTAACCCATTAACTCGCCTAAAATCATTAACATTGCGAGTAACCAAGGTACATCCCTGCATCAAAGCACAAGCCGCAATTAAAGCATCTGCTAACATCAACCGATAATCGCGACGAATTTGGGCTGCAAGGTCTAAAACTGCTTCTGAAAGCTCTACAGAGGTAAGCTGCCTCAATAATACTCGCATTTGGTCAGCTTCAGCATCGGTTATACCTGGGTAGCACAGCAACTCTACCCAAGTAACGGGACAGTAAAATCCGGCAGCATCACCGGCTACGATTTCATCAACAATCGCTTGTACGGCTAACTCACCATTAAAATAATAAATTAAGATGTTTGTATCTAGCAGATATTCAATATCTATCCCACTCCTTTCGCATTTCTTTCTGGAACTCTAGAGGATCTACACGTCTTGCTAAAAAACCAAATAAATTTACTGGTTTATTTTCGCCAGAGTTTGAGCGGCTAGCCCCACTCCGATTCGAGACAGATTGGACTACAATCACCATTTCCACTAAACCGGGTTCGACAGTTTCAGGCAGGGTGATTTGAATTTGGCGATTTTTACCTACTTGGACTACTTGACGAATGGTTTCCATATCACAATAGTATAGCTAAGCCATTATTTTTAATCAAATGCTTTTTATTAGATCGCGATCGCACCTTTCCCAAACGCTTGAGCATCCCCATCCCCCAGCGTGCGTTGGCGAAGCGGCGCGCTAGCGCTTCGCATCAAAGCAACAACCGCTAAACTAATGGAATAAACTAATATTTCAGGTGTTTGACGCATGACTACGGAGTTGCTGAAAACAAAAATCGCCGAAAAACTAGAACTGCTACCAGAAAGTGAACTTCAAACAGTTCTAAGTTTTGTAGACTACCTTGCATGGCGCATAATTGATCGCGTTCAGATAGAACCCACAACACAAATTGACTCTCAACCTGCAAAAGAAGATATTGTAGATTCTCAACTTGAGTCAGTTTGCGGCGTATTAGTTCTTAAAGCGGCAATAGAACCGGCAAATCAACAAATACTAAATACTGCTTTGCAAGATTCCAGGGAAGCCAGAATCAACCAATTAATGTCATGGTAAAGGCATTATTCGATACTTCTGTTCTTATAGCAGCCGCTTTACCTGAACATCCCAACTATACTCAAGCTTTACAGTGGTTACAGCGCGTTCATAATAATGAAGTCGAAGGCTTTATTTCAACCCATACGATTGCTGAACTATATTCAGTGCTAACTCGTCTGCCTCGCAATCCTAGAATTAGTCCGATTACGGCACAGCAATTAATCGCAAGAAACCTGACCCCATTTACCAAAGTTGTCCTAACTTTTGAGGATTATCAAGCAGTTTTGAGCAGAATGGTAAGCCTAAATTTACCAGGAGGCGGTATCTACGATGCGCTAATTGCTCAAGCTGCAATCAAAGCACAGGTTGCTTTACTTTTGACTCTCAACCCTAATGATTTTAGTCGATTGGGAGAGGATATCGCTCAACTGGTACAAGTGCCAACTTAGATGAAACGCGCGCAAGTTCCTAGAAACCGGGTTTCTTGCTGCGATTTGAGAAACCGGGTTTCTTGCTGCGATCTCTAGTTACAAGTCGAAGATTTTTCATAGAAACCCGGTTTCTTGGCGAAGATTTTTGATAGGAACCCGGTTTCTTTGTGCGCCTCCCTCTCGAACTGAGCGATCGCATCCTCTTTTACGCCCGATTCATAATTTCCATCACTTCTATAATTTTTTGAGCCGTTTCATCTGAAATTTCCAAATCTCCCCAAAGCTGACCTAAAAATTTTCCTTCTTCTTCAGTCACAATTCCATCGGCAAAAACTAGATAAGTAGCCGCAGCAAAAGCGGTTTCCCTTAGTTCCATTGGCAGCGCCTTTTTAACCGCTTCAAAAATAGTATCTACGCTATATCGATCAAAAATATTGCTGGTTCGCTCGAATATTTCTTCTGTTTCTTCTGGTGACATATATTTAAATAAATTCATCCGTTCTAGTGTCACCGCCAGTGCTTGCCTTTCTTCTGGAGCCACTTCACCATCGGCGTCATTTGCTAACAGTAAAATCACCAGAAATGCCTCTTCCAGCTCTAAAACAATTTCGTTGGCGTCATTTGTATCGTCTCCGAACACTTCATCGGGATTTGCTGTTTCTCTACCTTTGGGCATATATAAAACCTTGGGTTTTCAAATCTTAATTATTATATTATTGTTGAGGTCGCTTGTAGACTCCCGTGAGTTAACATTACCTCTTTTAGGCATTTGTTCCTATTTTCGACCCAGGAAGCTAGAGTCAACTGTTCTCACCTTCTTGTTACCGCTCTCAAAGATCTCACGAAAGGTCAGTTAGTGCAAGCGATCGCTGCCAAAGCTGCGATCCTCGGCAATCTACCGACTTTATTCTCAAACCGGATAGCTCTAATCCTTAATTAGCATCATCTTCAAACTTTTGTATCTAAATATACTAATTAAAATCTGCCAATTAAATACTTTGTAATTAAGGAGATAGACGATCTGCAAAGGTTATTTTTATGAGCATATCTTGTGGCGTTAATTTATTTTTAACTACTTGTTTCCAAGCCGTATCTAATTGTTTTGAACCGCTGCGCCAGGTGGTCGATCGGGTAGAATTCCACAACCCGAAATTAGCGCGGTTGCTTTGCAAAATTATACCAGCAAGTTGTCCTTTTGAGCGAGATATTCAGGCGTTTGGGCATACGCTTTTTCACATTCCTCCTCTATGTAAACTCAATCCTTTCTACGAGCAATTTGTCGGATTGCGCTTTCGGGCTTTATGCTATTTGGCAGATGAATGTGGGGAATATATTTAATTTTGGTAATGGGTAATGGCGTTCCCAGGCTCTGCCTGGGAACTAGGGTAATGGGTTAGCGAAAGGTTTTTAAAACTGCGCGATCGCGTCCCTGATATTTCGCGTCGTACAGTGCTTGGTCAGCCGTAGAAATTAGTTGTTCAAAAGCAGATTTCGGCGTCGGAACTGCAACCGAAATCCCTAAACTCAAGGTAACGTACTGGCTAACTTGGGAATTAGCATGGGGAATTTGCAACGCTTTTACATAGGTTTGAACTTCCTCCGCCACAGCTAAAGCGCCTTCAGCTTTAGTATTAGGCAATATAATTGCAAATTCCTCACCGCCATAGCGCGCGACTAAATCCGCGGGGCGCTTTGCCGCTTGCTCGATGGCACTGGCAACTTGCTTCAAACACAAATCCCCCGCCACATGACCGTAAGTGTCGTTATATTGTTTGAAATAATCGATATCGCACAAAATTAAAGCTAAAGGTGCTTGCTCTCTTGCCAAGCGCTGCCACTCGCGGTTGAAATATTCGTTAAAGTAGCGACGGTTTGCTACACCTGTTAATCCATCTAAACAAGCTAAACGCTTTAGCTCAGTGTTGGCAGCTTCCAACTTTTCAAATAAAGAAGCTTGTTGAATCGCGATCGCTAATTGCTCTACCAAAGGCTGCAATAAAGCAATTTCAAACGGTTGCCACTGTCGTACAGAACTACATTGATGAGCAATCAGCAATCCCCAAAGTACATCTCCCTGAATCAGCGGTGCGATCAGTTTCGATTTCACGCCTAATTGTTGCAACATTTGGGCTAAACAAGGCGATACTTCGACTTTCACATCGCAAACAGCGCGAATTATTCCGCTTTTGTACTGTTCGTAGCACTGTTGTGGAAATACTTCTTCTGAGAAAGCTTGCCCTAAAATAGCTTGCCAACCAGGCATGACTGCTTCTGTAATGACGCTGCCTGTTCCTTCAGGCCATATCCGATACACTAACACGCGATCGCATCCCAGCAATTGCTGTACTTCACGGGTGGCAGTGTTAAGAATCTCCTCCAAATTCAAAGACTGGCGAATGCGTTGCGTAATCGTTGCCACTAGCCTTTCTTGTTCTGCCTGATGCCGTAAAGCTTGTTCGGCTCGCACCCGCTCGGTCACATCTTGTGCCAAACTAGCAACACCGATAAAGTTGCCATCTCCATCAATTAAAGGCGTATTGTACCACTCGCAAATAATGATTCTGCCATCTTTGGTAACATTTTCTGCCGTGCTGCGAGTCCCTCCCTTTTGCGCTGTCAAATCTTGCCAAATTTGGCTGACTTTCTCTGTCATATATTCCGGTACCAGCACAAAAGCGCTTTGTCCAATAATTTCACTTTTGCTATAGCCGAAAATTGCTTCAGCCGCTGCATTCCATTCTACAATTTCGCCTTTATTGTTGCCTTCTATTACCGCCAAGGGAGTTTGCTGCACGTGGAGTGAAAGTTTTTGTTCCGATTTCTTTAGTGCTTCTTCGGCTTGCTTGCGAGCCGTAATATCTTTAACAAAAACAGATAATCCTCCTTTACTTGAAGGATAAGCGCTGATTTCAAAAAAGTAGTTACCACTTTCCAGTTGATATTCGATAATACAACTTTGGGATTTCTGCGTTTTTAAAGCTTGGATATACACTTGCTCTGCTTTTGTCCCTGTCACATCCGGGAACAGCTCGTAAAGCGATTTACCAATAGCATCTTTTGCTGCAATTCCAGTTAAAGTCTCCGAAGCTTTGTTCCAATAGGTATATCTAAAATCTTTATCCATTGCGAAAAAGACATCGCTGATGCTTTCCGCAAGTTCCTTGTAACTCGCCTCGCTTTCTTTAAGTGCTGCTTCAGCTTGCTTGCGCTCGGTGATATCGCGCACGATCGCTAAAACTTCATCTTCTCCGCTTTTGACAATTCGCGCCTCGTAATCGTACCTTTTACCATTTTTGGGCAACCAATATTCAAACAATTGAATTTTATCAGTTGCTAATGCTTGCTCGACACAACTCATAGTTGGCTCTGCTACTTCTGGCGGCAGGATATCCCAAACGCTTTGACCAATAAAAGAAGCATCAGGTATCAACAGTTTGCTTGTGTTATCTACGTGAAAATCGAGAAAAATTCCATCTCTGCTGATGCGAAAAATAAAATCTGGTAATGCTTCCAGGAAAGCGCGATTTCTGGCTTCGCTTTGGCGTAATTTTTCTTCGGTTTGCTTGCGCCCAGTGATGTCCATCCCATAGCCAATTATCCCAACGGTGTCACCTTGGCAGTCTTTTAGCTGTGAAAGCTTAAGGTGAACGTACACTTCTTCCCCTGCCTTGTTTAACACCAGCTGCTCGATTTCGTGCGTCCCTGTTTCCAGCAGAGTTTCAATGAATTGCTGTTGCAGAAAATCGTGCCGATCCTTTGGGTAAATTAATGAGATATGCTGGCCTAAAATCTCCGATGCTAAATATCCATACAATCTTTCTGCACCCTGATTCCAACTGGTCAAGTATCCACGCATATCTATGGAAATGACTGCATCGTGTATCTGCTCGAGAATTTGAGCTTGTTGCTTGAGAGAAGCAATAAACTTTGTTTTTACCTGTTCTGTGGCTACGCGATCGCTGATATCGCGCATAATACTTAAAACCTCCTCGTTCCCAGCCAAAATCCGCTCGCAACCGCAAACCACTATCCTCGCTTCCCGCTGACGCAAAATGCTATTAATAGGTAACCTATACTCTCCGATTTGGATTGTGCCATTTGTTACGGCTGGCAATACTTTCCGCCGGTTCCTATCAAGTTTCTTTCCTGGCAATAGCGGCAAGTTGCTGTTTTCTCCGGCAGTGCATTCTAAAACAGAAGCTGCTTGATTTACCAGCAAGTTTAGTATGGCTTTCATGAGTGCATTATTTTTGGCTTCGCTTTGCCGCAACTGGGCTTCTATTTGCTTGTAATCGGTAATATCAGTCAGCGTTCCTATATAGCCAATAACTTTTCCACACCTATCTTTTTCAGCCACGATTTGGCCTAGTACCCAAATAATTTTTCCATCGGGATGCTCAAAGTTATACTCGGTTTTAAATACTTGTAGAGACGTTGTTGGCAACGTCTCTACATTAATCCATTGCTGCCATTCTTTAGTAATTCGCTCTCGCTGTTGATGGTGTACGCTTTGATACCAACTTTGTCCTAAAACATTCTCCAGTTTCTCTCGCGATATTTCGCACCATTTCTGGTTGACGTATAAACAGTTTCCCTCGATATCGGTGCGGAATATACCAATTGGAGATATTGTGGTTAACGTGTAATATCGATAATCACTTTCTTGCAGCGCTGACTCGGCTGGTTGGCGATCGCTGCCTTCGTTAATGCCAAAGATAACTCCCTCTAGGAACAATACCTTACCCGATTGGGAAAAAATACCTTGTCCTTTTTCATATACCCATTTGATGCTACCATCAGCATGAAGCAGGCGATATTCTATAAAAAAGGCGCGGCCTGCGCGTACACTTTCACTAACAATTGTCTTGACCCTTTCCCAGTCTGTTGGATAGATTATACTGGCAAATGTCCTAACTTGATTTTGAATCAAATCAGATGCAGGATAGCCACTAATTTCTGCGATCGCATCAGCAATCAATTCTATTGTCCGATCGCTGTCCCAAGCACAACGATAAATTGCCCCTGGGATATTCGCAATCAGATTTTTAACTCTCTGTTCGCTCTCCCCCCATCCTGAATCTATCTGTTGGCAATCGGTGACGCTACTTTCAAAAATCATAGTTTTATTTGCAATTGTTATATAGTTACCAACAGTCAAAACACATCCCACTCATAACCAGGGTCTAATCCCAGCTATACTCTGTATTTATCTAATTATTGTTACACTCAACTGTCTTAGCCCCATTGCACTTGTTATCCTCTATTTTTAAAAGTTCGTTATTATAACATTTCTCTTTTGAGATGTATATATTTTACTCCCCTAGCAGCCGGTTTACCAAGTTCGAGATTGGCACGATCGGATGATGGCGATCGCATCCAGCTATAGCGCGATCGTATAAATCCTTAAAACCTACTTTCATTTGCCATCAAACCAGACCAAAAATTCCGTAATCTCATGGAGCAATTCGCAGAACTTGGCCTGATTTTTGGGTAATTCTACGTAAAAAGCGAAACCTTAGCGATGAAAAAATAGGCTACCTTATCCCTGGAACGGTCGCGCATACCAAGGTACTACGGATCGCCAAAAAATAATTTAAATTTACAATAAAGGTAATAAAATTTCAAATTCAGTACCGCTACTGGATTGGCATTCCCCTGGTTCGCTGCTACGGGAACGCATCAAAAATCTACCCCCATGTTTAGCGGTCACAATCCGATAGCTCAACGCCAAACTCGTCTCTTTTTCCGAGCGTTTGGCGATCGAAAAAGATTCCCAAATCTGCCCCTGCGCCTTGGTGGACAACCCAGGGCCATTATCTGCAATATTAATCGAAACCCAGCGGGCATCCGAATCTAGAGAACAAACTTTAGTGGTAATCTCAATTCGCGGTTTAGAAGTAGAACTTTTTTCCCCTTCCTTATTAAATGATTTTGCCAAATTTTGGTGAACCGCCTCATTCAGCAACGCATCAACCGCATTAATGAGGATGTTCATAAACACTTGGTTAATTTGTCCGATATAGCAAGTCACGGGCGGCAATAACCCGTAGTTTTTCACAATTTCAATCTCGCTGGTTAACCGGCTTTTCAGCAACAGTACGATACTATCTAAACAGGCATTCAAGTCAGCCGGTTTGGGATAGATTTCATCGATATGGCAAAAATTTTGCAGACTGGTGGCTAATTTTTTTAACCGTTCTGCGCCCGTTTTAATGCTGCCAATCGCTTGGGACATGTCTTGTTGTAAAAAATCAAATTCAATCTCTTGCTTGAGAGCGCTGATTTCGTCCGATCCATCTGTTAACTTGGCTTCATAGGCCGCCATTAACTCTAGCAATCCCTCGCTGTAATTGGTCAGGTGGGTTAAATTGCCCCAAATAAAGTTAACCGGATCTAAAATTTCGTGCGCCAATCCATCTACTAAACGCCCCAAGTTAGCCATTTTCTCGGTTTGAATCATTTGCGCTTGGGCGCGTTCGTAACGCACTTGGGTTTCGATGCCGCGAATTTGCCAGTAAGCAATGTTCAATTCATGAATATCTAATAATTTATAAGTGTTGGGTGCCGTTTCCACGACAACGGGTTCGCCTAAAAGTTCGCGCGATCGCCGCAGTGCCAGCTGCGCCCCGGTTAAAATTGGCTTGCTACCAGGCAGCACTAAAACTTCTGTGCGCGCATAGCTGTAAAGCACATCCAGCGGTTCTTGCAAAAATATCTCCATCCCGTGGGGACGCAGCAAGTACTCCAATAGCCGCTGCCGCGAGATCGTGCCCACAAATTCGCCTCGATCGAGTAAAATCGCTCCTGGTAGTCGCGGATACTTCTCAAACGTGCGCGCGACTTCCATCCCCAGATTGCTACTCTCAACGCTAAAATCGTACAGCGGTAGTTCATCTAGGGTGGACTCTAAAGAAAGGTCTTGGTTGCTCCCCTCAGACAAGTGTGGCACTGACAGAACTCGTTTTGGCACCATGCACCCTACTTGTATCTATCCCGTTATCGATTTGGATTTATTATCTACATAGCGTATCATCCCTAGCCGATCCGGCAGGTAAGATAAATAGCTATCTCAAAGGAAAAAACTCTTGTCAGGTGGGCGTCTCGCCCCTTGATGCCATTGGTGTGAGGTGTTAACGAGTTTATTCCAAAGGCAGGAGGATTTCAAATTCGGTGCCGATTTGAGGCTGCGATCGCAAGTTTAATCTCCCTTTGTGCTTTTCTGTGACAATTTGACGGCTAATTGCTAACCCCAGTCCCGTTCCCTTACCCACTGGTTTCGTTGTAAAAAATGTTTCAAAAATTCGCTGTTGAATTTCTGGAGGAATACCGGAGCCATTATCGCTAATCCGAATCGCAGCCCAACGGCTATTTTCAGCTTCTACAACCTTGGTGCTAATTTCTATTCTCGGTTGCCATTTAGCGGCTGATTTAGCCGCTGCTTTCACCGCCGCTAATTTCTCCATCAACGCATCAATGGCATTGCTGATAATATTCGTAAACACCTGACTCAACTGCCCAGAATAGCAGGGAACTAGCGGCAATTCCCCGTAGTTTTTCACTAATTCAATATCGTATTTAATGCGGTTATGTAAAATCAACAGCGTACTATCAATGCACTCGTGCAGATCTGCTGGTTGCCGACTTCCTTCCCCCATATGGGAAAAATTCCGCATACTGTTGATAATTTTGATTAATCTTTCGGTTCCCTGCCTCATGCTATTAATAATTACCAGCAGATCTTCTTGTAAATAATCTAATTCGATTTCTTCTTTGATTTCAACCACTCTGGGCGGCGGATCTGTCACTCCTTCTTCGTAAGCTACGATCAAATTAATCAAATCGTCGCTATACTTTGATAGGTACTCTATATTTCCTGAAATAAAGTTTACTGGATTTAAAATTTCGTGCGCTATCCCAGCCATCATTTGGCCTAAGCTAGCCATCTTTTCTGTTTGGATCAGGTGAGCTTGTGTTTGCTCGTTTAATAGCTGGGTGGCTAGCTCGTGAATGTGAGATTGAGCCACCATTAATTGATGAACATCTAATAATTTATAAACTTGCGGTTCAATTTCTACTACCAAGGGTTCGTATAGCAAATGAGCCGGTCGCTGCAAAGATTGCCGAGCTGCATTCACAATTAATGTACTGCTCGGTAATACTAATGTTTCTGCCCGTGCTAATAAGTACAAACATTTGATTGGTCGCTTCAAAAACAGCTCTAGTCCATAAGGGCGGCTCATATATTCTAAAAAACGCCGCCGCGAAATCATTCCTAGTAGCTGTTGTTTCTCGGTTAAAATTGCTCCCGGTAATAAAGGATTGCTATCAAAAGCCCTTGCCACTTCAATCCCCGTTCGGTCGGCTTCAATTTGAAACTCGTAAAGCGACAGGTCTTGCAGGGTTGACTCTAAATTTAGCGTTTCCAATGCTGGTAAAACAGACATTTGGGAAGAGACTTTTGGTAAAGCAATCATAGTAGTATCTATTGAGGGATATTATAGTTGGTATGTTTGCGTCATTTAAACTATAGCACCCAATTCTTTGGCTGTTTGAATAAAAAATAATAATCTTTTAAAAAAAATAAAAATTAATATAAAGTTTAACCTATTCTAAAACTTTAGTTAACTTTGGATTAACCTGACAAATTTGTCAAATCAAATTGGGGAAATTTCGGGGGTAGAGAAAGCATAGCGATCGCGTCCGCTTTCTTTCGCATGATACAAGGCTTGGTCTGCCGCCGCAATCAAATCTTCTGGGCAAGATTCTATCTGAGGAATTGCACTAGCTACACCCAAACTAATGGTAACGTATTGGTTAACAGCAGAATCAGCATGGGGAATTTTTAGCTCCCTGACAGCTACTCCAATTTTTTCTGCGACGTGAATTGCTCCAGCGCTGTCAGTATGGGGTAAAATTGCCGCAAACTCTTCGCCCCCATAACGAGCTACCAAATCTTCAGGTCGCTTTACTGCATGGATGAGGGCGCTGGCAACTTGCTGCAAACATAAATCTCCAGCTTGATGACCGTAGGTATCGTTAAATCGTTTAAAAAAATCAATATCGCACAAAATTAAAGACAGGGGTGCTTTTTCCCGTGCCATTTCGCGCCACTTTAGCTTTAAATATTCATCAAACTTACGGCGATTCGCCACTTTAGTCAAGCTATCAACTGCGGCGAGTAATTGCAATTCCCGGTTAGCTTTTGCTAGTTTTTGATTGAGTTGTTCGATCAGCTCTAGCGCCATTTGGTGAATGCAAGACTGAGCCACCAATAATTGATGTACGTCGAGCAAGCGGTAAACTTCCGGCGCAATTTCTACTACAATTGGCTCGTAGAGTAAATCTGGGCTAGTCGTGTTTCCCATAGGCTCTTGGTTGTAATCTATCCCTGATGATGCCAGAGAGCGATCGCCGCTGACACCCACAGCTGCCATCGCGTAGCTGCTGCGGTGTAGCGAGCGCTGCGCCGCTGCCAAAATCGAAGTATTGCCGGGGAGAATCAAAAGATCGGTTTTGGCAAACTGAAACAAATCCTCCAGCGGGCGTTTAGAAAATACTTCTAACCCGAAAGGGCGGCTCATATATTCCAAAAATCGCCGCCGGGAAATCATGCCCGCAAACTTTCCTTGTTTGGTCAAAATTACCCCAGGTAGCATCGGATTTGCTTCAAATGCCTGGGTTACTTTCCGCCCCGGTTGAGATAATTCCAGGTGAAAATCGTAAAGCAATAGTTCTTGGAGCGTGCTATGTAAACCGAGATGTGGGTGAATAATTTCAGACACACGTGCATCCAATAAACTCGGTTGTGACTCGATGGCGTTAAAACCCAACAAACCCATAATATCGCGTTTGGTTGCATTTCTATTGTGATTATAAATACACCAGACAAACCAAACCAGACTAAATGGTCGAGTTTGGCTAATGGGCTATTAAACGCTCTTTATATAATCTATTCTCAAACTAATAAAAGCATAGGCGACTATCTTGAGAAGGAGATGTTAGTATAGCCGAGCGTTAGCATTTATAGCACCCTTAAAATAAAATTCCTTGATAATAAACGGCTCGCTAGAGTGAAACATCACCTTAGCTATACCGGATCGATTCAATTCTAGCTGTTGCCAGGAGCAACTGCTGTTTGTGTGGCTCGGCGCAACGCTAGAGCTAGCTGCTGTGGTTACCTGAGCAATGATTTTTCCCGTTTGGTCAAAAGCCGTTAAAATAACAGATCTAGCACCGCAGACGTAAGCACCAACCCAGGAGGTAGGGAAGTCAAAACTGGCATTCAGAATCATTTCGTTGCCTAAAGGCATGAGGACGAAAGAGCCGGTTTTGCTCAAAAAAGCTGGGTTAGAAGGCTCGATGGCGATCGCATTGCTAAAGCCAACCCCCAAGTGACGATACCGATCGGTCACGCGCTCAAAAGCTGTGAGAGCCTGGAAATCAAGCTGGAGCGTTTTTTGGCTGGTTGGGATTCTGGCGGCTGTTTGTAACATAGACGACTTGCTCGCTAACGAACCTATTGATAAATACACCCAGGAAGTTATAAATTTCATGCGATCCGAATCACTTTTTTTTGGCGATCTAGATCGCTTGTTAACAACATGGCTGTTCTTTGCTTAACGTTGCTTCACCCTCTTGGGTGAGGCGTTTGGTTTTTAACCCCTATCATCGAGTCAATGTCACAATTAGATTACAAACACTTGACAAAAACTCATCAATGGGTTATAGCATTCTCGAATATAACTTGTCGGTCAAGTCAAAATTTTTCTACGTGAATGCGATCGCTCCTTCAGTAGTGGGTAAACTGTTCCCTATTACCTATTACCCCCAAAATTTGAACCGATCAGCATTTAGCTGTGGAATTTTAGCGAAATTGCCCCTCACCCGATGACTCAATTCAACACTGGCTTTACTCTATTCCTGAGCCTGCTAGTAGAGGCGATCCCCTTCTTGCTACTGGGGGTTTTGTTCTCAGGATTGCTGCTGTTGTTTATCGACGAAGGTAAATTAATTGCAGCAATGCCGAAAAATCCCTTGCTGGGCGCGTTTACCGGCAGTTTGATTGGATTTTTGTTTCCCGTGTGCGAGTGCGGTAACGTGCCGGTAGCGCGGCGACTGCTGATGCAGGGAGTCCCCGCCCCGGTAGCAATCGGATTTTTATTGGCGGCACCGACAATTAATCCGATTGTGATTTGGGCGACTTGGACGGCGTTTCGCGATCAGCCAGAAATAGTCGTGTTGCGGGTATTGTGTTCTTTAGCGATCGCTACTATTATCGGTTGGGTTTTCAGCGCTCAAGCTGACCTGCGACCGATGCTACACCCTCTGGTCGCTTGTTCGATACCGACACCCAAGGTGGAAAAAAAGGAGTATTCGTCAGCTTTATTGCAGTCGGGGACTTTTATGCTGGGCGGTAACGGTAATTCGATTCGCATGGATACGCCAGAATTTATCGCCGCCGCCGGGTCGATTACCAGTAAACCCCTCAAAGATCGCTTGCGGTTGTTCTTGGAAAATACCGTCCAAGAGTTGCGGGAATTAGGAGCCGTGTTGGTCTTGGGCAGCGCGATCGCTGCTACCCTACAAGTGGCAGTTCCCCGCGAAATTATCCTCAGTCTCGGTCAAGATCCAATTACTTCAATTGTCGCGATGATGGTGTTGGCGGCAGTGGTATCTATTTGTTCTACAGTCGATTCGTTTTTTGCCCTCTCGTTTGCTTCTGCTTTTACCAGCGCTTCCTTACTGGGTTTTCTAGTATTTGGGCCAATGATCGACCTCAAAGCTATGGGCTTGATGCTCTCTATCTTTAAAGCCAGAGCCGTATTCTATTTATTGGCTTTAGCAGCTCAATTGACTTTTCTATTCACTTTGATTTATCAAATAACTTTCGGCTAATCGGTAATGGGTAATGGGTAATGGGTCATAGAAAAGAGATGACCCGCCTAAATCAACCTTCCTCTAGCCAATTACCAATTACCAATTACCAATTACCAATTACCAATTACCAATTACCAATGACCATCCCCAATTCCCCATCCAAAATCCAAAATATTTTAATGCCCTGGCTAGATGTATCGGCGATTCTTGCTTGGGGCATTTTGATGCTGAAATATTGGCTAACTGGCAAGTTAAGATTGTTGATTCACCCCGATTACTTTTGGTTAGTCATATTTGGAGGATTCGGTTTGCTGGCGCTTGGTACTTTGAGGGCACAAAGCCTTCTATCAATGCTGCGACGCTCCCGAGCTTCGCGGATAATTTTGCCCCAAACCGTTCAACACATCTCTTTATTTCCTCCCGGTTGGAGCAGTACGTTACTGTTAATAACAGCGCTACTCGGTTTGATCGTTACTCCCCGCGTTTTTACCAGCCAAACCGCCATCGAACGGGGAGTCGCCGATACTTTGTCGATGACGCGCAGTCATCCCGTATCCTTCCGCAGCACCAAACCGCCCCAAGAGCGATCGCTAATCGACTGGATACGCATTTTAAATGTTTATCCCGAACCAGAAACATATAGAGGCCAAAAAGTCAAGGTACAAGGCTTTGTTATCCATCCCAAAGAAATGCCAGAGCAATACCTGATGCTGGCTAGGTTTGTGATTACCTGTTGCGCCGCCGATGCCTATCCAGTCGGATTGCCAGTAAAATTAACTGGGAACCGTAGCGCCTATCCGCAGGATACCTGGCTAGAAGTAGAAGGACAAATGATCGCCGAAACTTTGGCAGGAAAGCGCCAACTAACAATTCAAGCAACCTCGCTCAAACCCATTCCCGAACCGAAAAACCCATACGATTATTAGGATGGGTAATTGGTAATTGGTAATCGGTAATGGGTAATTGGTAATGGCTAGTAAGAAACGTCTTTTGTAGTTAGCTAGAAATTACCAAGCTCACAATTACCAATTAGCAATTAGCAATTAGCAATTAGCAATGAACAATGAACAAATCATTTCTTCAACCCCTTGACCGAGCAGCGATCGCATTAATACTGATACTGAGCGTCACGATCGGGATGCTCTTGTGGAGTGGCGATCGCTCTAGCTCGCGGGTGCGAGAGTTTAGCTGGGAAAATCAACAAATCGGTGCTGAAGATCGAGGGTTTATCCTCACCTTTAGTCGCCCGATGAATCATACCAGCGTTGAACAAAATTTGCGGCTCGATCCGCCGTTACCGGGAAAATTTAGTTGGGCGGGAAGGCGGATGGCTTATACGCTAATTTCTCCCGCTCCCTACGGCAGCGAATACCAATTAAAATTGCAGGGAGCTAAGGATAAATTCGCCAAGGATAATCAACCGGAAAGGCAAATACAGCCTTTTACTTCTAAGTTTAAAACGCGCGATCGCGCGTTTGCTTACATCGGGATTGAAGGCAACGAAGCGGGACGGTTAATGCTGGTAAATTTAAGTGCCAAAGAACCAAAACCCATCCCCTTGACGCCACCAGATTTGGTGGTGACAGAGTTTAAGTCATATCCGTTAGGCGATCGCATTTTATTCTCAGCGAATCCCCGTTCGTTCCAGCGCCAAGGCTTGCTAGAACAAAGCCTATATGTCGTGACGACGGGTATTGTACCCCAATCTAACGATGCGCCTTCAAAGCGCCCCGAACCCGCAGGCACCATAAAAATGGTTTTGGATAACAAAGATTACCAAAACCTCAAATTCGATTTGTCCGCCGATGGTCAAATTATTGTCGCCCAAAGGGTTGGGCGGCGCAATAGAGCAGATTTTGGCCTTTGGATAATTAAGCCAGATGGCAAGCCTAAACCGCTAAAAGGACAACCGGGAGGAGATTTTAAAATCGCGCCAGATAGTAAAGCGATCGCTATTGCTCAAGGTGAAGGATTGGCAATCGTACCTTTAGATAATCCTGGAGATCAACCCCTCGATTTTCTCCCCAAATTTGGCACCATTGTCGGCTTTGCCCGAGATGGAGCTGCCGCAGCGATGGTAAAATTTAATACCGATAGGACGCGATCGCTCTTTCTGGTTAACAACGTCGGAGTGGAAAAAGAACTTTTACGTACAACCGGCTCAATTATCGACACTCAATTCGATCCGGGGGGAAAAACTCTTTATTGCCTGTTGACTCAATTGATACCGGGAGATCAGTTTATCGAAGAACCATACATTGCCGCCATCAACCTGGAAACATCCCAACTGCGGACGCTGGTAGTGTTAAAAAATCAGCGGCAAGCACATATCAGTTTGTCCCCCGACGCGATAGCCTTGCTATTTGACCAACCCGTCACCACCATCCAACCGGCAGCCGCTCAATCAGATGCCCCCCGCACCGATTCCGGGGAAGCGATCGTCACCAGCCGTCTCTGGCTAGTACCCCTTCCTGCTGTATCCCCAGAAGCTACATCTGCCCCCATACAACCAGAGTCTTTGTCTATCGCAGGCTTAGATCCCCAATGGCTGCCATAAAGATGGGGGAGATGGGGAAGCTGGGGAAGCTGAGGGAGCTGAGGGAGCTGAGGGAGAAAGAGGAGCTGAGCGAGAAAGAGGAGCTAGGGGAGTAATTTATTCTAGTGCCAAATTCTCCCTTGTCCCCCTTGTCTCCCTTGTCCCCCTTGTCCCCCTTGTCTCCCTTGTCCCCCTTGTCTCCCTTGTCTCCTCTTACCAAGCAGAAGCGACGCGATTTTCTAAAGGAGACGCTTCGCGATCGCAATCTGCTAAAACAAAAGCAATGCGGTAATCATCCTGCCCCAAGGGCTTGAATGCAAATCCAAGATCTTTTAGCCAGATACAGACAAGGAGAGCGGTATTTTGCCCACGTTGACCTCAGTGGAGCCAGCCTTACAGGGGTCAATTTGCAAGATATCGATCTGACTGGCGCTAATCTCACGGGTGCAAATCTCAGCTGGTCTTTTTTAAATCGCGCTCAGCTTAGCGGTGCGGTGCTGCGCCAAGCCGACCTTCGTCACGTCACGTTGGCGAGTGCCAAGCTGAATCAGGCGGTTTTAAGCGGTGCCAATCTCACCAAAGCCGATCTGCGCCTCGCCGACTTACAAGAGGCCGATTTGAATTGGGCGGTTTTACAAGAAGCCGATCTCAGTACTGCGAACCTTCAAGGCGCGAAGTTAGATCAAAGCAATTTGGAGCGGGCTAAGCTGAATAATTGCCAGCTGATGGGAGCCGAATTGATGGAGGCTAATCTGCTGCGCGCTAGTTTAATTAGCGCTAATCTCACGGCTGCTAGTTTGCGGGAAGCGAATCTTGATTCGGCAAATTTGCGCGGCGCTATTTTAATCCGTACCAATCTAACTGAAGCTAACCTGAGTGGTGTTTGCCTGCGCTCGGCAAATTTGAGCGAAGCAGATTTGCATCGAATTATTCTATCCGGCGCCGATCTCAGCGAAGCGATTCTTAACGGTGCTGATATGAGTCGTGCCAATCTTGCTGGGGCATATTTGCTCAAAGCCAGCTTGCGAAAAGCTTATTTATTGCGAACAAACCTTCAAGATGTATTGTTGCTGCGAGCCGATTTAAGCGAGGCAAATTTGCGCGGGGCGGACTTGCAGCGAGCCGATCTCAGCGGCGCTTACCTCAGCGAGACAACGTTAAGCGAAGCCGATCTCAGCGGTGCTTATTTATTGGAAAGTCACTTAATTCGGACTAATTTGGATCGGGCGCAAATGACCGGCTGTTGCATCGAGCGCTGGCACGTTGAAGATGTGGACTTGTCCAGGGTTGAATGTCGTTACGTCTATACCGAGTTTGATTACGCCACTAAAAGCCCAAGCGAGCGCTATCCTGAGATTGGGGATTTAAAGCCAGGAGAGCTAGCAGGACAGAATTCGGAAGATAGCTCGACTATTTCGATCGACTGGAAAGAGGTGCCCAACTGGGAGGCTTTGACCTATGCTATTACCCACATAGAGCAGGAAGAAGCCCAACTGAGCTTGACCATTAAGTCTTTTGATTCCCAATCAGAGAGCTATCGCTTGCAACTGATGGCGAGTCAGGTGGTAAACGTGCAAAAATTGCGCGATCGCCTCTTAACTTTATACCCAGAAATGCTCCAGCGCTGTAGGGCGAAACGGCGAGAAATTTTCCAGCTGCTGAATATTCCCCAACGTCGAGAAGAAAAAGAAAAAGACCAAGCAGCAGAAGCCGCCGCCCAGAAAAAACAGCAGGACAAGCAGAAAAGACGCCAGCAAGTTTATCAAGAGGTGGTCAATCAAATCGAAGCCATCCTCATGTCCCAAGCACCGGAAAGGTTTGTCGATTCGGTGCAGCGGCTGCTGATTTACCTGCATCGCCAAGGCTTTTCTACCGAAGAAATTCAACAAAAGGTGATTAGTACGGCGATCGCTAAACGCGCCAAGCGAGATTCTACCTTTACCGAGCAGCTGTTGCGCTGGGAAAAAAGTGCCCCAGAAGCTGCTCGCTTTTCTAGCGTTGGATCGGCAGTTAGGTTAGCGATCGCTTTGTTGTGGCAGAATTAGCGACTCGAGCTTTCCGACGCCGCCGCGGCGATCGCTGGCGACAAGAACGCTACTAAAGCACCAATCATAAACCCTGCCACGTTCCGCACCAAGGGCAACCACTCCGAGGTGCGAGTCACCACCGGGCCAATCCCGAAAGAAATAAATAATATCCCCCACAACGGCGATAAAATCAACGCCCATTGCCATGCGATCGCTTGTCCCGGTTTGCGGGGTACGGCAGCTAGTCCAAACACTACGCCGCCGACAATTGATGTAATTAAGGTGAATATCCATTGCTCGCGAGGCAGTCCCGGTACTACGTTGCAACCGCCTTGGCGCAAGCAAGTTTCAATCGATGCCAACGATTGCAGGATCGATTGATCTTCCCCGTTATCGCGCACGAAGTACATATTGCCGTAACGAGTTTGCAGCTCGATCCAAAACGTTCTCGGTAGCAGCTTGTAAACATCATCCCCGACGCTAAAGTTGAGGATATTACCCCCCCGCGAATCCGCCACCAGCAGCACGCTTTTATCATCTAAGCCCCAAAAGCCTTTGACGGCGCGACCGGGCGTGCGGTCGTATTGGGTCAAAACTCGGAGCTTAAAGCCGGTTTCGGTTTCAAATTGCTCGATATCCTTCGTTAGTGTTTCTTCCTGAAAGTCGCTGAGGGATTTCGCTAAGTCGATGATCGGAGTCGGCTCCGTGGGCAGTAAATCGGGATTGTCGTATGCTATGGCGGCGGGCGCGTCAGCCCAGATCAACACAGCGATCGCGATCGCCAACACCGATACCAGAAATCGTTTGATCGTTTGATAATAATGCATTGCCTCTTTTACCACAATCTCAACCGCGAGCCTGATCAGATCGCTTTATTAATAAAAGGATAATTGAATCATAATATTTTTTTACATTTCTTTACTTATTTCTCATCTACTCCCTGGGGTAGATTGGCTCGCCGCCGCGCAGAACATCAAAACCCGTCAGCCCGCAGATGGCTTGACCGGGAACCTCCCGGATCTCGTTCCCAGGTTCAACCTGGGAACGAGAATACTGAGGCTCCGCCTCAAGGTGCAAGATGTGAGTGGATTAAACCATATTTGTTTTCAGTATTAATACGGTTGGCTTTTCCGCCCGCAAAGCATCAAAGTTTTGGTAAATCCAAACCAAATCGCCGATTTGTTTCTTGAGTTGTGTCGGTATTTTTTGACCCAACTCCAAGGTATAAAGCAAAAGGGTGCAGAGATTCTAATAACAAAAAACTGTCAAAATCTCACCCACGATCCTGACAGTGACTAACGAGTTAATTGCCAAATTTTCCGGAAAATTTACTTGGCGAACTGTCCTGATAGTTCCTTTTATCTTGCAAATTATTGCAAAATATAATTTGCTTGTACCTTGGAAGATAAAACTTTTATCGCTATTAATTTTTAGCTTCGACTAGCCACGCGGCTGTCAAATCTATACAAACAGTAGTAATAGCTCTATAGTGTAACAAAAATATCCAACCGCTCCCACCTGGAGCCAGCGAGAATTTGCTGGTGTTTTCACCCTGGGCAAAAAGATAAAAAAGTTACACAATATTCTTAACACATAAAAATTTTAAAACTAAGTTAAGGACAAGCAATGCACCTGAGCAAGCAACAAGACCCACAGCTAAGTCTTGAGCCAGAAAATTTGCTGCGCCGTATCGCCAATATTATCCGTCGCTCGGTAGATTTACAAGAAATGCTAAGCGCCACTCTAGCCGAAGTGCGTGGATTTTTGGCAACCGATCGAGTTAAGATTTACAAATTTCATCCCGACGGTAGTGGTCAGGTGATTGCTGAATCAATCCGCGATCGCACTCTACCATCCTTACTAGGATTAAATTTTCCAGCAGATGATATTCCGCCCTCGTCGCGTCAATTGTTTATCGAGGCGCGGGTGCGTTCAATTGTAGATGTAAATACTCGTCAGTTGGGTCAAAGTTTATTACGCGATCCGGAAACCGGAAAGCTGGTGTGCGAAGATATCCGTTACCGCCCGGTAGACCCATGTCACGTAGAATACTTAACCGCAATGGGAGTTAAGTCTTCTTTAGCTGTACCGATTTTTGATCGCGACCAACTTTGGGGTTTATTGGTATCTCACCACGCCCAAGCGAAGTCTTTTTTAGAACCAGAACTGCAAGTGATTCAGATGGTGGTGGATCAACTATCGATCGCGATCGCTCAATCCATCCTACTCACCTCTGCCCGCGCCCAAATCGCCAAAGAAGCCACAATTAACCGCGTCGCCGTCCTCCTCGATTCCCTATCCAGCATTGACCTCCAAGCAGCCTTAGAAGAAATTGTTCCATCCCTGGGAGGATCTGGTGGCAGATTATACATCAACAGCCGACTCGAAGCCAAAGCAGAGGACTCTAGTAGAGAAGAATTACCAATTACCCATTCCCAATTACCCATTCCCAATCAAAATGTAAAACTTTATACCTACGGCCCGCAGCCCGTAATGCCGGAACAGGCAAAATTTAACCTGATGGAACAATACAGCGTTTGGCAGGAACGCTTCCAACCGGGCAAAGAGAAAGCTTGGGCGATTCCAGATTTATATCGGGTGCCGCAAATGCGAACTTTGCAACCCGCATTCCGGGCAACCAAAATTCGGGGAATGTTAATCGTACCGCTTTGGCATAGCCAGCAGTTGCTCGGTTACCTAAGCGTTTTTCGGGATGAAATAGAAACAGAAACCTTGTGGGCAGGTGAATGCGACTCCGATGGGCGGCAAGTGCAACCCCGCCTATCGTTTGAAGTCTGGCGAGAATCACAAAAAGGAAAAGCTGGCGAGTGGAAAGAGGTAGAAATAGAACTAGCAGTTGCCCTGGGTAATCGCTTGAGTGCTGCGATCGCGCGGTATGAAACTCACCAGCAGCTACAGGCGTTAAATGCCAATTTAGACGATCGCATCCAGGCAAGTGCGGGGGAATTGCAACTAGCGGCACAACAGCAGCAAATATTATATGGAGTCGTCGCTAAAATTCGCGAATCCCTCGACCTGGATACAATTTTTACCACGACCCTACGAGAAATCCGCTATTGCTTAAGTGCGGATCGAGTGGCAATATTTCGGTTTGACAAGAGTGGCAATTTTAGTCAGGGTGAGTTTATTGCTGAAAACGTCTTACCGACATGGCCTAGTATTTTGGGAGTAAAAATAAGCGATCGCTGCTTGGGAGAAAATGCGATTAGCTACCAAAAAGGGCAAATTCAGGTGCTACCTGATATCCACCAACAGGCGTTGAGTGAATATTGCATCCCTGTGCCAGAACAATACCAAGTCGCAGCGCAAATTGTAGTACCTTTATTCAAAGGATCTCAACTCTGGGGCTTGCTATGCATTCACCAGTGCGGTGCCACCCGTCAATGGGAACCCAGTCAAGTTCAATTTGCCGCCCAACTCACTGTAGCGCTAGGTGTAGCCGTCGGACAAGCTGAATTATCAGAACTTTCGGAGCAACAAGCGATTGCCTTACAACAAGCCGCCGAACAACAATGGGCATTGTTAGAAGTCGTGGCAAAAATTCGCGAATCTCTCGATGTAGAAACTGTTTTTCAGATAACTACCCAAGAAATCTGCAAATCCCTACAAGCGGATCGGGTGGCAGTTTATCGTTTTGATTCTAACTGGGGCGGAGAATTTATCGCCGAGTTTGTTACTCCAGGTTGGGTTCAGTTGGTAGGAGAGGATATTAAGACAGTTGTTGAAGATACTTACTTGCAGCAAACCGCTGGTGGGCGGTATCGCGATAATCAAACCAACTGTGTAGATGATATTTATGCTGCCAATCTTTCCGAATGTCACATCGCATTATTAGAGCAATTTCAGGCGAAGGCTTATGCGATCGCACCCATCAAAGTCGGGCAGAAACTCTGGGGTTTGTTGGCAGCATATCAAAACTCCGCCCCCCGTCACTGGGAAGAGGAAGAAATTAAATTTATCACTCAAATGGGTTCTCAATTGGGCGTCGCCATTAAGCAATCAGAATTACTCGCCCAAACGCGCCAGCAAACCAACGATCTCCGCCGCGCCGCCGAACGACAGCGCGTTTTATTTGAAGTCGTCGCTAAAATTCGCGAAACCCTCGATCTCGATGCCATTTTTAAAGTAACCGCAAAAGAAGTACGGCGATCGCTTAATGCCGATCGAGTTGCCATGTTTCAGTTCGATCCTAATTCTGGCTACGATAGCGGCGTATTTCTTTCAGAAGATGTCTTACCGGGGTTTCCCGTCGCCTTAGAAGCCCCCGTTTACGACCACTGCTTCGGCGAACAATATGCAATCCACTATCACGAAGGGCGCGTTCAAGCAGTATCTGACATCTACACCGCAGGTTTGCAAGATTGCCACCGCGATGTTTTAGCCCAGTTTGAAATTAGAGCGAATTTAGTCGTACCCTTAATCAAAGGCGGCGAACTTTGGGGCTTGTTTTGCATCCATCAATGCGCTTTCCCCCGTACCTGGGAAACCGAAGAAATTCAATTTGTCAAACAAGTTGCCGCCCAACTCGGCGTCGCACTCCAGCAAGCCGAATTACTTTCCATCTCCCAACAGCAATCAGAAAAAATATCTCAAACTCTCAGGGATTTACAAGATACTCAAACGCAGCTAATCCAAACCGAAAAAATGTCGAGTTTGGGTCAACTGGTAGCCGGAATCGCTCACGAAATTAACAACCCAGTTAACTTTATTCATGGCAACATCGCTTATGTCAGAGAATATGCAGAAAGCTTGCTGAATTTATTAGATCTTTATCAGCAGCACTATCCCAATCCGGTTGCAGAAATTCAAGACTTAGCCGATTCAGTTGACCTAAAATTTATTTCTGAAGATTTGCCTAAATTAGTATCTTCAATGACAATTGGTACGGATCGCATCCGTCAGCTAGTTCTAAGCTTGCGTAATTTTTCGCGACTGGATGAAGCGGAAATGAAGCCAGTCAATATTCACGAAGGTCTAGAAAGTACATTGTTAATTTTGCAACCTCGGCTAAAAGCAAAACCGGATATTCCCAACATTGAAATCTTAAAAGAATATGGCGAACTTCCGCAAGTAGAGTGCTATGCTGGACAACTGAATCAGGTATTTATGAATGTTTTAAGTAATGCTATTGATGCGTTAGAACAATCAGCAGGGAATCAAGAGTTAACTGATGCGCCCGCAATCAGGATACAAACTTTTGTTTTTAAAGCCAGCGCAGTTATTTGTATTTCTGACAATGGTTCTGGGATGCCAGACGCAGTCAAAGCGAGAATTTTTGACCCCTTTTTCACCACAAAACCCGTAGGAAAAGGAACTGGATTGGGTTTATCAATTAGTTACCAAATTGTGGTAGATAAACATCGCGGTGTTTTCAAATGCACTTCGGCACCCAGACAGGGAACCCAATTCTGGATTGAAATTCCCATCCAGGCAAGTTAGAAGAGACAAGGGGGACAAGGGGGACAAGGGAGACAAGGGGGACAAGGGAGACAAGGGGGACAAGGAAGACAAGGGGGACAAGGAAGACAAGGGAGACAAGGGAGACAAGGAAGACAAGGAAGACAAGGGAGATGAGGAAGTAAAAGTAATTTCTTCCCTATCTTCCCCATTACCAATTAGCAATTACCAATTAGCAATTACCAATTACCAATTACCCATGACCAACTAAATGCAACGCTACCGAAACAAGCGTTAAAAAGGTTAAAAATCCCACCGCATCTAACATCGTAGTTAGTAATGGGCCGCTAATTAAAGCTGGATCGAGATTAACTCGCTTTAATCCCATCGGTAATAACGTTCCCAACGTAGCAGCAATGAATACGTTAATCGCCATTACCATTGCAGCAACTAACGCTACCCACCACTCTTGTTGGGAAGACCAAATTAAGGAAAGAATTCCTAATGCCAGTCCCAATGCCAAAGCGGTTCCTAAGCCTGCTAGAATTTCCTTGCGAAGTATTTTTAAAGTATCTTTGGGGGTAACTTCTCCTACGCCTAATCCTCGAACTGTTACCGATAGGGCTTGAATTGCCACATTGCCGCTAGTATTAGACAAAATTGGCATAATCACTGCTAGTACCGGCACCAAAGAAATCACCTTCTGGAAGGGCGCGATCGCGCTAGCCGCCCCGATGTACAATCCGATGTTACCCAGCAACCAAGGCAGTCTTTTGCGAATCGTTACCTGGGGAGGCGATAGCGCTGCTTCGTCCCCACCGCTGACGCCTGCCAGTTTTTGGATATCTTCGGTCGCTTCTTCTTCTAAAATATCTACTACGTCGTCAATCGTGATAATGCCCACGAGTCGGTCTTCCCGATCTACTACGGGTAACGCAATCAAGTCGTAGCGCTTCATTAGTTGCGCTGCTTCTTCCTGGGGCATTTCCGTGTAAGCTTTAATTACCCGAGTGCTGGCAATATCGCGAATGTAAGCATCGGGCAAGGAAAACAACAACTGTCGCAACGATACTACCCTTACCAGTTTGCGGTTGTTGTCGGTGACGTAGGCGTAGTAAATTGTTTCCTTATCTCCATCGGCGAGGCGAATCTTACTTAATGCTTCGCCAACGGTTAAGCCTTCTCGCAGTCGCACGTATTCCGTCGTCATCGCACGACCGGCGGTGCCTTCAGCGTAACCCAAAATCGTCGCCGTTGCCTGCCGTTCTCCTGGAGATAGTTGCTGTACTAACCGCTTGACAATTCCAGCTGGTAGTTCATCAAACAATTCTGCCCGATCGTCAGGCTCCATCGCTTCGATGATTTGGCAGACTTGAGTATCTTGCAGCGAATTGATCAATTCTTGCTGGACTTCCGGCGGCAGATACTCAAATACTGCGATCGCATGATCTTTGTTGAGTAAGCGAAATGCGATCGCTCTTTGTTCTGGGGGCATTTCCACGATGCAATCCCCCACATCCACTGGCTGAAGTCCATTAAGTTCCCATTTGAGCTGGTTTAAGTCAGTAACATCCGCCAGCGCAACCTTGCGTTCCTGTGTGAGCATTATACCTCCTAGTCTCCCCCGCGCTGGGAAACTTTCGCTCACCAGGCTAGAGGAGTTTAATACTTCGACTGGATGGACTTCGGTCCATAAAATCCAAAAAATTCAACATCGATACCAAGTACAGGTATCGCTAAGTTATATCCTAACCTCTTCAGTGTTTTAACGGTAGAGGTTTGCTAATTTTTCTGCCACGACCTGAAACAATCGTTACATCCAAAACGTCAATTTGTTAGTATTAGTAGCTTCAGCACCTGTTAGCCTGCTGGCTAAAAACAGAACGTCTATTTAAGTAAATTCGCTAGGTTAATGCCGCCAAGGGCATCAAAAATATATGCGCTTTCCTGTTACGGTTGGGATAATTCTCCTCAGTCTCAGTAATCCTGCGCTGGCATTGAATCATTCCAACAGCTACATAGCTCAAACCGCCCAGCGCTTGACGACAGTTACAATCTATACAGCAAATCCTCAATGTCAATCTTTGATTCCACAAAGGGTAAGAGTGCCAGCCGATCGACCGATCAACGCCGCCGTAGGTCAGGTAATCATGCGGGTGCGTATCCCTGGGTTTAGGCTAGCTGGATACAGTGTCAATTTCAAACGCGATCGCGGTGAAGCCACTGTCGATTTTAGACTGGCTCAGGGTTCTAAGCGTTTTGTTTCTTTTAGCAGTTGCGAACAGTTTATTCTTTTTGGCAGCTTGCGCCAAACCCTCACCAGGAATACCCAATGGCGCGTTAAAAATGTTCGCTTTACCGAATTAGGGCGAGAAATTAGGCTCTAATTTGCATAATACTCAGCCGCATTCCTGTTATCTTCGTTTCAAATCGCCAAAGCTTCAGAAATTGACTGATGCTGGCTCCCAGTTATACTGGTTGGTATAGTACGGCTGGCTCAGTCGGAACTTAACGCCTGTGGACAAGAAGGAGCCAACTCCCTTGGTGGAAGCAGGAAGCAGACCCTCCAAAATTTATTTTGGTTGAATGGTAAACTTCGAGCAAGTTTAGCCAAGTTCTGTAGAGCAGCAGCAGCAGATCTTAACGAGAGAATATCAAACCAATGGACGTTAAGCTGATTTTAGTAGGATTAACCTTTGTCTTTATCCTGTCGAGCCTGTTTTTTGGCACGAAAAATGGGTTTTACGACTCGGACAACTATCACGGTAACGGCTCGGCTCACTAAAGCAAAGCTGGGGCAAAAAAATTATTGTTGACGAGAAGCACTGGCACCCCCATCATTCATGCCGGGGATGTAGTGCTTTCCATAATCTAGTCACTACGCGCTTGTGGCGAAAGTGGTGTAAGCCAGAAGCCTGAAATTTCAGGATATAAAGGCTGTGAAGTATTAAGAATCCCTATACCTTTGTGTCAGGGAGTATCAAATTGCTGTAAACAGCGATCAGGCGTTTACAGGCAAAGGTTTACTGTGATCGAGCTGCAATGCTTACCTTATAGTGTCAATCACGAGGATGAAGGGGTTTGTCTGCTGGTGCGGATGGGGCCATACCGCATTCTGTTAGATTGTGGCATGGCAGATATATCAACGCTCGCAGCAGGTTTGGAGCGAGAACAGCCAGCAGATTTGGTGCTATGCAGTCATGCCCACCCGGATCACGCTAGGGGGTTATTGGCTCTGCATCAGGCTTTTCCCCAATTGCCGATCTACGCCAGCGAAGCAACTAGCTACTTGTTGCCGTTGAATTGGACGAGTATAGACCCCAAAAAAATCCCCCATTTTTGTCAAGCTTTACCGTTGCGAAGTCCGGTAGAGTTTGCCGATGGACTTTCGTGCGAATTATATCCAGCCGGACACCTACCAGGAGCGACAGCGATCCTGCTTACTTACACAACAGATCGGCGTAGTTATAGGCTGTTGTACACGGGAGACTTTTTCTTGTCGAACTCGCGTCTGGTAGAGGGGTTGCCTTTAGAAGCGTTGCGGGGATTAGAACCTGAAGTATTGATTATCGAGGGCACTTACGGCACGGCGCGCCATCCGCACCGCCGTCAGCAGGAAAACCAGCTGGCAGAACGCATGAGTCGCGCGATCGCTAACGGCCAGTCTGTTTTGCTACCAGTACCCGCTTTGGGGCTGGGGCAAGAAATCTTGATGCTGTTGCGAAGCCATCACCAATTTACAGGTAGAAATGTCGATATCTGGGTCGATGGCAACGTTGCCCTGGGGTGCGATGCTTACCTCAACTTACTGCCTCACTTACCCACATCGGTACAAAATTTTTCCCGCCATCAACCCTTATTCTGGGATGAAAAAATCCGTCCTCGCGTGCGGCGACTACCACCGGAACTGCGTCACAGTGTCGGTCAATCTCCCGCGATCGTTATCGTCGATGAAACTGCCGATTTAAGGGAATATCTTTATCCAGACTTGAGTTCTTGGTTAATTTTACTGCCCCAAAGACCGAGTCGTTTTGGCAACCACCCCGAATCAAGTAATTGGGCAGATTTAACTCGCGACTGGTTGCCGGATGCTACCAAACAATTCCAAACCGACATCAAAACCGGGCGTTTGACGGTGGAAACCTATTTACTCGCCCAGCATTGCGATGGTCCGGGTACAACCCAGCTAATTCACAATCTCCGGCCCCAGCACGTGGTATTTGTCCACGGTAACTCCACCTATTTGGCGGATTTAACCGGGTTAGATGAGTTACAAAATCGCTACCACGTCCACTGTCCGGCGGCTGAAACTTTAGTCGAACTGCCGATAGGGGAAACTTTTCTCCAACCCGCCCCGCCGGAAACCAACTACGAGGGCGAGTTGACTGAGTTAGGCACTGTCGTGACGATTAGTTTACCCGATGCGATCGCTGCCGATCCTCGCTGGCAAACTTTCGCCGATACGGGTTTGGTAGAAGCCCGCTGGCAGGGTGAAGAGTTGGTATTGCGCGGGCTAACCCAACGCGAATTGCTGGCCGACCGTGGCGATCGCCCTCTACCCGCTGACCTTGCCTGCTGCGGTAATTGCCGCCATCAACGCGGTCAACGCTGTTGCAATCAAGCTTCTCCTCTATTTGGCTTCAAGGTCACCCCAGATGGTTACTGTCCCGTCTTTGAACCGGCAGCTGGCAAAGATGAAGCTAGAAAATAGGGATTAGGGGTTAGGGGTTAGGGATTAGGGATTAGGGGTTAGGGGTTAGGGATTAGGGGTTAGGGGTTAGGGATTAGGGGTTAGGGGTTAGGGCAAGAAAGAGTGAATCGAATAAAAACCCATCCGATTAAATTCCTCTTTCTCTAGCCCCTAGCCCCTAACCCCTTTCCTTACCCTTCCGAAGAGTCTGAGTAGCGGTTGCGGATTTGTTCGGCTTCCGGACAATCATCCGAAACCAGAGGTTCGACATTTCCTCTGGGAACTGAAGCCAGTTTCTGACTTACCGCACCAATGCTTTCTAAACGCACCATCTCTTCCCAAGAAGAAATTTCGTCTTCTTCGTCGGTTTCATAGCGCAACGTGACTAAATCTCCTTCTATGTCAATAATGCGAGCGCGTTCAATCCAGCGTTGCTGGTCCCGCAAGAAAACACAGACTTCACGACCATCGCAACAGAGTTGATATATCTTGCGGTGTAGCATGTGTTCCTTCTCCTATGCAGGGAACTCTTTAAATGAGAGGTCAAATTTTTTACCAGGGCTTCAGGTGAGTGTAGCAATTTTTCTGCCTTAAACAAGTACTATCTTGGCTCGTACCCACAAATAAGGTAAGTTTGCGGCTAGAATTGCCTTTTGATAAATCATCGCTTTTTGCAAACAGCATTCTTTTGCTGTGGCTGATGATTTATTGACAGAAGGTTTGGCGCGAATTGAGCCGCAGATAGTTGGTGGAAAATTTCTTTGTAACTTAAAAGCAGCCTGAGCATTTATCATTGAGGGTTGGGTGCATTCAGGAAAACGAGCATTACCTGAGGGCGATCTCGTTGCTCTACTTACTATTCTATTAACACTTGTCTTTGTCTCACAGGTCGGTAAGCAACACTACAGGATTTTATCTACAGGAGTTTACTCGAAAATCGAATGCTTAATTCATAAAGTTCACTTAACATTTCAGGATATCCCAAAGATGGCAGAAGCGATCGCCTCCCAATCCTTCATTTTAGGTATGTTCTACAGGAATAATGGTTTTTGAGAGCGCTTCAGACAGCGGTTTGGAGGCTGGCTCTCTCAAAAATCAGCCAGCATTTCTGCTGCCAAAGCTTGACGCCGCTTTGTTTTGGCATCCATTATTTGGAACCTACCTGCCGGTATCCTAGCACAAACTTTACCCCTTCATCGCTTTTTTCTGCAACCGGATTTGCCTTCCCAGACAGACTTAGCCGTAATATTTGTTTATGTTAGCCAACGCCTTCGAGCGCATCCGTTCTTTGTCAAATCTTCTGAAGCGACCTTGAGACACCCGCTTTCAAAAGCAGACTCTACCAGTGAGCTAGCGTCTTTAGCTCACTTAATGCATCTTACAGATAGTTATTCTCAGGTTAAAATATCCCTTTGGATCAGTAATAGATAGGTTCCTTATTTATTTATCTCGAAACCAAAGGATTTACTTATCTGAGTGGAATGCCAGGAACCAGACTTGAACTGGTGACACGAGGATTTTCAGTCCTCTGCTCTACCAACTGAGCTATCCCGGCGTTTTTTTTCAGCGCTTAATTAACTTAACAAACTTGTGGTTGTTTTGGCAAGCCCCTAGCAACAGAATTCCTAAAAATATTTTCTCCCTGGTTCAATCTGCCGCTACAGTTAAGCGAAAGCCGCTCCCACAAGCGTTTGTAAAGATTTAAGTCGAAAATACCTGAATAACTGTTCATACGTTATAGTAAAAAAAACGGATTTATGGAGATAGCCATGACCACCGTAACTTCGATGAAATGTGCCTGTGAGTCTTGCTTGTGCGTTGTTTCCCTCAGCGAAGCGATTGAAAAAAACGGCAAGTACTACTGTAGCGATGCCTGCGCCGACGGTCACCCAAATGGGAAAGGCTGCGAACATCACGGTTGCGGCTGCGGCTAAAGCTGCGCGTCAGGCTGCAATCAACTTGTAGGGTGTGTCAGACAAAGCGATAAATCGATCGAATCAGGGTTTGGGTGTCTGACGCGCCCTAATTCTATCAGTCTCAACCAGGTGAAATTTTGAGCTTGGTGAGGCTAAAAGCGGCTAGGAAGATCAAAAACTGAACTAACACGATGCTGGGGCCAGAAGGCCAGTTTAATAGGGGCAGCCCAGACAAAAGGATACCGGCAATGCTGCTGCTAGCACCAATAATCACTGATAGGGCGAGAAAGCGGCTAAATTGGTGACTCAGCAATTTGGCGGTGGAAGCGGGGATAACCAAGAAAGCATTTACTAATAAAATACCGATGGCTTTGGTGGCTAAGGCGACGGTTAAAGACAGCAGTACGACAAACCAGTAGCGATGAAGCTGAACGCGGATACCTTGCACTTTTGCCACTGCTGGATTAAGTGTGAGCAAAATCTGCTGCTTTAGGGTTGAGAATAGATAAATGCTACCACCCAGGATTAAAAGGCAGGTGAGTATTAAGTCTGTGACGTCGATGGCGAGAATATCCCCAAATAGGACATTCATCAAGCCGCCTCGATAACCTCGCACCAAGCTGCTGAGGATAATTCCAATTGCTAACGTTCCCGATAAGACCACGTTGAGGATGTTATCGCTGGCTAGGTTGGTTTGGTCGATGAGATAAAGTACAACTAAACCAAACGCGAGGGTAAAGGGTAGCAGCATCCAGGTAGGGTTTAACTGTAGCAGGACGCCTAAAACAATTCCGACTAAAGCTGAATGACCGACGGCGTGGCTGAAAAAGGATAGTTGCCTAAGAGTGACGAAGCTGCCGAGTAAGCCTCCCCACAATCCCATTAATATACCGCCCGCGATCGCGCGCTGCATAAACGGAAATTGTAGCAGCGCTATCAAGTCATTTCCCGCTGCGATCGCAAACAAGCTAAAATTATTCAGTAAGTCAAGTAAAATCATTTTTACACCGCTTATACAAATCTATCTTAGGAATTATTGCCACTTATAACTTTAATATGTCAGTAAACCCGGCTTTGGAAGCAAATATAACCAATTCCTTTGAAGAATCAGAACACCTCACCTGCAATCCCCCACATCCAGTTGAGATCGCACAAGTTCATCACCTCAAAGGTCAACTGCTAAATATTGAAAAAGCGCAACGCATGGCAGAGTTTTTTAGCCTTTTGGGAGATGCCAATCGCCTGCGGATTCTTTCAATATTATCAGTAAAAGAACGCTGCGTTGGCGATTTGGCAGCAGCACTAGAAATGAGCGAATCGGCAGTTTCTCATCAAATGCGCGTCTTGCGTGCCATGCGCCTGGTAAGCTACCGCAAACAAGGACGCCATGTTTTCTATCGTCTCCAAGATCGTCACGTTCTCGACCTTTACCATGCTGTTGCCGAACATTTAGATGAAGCAGGTTAAATTTTAGATGGCAGATTTGAGATTTAAGATTGTAGATTTAAGCTTTCTATCTCCAATCTGCCATCTTTTAGTTGCAACAGGTTGAATAGCTTTCTATCTCAAATCTGCCATCTCAAATCTCAAATCTAAAATCAATGGTGGTGTTGATAGCGACTGAAAGCAGGGCCATATGTTGCTAACAGATTTTGGGGAGAAAGGATAGTCTGGGGTTCTCCTTCACAGAGTATAGTTTGGTTGAGACAAAGGACGCGATCGCAATGACGGTTCACCATATCTATATCGTGGGAAACCTGCAACACTGTCCAACCTTGTTCGCTTTTCAGTTCGTGCAGTAAACTGTAAAAATCTGCTTCTCCCGAAACATCCAATCCGGCAAAGGCTTCGTCTAATACTAACAACCTGCGCGGACTAACTAAACAGTACGCTAATAATACTCGCTTGAGTTCTCCTCCACTTAAAGTGCCAATCGCTTGATGCAGCAGGTGGTACGCACCTACTCTCTTTAGAGCATATGCGATCGCTTCATCTTTTCCCCGATCTTTCTGCCACAACCAGTACCCTTTACCGGGAGTTAAGTTTTGCTTCCTTTCACTGCTTCTTACCTCTGTCCATCCCAAAGCTACCAATTCACCCACAGAAATCGGAAAGCTGCGGTCGAAAATAAAATTTTGGGGAATGTATCCAATTAATCGCCGCATTCGCCCCAAATTTTTAATTGGGCGACCGAAGATTTCCCTTGTTCCTGCACTGTGTGGAATCAGGTCTAAAATCGCTTGTACCAGCGTACTTTTCCCCGACCCATTTGGCCCTATTATTGCCGTATCTGTTCCCGGAAATAGTTCAAAGGAAACATCTCTAACTGCTGGATAATTGCCCCGGTATACGGTTAATCTTTCTACTTTTAAAATTGGGGCTAAATTATAATTCATTCTCTCCCATTTAGCTCGCTTTTTTTACAAATCAAAACAATTTTTACCTACTGACAGGCAGCTTGAAGCGCTTGCAAGTTGCTACCCATAGCAGTAAAGTAATGCTGCGGATCGGTGTTGCCACTTTCGAGGGAATCCAAATTTCGCAGGGTCAAGTTTAAGTCGCGAGAAAGACTGGTGAGCAATTTATTATCGGTTCCTGGTTCGTCGAATAGGGCTTTCACATTGTACTTTTTAACGGTTGCGATTGTTTTTTGGATATCGTCCGGCGAAAGTTGATCTTCGGGAATCTCGACCACTGCTACTTGCTTCAATTGATATCGCTGTGCCAAATAGGGGAATGCATCGTGGAAGGTAATAAACGTGCAAGTATTGCGATATGGCTGCAATTTCTGCTGATATTGTTGGTCTAATTCTTGCAGTTTTTGGATATAGGCCGCGGCGTTGGCTGCGTAAGTTGCTTTATTATTTGGATCGGCGGCAATCAATCCATCTCGAATATTTTCTACTTGTTTAATCGCTAAAACTGGATCTAGCCAAACGTGAGGGTTACCCGCGCCATGTTCGTGGTCGCGATCTGATTTAATCGGTTTAACTACGGGGGAAATTTCCTGCAAAGGTTTGATACCGCTGCTGGCATCTATTTGTTTGAGTTTGGTATTCTGGGCATTTTTAATCGTATTTTCGAGAAATTCTTCTAAACCCAAGCCATTTTTTACCAGAATATCGGCTTGAGCGATCGCACTCACGTCTTTCGGCGTTGCTTGGTAGTCATGTACCTCTGCGCCGGGAGGTACTAACACATCCACCTGCGCCAATTCTCCCGCTACCGCCTGTGTAAACCAATACATGGGCAAGAATGTGGCGATTACCCTTAGTTTCGGCTTTTCCGGTGTAGCCTGTGCTACGGGGGATGCCGGTGTTGATTCGCTTCTAGGGGCTGTAGGCGTTGTTGTATTTTGCGTGCAGCCTGCTACTGGCAGGCAAGTCAACCACAAACTTAGGATAAATTTTGGCAAATTAGGCCGGTTCAAGGTTTCCCTCCTTTAACTCCACGGCAGCCTGACCAGCCGTGAAACAATTTGAGAATAGATCTTATTCTAAATATAGATGCCAAATTAAAGATCGTTTTGGTTGCAACTGCCCATCTTCCCAAGGCGCAAGCTGCGGAAAAGCTTTGAAACCTAGAGATTATTGCAATTTAATAGCATTTATGTCGGGTAAAAAACAAAGTTTTCTGGAAGGGGTAGCACCTGGAGCGTAAGTGGTGTAATGATAAATTGCTGTTAAGCTGAAATTGGTGTGAGGATTAAGAAAGTGAATATGTTGATAAAAAGCTGCAATAAGTTGCCAGTCAGTCCAACTCTAATCGGTGCGGTGCTAGCGATCGCGACAGCCACCATCCCTACAACCTCGACTCCATCTCACGCAGGAGAAAGATCGCCAACATCACAAGAGAGTGATATTATACAGCAAGTTGACCAATATAGCAACAATAGTAGCGAGGCAGAAGACCCCCTCGCCCAAGTTACCTCGGTTTCCCAGCTGACCGATGTAGACCCAACCCACTGGGCATTTCAAGCGCTGCAATCCCTGGTTGAACGCTACGGTTGTATAGAAGGTTACCCAGACCGCACCTATCGAGGCAACCGCGCCTTAACGCGCTATGAATTTGCTGCGGGGTTAAATGCGTGTTTAGACAGGATTCAGGAACTAATCGCCGCCGCCGTATCTGATTTACCGAGTAAAGAAGATATCGCCACCATTCGGCGGTTGCAAGAAGAATTTAGAGCCGAACTCGCTGCGTTGCGAGGAAGGGTAGATGCGCTAGAACCTCGCGTCGCTAGGCTAGAAGCACAACAATTTTCTACCACAACTAAGCTAGCTGGGGAAGTAATTTTTGCGGCGGCGGGTATCATAGGGGGAGAAAATGCCTTTGGCGAAGAGATAGACCGCGTACCCGTTTTAGCGCACCGGACTCGTCTGAATTTTGAAACCAGTTTTACTGGGAAAGATTTACTCAGGACGCGACTTCAGGCGGGTAATTTAAATGCCTTCTCTGCCAATAATACATTGACCCCGGAAGGCGATTTAATCTACGGGGCTGGGGCGTTTGGCACCGGAGATAACGATATCGTACTGGATGAATTGTCCTACACGTTTCCCTTGGGCGATCGCACTCAAGTCGTACTTCGCGCCAATGCAGGGGGATCGGATAGTTTTACCGATACGCTGAATCCCTTCTTTGACGGGGATGGTGCTAGCGGTGCATTGTCGCGTTTTGGTACGCGGCATGGAATTTATTATCTCGCCGATGGCACTGGGATCGGTCTGCGCCACGAGTTTGGCGATAGTGTAGAACTCAGCTTGGGCTATGCTGCCAATTCGGAAACAGCTAATATTCCCTTAGATGGAAGTGGGTTGTTTAATGGGCCATATGGTGCGATCGCTCAACTCACCTTCAAACCCAGCAAAAACTTCAAGTTCGGTTTCACCTACGTTAACTCGTACAATACCGACCTGGGAACGGGTAGTAGAATTGCTAACTTGCGCTCTTACTTAGCCGATGGTACTGACACGCGACTAGAAGCTAGTGGGTTACAAGGATCGGATCTGCCAATTTCCAGCAATTCTTACGGATTTGGCTTATCTTGGCAAATTAGCAGGGGATTTGCCCTTGGTGGTTGGGCGGGTTACACCAACACGCGCACTCTCTCATCCCTGGGCGGGGAACTTCCCCGTGGGGAGATTAAAATCTACAACGCCGCCGTTAGCTTAGCCTTTCCCGATCTTGGTAAAAAAGGCAATCTAGCAGGTATTATCGTCGGCGTTGAACCAATCGCCGATGCGAGTTCTAATTTATCGAACAATTTAAGCAACCGTGGTTTAGGTGGCGACGATGATGATGTTTCCTTCCACATCGAAGCGTTGTATCAAATCCAGGTAACAGATAATATCTCTGTTACTCCTGGAGTGATTTGGCTCACTGCCCCCGACCACAACAACAATAACGATGATGTCATCATCGGTACGATCCGCACGACTTTTAGTTTCTAAATTCCCTAGCTAAAAAGTTGTTGTATTGTGAAAGACCAGCCGGATCAAAGGCTGGTCTGAAATAATACATATGTTTTGTTGTCGTTTGAAACTGAGGAAACCCAAACTGCGCGTTCCCAAGTCGTCAGCGGGTTAAGTTTCTTAACACTATAGTATCAGGGTATGTGTACCTTTGCGATCGGTGCTTACTCTGACTTTTGTTCGGTATTCTTTACATAGTCGCTTCCGCGTTGGGGACGCCCCCAAATCACCTGCTCTTGCTTGTATATTGCCACGCCTGGTTTAGCACCCTTGGGTTTGTAGACTTGTGCCGGTTTGGTATAAATGACAGGTACTTGGTCGCTTTGTCGGGCGCGGCTGTAGTAAGCTGCTAGATCGGCAGCGAATTCGAGATCGGCTGGTTCGGGAACCGAACCTGGTTCCACACGCAGCAAGACGTGGCTACCGGGTATTTCTTGGGTGTGGAACCACAGGTCATAATCAGAAGCAAGGCGAAAAGTCAAGCGATCGTTTTGCTGGTTATTACGACCTATTAACAATTCAAATCCACTCGGCGTGCGATATCGGTAAGGTTGACTTCCTTGTTCGCCTTTGCTGGGGCTGCGGTAATCTGGAACTTCTAGATATCCTTGTCCTATTAATTCTTCGCGAATTTCTTTTAATGCGAGCAAATCTTCCTCGGCGTCGTAAGCGTCCAATTGATTTAAGGATGCTTCTACCTGTTCCAAATATTCAATTTCTGCATTAACTTCAGCCAACAGCGGCTCGACTGCACTGCGAGCGCGTTTTAATTTTTGGTGTTGCTTGTATAGTCTTTGAGCATTTTGGATGGCATTTTTTTCTGGCTCTAAGGGAATTGTCACCGGATCGCCGGTTTCAAAGTCGGGGAGAGCGATCGACTTCATTCCTGGTTCCCAGTTTTGCAGGTTTGCCATTAACAGATCTGCTTGTTGGCGATATTGTTCGGCGAGATCTGACTGTTGTAACCGTGCTTCAAATGTATTCGCCTTCAGCCGCAATTTATGCAAAATGCTGTTAAGTTTTTGGCTCAGTTGATGGCGGAGGGCAGTAAATTCTTGTTGGTTGAGTTGGGCGGTATAGTATTGGTCGAGTAAAGTTTGCACGTCTAGTGCTGGTTCTATCATCCCCCAACCCATTACCGTGTATCCCTTTGCGGTAAAACCGGGCTGGAATTTCCGATCTGAACCATCTCCCAGATTGCATTCTGCCAAAACTTGCAACCATTCTTGCCAGCGATCAAACAATTGCTGCCATTCTTTCGGGTTTAAAGTATCGGTGTGGCGATCGCTCTCCAATCCGGCAGCTTGTACCATTGACTGTATCAGGGGCGTACTCAAGCCGCGATAGCTTTTGAGCAAACAGCGAGAAATAGCGCCTGGAACTAGGCTAACTCGTTGTTGCCAGCGTTGAAGAGATTCGCTCAAACTGGGAATGGCATCGGTGAGGGCGGGTGGAAATTCGTAGGGTTGTCCGGTTAGAATGGGTCGGACGCTTGATTGTTGTCGATCGACTTGGTGAGCGACGGTAACGATTAAATTATCTCGATCGGTGAGGATGACGTTACTGTATTTGCTCATGATTTCGACATAAAGGTGCCATAGGGGGGGTTCCCCTGGACGCCTGCCGAATTGCAAGTCTAAAACCCGCTCCCAAGGAGCGATCGCTACAATATCTATCAATGCTAAACCGCCCAAAGCGTGGCGCAGTTGCTGGCTAAAGGTAAACGTATTGGGGGTTTTGGGTGGTGGAGTGCCTATATGCAGGCGTGCGGCGACGGGATGCCAAGATATAGTCAGCCAGCCTCGCTGTTTAAGGGTGCGTAATGCCAAAGCGATGGTGTGGCGATCGCGCTGATAAACTTGTTCGGTGCGCGCTGGTAGCCAGTGGGCACGCACCTCCTGACAAGCAGCCGTAAGGGTAGTGAAATCAACGAGTTGCAAAACTAGAACCTTTAGTATGTGAGGACTTTGATGCTCGGTTCTGTTTCTATTTTCGCAGATTGTTGGCGATCGCAGCTTGATTCGGCTTTGTTGTTCGCTTAGCCCCTAGCAAGATTAACGCTTCACCGCTTTATATCATGTCCGTTCGCGTGCTGCACGTCGGGGCGGGTTTAAAAAATTTTTCGTGTTTTACCAGCATGGCTGGTAAAACCCGCCCCTACTCCCGTCAAAAATTATGCACTACCGTTGCTAGCGGACATCATATTACACGAGCCTTGATTTTTATACCTTAAGATCGATGTCAAGGGAAATCTAAGCTGAAAACAAGAATTTAGCTTAATTTTTGGCTTGTAAGTCCAATTTTTTCGATTTACCATTGAAAATAGACTTAAGAAAGCCCCTCACACAGCTAGGCTGTAAATGCGTCATGGACATTCAGCTAATCAATATTGGTTTTGGCAACATTGTCTCTGCAAACCGGGTGGTTGCCATCGTTAGTCCAGAATCAGCTCCGATTAAACGTATCATCACGGATGCCCGCGATCGCGGGCAACTGATTGACGCCACCTACGGTCGTCGCACTAGAGCAGTGATCATAACCGATTCTAGCCACGTGATTCTGTCAGCAATCCAACCGGAAACCGTTGCTAACCGTTTTGTGATCTCGAAAGATAGTTCCAGCAGCGACCACTAAATCGGCAAAGCTAGGATAGCGATCCGCGCCTGGAGAACAAGCTGCGCTTTGGGCGCGCTAAAATTCGACATGGCTCGTTAAACCTAGTTGCCCACCAAGGAGACGCTCAATGTTTTTGGATGAACTGACACCCTTATTCCGAGAAGTCAGCCAGCAACCAGTTGCTTTCTTGGGCGGCTTTTTCGCCGGGATGTTGCGACTGAAGTTAACCGATGAACCGATCAAATCTTGGCTAGATCGAGAAGCGGGTATTAATACTCAAACTGCTCATACACCCCTCGACCAAAATGGTAAAACTGGCCCTCAATCTATTTCCATAGACTGAAGACCAATCTGAGATTTTGGGATTTCACAAACTTTTTATTCATGAAGGTCGGCGAAAACCTAAATGCTTTCTGTTCTTAGCTTTGACCTTCATGATTAAAAAAATCTAAAATTTGCCAAATGGCGTAAAAAATACTCTTGACTTCTGGCAAGCGCAGCAAGACACCCTTGTCAGGAAAAACCAATTCTATAGTTCATCTAAAGTTAGAGAACTATTTAGCAAAGCTTTCCTAAAATAAAAGTAAAGGAGCTAGGGCGCTAAAATAGGAGAGCGATCGCTCTGGGCATCATCTAACCCAAAGCTTGTCCTCGAAGCTAGAAAAAACCTAGAAAAGTTAACCATGTTGCCAAACCCACCCAGCGAGGACAACCAAGGGTTGCGACTGTTTTTTGCTCAGTCGATTAGTCATCTCTTCAACAGCGCCCATACCAATAATTAAACCCCTATTGGTTTACAGGAAAGCGGTAAACCCCGCCCCGCTTTTCTCTCCACTCAAAACAAGGCAAAAATTTGTCTGGGTAAGTAACTTTACCAAAATCGTCTGTCTCATGACAGATGCTAAAAATAAATTTACCCCTACAAAGACAAAGAAAATCTGTTTCATTTTGCCTTTTTAGCATCGGCAGCCAGCGGGGAATTTTAAACAAAACAATGGCAGACACGCATCCGCCAATCGCTCAAGAACGTACCCTGAAACGGGATTGCATGACGCTGTCGCGTCACGTCTTGCAGCAACTGGGGAGCTTTTCTACAGAAGCACAAGATCTCAGTGCAATCATGGGTCGTATTGCTCTGGCAGGCAAATTGATTGCTCGCCATCTCAGTCGTGCCGGATTAATGGAAAACGTACTGGGAGTGACGGGAGAAGTCAACGTGCAGGGCGAGTCCGTGAAAAACATGGACGTGTACGCCAATGAAGCGTTTATCTCGGTATTAGAGCAAAGCGGCCTGGTATGTCGCTTGGCCTCCGAGGAAATGGAAAAACCCTACTACATTCCAGAAAACTGCCCGATTGGTCGCTACACCCTGCTATACGACCCGCTGGATGGCTCTTCCAATATCGATAGCAATTTGAACGTCGGTTCCATCTTCTCAATTCGCCAGCAAGAAGGAAACGACGAAGATAATTCGGCTAGCGACTTGCTGCAAAACGGACGCAAGCAAATTGCAGCAGGTTACGTATTATACGGCCCCAGCACGATGTTGGTTTATTCCATCGGCAAGGGCGTTCACGCCTTTACCCTCGACCCCAGCTTAGGCGAGTTTATTCTTTCGGCGGAAAACATTATTATCCCCGACCACGGGGCGATTTACAGCGTCAACGAAGGTAACTTCTGGCAGTGGGAAGAATCAATTCGCGACTATATCCGCTACGTTCACCGTCACGAGGGCTATACCGCTCGTTACGGCGGGGCATTAGTGGGAGACTTTCATCGCATTTTGTTCCAGGGTGGCGTGTTTTTATATCCAGGAACGGTAAAGCGACCGGAAGGAAAGCTACGGTTGCTTTATGAAGCTGCACCCATAGCCTTTTTAGCAGAACAAGCCGGGGGTAGAGCCAGCACTGGAGTTATGCCAATTTTGGATGTAGTGGCAGATAAAATTCATGCCCGCACGCCTTTAATTGTTGGCAGTAAAGATGATGTTGCCCTGGTGGAATCTTTCGTGAATGAAAGAGCGAAGGAGCAAGGCGACAAAGTAATGGCACATTCGTAAATAGCGGTAATGGGTAATTTGAGATTTGAGATTTGAGATTTCAGATTGAATAAATCTAACATCTAAAATCTAAAATCTGCGATCGCCAATGACCAATGACCAAATAGAAGGACACAAACGATGACAACAACCAACCATATCTTAGAAATTGAGCAATTGGGTCAAAGTATCTGGATGGATAACTTGACCCGCGATTTAATCCAATCGGGCGAACTACAGCGCTTGATCGAAACGCGGGGACTGCGAGGAATTACCTCGAACCCGGCTATTTTTGAAAAAGCGATCGCAGGCAATAAAATCTACGACGCCGACATCGAAAAAGGAGCGCGCGCTGGATTACCCACATACAAAATTTACGAATCTCTCGTATTTGAAGACATTCGCAACGCTTGCGATATGTTCCGCCCGATTTATGAAGAATCCAACGGGCTAGATGGCTACATCAGCATCGAAGTACCGCCAACAATCGCCCACGATACACAAGCCACAATAGAAGAAGCGCGGCGATATTATCAAGAAATCGGTCGGGAAAACGTGATGATTAAAATTCCCGGCACTTCCGCAGGTTTACCAGCTGTAGAACAAGTGATTGCCGATGGCATCAACGTAAACGTTACCTTGCTGTTCTCGGTAGACAGCTATGTCAATTGTTTCTGGGCTTATATTAAAGGCTTGGAAAAACGGGCGGCTGAAGGGAAAGATATTAGTAACATTGCTTCAGTTGCTAGTTTCTTCCTCAGCCGGATCGATAGCAACATCGATGCTCGGATTGACAATAAGCTAAAAGCAGGCGTTGAAAGTATCAACGTCGAAGCAAAACTGCGGGCGGTGAAAGGGAAAATTGCGATCGCTAACGCTAAAATCGCGTATCAGAAGTATAAGGAGATCGTGCAGAGCGATCGCTGGCAAGCGCTAGCAGAAAAAGGCGCAAAAGTCCAGCGTCTGTTGTGGGCAAGCACCGGCACCAAAAACCCCGAATACAGCGACGTGATGTACGTGGATGAATTGGTAGGCCCCGATACAGTTAATACCTTACCGCCTGCTACGATTGAAGCTTGTGCCGACCACTGTAGCGCCGAAAATCGGATTGAATCTAACATCCAAGAAGCTTACAACTTGATCGAAAGTCTGAAAGACCCAGACATCGACATCGATATTAACCAAGTCATGGACGAACTGCTGAGCGATGGGATTGAAAAATTCGTGCAGCCGTTCCAATCCTTAATGAACTCGCTGGAAGAGAAGGTAAAACTGTTGACACCTGCGTAGTTTTGTGGTAATAGCTAATGGCTATTGTTTCAATTAGCCATTAGCTATGAGCGAGATCCAATCCCAAATTCCCAAAAGCCGTTATGCTGACTTCAAACGGTCTGGTAGAAGAGAGTAAGTTGGATGCGGAGTCTCCCCTTGATGATGGGGAAAGAGCGAGGCTCGAACAACTCGAAGCTATTGTAGAGCAAGGACTTCAGACATTTTACGAAGTCGGCAAAGCTCTGATAGAGATTCAGGAAAAGAAACTGTACCGAGAAACTCATAAAACCTTCGCGGCTTATTGTCGAAACAGGTGGGGGATGGGAAAATCCACAGCGTATCGATATATTGACGCTGCCCAGGTTATGGAAAATTTGTCCCCCATGGGGGATAAAATTCCTACAAAGGAGCGCCAACTCCGCCCTTTAACCCAACTGTCGTCAGCGTTACAACTAGAAATTTGGCAAGAAGCAGTAGAGTTAACACCTAATGGCATTCCATCTTGTGCGATCGTTCAGCGTTTAGTAGACGAAAAGCTGTCTTCTGGAAAGACAAAGCAAGATAGCAAGGGTGGTGTTTCCGAATTGGATCAGTTGCGCCTAGATAATAAGAAACTCAAGGAGCAAATTAGGCAAAAGGATCTCGAAAGAGAACGCCGTGCGGCTGAGGTTGCTGACGAACTGAAACGCTTGCGCGAGGAAAATAGGCAGCTTCGGGCTGAACTTCGGCAATGGGAAAGGGATTGGGATGTTCGCATTGCCCAAGAACGGGAAAAAATCAGACAAGAACTCAGGGTTGAGATTAGAGAAGAACTGAGAGTCGAATATTAGGCAAGAAGTCAAAGCCGAATACGAAGGACAAATTAATACTCTCACTACCCAAGTCACATCTCTAACTCAGCAACTTGCAGACATGACAGCCAAGTACGAAGGCGTACTAGCAAGGCTGGAAGCTATTGAACGAGGAAACAAGTAAATGGTCACACTGCTAGAAAATCCCCTGCGCGTTGGTTTACAACAAGAACGGGTTCCCGAACCCCAAATATTGGTCATTTTTGGTGCATCGGGCGACTTAACGCAACGCAAGTTAGTGCCAGCGATTTATCAACTGAAGCGACAACGACGGCTGCCCCCAGAAATTACGATTGTAGGCGTGGCGCGGCGGCCTTGGAGCGACGATTATTTTCGCGAACAAATGCGCGAGGGCATCGAGCAGTTTTCAGAAGGAATTGGCAGCGAAGAATTTTGGCAAGACTTTGCTCAGGGATTGTATTACTGTTCTGGCGACATCGACAACCCAGAAAGTTACCAGAAACTCAAGGACTTGCTGGCTGAACTCGATACCAAACGCGGTACTAGAGGCAATCGAGTATTTTATCTGTCGGTTTCACCCAACTTTTTCCCCGAAGCAATTCGGCAATTAGGTGGGGCGGGAATGCTGGATGACCCGATTAAAAACCGTCTGGTGATTGAAAAACCCTTTGGTCGCGACTTGGCATCGGCTCAAGTTCTCAACCAAGTGGTGACAAAGGTTTGTAAGGAACAGCAGGTTTACCGCATCGACCACTATTTAGGTAAGGAAACAGTTCAGAACTTACTGGTGTTTCGCTTTGCCAACGCCATCTTTGAACCCTTGTGGAATCGCCAATTTGTCGATCACGTCCAGATTACCGTTGCCGAAACCGTAGGATTGGAAGATCGGGCGGGCTATTACGAAACATCTGGGGCGCTGCGGGATATGATGCAGAACCACCTGATGCAACTGTTTTGTCTGACGGCAATGGAAGCGCCGAATTCCCTCGACGCCGACAGCATCCGCAATGAAAAAACGAAAGTGCTTCAAGCAACCCGGTTGGCAGATACTCGCAATTTAGAGTTTTCAGCAGTACGGGGTCAATATGCCGCCGGGTGGATGAAAGGACAGCGAGTGCCCGGGTATCGGGAAGAACCAGGGGTGAATCCCAATACCATCACCCCTACCTACGTGGCGATGAAGCTGATGGTGGATAACTGGCGGTGGCACGGGGTGCCATTTTACATGCGAACGGGGAAACGCTTGCCGAAAAAAGTATCGGAAATTTCCATCCAATTCCGGGAAGTGCCGCATATGATATTCCAATCGGCTGCCCAACAGGCAAGTTCCAACATCCTGACCCTGCGAATTCAGCCGAATGAAGGGATTTCCCTGCGATTTGATGTCAAAATGCCGGGATTACAACTGCGTACCAGACCAGTGGATATGGACTTCCAATATGGTTCGGCGTTTGGCAAGTCGTCGGGGGATGCTTACGATCGCTTGTTGCTAGATTGCATGTTAGGCGACCAAACCTTGTTTACCAGGGCAGATGAAGTGGAAGAAGCTTGGCGCGTAGTCACCCCAGCATTGATGGCTTGGGAAGCACCCACAGATCCCGCTTCGGTTCCCCAATACGAAGCCGGAACTTGGGAACCAGCAGAAGCAGAACTGCTAATCAACCGCGACGGGCGTCGTTGGCGTAGACCCTGACAATTGCAGATTTGAGAATTGCAGATTTCAGATTTATTCAATCTGAAATCTAAAATTTACCTTTAGATGTGGATTAAGGTTAGCTAGCCAGAATACAGAATATTGCAGAAGTAACAAGTTAACCTTTCTAAAATCCAGCTATCTAAAAAATACATGTCATACCAAATCCGCTTCGATTATCCCTTTTATGGCTAACGACTTAAGTCGCGCCTACACAACCAAAGACCGCCTACGCGGTCTAAGCGCTCAAGGGGGTATTAAACCCGGATTTGGTATCAATTGCAGATTGTAGATTTCAGATTGCAGAATTGATTCAATCTGAAATCTACAATCTAAAATCTAAAATCCTTTCATCCAAACTCCTAACTATGGTTACACAATCTGCTCCGATTGTTTCCCTCCAGGCACCGAAAGATGTGTCTATCAGCGATATAGAAACTGAACTCGGTCAAATCTGGCAAAGTTACGGTATATCGAGCGAAAACGGGATGCCGATGGCGTCTAGGGCAGCAACGTTTACTCTGGTAGTTTACGAACCAGAAGCTACCCAACAATTGCTAGCGTTTCTAGGTTTTTATACGGGTCCGGTGGATGGAATTTCTGGGCCGCGCACCAATGCAGCGATCGCGGCAGCCCAGAAAGCTTATAATCTGCCTGTGACGGGTCAGTCGAGTCCAGAATTAGTAGAAAGACTGCGGATCGAATACGTCCAAAAACGCAGCGGGGCAGGTAATTCCAATGGCAACGGCACCAGCGTTCCGCAGTACGATCCGGATGCAGCCGGTGCGGGTTTTGCCGATGCGATCGCTTCTACTAACCCCTGTCGCGTTATCGCTCTTTGTCCCATCGTCGGCGAAGATGAAGGGGTGACGGCTCAAGTTTCCGCTTACTGTCCAATTCAAAAACAAAGTCGCAGTACGCTAATCTGCTGCGAATACATTACTCTCAAAGGCACGGAAGAAGCTTTAGAACGCATCGCCGGGATGATTCCCGCCCTCACTATTTCCGACTTACCTAAGTTCCTCTGGTGGAAAACAACACCCGATCCAGAAAACGAGTTATTCAAGCGACTGTCTGCGATTAGCAGTTCTGCGATTTTCGATTCTTCCGGGTTCCTGACACCCGAAACCGACTTGTTAAAAGCATACAGCTTAACCGAATCGGGGATGGCGATCGCCGACCTCAACTGGCGTCGTCTCGCTGCTTGGCAAGAACTCACCGCCGAAACCTTCGATCCGCCAGAACGTCGCGCCCATATCATGGAAATCGACCGCATCACCCTCGACTACGAAAAAGGTAATCCCGCCCAAGCACTGATGTATTTGGGTTGGATCGCCAGTCGCTTGCAGTGGACTCCGGTTTCCTACGTACATGAAGGTGGCGAATACGACATCAAGCGCGTCAAATTAGTCAGTACCGAGGGACGGGAAATTGACGCCGAGTTAGCCGCGATACCCGTGGTCGATACAGGCGAAATAGCAGGAGATTTAATCAACCTGCGCCTTTACTCAACCAATACAGCCGCAAATTGTTGCACCGTCTTGTGTTCGGAAACAGGCGGCTGTATGCGGATGGAAGCAGGCGGTGCGGCACAATCTTGTGAAACGCGCCAAGTTACGCCATTATTCGACCAAAAAGCCGAATTCTTGCTGTCTCAACAGCTACAGCGCATCGGACGCGAAGTACTTTACGAAGAAAGTATGGCTGTGGTAGCGCAAGTTTTGAAATTGGCTAATGGGTAATTTCAGATTGAAGATGTAAGATTTCAGATTGAAAAAGAATTGCAGATTGAAGGTGTAAGATTGCAGATTTTAGATGGAAGTCCAAACTCAAATCTGCAATCTCAAATCTCAAATCTCAAATCAAATAAATCTGCAATCTCAAATCTCAAATCTGAAATTAACTATGACTATTGCGATCGCAGGCACAAGCAGCGGGGTGGGCAAAACAACGGTAACGCTTGCCCTGCTTGCGTATTTAAAGTATCGGGGTATACAAGTTCAATCTTTTAAAGTTGGCCCAGATTACATCGATCCGATGTTTCACGAGTACGTCACGGGTCGCCCTTGTCGCAATTTAGACCCCGTAATCACTTCCGAAGCTTACGTACAGCAATGTTTTATCCGTCACAGCCAAGGGGTAGAATTAGCTTTAGTCGAAGGCGTGATGGGGTTATATGACGGACTAGGTAATCAATTACCGATTGACAATTACCAATTACCCATTCCCTTTGCGAGTACAGCTCATATTGCCCGGTTGTTGGATTTGCCGGTATTGTTAGTGATAGATTGCAGTCGGTTATCGGGATCTGTGGCTGCGATCGCGCACGGCTACCGCTCGTTTGACCCTAAAATTAAGCTAGCTGGGGTGGTGTTGAATCGAGTTGGAAGCGATCGCCACTTACAATTACTTAAAGATGCCTTAGAACCCCTAGAAATCCCCATTTTGGGCGTATTGCGAAGACAGGATAATATTAGCATCCCCGACCGACATTTAGGGTTAGTTCCTACAGAAGAACTCTCAGAATTAGATGATATTATCGACCAACTTGCCCATTTGGGAGCAAGTTGTTTTGATTGGGAACAGTTATTACCTTTGCTGAAAAGTGATACTGTAGGGGCGGGTTGCACTAACAGTTTATCAGTCGGAGAGACAACGGTAGTAAAGCCGCCCTGTCGGATTGGAGTGGCACGCGATCGCGCGTTCAATTTCTATTACGCTGATAATCTAGACTTGCTGCAACAATTGGGTGCAGAATTAGTATTTTGGAGTCCTTTAACAGATAAAGAATTACCAGAAGGCATCCAAGGATTATATTTCGGCGGTGGTTTTCCCGAAGTTTTTGCCCAACAATTAGCAGAAAATAAACTGGCTCGCGAATCAGTTCGCCATGCTATCTTGACAGGAATGCCAACCTATGCAGAGTGCGGCGGATTGATGTATTTATGCGAGCAGATTGTTGATTTTGAAAAGAAATCTTGGTCAATGGTGGGAATATTACCAACAACTGCGGAAATGGGTGCGCGTTTAACGTTGGGATATCGACAAGCAACAGTTTTGCAAGATAGTCCGATATTTGGTGCGGGTGCGACAGTTTGGGGACATGAGTTTCATCGTTCTCATCTATCTGAAAAGCCAACAAAACCCTTATTTCAGTTAAGAGGATATCACAGTCCGGTGACAGAAGAAGGATGGAGACTGCATCAGGTTCATGCGTCTTATGTTCACCTTCACTTTGGTGCGCGTCCAGAGATTCCGAGACAGTTTATACAGAATTGTTTGAGTGTTTCTTTATAACTCAAGTTCGCGGTATAGGATTTTGAATTCAGTTCCTCGCAGCTTTTCTTCGCCTGTAATCCGGAAACCCCGTTTTTCGTAGAGGATTTGTGCTGTAGCTTGACTTGGATTGGTTGATGTGTATAATCGCAAAAATTTCTTACCTGCCCCTCGTGCTTTTTCAATAGCAAAATCAACTAATTTACTGCCAATTCCTTGACCGCGACAAGCTGGTTCTACACATGTCCAGCCTAACCAATAAGCTTCCCGTTCATCTTTGCGAGTGGAATATAATCCTGTGGTTCCTATGACTTTCTTGCTATCATCATCGATGGCAATCCAGTAATTTGCTTCGGCGATTCCTGCTAGATAAAACAATATTTTATATAACCAGCTATTTTTTGCCAGACTGCCACTAAATCCGATATTGGCTCTTTCAAAAAGCCTCTGATGTGGAAAGACTTTATTGACTAGATTAATAGCATCATCAAGGGTTTGATGGGATAGAGGTTCAATATGCATAGTTGAAGTTAAATAACTCAAATCCATATATGGGTATCCAGTATTATCATTGCAACGCTTCCCAATCCTCCAAAGGTACGGCAGGCTCAAATGGGTCATCATAGCTAATAACTGTGCCGCGCAGGGGATACAAATTTGATTCTGAGGGATGGGAAGGAAGTTTTATAACAATGATTTCGACTGACTCTCCTGCTCTAAATGGTAAATCCTTTAATAGTAAGGTTCCATTTTCAGTTAAAGTTGTTTCTATGCGATGGGTTTTCATGGAATAGTAACAAGATAACGATCGCTGCTATCAGTTTAGCTTACAAGCGAGATAGTGTGGTGGATGACCGTAACAGATTGGTGCGATATAAACTTGCTCTTTAGCCGCTATTTAACTCGCTGTGCAAACCAGCGCCGGATTAATTCTACTTGGAAACGGTAACCCTCACCAACTTCCTCAATCAATTCCCGTTGCAGAAGTAAATCGAGAGCGTCATATTCATCGGGAAACTGTTGCAATATAGTTTTTCGGCTGACTATTGCCCCTTCCCCTTGGGCTGCTAAAAAGCGCAGAATGGCTAGTCCTGCTGCATCTATTTGATTGTTTTGAATATCGGCAAAGAAGAAACTGCCAACACTTAAAGCTAACAATAGCAATGTCTAACAACCAGTTAAATACAAACCAACCATCGCCCTCCGATGATTCTTCAGAAATAGAGCAAGCTATTATTCAAAACTCTCGGCGTCAAGCTCGTTTCAGTTCTAACGTAACTCTTGGATTCATCATCGCCAGCACTTTTGTCAATATATTAGGTATCGGATTGTTGTTTTTTGGCAAAGTTCCAGAAGGGATAATTACCACCGCCAGCGGATTAACCACAAACATTGTCACCTTACTCGTCACGTTCACTAAAGAAAATAACGACCGACTCGATCGCTTAACCAAACAATTCAAAGACGAAGATTGATTCGGGTGGTATGGGGATGCGATCGCACGCACCCCACGCCACCACCCCCGAAAAACGCGATCGCACCCCAAAACTCATCGCCAAGGATGCGATCGCCTGACAATTTAGGCGTTCTCGATCGGTCATAATGTTATTTGCCCAGATTGTCTAATCAACTTGTTCCTTAATCAACCTAGTTAATCATCTTACTTAAACAACATGCTTAATGGAAGCGATGCCAAAGAAGCCTACCCCACGACCGGAAGATGAAGAATCACACCTCAAGAAGCTCCGAGAAGAATTAGAGATGAGTCAAGAAGATTTAGCGAGAGAGCTTGGCGTTTCGTCTCAGACAGTCAGCCGCTGGGAATTGGGCAAGAACGTACCCACATTCACGGTTAAGCAGATGAAAGCCTTAGAGCGACTGCTCAAATCTATTGGCAAATCGATTAGCGATCTGCCAGATCATCTGTAGCCAAGCGATGTTACAAAAGCAGCAGCTAAAACTAGATTGCGAATCGAATACAACCGGATAAATTATGCAGCGAGATCAAGCACTAGAGATTCTAAGCAAACACCAAAATACAATCAAAAACTATGGAGTCAAATCCCTTGCTATCTTTGGCTCAGTAGCGCGAGATCAAGCCAAACCAGACAGCGACGTAGATATATTAGTCGAATTCGAGGGAACAGTTACTTTTGACCGCTATATGGACTTAAAATTTTACCTCGAAGACCAACTGGGAACGCGAGTAGACTTAGTAAGCCATAAAATGCTCAAACCCCAAATTCGCCAAAATGTAGAACAGGAGGCGATCCTTGTCCCGTAGTCTTCGCCTTTACCTGGAAGATATCCTCACCAGTAGTGCTAAAGTAATCCGCTACACCCAAGGCATGAATTTTGAGCAATTCATCGCCGACGAACGTACCTTTGATGCAGTGGTACGCAACTTACAAATAATTGGCGAAGCTGTCAAAAACATCCCCACTCAAATTCGCGATCGCTACACAGAAGTTGAATGGCGTAAAATAGCTGGCTTACGCGACATCTTAGCTCACGCCTACTTTAGCCTCGAAAACGAAACACTGTGGGATATCGTACAGAATAAAGTGCCACCCCTGCTAGAACAAGTACAACGCATCCTACAAACAGAATTTAGTGAGCGATAGCGATCGCTCCCCTCGCACCCTCTCTCCCCTCTCTTTCCTTCGCGCACTTCGCGTCTGGAGCGGTTCAATATCATAAAATACTCTATACTGCCACAAAGCGTTCCTCACTCGCATCAACACCGGGCAGTATTTTGTTCTATCGACGATCTTACCCATGAAGTCTTACCGAGCCGCCGCGATCCAAATGACCAGCACACCTGAGCTAGAAAAAAACCTAGTGCAGGCAGAAGAACTGATAGAATTAGCCGTGCGCCAAGGTGCGGAATTAGTAAGCTTACCCGAAAACTTTTCCTTTCTCGGCGAAGAACAAGAAAAGATCGCCCAAGCAGAAGCGATCGCTCTCCATAGCGAAAAATTCCTCAAAACAATGGCGCAACGCTTCCAAGTCACCATCTTAGGCGGCGGCTTCCCAGTTCCCTGCGATGACGGTAAAGTTTATAACACCGCCCTCCTCATCGACCCCAGCGGTATTGAACTTTCGCGGTATCAAAAAGTACACCTATTCGACGTCAACTTACCAGACGGAAACACCTATCGAGAATCCAGCACCGTCATGGCGGGGACTCACCTCCCGCAAGTTTGTCCCTGCAAAGAACTTGGTAACTTAGGACTCTCCGTCTGCTACGATGTCCGCTTCCCCGAACTTTACCGCTACCTATCTCAAATGGGAGCCGAAGTATTATTTGTTCCCGCTGCCTTCACAGCTTATACGGGCAAAGACCACTGGCAAATTTTGCTACAAGCGAGGGCGATTGAAAACACCTGTTACGTAATCGCACCGGCGCAAACAGGGCGTCATTACGCCACGCGGCAATCCCACGGACACGCAATGATTGTTGACCCTTGGGGAGTCATTTTAGCCGATGCTGGGGATAAACCTGGGGTAGCGATCGCAGAAATCAACCCCACTCGCCTAGAACAAGTGCGCCGTCAAATGCCTTCCCTACAACACCGCGTCTTTTTTTAACCCACTTCGTATCAATAATTACAGTAGGTAGCAACCAAACCATACCAGCGACATCAGTTAAAGCGGCCTTAGCCTTTCCTTAATACCATCCTTAAAGCTGGCTTAGCTTCCCCTTAACGACTGAACCATAAGGTGTACTCGTCACCAGAATCGAGGACAAATACGGTTCTCGATTCAGTCGAGTATGTTATCGGGAAAACATCTGATGTCGCTGCACCGCAAACTGCTCTTCAACGCCCAAGTTAGACTGACTCGCCATCATTATTTAGTTTTAGCGATCGCTCCCAGTCTAGCAATCGGATTTTTTCTATATTTAGCTTGGATTCAATCTCACAATTTTGCGAAGAATCCCCAAATAATTCCTGGCAAAAAACCCCTTTCCCATCCCCCTGAGCAAACTTTCAAAGATTCTAAGTTGATTGCTTTAGTAGCTGAGAAAATAGCAGACACGGTTCCCCTATCCCTAAACCAATCAAAACAACCGCCTTGTCCAACTCCAAAACCTCGATCTTCCGTCGCTCAGATCGCGAGCGGGGTAAATGGTTCGGTACTACTAGCGCAAAGGTTTGCAGGTTTAGAAGGCGAAAGGAATCGTCTATTCCTGAAGCTAGTATCTATGATAGCTTCCTACTCAAATATCACCCCTTGGCCTCATATCAACGAACAAGCAAAACTGGCAAAAGTTCCGGTTATTATGTATCACGATATTTTGCCCAAGAAAGAAGTATTTTTTGATGTCACACCCAAACAACTAGAGCAACATTTTCAACTGATACAAAAAGCTGGCATGACACCGATTAGTTTTGACCAGCTTGTTACTCACTTACGCACGGGAAAGCCGCTACCAGCAAAGCCAGTTTTGTTGACCTTTGATGATGGGTATGGCGGTCACTACGAATATGTTTATCCACTAATGAAAAAGTACAACTATCCAGCCACTTTTTCAATTTATACTTCCAAAGTAGGCATCAATACAGGTAGAACCCACGTCAGTTGGAAGCAATTGCAGCGAATGGCGACCGATCCTTTGGTAACAATTGCATCTCATAGCGTGACTCATCCAGAAGATTTGAGACAACTACCCGATGACAAGCTGAAAATGGAAGTCGTGGAGTCAAAGCGAATTTTAGAAAGTAAATTGGGCATTCCGATTCGTTATTTTACTTATCCCGTTGGGAAGTACGATGAACGGGTAGCAAATGCAGTGAAAAAGGCTGGATATGTAGCAGCACTAACGATGAGCGATCGCGACGAACGCTATGCTGGAGAATCAGAGAGTTTGCTAGCGATCGCGCGTTTTGGGCAGTCAAAATTGGCAGCGGCAATGAATCACCCAGAAGGCAATCCCATCTTACAAGCTTGGGGAGGGCCACCAGTGGCGAGTGGGGCGCAAAGTTTTGATTTTACCGCTCCCGTGCAACAAAAGAATATTACCATCGACGATATCTCCCTCACTTTAATCTCTGGCGGTAGACCGATCACAGTACATGGGGCAAAACGCGATCGCTTACCAAAGATTATCAAAGGAACCTCAGCCATAGCCGCCGTTGATGGCGGTTTTTTCTCGCTCAAAGATGCAACGTCCAATGTCATGATTGGGCCAGTATTCAGCCAAAATACTAAAAAATTTATCCCTGGAAACGAATATGACAACAGTAAAATCGCAGGACGACCGCTAGTTCTAATTAGCCCCCAAGCTGTAAAATACATTCCTTACGACCCCAAAAAACACAATAGTTTAAAGGGAATACAGGCAGCAATGCCAAAAGTAACCGATGCCTTTGTAGCAGCAGCTTGGTTAGTTAAAAACGGTCAACCCCAACCTTATAAAAGCTTTGGCGATTTATACGGTTTTGATGCCAAACGCCATCGCGCCTTTTGGGGAATTAACCACAGCGGACAACCAAAGATCGGCATATCTCAAGAACGAGTTGATTCAGTATCATTGGCAGTAGCACTCTCAAAAGCTGGCTACCGAGAAGCAGTCATGGTTGACTCTGGCGCTAGCACTTCCCTCACTTACCAAGGTAAACTATTGGTGAAGGATTTCGTTCCTCGTCCTGTTCCTCACGCGGTTGCTTTATTACCACCTACATCAAAGATTGAATCCCTATGTGTAGCAGCATCCCCTTGAAATAAATATTCTGATAAGCAAAATGTTTGCTGTCATCACACCATTTATGAGAGAGCCTCTTCTTTGAACAGCTCAAGTGTTGATGTGGAAATCTGCTTAATTTGGCCTACAATTCCCATAAACTTTGCAGAGATTGCAAAATAACTAGGATAAAACAAAAAATGGGCAGCTAAAAAGCCACCCATTATCAAACTAGACTAGCCAGAAAAACTGGCTAACTGATTGCGAATTAGACGCTTACAGCCTTCTTAACTTGCTGAGCCAATTCGCCCTTGACGTACTTAGCAGCATATTCTTCCAGAGACAACTGCTTGATCTTGCTAGCATTGCCAGCGGTGCCGAATTGCTGATAGCGATCGCTACAAACCTTCTGCATATACTTAATCGAAGGCTTGAGGAAGTGACGGGGGTCAAATTCCTTGGGATTTTGGGCTAATGCTTCCCGCACTGCTGCGGTGATAGCCAAGCGGTTATCGGTGTCGATATTGATCTTGCGAACACCAGATTTGATGCCTTTTTGAATTTCTTCAACAGGTACACCGTAGGTTTCAGGAATTGCACCGCCGTACTGGTTAATTAAAGCGAGCAAATCTTCTGGCACCGAAGAGGAACCATGCATTACCAAGTGGGTATTGGGCAAGCGATCGTGAATTTCTTGAATCCGGCTGATCGCCAAGATTTCCCCAGTCGGCTTGCGGGTAAACTTGTAAGCGCCGTGGCTAGTGCCAATTGCTACAGCCAGAGCGTCTACTTGAGTTTGTTCTACGAAGTCTACCGCTTGGTCGGGGTCGGTCAGCAGTTGGTCGTGAGACAGCGCGCCTTCAAAGCCGTGTCCGTCTTCTGCTTCACCCATGCCGGTTTCCAAAGAACCCAAGCAACCGAGTTCGCCTTCAACGCTAGCACCGATGGCGTGAGCCACTTTTACCACTTCGCTGGTGACGCGGACGTTGTACTCGTAGCTGGCTGGAGTCTTGGCATCGGCTTCTAAGGAGCCATCCATCATGACGCTGGTGAAGTTATTCTTGATCGCCGAATAGCAGGTAGCGGGTTCGTTGCCGTGATCTTGGTGCATCACGATGGGGATGTGGGGGTAGGTTTCCACAGCAGCCAAGATCAAGTGGCGGAGGAAATTTTCTCCTGCATAGGAGCGAGCGCCACGAGATGCTTGCAGAATCACGGGGCTATCTGTCTCATGGGCAGCCTTCATGATCGCTTGGATCTGCTCCATGTTGTTGACGTTGTATGCTGGGATGCCGTATCCGTTCTCAGCCGCGTGATCCAGCAGCAGCCGCATGGGTACAAGCGCCATATAACGATCCTCCTGAAGACTTTTTGTAAGCTAGTTTTTTGGGCGGTGATAAAATCTTACGACAATCTTAAGATAAATTATCAAAGCATAAGCAAAAATAACCATTAATTTACATATCAGCTTTACCCCTAAGATATATAAGCTTTATTTATATTGCCGTTCTCAAAACGGCCTGCAAGTCTTCGGCTAGAGCAATCCCAGAGTTAGAGGCTGCTATCCTGAAGCGTCAAACAATGCAGAAAATAGTTACACTATGTGGTATAATTACCAGATTGCATAAGTTCCAACTATGGAATGAGAAGCTGTAACCATCCGCATACCTGCCGACTTGCTAGAGCAAGCAAGGCAGTTGGGAGAGGGAAGCGAGTCTTTTGACGAGATGGTTGTTGATGCGATCGCCTCCTGATTACCGCGACGAAGGCGAAGTCTAAGAGCGCATCAGCGCATTGGGCTGCGTAGTGCCGAAGTAGAAGCCGCAACAGTTATTCAATCAATTTCTGTGGACTTGATTCGTCAGCTTCGATCTGGTGAGGGACAGGTAGGTTTGAATGGATGAATATGCCAAAACCTCATTTTCGCCTTCATCATGACCACAATCGCTGAATTGGATAAGCATCAAAAACCAGATCGCGACTAATCACAACAAGGGAATGATTCATCGCCTGTGCCACCAGAATGCGATCGAACGGATCGCGGTGGTGTAGGGGTAAATAACGGAATTGAACAGTATCGGTAAATGTAACAGGGAGAATCGTTATACCCGCAGCAATCAGTTGAGGTTCAATATCTTCAAAAGCACCCTGTAAAGGTAGTTTTCCAATATTGAGTTTAATTGCCATCTCCCAAAGACTTGCAATGCTCAAAAACACATTCTCAGCAGATTCAATCTTGTCTTTGGTTGACACGGGCAAGTTTGCATCATTCGAGACAAACCAGATAAAAGCATGAGTATCCAATAATAATTTATTCATTCCATATATTCCTTCATATCCTCAAGCGGCTCATCAAAGTCATCGGGCAGTGGCAGAACAAACATTCCTTTCATTGTTCCAGCAACACGACGCTTTTTCGGCGGCTTTTCTTGGGTAGAGTTTTTAGCGTGTTTCTCTATCAAAAACTCAATATAATGAAGCACTTCTGTTTGAAGAGGTTCGGGGAGTTCTTCTAATTTTTCTAAAATGATTGGCTGGATCATTGTTTCTTTTCTTTAGCAGTATTGGTAGAAGAGCGAAAATAATTACATTATATAATATCATATTACGATCGGATAGGTTAAACCTATAGAACGAGAAGCCGTAACTGTTCCATTCCTGCCGACTTGCTAGAGCAAGCAAAGCAGTTTCGAGAGAGCAACGAGTCTTTTGACGAGATGGTTGTTGATGCGATCGCTCGTGAGGTGCGACGAAGGCGAAGTCTAAGAGCGCATCAGCGTATTGGGCTGCGTAGTGCCGAAGTAGAAGCCGCAACAGTTATTCAATCAAGTTCTGCGGACTTAATTCGTCAGCTTCGATCTGGTGAGGGACGCCGTGACTAAGTGTATCGACACCAGTGTTTGGAGGTATCCAGGAGAAAATTCCGGTTCACATATAATCCTTTAAATCTTCGAGAGGTTGATCAAAATCATCAGCCATCCAGATTTTACCTTGCCAAATTCCAAACCCACCTCGCTTGGCAGCTTTTTCTGTTTTAGGAACCTCCTCCTTGTATCGGTTTACCAGAAATTCTGTATAGTCAAGAACTGCCTGTTTGACAGATTCAGGCAATTTTTCGACATTTTTCAAGATAGCAGTTTCTATAGTCATTTTTTACTCTCCTTTAAATTTTATCCAAACCAGATAGCGGATTGAGTCCATACGCTGCAACCAGGTTGTGATGCTGCGATTAGGATGTCCTTTCCCATCGAAACTTCCGTTCAGACTCTTTAATTGGCACGTCATTAATGCTAGCTTCACGTCTTTGCATCAACCCATTTTCTGCAAATTCCCACTGTTCGTTACCATAGGCACGATACCAGTAACCAGAATCATCGTGCCACTCATACTCGAAGCGAACAGAAATCCGATTTTCTGTGAAACTCCACAGCTCTTTCTTCAAACGATAATCTAGTTCTTTTGCCCACTTTCGTCTCAAGAAAGCCTTAATTTCTTCCCGCCCGCTGAAGAATTCGGCACGGTTGCGCCACTGGGAATCCTGGGTATAAGCTAAGGCTACTCGTTCCGGATCGCGGGTATTCCAAGCATCTTCTGCGGCTTGAACTTTGGCTTTAGCTGTTTCTAGCGTAAAAGGTGGCAGGGGTGGTTTAGTTTCCATAGGATTTATCGTTCCTCATTTACAGGGTTCTACCAATTTCCCTTGATAATGCTACACATCAACATATACCGATTGTAGGGGCGGGTTTTACCAATAACCTTTGGCAAAAACAAACCATTATAGTAAACCCGCCCCGCCCCGTGTGTAGCGCATTGATGGGAAAAAGGCATTACTGGTAAAACTTGCCCCTACAAATTTTGCCTTACTCACATCTTGCACCTTGGCTAAACCTTAGTTTCTTGCAAATAGCTCAGCTTCAAAGCCTAGATTTTTAGTCAAGAAACAAGGGTTTGAAGGCTTGTTGATAGTGGTGCAAGATCTGAGCTTACCTACTAAATGGGTCGCCCGGGATTCGAACCCGGAACTAATCGGTTAAAAGCCGAGTACTCTACCGTTGAGTTAGCGACCCTGGTGACTGTTCTTTTCGACACCGTTAACTACTATAACATACATAAATTAAAAGTCAACCTACTTTTCTGAGAAATTTACCGTCAAGCGCACCAGCGTCTCCAAACTCGCGCCTGGGTCTAAGTAAATCAGGTTCTCGCCGGTATTCAGGGCGTTGCGGGTAGCTGTCCAAGGTTCGAGGCAGTAATATGGTTTACCTTTGACTGTCCAGAAAACTACAGCCGAGTAGGCGTTGTCGTATTCCAGGGTGAGTTGCATCCGGCGAGTCGCATCGGTGACGGAGGCTGAGTTACTGGTTAGCTTTTGGAATGCTACGTCAATTTCATCGGCCTCGAAGTCAAAGCTGCCGTTAAAATAATGGGCGATCTTGGTTCGCTGGTCTTGGTACTCGGAAGCTGGAATGTTAAATTGCAACTGGGTTTTATCGCTGGTGTGGAAGTAAGGATGCAGCCCGGTGGAAAAGGGCATCGGTTCTGGGGAATGATTCGTGTACCGTTGTCTGATATCTAGATGATCGCCCAAAAGTTCGTAGGTGAAGGCGAGTTGGAAGTCAAATGGGTAAACGGCACGTGTTTGGTCGTTGCTGTTGAGGACGAGGGTGAGGCTAACTAAATCTTGCGCTACTTGGTCGGCAACTTCCCAAGGCATGTCGCGGGCAAAGCCGTGTTGTTTGAGGGTGTATTGTTTGCCTTGATAGGTGTAGGTGTTGTCGGGTAAGTTGCCGCAGATGGGAAATAGGATGGGGATGCCGCCTCTAACGCTTAAGTTGGGGTCGGCAAATCTTTCTGCGTCTAGGTATAAGATATCCTCTCCTTGGACTTGCCAACGGGTGATAATGCCGCCGCGTTGCGGTACGACTTCTAAACGCGACTCGCTAGAAGAGTCAGAGAGGATGTAGGTTTGATACTGCTGTTGGTCAATGGCGATCGCAAACACTTATCCTACCTTCCTGCACTACAAAAATAGGTTGACCCCATTACGATACATGCGATCGCAATAGCTTGCTAACTCTCCGCTTCATCCTCTTCATACGCCATCAATTCCCCAGGTTCGCACTTGAGCGCCTTGCAAAGCGCATTCAGGGTATCTCCATCAATTCTATTCAGGTAGCGGCGAACCCTGAGCCTAGAAATAGAATTAGGATTCATCCCCGTTAAGCGAGCCAACTCCTTATTGCTGATGTTGCGCTCAGCCATTACTACTGCTAGTCTCCAGCGTATCACTGCTCAAACGTTCAACCTATAGTCACTACCTTGCAACGCAGATGTTAGCACTTGAGCAAAACGAATTTGCTTTCATAACACCGCTGCTGTATTTTTTTACTCCGTTATGGGTTGACAACAAACTCAAGTCGGAATACAGTTAATACAGACATGACAAAGCGATCGCTTTTGTACCCGTCTGAGTTATTTGTCAGCTTCGTCCTCTTCGTCGTACACCATCAAGTCTCCTGGCTGACACTGGAGAGCCTTGCAAAGCAAACTCAGCGTATCTCCGTCTATTCTGTTGAGGTAGCGGCGAACTCTCAGCCTAGAGACAGAAGTAGGGTGCATCCCAATTAAACGAGCTAGCTCCTTATTGCTGATATTCCGTTCAGCCATAACCACTGCTAGTCTCCAGCGAATCACCACTTAAACGCTCAACCTATAGTCATTACCTTGCATGGCAGATGCTAACACTTCATAAAAACAAGTTATCGTGTATCAACCGTTAACGCTATTTTTTTATTATTAATGGTTGACAAACACCTGAAGTCGGAGTAGATTAAATCCAGACATGACAAAGCGATCGCTCCCCTGGCCTGAGAAACTAGAGTGCGATCGATCGCATTTGCACCTGTTTGGGTTAATTGTCTGCTTCATCCTCTTGGTAGACTATCAAATCCCCTGGCTGGCACTTGAGCGCTTTGCAAAGGGCATTCAGCGTAGATTCGTCAATTTTGGGGAAGCGATCGTGAAGCTTTAGCCGAGAAATAGATTTAGGATGCTTTCCAATGAGGAGAGCCAGTTCCTTGTTGCTGATTTTACGCTCAGCCATCACAACTGCCAATCTCCAGCGGATCACTGTTTAACTGCTCGATTACTAATCTTGTTTGTGCAAGGCAGATGCTAGCACTTCCCACGGCTAATTTTTGGTGATTCTACCCCGTGTGTACTTAATTCTACTCTCGGCGTTGACAATTAACTCAAATCGGAATAAAGTTAGTGCAGACATGACAAAGCGATCGCCCAGTGCCTGGAAAACATGAGGGCGATCGCTCGTTCACCAATCAAAAAAAGGTGTTACTTAGATGATAGAACAACGTTCGGTTATTGAGTTAATCAAAGCGCCGATTCCTGACATACCCGAAGGCAAACTACCCGTGCGTCTGATTGCTTGCGGTATTCCATATGGCGTTAACAGCGTAATTAATAACTTGCATGTGGTTCGCTTCGCAGAAGTTGGGGCTTGGAGTCCGCCGTTACCTTCTCCAGTCAAAGGTGAAATTATTCGGATTTTGACTCGATATATCAAGATTAGCGGTTAGGGCGATCGCGAGGCGATCGCAATCTAATGTTAGCTTTGACGGGGAAGCCTGGAATGGTTTACCCGTCAGATGTCATTTATTAACTGAGGAATTTACCATGACAGCCTTAATTTTAAATATTCCTCAAAATATTCAACTGACTGACGAGCAATTCTTTCAACTTTGTCAGGTGAATCGAGATTTAAGATTTGAACGTACCGCAACAGGAGAATTAATTATTATGTTACCCACAGGAGGAGGAACGGGAAGGCGTAATTCGGGAATCAATGCTCAACTTTGGTTATGGAATCAACAAGCGCAACTTGGGGAAGTTTTTGATTCTTCGACTGGGTTTAAACTTCCTAACGGTGCAGATCGCTCTCCGGATGCTTCTTGGATTTCAACAGAAAAATGGAATGCGCTTACACCGGAACAACAGGAAAGATTTCTTCCCCTTTGTCCGGATTTTGTAATTGAGTTGCGATCGCCCAGCGATTCCTTGCAATCTCTGCAAGACAAAATGCAGGAGTATATCGACAATGGAACTCGTTTAGGTTGGTTGATTAATCGCCAAAATCCACAAGTGGAAATTTATCGCCAAGATAGGGAAAAAGAAGTGTTAAATAATCCAACTACTTTATCGGGGGAGGATGTGTTACCTGGCTTTATTTTGAATATGGAATTGGTTTGGTGATTGTATCTCCTAGTTTTATCCCAGTCTTACAGGAAATATTTATCACAAAAGCGCGCCGTTCAAGTTAGCTCCCCTTAAGTCAGCTTGCGATAAATTAGCACCTCTCAAATCAGCTTCGTTTAGATTGGCATCGCTAAAACAAGCACGACTCAAGTTTGCTCCTCTAAGGTTTGCCTGGAATAAATTTGCTTTAGCAAAGTTGGCTCTAACCAATTGAGTTTGACTCAAATTGCTATTGCTCAGGTTTGCTTGTCTGAGATCTGCTGCTGTTAAGTCAGCTTGGCTTAAATTAGTACCGCTGAAGTTAACCAAGTTCAACTTAGCCGAACTCAAATTGATGTCGCTTAAACAACAATTGCTCAGGTCGGTACACCTCAAATTGGCGTTAATAAAATACCTGTCTCCAATTTGATAACGACGCAGCAGTTCATCAACGCTCAACCGAATTAAAACGGCTTCCGTTGCGCTTTGGTAACACCAGGCAGCCCCTACTAAATTCGCAGCAGTCTTAACAGCTACCTCGTCGCATTTTGGCATAACTACCCCATTGCTCCCATCCCACTCACCGTTGAGCATAAATGCAATGTCAGAAGCTGCTGTTATGGAATCGAACAGCACCACAGTTTCTTGCTTGCGTTGCAGCCAGCGATTTAGATCGATTGAAAGGATATTTTTCACGATTTTAGTTTGGCGACACCTACTATTTTTATGTTAGTTCTGGGGCGTCGAAACGTGGGATAGGAATAGCGGCAGGATAAATGTTGCCGCTACACAAATGAAGCCGGAGGGCTGCTGTACCACACGCGAAAAACAATCCGCTGTATACTTGCGATCGCGTAGCGTTTCCGCAGGAAAATCGCTTTACCTTTTTTTCCTCGCTTTCCAAGTCCCACCGTAAACATAAAAAGGATTATTTTGACTAATTGTAGGCCAACAATCAGGACAGACAAAAAACCATTTTCCCGAATCATCGCATCGGACTCGATAGAGAACTGAGACGGTTTTAGTGCAGCGATCGCATTGCTTTTCTCTCATTAGCATCTAGAACAAAGCTACTCACTCGCTGCTTCCTGGCGACGCTCTTGAATTACTTCATATACTAAACTGCGATTTGGGGATATATTTTTGAGGATGCCTCGCAGTTTTCTGACTTGTTCGCGGAGACTCATCAGACGCAAAGTGCCATCTTCTCCCACAATTAGGATGAGGCGCGAACCTTGCTTGAGATCTAGCTGTTGTAGCACAGATTCAGGCAGAGTTAAACGTCCTGAAGCTTCCATTTCAAGCGTGTATTGTTCCAGCTGTTTAGGGTGTGAAATTTGTGACATGGCTGTAATGTTTGAAGCGATCGCGCTTTTTGAGTAAAAGTTAAATATCAAGCCTTCCAGTAGTGATGAGCCTAAAACCAGCAATTAGAGACACAAACGATAAAAAGAAGTACCAAAGGCTGGTTGGTAACAACACCACTCTACCGCTGACAAAGATGAGCAAAATACCGAGGACAACCAAACCCCAGCCTAAATCACCAACAATACGTCGGAAGAACAGTAACGATATAATACCTCCTGTAATAGCTAAAACGGAGCCAGCGGCTGAAATGTCGCTCCACCAAAACCGCGATACTTGCGTAGTAAATATAATGTTTTGGCCTACAAAGTAAACTCCAACAATTAGCAATATTAAGCCAATAAGTTTAGTTATAAGCCGCATTTTATTATTCTCCTTTGAAGCTTTGGATATAAATTTACTACCCAACCATAGCTATAGTCAATTGCCGAGCTTATATTTTAACATTTTTCTATACGGCTCTTAAGGTGATAGCATCTCCTCTTTGACTACAGGTGGATGTTGTTGCAACACTTGCTGCAAATATTGCCCTGTATAAGACCTCGGATTCGCCGCTACTTCCTCCGGCGTTCCAAAAGCAATTACTTCGCCTCCTTTATCTCCACCTTCTGGCCCTAAATCTATCACCCAATCAGAACATCTAATCACATCTAAATTGTGTTCGATTACCAAAATAGAATTACCTTTATCTACCAAACGCTGCAACACATCTAACAACTTATGAACATCATAAAACGATAAACCAGTTGTCGGTTCGTCGATTAAATAAAGCGTCTTCCCCGTGGCGCGGCGAGATAGTTCGGATGCCAATTTTACCCGCTGCGCTTCGCCACCGGATAACGTAGGTGCAGTTTGTCCCAAACGTACATAACCTAATCCCACATCTAATAAAGTTTGCAGTCGCGTCGCTGCTTTGGGTATATTGATAAAAAACTCCAACGCTTCTTCGACAGTCATGTCTAAAACTTCCGCAATCGACTTGCCTTTATATTTAACTTGCAACGTTTCTCGATTGTATCTCGCACCCTTACAAACTTCGCATTGAACGTACACATCTGGCAGAAAATTCATCTCGATTACATTCACGCCTTGTCCGCTACAAGCTTCGCATCTTCCGCCTTTGACGTTGAAGGAAAATTGCCCTGGTTTATATCCCCTAGCTTTGGCTTCTATGGTTTGAGAAAATATATCGCGAATCGCATCAAATACCCCTGTATAAGTTACGGGATTAGAACGCGGCGTGCGTCCGATGGGGGATTGGTCGATCACAATTGCTTTATCGATGGCGGTGAGTCCGGTCATCTTTTCCAGTTGTTTGGGAAAGGGAACTTTGCGCGTGAGGTGATGTTGTAATGCTGGATAAAGTAATTCGTTGACTAGGGTAGATTTCCCTGAACCGGAAACGCCGGTAATGCATACGAGTTTACCCAAAGGGATTTCTACATCGATGTTTTTTAAGTTGTTGCGATGGGCATTTTTGAGGATGAGAGATTTGCCATTTCCGTTTCTTCTTTCGGGTGGGGTTCCTATGACTCGCCTTCCCGATAAATAAGCGCCAGTTAAAGACTTTTCTGCGGTTAGTAATGCGTCTAAACTTCCTTGGGCGATGATTTCTCCGCCGTGTATTCCCGCGCCGGGACCAATATCTACAATATGGTCGGCGGCGCGGATGGTTTCTTCGTCGTGTTCTACTACTATTAAGGTATTTCCTAAGTCTCTTAGTTTGGTTAACGTACTCAGCAAGCGAGTGTTGTCTCTTTGATGCAATCCTATACTTGGTTCATCTAAAACGTATAAGACTCCGGTTAATCCAGAACCTATTTGCGTCGCTAATCGAATTCGCTGTGCTTCGCCCCCCGAAAGGGTCATGGCGGCGCGGTCTAAGGTGAGGTAATCCAATCCTACATCGAGGAGGAATTGCAGTCTGGCTTTGATTTCTCTGAGGACTAAATCGGCGATTTGCGCTTGGCGATCGCTCAACTTCAATTTATCAATCCTCTCCTTACTTTCCCCAATCGAAACTGCCGTTAATTCCTCGATTTTATATTGTCCCATCCGCACCGATAGCGCTTCCGGTTTCAATCGCTTTCCTTGACAAACTTCGCAGGTTTGGTATACTAAATATGGCTCTAATTTTTGCTTTTGCAATTCCGATCCTTCGTCGTATTGTTTTTGCAGGATTGGTAAAATTCCAGAATAGTGGCGGAAATCTTTTCTTTCTTCTATCCAAATCGCTTTTTCCGAACCGGATAAGAGAATTTGTTTCTGTTCTTTGGTAAGTTGTTTCCAAGGCGTGTGAATTTCAAATCCAAACGCTTGCGCGACGTTATAAAGTAGCGAGATATAGTAAGAATTATCCTTTTCTGACCAAGGCGCGATCGCACTATAAACGGGCGCATCCGGATCGGGTACGACTAACTCTGGTGAAAATGTCCGCAAACTGCCCAATCCGTGACAATTTGGACAAGCACCGTAAGGCGAATTAAACGAAAATAATCTGGGGGATAATTCTTCCATCACCGCCCCATGTTCGGGACAAGCAAAGTTTTCGGAAAAGATTAATTCTTTTTCGCTGCTGACTTCTGATGAAGGAGTAATATCAATCACTGCAATTCCGCCGGAATGACGCAAGCAGGTGCTAAGAGAATCAACCAAACGTTCTTGCAGATCGGGTTTTTTGATTAACCGATCGACGACGATTTCAATTGTGTGATGATAATTTTTATCTAATTCAATATTTTCGTCGAGTTGGCGAATTTCCCCATCAACTCGCACGCGCACAAAACCTTCAGAAACTAAACTCGATAAAAGCTTGCGGTGGGTTCCCTTTTTACCGCGCACCACGGGTGATAAAATTTGGAAGCGGGTACGATCGGGAAGTTCCATAATGCGATCGCACATCTGATCGATTGTCTGAGGTGCAATACAGCGATCGCAGATCGGACAGTGAGGTTCTCCCGCCCTACCATACAATAATCGCAGATAATCGTAAATCTCGGTAACCGTGCCAACTGTCGAACGCGGGTTATTTGATGTAGACTTTTGATCGATAGAAATAGCCGGACTCAGCCCTTCAATCGCTTCTACATCCGGTTTATCCAACTGTCCTAAGAATTGTCGCGCATAAGCGCTGAGAGATTCAACGTAACGCCGCTGTCCTTCTGCGAAGATTGTATCGAAGGCGAGGGAAGATTTACCCGATCCGGAGACGCCAGTGAAGACAATTAAGCGATCGCGCGGCAGTTCCAAATCGATATTCTTAAGGTTATGCTGCCTCGCCCCCCGAATGCGTATCGTATTCTGGTGATTATGGTTGGGGCTGGTATGATGCACGGCGTCTGAACTATCGACAGAATGAGACATGAGAACAGGGCGTAACAGTCCTCGATCATTTTAAACCAGAAATAAATTTCTGGCTGAAAGCTAAAACCCGTTAAAACGGGTTAGGATTGTTTCTTTATCCCCTATCGTTGAAAGTCACTGAAACGCTGAATATAGGAAATATTTAACCTGTTTTAACAGGTTTTAGCTTTCAGCTTGAAATTTATTTCAAGGCTATGGGTTGAGTAAAGAAACCTTTCGATACAGTGCTTCAACCGGACAGCTAAAATCAACGCTGGCAAAATATATTTCTTCACCTTGTGCGTAGGTTTGTTGTATCCAGTTTCCTTCTCCATCGCGGCGGAAACATTCTACGCGCATCTGGTCTTGACTAATTAGCACGTATTCGTTCAAAGTTTCTAAATTTTTGTAGTCATTAAATTTACCTTCTCTATCAAAAGCTTCTGTTTTAGGAGACAATACTTCAACAATCAAACAAGGGTAGCGAATAAACTTTTCATCAGAGTTTCGATCTCGTTCGTCGCAAGTTACCGCTACATCAGGATAATAAAAGTCATTGACTGCTTCTACTCGGACTTTCATATCTGTGGTGTAGGCAAGACAGTCACTCTCTTCTAGATGATTTCTCAGCAGCGCTGCTGTATTTAATGTAATCAAGACATGAGCTTTACTGGCTCCTGCCATCGCATATATTAGTCCTTGCCTATACTCGTGCTTGATGGGATTATTTTCTTCTATTTCTAGATATTCTTCTGGGGAGAAGTAGGCGTGGTATTGTGTGGAAACCATTGGTTAAAGTGGCTGAAATTATACTTTTATTTTAAGCGATCGCATCAAAAGAAACCCGGTTTTTCTGAACAATCGGGTTTCTTTTGAGTTAAAGAGCGATCGCATTTAGGAATCGAGACTTGAAAATCAAGGTTTCTGTTTTAGTTTAAGCACGTATTTTCTGTATGCGATCGCGCTTTGGTTATTCGGCTCGATTTGCAATACTTTGTTAAAACAAGCTAGTGCTTCTTTATATCGACCTGTTGTTGTTAGTAAAATACCTTTTTCATTCCAAGCCCATGCAGAACCTGGGTTAATTTCCAAGGCTTTGTTACAAGAATTTAATGCTTTTTGATACTCTGCCAATTCTCTAAGTGCCCAGCAGTGATTGACCCAAATCCTATCTGAGTTTGGATTTAATTTTAAGGCTCGATCGCAAGTAATTCTGGCTTCTTGGTAGCGGTCTAGGTGATTGAGCAGTTGGCAACGTCTTACCAAAATTCGCCCAGATTTTGGATTGATTTCTAGAGCCTTGTCATAAGCTGCAAGTGCCTGTTCGTAATGTCCTAAATTCCATAGGCGACCGCCTTCTAAATCCCAGTCTCTCACACTCTTGTTTGCAGGAATAACTATCTCTCTAGTAGGAGTTGGACTCAGTTGAGGAGCTTCAATATTAACAACTTTTTCACTTTGATAAGTCAACATACCAACAACAGTGAAAATACCAATGGTAGCTAGTCCAACTACAAAAACAGTTATAGTTATGCTGGGTTCAATGTCACGCTCTATAATTTCTAGCCAAGTGGTACTGCTGACAACATCCATCGGGTTCAGTACTGCCAAAGCAACAGCAGCATTGCTATAGCGATTTTTCAGATTGGGTTCTACCATTTTCGTTAACCAATCCACAAAGCGCGGCTTCAGTTTAGGAACTAATTTTTTGAACTCAAACCGATAGTTCTCATCAATTAATTTTCCAACATCAGCAGACCTCGTACCAGTCAGCAAGCAAATTAGCGTTGCCCCTAAACTATACAAATCTGATGCTTCTGTAAGGGAACGACCAAACTGTTCTTCCGGCGGCATAAAACCTATCGTTCCTGCTGCGACGCTACTGAGTGCCAGTTGCCCACTGCGAATGCGAGCAAAACCAAAATCAATTAAGTAAGCATTTAATTGCTTGTCTACTAAAATATTCTCTGGCTTGATATCTCGATGAATAACTGGAGGTGTCCGCTTTTGCAAATACATCAAAATTTGTAATACAGACACAGCTATTTGCTTAATTTCTTCAACAGTAAAGCTGCGTCGTTCTGCCAAAGATCTGGCATTTTTATATTCCTGCACCAGACAAAAGCCTTGGGGTGTTTCAAACGAATCCAAATAACGAGGAATGCGGGGATGATTTAATTGTTGCAGGATTTCAATTTCTCGTTGATAAGCTTTAAAACCCGACCACTTAGCATCTGCGATCGCAAACCGAAATTCTTTAATCACCACCTGTTGCTTTGAGTTGAGGACAGTTGCTAAGTAGGCAATGCGTCCTCCTTCGCGGTTGCGTCCCAATTCTCGGATAATTTCATAGCCGTGGCTGGAAAAATCTGAATGGTTGCTCATATGTTTGTCTCCGCAGCGGGGGGTAGGTAGTGGGTGCTGTATGCGACACCCCCTAACCGTTGATACCGATTTTGGCATAAACTATTGTCGCATCGTGAAAGCGCTATCCCTTGTTGGCGTTGAGTCTCCCTCCACTCGATCCAACCGACAACTGACCCAAGTTTATTCCTGAAGCAGAAAAATAGTTGCTGAAGAAAGTTGGAGCAGAGGTAAACTTTAAATGCGATATGCCTCCGGCACGCTGCGCGATCGCAGTTAGCCTAGAGTTTATCTTGTAGATTTACCTGCCCTGGGGTAGATGCGATCGCGCCACGGTCAATATAAGAAATACTATCCACTTTATTGGTCAAAATCTATGTTGAACGCTCAAACAAATCATCCCATCTTTGGCAAATTAGTAGGTGGACGTTATTACATACAAGAAATACTCAGTTTTGGCGTACTCGGACGCACTTATCTTGCCAAAGATATTCGCCAAGCGGGTAGTCCCAAATGCACGATCAAACACGTCAAACCTACCAGCGATGAACCCAACACCCTAGAAACTCTAAAGCGTTTATTTTTGGGAGAATCCGAAGTTCTGATTCGTTTGGGACAGCACGAACAAATTCCCCAGGTATTAGCTACATTTGAAAACGAACAAGGATTCTATTTAGTACAAGAATTCATTGAAGGACAACCGCTGAGTGAGGTATTACCAACCAGTCCCCGCTGCGGTCAACGTTGGAGTGAATTTCAAGTTATTCAATTCCTAAAAGACCTTTTGGGCATTCTGGAATTTATTCACTCTCATACTATTATCCATTGCAACATCAATCCAGGCAATATAATTAAACGTGCCATAGACGGAAAGCTATTTTTAACTGATTTCGGTGCCATTCAACCAGCCCAAAATTCAGCACCCGATTTCAGTTTAAATCTGCCTCCATCCGGATATATTGCAGGAGAACAACTTGCATTTCAGCCCCAGATCAACAGCGATATTTATGCTTTAGGTACAATTGGCGTTCAAGCGCTCACAGGGCTGCGTCCAGCACAATTACAAATAAATGAAAGTATAACTTGGCATAGCTCAGTTAGCGACGAGTTAGCTGGTGTTCTAAATCGGATGGTGCAACCCGATTATAAAGCTCGTTACCAAACTGCAACTGAAGTCTTGCAAGACTTGCATAGCCTGCCTGCCAACCTTGAGAAAACCATAGAAGTAGCACAAATATCATCGATCCAACCGCCGCTAAATCTGGTAGAAAATCCCGAAACAAAAGAGTTAATTCTACCGCCATCTGAGCCTGAAGAAATTACTGACGATCTGCCCATCTCTTTATTGCCAATTCCCTTACCTCCCCTCGAATTCGATCCAAATCAAGAAATTCATATACCTGGCATTCCTCCGGTATTCATAATGTTGAGCCTCAGCGTAGCAGCAATGATTACTAATTATGTGTTTATAGAAGCAGGTATTCACGATATTTCACAACCAGATCCCAAGCAATTCAAGTTAGTAAAACCAAAGAATATTAAAGACGAACAGATAATGACTTGGGCTGAAGAACTTTGTAGCGTTCCTTACCTGTGTTTCTTTCAAGGACTTCCCCTCACCGAGAAAGAAGTTTACCTGCTGCGAAAAAAAGCTTACACGCACGCCTATAAGGGCGACTTTACCGCCGCTTTGAAATATTTGGAGAAGGTTACTCCCAGCAGCCCGCAATACGATCGCGTCAAAATTAAAATAGCAGAATACCGCAAAAAACAAGCAATCAAAAATAAAATGGGTATTGCTGCTAATTCAAATAATCCGCGGTAATTGCTAATTGAGAATTACTAACCTTTCCATTGGGTGACGGATGGTTCGGTATGGGTAAGTAACTTGCCTTGGGAAATCACATAGCGCACCGTGGCGCGGCGGCGAATTGCATCGTAGCGACTATCGGCATCTAAAACTATTAAATTGGCTGGCTTTCCTATTTCGATGCCATAGTTATCTTGCAGATGCAAAGTTTTAGCGCCGTGCCACGTTACCATATCAAAACAAGCATCGATTTCTGCTATACCTGTCATTTGGCAAACGTGAACTGCCATATGGGCGACTTCTAACATATTTCCGGTTCCCAAACTGTACCAAGGATCTTGAACGCAATCATGTCCTAAACTGACATTTAATCCCGCTTGCCACAGTTCTTTAACGCGGGTAATTCCCCGCCGTTTGGGATAAGTATCGGTGCGTCCTTGAAGGGTAATATTAATCAGGGGATTGGCGATGAAATTAATTTGCGATCGCACTAACAATCCCATCAATTTTCGCGCATAGGCATTGTTATAAGAACCAAACGCAGTTGTGTGACTGGCGGTAACTTTTTCCCCCATCCCTTGACGCACCGCGCAAGCTGCCACCACTTCTAAAAACCGCGACTGTTCGTCATCAATTTCATCGCAGTGGATATCGATTATTTTATCATATTTTTCCGCTAATTCAAAGATGCGATGAACGGAATTCACCCCATCTTCTCGCGTAAATTCATAATGGGGAATTCCTCCCACAACATCTGCCCCTAATTTCAGCGCTTCCTCTAACAATTCCTCGTTTTTCCTCTGGCTGTAAATCCCATCTTGGGGAAAAGCTACTACTTGTAAATTTATCCAATCTTTGACTTCTTCTCGCACTTCTAATAAGCCTTGCAATGCCGTTAAACTCGATTCGCTGACATCGGCATGGCTGCGGACAAATAATACACCTTGAGAGGCTTGTTGCTTGAGAGTTTCTTTGGCTCGGTTTTTAACATCTTCTAGGGTTAAACTTTGCTTGCGTTCTCCCCAAATTTCAATTCCTTCAAATAAAGTTCCGCTTTGGTTCCATCGCGGTTCGCCTGCGGTTAAAGCGGAATCTAAATGAATGTGCGACTCAACAAACGGCGGACTGACTAACTTACCTTTAATATCGAGTTCTAGTTGGCTGGGTTCGCTAATATTGGGGGAAATAGCGGCAATTTTCCCATCTAAAATAGCAATATCAACTTCCGACTCACTCCCGGTTGAATTCAGCCAGCGACAACCACGCAGAACTAGATCCCACGGTTTAGGTAACATTTTTACTCCTTGAGATACGTGCAATAATTGTTGAATATAACGGAAAACTGCTGTATTATAGATAAGTTTAACGGAATTTTCCTATAAAACTTTATGACTGCTATAGGACGGGGAATGTGATAAATTTTGTCTCATAGACATAGCAGATGTAGAAGTTACCATGAATGGCGCCAGCGATCGCAGTGGGTTGGAAGTAACAGAAACTATCTCCGTAGCGGGTTCTGTGATTGGCTCGATATTGGCAGTTACTTCCAATCAGCTAATTTATGCAGCCGCTCCCTTGACTTTAGCGCTCTCCCTCAGTACAATCAACCGCCGCCGGTTTGAACAGAATTTTCAGCAGAATATGCTGTCGTTTCTCTCTCAAGTCAACTCTCGCATCACCGAAACCGACCAGAAAATCGCAGGAGAATTACGTTCGATAAAAGATGCGGCAACCTCCCTGCCTCCGGCTGCTGAACCTGTTAATATTCAACCGATACAAGCAGAAATCTCAGCACTGCAAAAACGATTCGATACCTTAGAAGTAGCAATCGGCAATATTTCATCTACAGGGAATTTTACCCCGCAGCCAGCTTTTGATCCGACTTATCTAGAACAAGAGATTCAGCAACTGAAAACTGTACTGACAAGTACAGAAAAAATACCTGTTTCCAGCGTTACCTTAGAGCAAATTAACGAAGTTAAGCAAGAAATACAAGCAGTGCAAGAAAACGTTTGGTCGTTGAATCAAGCGTTCAATCAGAGGCAGGAACCAAGCCAAATTGCCCAATTAAAACAAACTACAGCCGCAATCGACCAAAAAATTGCCGATTTATCCCTGGAACAAGAAATACAGCAACTACAAGGCGAAATTTACTCGTTGAAACAAGCGTTTGATCGGCGGCAGGAATCAAGCGAAATTGCCGAATTAAACCAAATTATAGCCGCAATAGACCAGAGAATTGCTGATTCACCCTTAAAAGAAGAAATACAGCAACTGCAAGCCAGCATTTGCTCGTTGAAACAAGAGTTTAATCAGCGGGTAGAATTAAACCAAATTGCCGAACTAAAGCAAGCTACAGCCGCAATCAACCAAAAAATTGCTGACTCATCCTTAGAACAACAAATACAGCAACTCAAAGGCGAAATTTCCGAATTGAAACAAGAGTTTAACCAGCGTCCAGAACCTGCTCAAATAAAAGCAGTGAAGGAATTTACCGCGACAGTTATGCAACAGATGGCTGAAAAGGAAGCCGCATTTGTAGAATTCGATCCAGCACCGCTAGAAGGACAAATACAGGAATTAAACAAAGCGATCGCACAAATCGACTCAAGCCAAACAAACTTTACCATCGAAATCGCCAAACTACCCCAACTGTTAGAAACAGTTGCTCAAATCCAGCAGCAGCAGTCCGAATTACACAAGCTAATCCTGGAAATTAAACAGCCAGCAGCCTCGCCCATATTCCCTATCGTTACCTTTGGAGGGAAAATCCAACCCTACAGAACCAAAAATAAACGCATAGAAGCGATTATGGCAATGGCGGAAGCACACGGGATTGGCAAAGAATTTCAGCTGGTGACTCAAGCAGCGGAGAAAAACCACCTGACTTTGAACCCCTGGCCTACTAATCTGGTGTTTGGCCCAGCCGATAATTTAATTACGGCTAAGTCTAGCAAGCGATCGCAGTGTTTGTTTACCATATCTGGACAGCCTACGCCAGAAGGAAAAGTTCGACTCTGGCTGTCATCGCAAGCCTTCGCAGATTTTTACCCAGTGATGGCGATGACAGTCAGCTCCATCCTGGGATTTGATGGCTGGATGGAAATGACTAAGGCAGAAATTGAGCAATTTGTCGCGAGTCTGAATCGCTTGTTTGACTGCTTGGCGGCAAATCCAGCCGAGTTAAACTAGACCTCTGTGATAAATTGGCGATCGCACTGTGATCCAGATCCGCGATCGCTGTTTTTCCCATATCCATAATAAGACTTGGAATAGATCTAACCGACCCCTGCCCAAAAATCGTGTTTTCGATCCCGGTTAGTTAACTCGTGCTTGCAGTTGTTGCTGCATCGTCTGTCTGGGCTGCCATCAAGCTTTCAGATTCGCTTCATAAGCTTAGCTTATATTACCCTGTGATGGTAGTCACCGTGCCATCGTAGTTAGCCTCACTCAGTTTAGCGGTGATAATCATCCTTGAGAGAGGTCTGCGATCGCTAAGCCTTCTAGAGAGGAATTATACAGTTAAACTGTAAGCGTTCCTGGCACTGAGATGGTATCTCAAAGTTTTTTTCCTCAAGTTACGACTGGACACTTTAGAACTATTAAAGCTCCACTCCCTAGCGATGACTCAAACATTGTTCATCATACTGGCGCGCTGCAAAATTCAAACGATCCCCAACCCGATCTATCCCCACAGAGAGAAGTAATCTGCCAGTTTTTTCTCACTCTTGTTAAGCAATCCTCACCAGAATTAGTTTTATCTGAATTTAAAAATTTATTTATCCAGTTTTTTGTAGTTCAGACAGAACCGCAAAAAGCACTTTATCAAATCATAATTTCTCGCAATGAAGAAGAATTTAAAAATACCTTAAAGCGGACTATTTATATTATCCTTAACAACTGGATTTTTCGCCGAGACTACAAACCAGCCCAGGCTTTGATTGAATTGCTTGGTAATGCTCCCGTTAATTGTTCTACAAAATCTCCAACCCTGAATCATCTCAGCAGTTGGCTAGATAATTTTATCAACAGTCAAGACTACCAAGAAATCAAACTATTTGTTGCTAAATACGACTATCAACAAAAACAACACTGGAAAAACAACTACACTTCTTATTTGTTAACCTCTCAGTATGCCAATTCTCAAAACTCCCTAGAACAGCGCCAAGCGGCTAAAGCATTATCCAAGCAACTGCAAGATAAATTTAAGGTGGACTTAGCTATGTTTACAGCACATTCTCATGCTAATGTATCTCCCACTCAAAGAACCCAAAACCCAAGCTTTCTAGGCGATGAAGCACTAGAACTAATCAAAAAAGTTGTATCAAAGCGCAGTTTTTTCAGCTATGCCAATCTAGCGAATATTTTTATTCAACAAACTCACAGGCTTAAATACAAGCATTTTAAGCAAAGTTTAATAAAATACTTGTTTTTCTCTGTCTCTAATCAAGGATTAGTAGATAATCTCAAAACAAAGCTAACTGAAAAACTAGAAGGCATTTATCAAGAATATGACGAAGAAGTATTAAATAAACCATTGCTGCTGAAAACTTGCAATCGGACTATAGATTGGTTAACTATCCCCAGGAATGGAGAACCTTCTTCCTTGTTTATTGCCTTAGCTTCTCAAGGAAACCCTTTAACATTAGCCATTATTTTGCTCAAACTGATTTTAATTTGCCCACCAACTCGGACTCATTTAGAAGTTTGTATGGCAAACTTAATTAGATACTACGAAGATTATTCCCAAGATGAATGCCATTGGGTGATTAAATTCTTGGAAATCACGAAAATTATTTTGACAATTTTTACTGAAAACGTTCAATACAATTTAGTCAGCATGGACGAAAACAATTTAAATAGCAACATTCAAGATCAAGATGAATGGAGAATTTTTTCTCAGCAATTCGAGCGTAAGAAAAACTCTCCTTAACTCCTCTTCCTCTTCTGTCTGCGCTCTGGAGCGCCTCTGCGGTTCGTTAAATCTTAGGTACTCTATCCCCGGCGGATAAATTGCCTTAAAATTTCTCCAGGTTCCCGATCCCAAGTATCAATATGTTCGTAGATCAAACCATTTTCATTGAGTTTGTAAGTAGAATAGCCATTAAAAAATATCCGAGCTTTCCAAGGAACTCGCAAAACACCGCGCACCGTCCAATTAGCAATAATTGTATCCTCTGTTTCCGCCTCAACATCGTATAAATCAAAGTGAATTTCGCTAAAAAATAACCGTGCGTGAAATCTCAGCGTCCAGAAAATGATTCGATAGTTAAATTTCCATTTAAACTTGTTTACCGGGTCTTGAAAGTAAATATCCGGCGTATAAATATCATAAGAAATATCTTGCTCAAACAGTGTTGGTAAATCCTTTTTGAGCGTTTCTATCACCTGTTGTACATGCGATCGCACTTCCATTTCGCCACTCCCAAAACTAATAATTTTCTTCGCCCCAGGTTCGCAATTGCAAGTAAACCAGCACCAGCGTCACAGCTAGCAAAACCGTTGCAGCAGCGGCGGCATAGCCAAAATCAAATTGAGCAAAAGCTTGGTCGTAGATATAATAAACCAACAAATTAGTCGAGTTCAAAGGGCCGCCGCCCGTGATAACATAAACTTGCTCAAAACTCCGCAGGGTAAAAATCGCAGTAGTAACCGTAGCAAATACAAGAGTAGGCCGCAAACCGGGTAAAGTAATATACCAAAATTGTTGCCAAGGGTTTGCACCATCTAATTCGGCTGCTTCGTAGCGAGATTGGGGAATAGTTTGCAACCCAGCCAGAAATACTACTAAATTGAAACCGAGTTGTTTCCAAATACTCAATAAAATTAACACCCACATCGCCCAGGTAGTGCTACCTAGCCAAGGAATCGGTGCAATATTAACAGTACCCAAAAGCGCGTTGATTGGCCCTTCGGTTTGAAATAGCCAGCGAAAACCCAGTCCGACGGCTACTAAGGAAGTAATAGAAGGAATAAAATAGGCTGTTCGCAGCATTCCTCGCAATTTTATCGCGCGGTTCAAGAATACAGCTAACCCCAAGGGTATAACCAGACTGGGAATCACCGTTGCCACGGTAAAATAAACAGTATTACCGATAACCTGCCAAAAATCTGGACTCAGCAGCAAGCGCAGGTAATTTCTCAAACCTACCCAGCGAGTGCCGCTGATGGTAAAGTTACCCGCAGTGAAGCTGAGGTAAAACAGATAGGCGATGGGCCAGAGGACGAAGATACCCAGTAGGATCAGAGCAGGAGATAAAAAGATCCAGGCAGCGATCGCATCTGAATCCGACCACGACTTACTATATACTTTTGGCCTCTGCAATCAAACCTCCCATCTGCCATGACTGTGACTCCAATATCAGATGATTCTACACTCAGCCTCGTTTCCCCAGCCATTTCAGCCAAACTTCCCCCACAAGATGCACCCGTGAAACTAGGTATTCTGGCTTCTGGGAGTGGTAGTAACTTTGAAGCAATTGCACAAGCGATCGCCGACAAACAGTTAAACGCTAAAATACAAGTTTTGATTTACAATAATCCTGGCATCAAAGCTGTAGCAAGAGCCGAAAAGTGGAACGTTCCCGCCGTCTTGCTCGATCATAGAGAATTTAAGCCTCGCCAGAAATTAGACGCTAAAATCGTCGAAACCTTGCGGGAATATGATGTTGAATGGGTTATTTTAGCAGGTTGGATGCGAATTATCACCCCTGTATTTATTGATGCCTTTCCCAACCGGATTATCAATATTCATCCTAGTTTATTACCTAGTTTTAAAGGCATTGCCGCAGTAGAGCAAGCGATCGCCGCAGGGGTAAAAATTACCGGGTGTACGGTACACTTAGTTGTTCCAGAAGTTGACAGCGGCCCAATTCTCATCCAAGCCGCCGTGCCAGTTTTGCCCGATGATACCCCAGAAACATTGCACGCGCGGATTCAGGTACAGGAGCATAAGATTATGGTGGAAGCGATTTCCCTAGCCGCAACTAGGCAAAATTAAAACGGGCAAAATTAAAACGGAGAGGGTGGGATTTGAACCCACGTTGACGTTGCCGCCAAAGCAGATTTCGAGTCTGCCGCATTCAACCACTCTGCCACCTCTCCAAAGATGCACGAGCCGATTTTACTCGTTTCCAGAGTGCTTTTCTAGTATATCATATCATGTTCGCTTGGATATACATCTTGTGGGGGGCGGGTTGATCAACATAATTCGCTTTCGATCAAAGGTATCTGGGAGAACCCGCCCCTACGACGCTATTAACCAGAAGAAACTTAATGTCACAGTAAGGAAGCTTCGGTTTCAGTTAACTCCAAAGTTGCCTCGAAACCGCCTTTAGGTGACCACTGAATCGCGCCATCGCGGTTTGTCCAGAAAAGTTGGGTTTTGTTTCTTCGCAATGCCGTTACTGTATCTGGATCTACAGAACTGGAGGAAGCGATCGCTACACTAGGTTTTAGCACCTTGAGCAAATCGTCAGTCAAGCGTTCCCCAGACCATGCTAAAACTTGTAGATTGGACAGTCGGGTTCTAGTTGCCAGCTGGTTTTGCTGATCTGGTTGCAAATTGCCCAGCAATAACCAAGTTTGGTCTTTAATCTGTAACTGCAACACTGGAAAGTCGGCATCGATTAGCTTAACATTGGTCGAGCCAGTTTCAACGCTGCGACCTGCCGCTAAAGTTTGATAAGTTCCCTCATCTTTTTTTACGGCAGTTTCAATATTAGGTTGGTTGTTAGAATCCGTCACACCGGGTTCGTTGTAAAAGTTAGTAATAGGCAAGCGTTCTAAAATAGCAGACCAGCCATTATTAGTAACAGTTTGGGTATCACTTCCCTTGCCCAAGCGTGGAGTACAGCAACGAATTGCCGCATCTATTTGATTAACGCCTTGTTGTCGCAGAAAAGGTAAAACTGTAAAACGGGCTGTGTTGGCATCGCCGCTATTTACCAAAGTAATTTTTCCTTGGTCTTGGATAATCAGGACAGGTTCTCCTGGAGTAGCTAACACCGTTACTTGGAACAAAGTCGTCTTAGAGTACCAAACAGGAAAGATAAGCAAACTAATAGCAATTAATCCGGCTAACCACCAACGTCGCTGCCACCAATGCCAAAGCCAGATGATGGAGATTAAACCATAGAGTGCGATTAACTGCCAAAGAGCGATCGCGCCCACTGCAACTGAATTTCCCGGTAACTGACCAAAGAATTCTACCAGTTGAATTAACCAATGGGCGGGATAATATAGAGGCCAAGCGATCGCGCTACCTGCCAAAGGCCAAATCAACCCAGCCAAGGCGCTGATAAATCCACCAATGCTAATAATAGTGATTAAAGGTGTAGAAATTACATTGACGAGAATGCTGTAGGGCGAAACCACATTAAAAACATAAAGTTGTAGCGGTAACGTCCAGATTGACGCAGCAATTGGGAGAGCGATCGCCCCAGCTAATACAGGCGGTAACCAATCTAAACGTTTCATCAAAGCTGGCACAGTTGTCAACAATCCCAACGTTGCCAGAAAACTTAATTGAAAGCTTAAATCTTGAATCCACAGCGGATTAATCAGCAATAAAATAGTAGCAGCTAATAAGAGAGAACCAAACGGTTTAATTTTTCGCTCCTGCACCATAGCAGTCAATGCCGCCATCCCCATTATTACTGCTCGCAGCACTGGTGCTTGTGGCCCTGTTAACCCCAAAAAAATCAAAAGTGCCGCCACACCATAGGCAAATTTTGCTCTTGCTGATAACCTCCCAGTTAAAGAGCCAACAATCGCTAAAATCAGGGAAACTTGAAAGCCAGAAGCAGCTAATGCATGAGCCAATCCAACTTTGGCAAACTCGTCTCGAATTGCCGCTGGTAAGTATAAGTTTACCGCCTGACTTCCCAGCACCATTGCACTAACAAAAGGCCCTTCAGGAATACCTAACTTGCTAGCTTGAGAGCGAAGAATTCGCTGTCGAATGCGCCACCATCCCCAACGGGAACCTGCCTTTTCATCTGGAACGCGCACGCTTCGACCTGTCAAACCTGCAAAAGCACCTTCTTTAGCTAAATAAGCTTGAAAATCAAAGCTACCCGGATTAGCAGGCGGTTTGGGTTTGTACAAGCTTCCAGTCACGTCAATTTCTTGACCGCTATTTAAACCAGTCGCTTGCAATAAAGGAACGGTCACATACAACTTACCCGTAACGCTTTGACCAACCCTTGCCGGTTTGTCTATCCCCGCTACTTCATTGAGCTGATTAGCATTGAACCAAAACTGAGCGCGTTTACTGCGAGTGAGACGAGGCGAACTGGCTATCTTACCCCGTACCGTAACTATTTGCTCTTGAGCATTCCCGCTTGTCTGTGCAGCGACGAACTGGCTAATATCATTTTTCGCTGGTTGCGGCACCGTCAGTTGAAAATACAGTGGAGCTAAAAACAACAGCGTTGCAGCCGTTAGCCATAATCTGCGGGGCGTACTTGTTCGCCAAAAACGGGGGATGATAAAAGCAGCTGCTAGTCCTAATCCGCCTAAAGCTAAAGCCAGAATAAAAGAAAATCTGCCTTCGGCAATTGAAGACATTACCGCCGCAGACAGTAGTCCCAAAATGTAAGCCAAACACAGAATTATTCCACCAATAGCACCCATTAGATTGCCAGACCTAGTTTCAAACCCAGCACGGCATGGATAAAGACAACAACAAGCGCTACACTTCCCAAGTAGGCATGAACTGTACGTAAATTTGGTTTATTGCCCCCAAATCCGGTTACAGAAATTAGGCCATTGAGAGCGAGCAACAGCAGTACAATCGAGCCTGTCCAAAAATGGGGACTTTCCAAGATCGGTTGATGCTGCATTACCAAAGATAAAACGCCGCCGGTATAGCCAGTTGCCATAAACAGAAACATCCAAGGGGCTAACTTACGGTGTTCCATCCGACTTGTGGCTGCGATTTCCTCATCTGCGATTGTACGTCCCCGCCATCCAGCTAAGCCAACAAAGCTGCCCATCACAAAGACCACAATTGCCATCATTAACGGATGCCCCCAATGTACAACCGGCTCGGGAATGCCCATACTGCGGAATTTACCGGCAATTGGTTCTAAAAGGTCTACCAGATTAACCATATGGTGTAAGAACAGCTTTGGTCGAAGTTACCGATTCAAAATCTTACTACGATACCAACTCAACAGGCGATCGCTCGGACTTGTCCAATTTCGCCAGGGGAAAACCTAGCGCTTCCCGTTGTTGCAAGTAAAGCTGGGCTACTTGTCTTGCCAAGTTGCGAATTCTAGCAATGTACCGAGTCCGCTCCGTTACGGAAATAACGCCTCTGGCATCGAGCAAGTTAAAAGTATGAGAACATTTCAGAACATAGTCCAAGGTGGGTAGAACCAACCCGCGTTTGAGCAGTTGCTCGGCTTCTTGCTCGTAAAGACCAAACAGGGTAAAGAGTAAATCTGGATTGGATGCTTCAAAGTTGTAGGTACACTGCTCGATTTCGCCCTGAAGGTGAACGTCCCCGTAGGTGATGTTATCAGTCCAGTGAATTTTAGCGATCGCATCAGTTTCCTGAAGATACATCGCCAGCCGTTCCAGTCCATAGGTAATTTCTATCGAAACCGGACGACAATCGATACCCCCGCATTGCTGGAAGTAGGTAAATTGGGTAATTTCCATCCCATCTAGCCAGACTTCCCAACCAGTTCCCCAAGCTCCCACGGCGGCATCTTCCCAGTTATCCTCCACAAACCGAATATCGTGGTCTTCGGGACGGATACCCAGCGCCCGCAGCGAATCGAGATAAATCTCTTGGATGTTATCCGGGGAAGGTTTAATCAGAACCTGGTATTGGTAATAGTGCTGAAAGCGATTGGGGTTTTCACCGTAGCGACCATCCCCAGGACGACGACAAGGCTCTACATAGGCGACCGACCAAGGCTCAGGGCCAATCGCTCTTAAAAAGGTATGAGGATTTTTAGTGCCTGCCCCCTTCTCAATATCGTAGGGCTGGGCGATCAGACACCCGCGATCGCTCCAAAACTGATTAAGCGTAGCAATCACCGACTGAAAATTCACAAATTTTTTTCCTACACCGAGCGTGACGCTTAACCCATTTTGGCGCAAAAGCCTCATCGTAGCAAGGTTTGAGTAATTTCCAAAAAATTTTTCCCAAGGGGTTGACAGAGCCTTGTAGAGTTGTTAGATTAGTT
>CAYXCW010000002.1:0-48854 GCA_964463555.1 uncultured bacterium
CCCGCCCCGTCGGTGCGATGCCCTTCGCAAGCGGATATGATATCAATTTAAAAATATTTGGTAACAGGATTGTAAATTTCATCGAAATTTCATCAGCGATAAATAGATTAAAAATAGAGGTAGTAAAGACGGCTGCACTCAACTGTTATCTATCCAAAAGATGAAAGAAAAAATATCATGAACAAAAAATTAGCACTCTACGGTTTGATTGGCTTACTTGCAACTGGCACTGCGGTTTCAGTGGCGATCGCTCGTAACCCTAAAATGCAGCCAGTTGATACGACTGCTAATGCTAACACAAGCCAAAAAATTGATCGTTCTCCTAGTCATTCCATGAATGAGAATAATTTGAATAGTCCGGGAATGGGGAGCAATATTCATGGTGATGACCTTCATGGAGGACATTCTGCAACTGAACAAAAAGTACCGGGAATGGTTGAAAGCGTTCAGGCTAAACTCACAGTTCCAAAGGAAATTACCCCGAATCAATCTGTGACTCTGAAAATTGATGTTCAAGGCAAATCTGGGAAAGCGATCGCTCAGTTTGATATTTTTCAGGAAAAGCTGATGCACTTGATTGCTGTCAGCGACGATTTTCAGGTTTTCCAACATCTTCATCCTACTTACAAAGGAAATGGACGCTTTGAAGTCGAGACGAATTTCCCCCAACCCGGCAATTACACTCTTTTCAGCGACTATAAACCTTCTGGACAAACTGAACAGGTTTCTGTTTTGAAAACAAAAATACCTGGAAAAATTCCAGATCTCCCCAAACGGGACTTAAATCAAACAAAAACTTTTGGAGATACTAAGATTAATTTTACCCTATCTCAACCTTTGCCAAAAATTGGTAAAGAAGTCACGTTAACATTTAACTTACAACAGGCTTCTAATAATCAATCCATCACAGATTTGCAGCCTTATTTAGGAGAGAAAGGGCATTTAGTTATTCTCAAACAATCATCACCATTGACCAAAGTAAATTATATCCATGCCCATGCTATGAAAGATAGCCCAGAAGGTCAAGTGCAGTTTATGACAACTTTTCCTCAACCAGGACGATATAAACTCTGGGGACAATTCAATCGCAATGGCAAAATAGTTGTGGCAGATTTTTGGGTGAATGTTGTTTGGTAGTCCGCATTTCGCCATCCCAAGCGTTCTTGAATGAGCGAGCTGGCATTTCATCCTGATTTCATCAAGCTGTGTCAATCTATCTAGTAGGGGTAAGCCCTGGGGACAGTTAAGCATGTATGAAGAAACTTGAGCGTTGACGGATTAATGTTATGAGAGTGCTGCTAGTTGAAGATGAACCGGATTTGGGAAAGGCGATCAAGCGCACCCTAGAGCGGGAAAAATATGTGGTTGATTGGGTGACTGATGGAGAAGAAGCTTGGAACTATCTAGAAAATAAATGGACGCAATACACGTTGGGAATTTTTGATTGGTTGCTCCCAGGGTTATCCGGATTAGAATTGCTGCAATTGTTGCGGGCTAAAAATAATCCTTTGCCCGTCTTAATGCTAACAGCCAAAGACCGGGTGGAAGATAAGATAGCAGGATTAGATGCCGGGGCAGATGATTATTTAGTGAAGCCGTTTGGGATGGCAGAATTACTCGCAAGATTGCGGGCCTTGCAGCGGCGATCGCCTCAACTCCAACCCCAACAACTTCAGGTGGGTAACCTCACGCTGGACTACGGTACGAGGACTGTTTATTCTCAACATTCCCCCAGCGATAAACAGGTAATTTCACTAACTAATAAGGAGTTCCAATTACTAGAGTATTTGATGAAACACCCCAACCAAATTGTTACCAGCGATCAGATTCGGAACCAGATCTGGGAAGTGGGTGCAGACAGTTTTAGTAATGTAGTAGCGGCGCAAATGCGCCTGCTGCGACGCAAACTAGAACCCGTTGGTTGCTCGAACTTAATTGAAACCGTGCATGGTGTAGGGTATCGTCTTAATCTGGCGCAGAATACTGCCTCTGTTTGAATATTCATCGCTAATGACAGATGCTCCCGACGCTCTGGAGGTTTTATAATCACCAACTAAAGGGATTAAATATGAATCAAAATAAGCTATTTAATAACACTCGCACTTCATTGGCCCTTTCTTATGCGGGTGTCATGGGTTTGATTTTGAGCTTATTGGGATTTGGTGTATACAGAGCGATCGCTCACGCCCATTGGATTGCCTTAGACAGCGAGTTAGAATCTGTAGCGGGGACGCTGCACGACAGTTTGGAGTTGAAATTAAAGCAACCCGGACGTATAGAGCCGATAGTGTCCGAATTGTTACCCAATCTCTGCTTAGTTGGGACAAGCTGTGCGAAAGATCAATCGAGTCTAAAACGCCATACCCTTAGTGCAATTAACCAAAGCAACTATTACATCCGGATGTTTGATACAAAAGGACGTTTGATTGCGATCGCCGGTGCAATTCCAGAGGGAATACCCCCAGTTTTAAATCAAGCAACTTGGCAAACTTTAACCGATAGCCAAGGCAACATTTATCACCAAATTTCCGTCCAATTGCATACCCAATCTCAGCAAGATTGGGGATATTTTCAGGTGGGTCGCAGTCTTAAAGACTTTAACGATTATCTCAATATGGTGAAATGGGCATTAAAATTGGGAGTGCCAATTTCGTTAATTTTGGTTGGTGGTGCTAGCTGGTGGTTAGCAGGTTTAGCCATACAACCGATCTACAAATCCTACAGACAAATAGAACAGTTTACCGCCGATGCCGCTCACGAGTTGCGAACGCCTTTAGCAGCAACACAAGCGACGGTAGAATCAGCACTGTTAATGCCAAATTTAGATGAAAAAGAGGTGCGGGAAATATTAGGAACTGTTGAGCATCAGACGCGAAGGCTAACTCAATTAGTTGCTGATTTATTGTTATTGGCACGCATGGATCGAGAACAGGTACCGATACGCCGTCAACTTTGTTGCCTGAATGACCTGGTGAGCGATTTAGTGGAAGAATTAACAGCTTTAGCGATCGCCAACCACGTAACGCTAACCTCTGAAGTACGGGTGCAAAATCCCCTGAATGTTGTCGGTGATGCTGACCAGCTTTATCGTTTGGTTTCTAATTTAATTGTCAATGGGATTCAATACACCCCGGCTGGCGGAAAAGTTACTGTTATTTTAGACAAGAGCGACCATCAAGCTACGATCCAAGTTCAAGATACAGGGATTGGGATTGCAGCTTCCGAGACTAAACGGATTTTCGATCGCTTTTATCGGGTAAATAGCGATCGCTCTCGCCACACGGGTGGATCGGGATTGGGGTTAGCGATCGCAGTTGCTATTGCTAAGGCACATCAGGGGAGTCTAACTGTGCAAACTGAATTTGGCAAAGGTAGTACGTTCACCCTGCAATTGGCTATAATTTGGAAAAAACAGGAATCCAAGGCCACCGGATAATCTCCCTAATTTTACTGATTACTCTTGCCTATAGTAGCGCCATTTTCTCTGGTGAACAAATCAAGAAAAAAGGTCAGGTTAAGTATCTTGGTCGGATTAAAGAACCCCGACGGCGTTGCCAACGACATAGTGATTTTTATATTGGCTTGCATCGATGGTCTTGGGCCGAATCTTTGCAATTATATACTTTACAAACCTCATAGTTAATGGCATTAAGTCCACATAAACGGCCTTATTATCAAAGAGGTCGAAGAGCCCAAAAGCTTATTAAGTCTACTTTCCAGCCATAGTTGTCACCCCGTCAGCTCTGGATAATAACGCTTGAAGTTCGCTGTATTACTAGCAATACATACAGCTCACCTCGCGAATTGGGAGAAGTTTGTCCAAAAATCCGCCTTGTCAGGCGGATTTTTAACCCTAGACTGACCGAAGATATGGCCTCATGAGTCAACCCTTTCCGATTATCGTAGTTCCAACAGATGCAGCCGTTGCCACCGAGGCGATGGGAACCAAATTCAAATTTTGGTTCCACCACCCGGAATTGGGCTATTGCCTATACAAACAAGCCCGACCCAACACTGGGGAAGATTGGGCAGAAAAGATAGCATCCCAGTTGTGCGAGTTACTCGGATTACCCCATGCCCGAATTGAACTAGCCACCTGGAATCACAATCGCGGCACGGTTTCCCCTTCCTTTGTACCCGATGGTGGCAATCTAATTCAGGGAAATGAGATTCTTGGCCCAATGGTGCCAGACTACCCACAATTCCAAACCTTTAACGTATCGCAACACACCCTCGATATCGCGCTAACAGCCATCAGCAATAAGGTGGTGCAACTGCCCCTTTCCTGGATACCTCCAAAGGGCATCACAATAGCAGTGGAAACTTTCGTAGGCTACTTACCTTCAACCGCCAGAATGCCCCCACTATAACAGTGAAACAGTGAGCGACAGCGAAATGTTTAGTGGGGGATGAATGGCGGACAAGATCTATGGTACTTACTCTTTTCTTAGAAAACTATATCTAATTTTTTAAAATCATGTTATTATTGTAACATGCTAACACTAACCTACGAGTACAAGCTAGTACCAACGCTGGCACAAATAAAGATTTTTGACGAGTGGTTGAAAATCTGTAGTTCGGTGTGGAATTTTGCGCTTAGAGAACGCAAAGATTGGGCTAACTCTAGGAAGTGTGACATAGACCGCTGTAGCATTAATCAGGAATATATTATTCCGGTTGATACGAAACGTCCTACCTATGCTAGTCAGTGCAAGGCATTGACAGCAGCGAAGAAGGAATACCCTGCCTTAAAAATCCCGCAATCTCAAGTGCTGCAACAAGTGTTAAAAAACTTGGAGACAGCATTTGTATCAATGTGGGAACGTGGATTTGGTTTTCCTAGATTTAAGAAACCAGGTAGGATGCGCTCGTTTGTGTTTCCACAAATGAGTCGCGTCGTGGCTGGAGATTATATTGACTTGCCCAAAATTGGTCAGGTTAAGATGATTCTCTCCCGTCCAATACCTCAAGGATTCGACCTCAAACAGGCTCGAATCGTGAGAAGGGCATCTGGTTATTATGTGATGCTGTCTTTGCAGTGTGACGTACAAGTACCGGATATTCTGCCTCATGGTCACCCGGTAGGAATCGATTTAGGGTTGAACGATGAAAGCGGCTACATCTGAGGGAGAGTTGATTGCCAGAGCCAAATTTTTTGTTGATGCTTCGCGTAAGCTTAAATTGCTACAGAGAAGACTAAAACACAAGAAGAAGGGTAGTCGTAACTGGCACAAACTCAACCAAAAGATAGCCTTGCTGCATGAACACATCTCTAATTCCAGGAAAGATTGGCACTTCAAGACGGCTCATTATCTGTGTAATAGCGCCGGGATGATATTTGCTGAAGACTTGAATCTCAAGGCAATGTCTAGAGGGATGCTGTGCAAGCACACTCTAGATGCGGCGTTTGGGCAGTTTCTCAACATATTGCAGTGGGTATGTTGGAAGCGAGATGTCTATTTCGCCAAGGTGAACTGCAATGGTACGTCTCAGATGTGTCCAGTATGTGATGCTGATACGCCCAAAGATTTGAGTGTTAGGGTTCATTCCTGCCCAGAATGCCAGTACCAAACAGATAGAGATGTGGCAGCGGCTCAAGTAGTCAAAAAACGTGGATTGAGATTGATAAGTGCTGAGGGACAATCAGTGCTAGAAAATGTCTGTGGAGATGGTCTACCGGGGACAGAAATGTCTAGGCAAGAATCTATGAAGCAGAAACTCCGTAGAGGTGACTTTATGGAATCCCCTTCTGTAATTGCTCGCGCGTAGCGTGAAGCAATTTAGGAGGGGAGGATGTCAATGAAGATGATTATCTAATAGGTTATTGTCCCCGGTATCTGTCCGATGTTGGCTTTGAGGTGTCGGGTCAATCTCCCTGTTTAATTGATGTGGTAGTTGAGCGCATCAACATGGCTCCTGCACCACTCCAGTTCCGGTTACTCTGCCACCTGACAGTACAGATGCCACAGAAGGAGCGCCCGTTCTTGGGTGCTATGTACCAACCTCTCAGCGCTCTGAAGGCAGCAGCTTGACTGCGACCATTGAGCTTGCACTTGTAACAATTTTTTACCTTAGTTGTCCTTATAAGAAATTAGGTCAAATTTAGGCGGAAGTTACGCCCCGTCACGGGGTAACTTCCGTCTAAAAATCCGCCTGACAAGGCGGATTTTTATTCATAGACTGATACAGGCAGATTGGGTTTTTTAACGTTGTAGCAGGCGAGCGTTCGCGCAGCGTACCGGAGGTATATCGCGTTCAGCAAACAGTATTTGCAACATACGGTAAGAGCGCTCCTAGCCAAATTATGACTAATTTAATCAAACACGACTTTTTTCCTTCCGCTTTTAAATATTAACATAACTTCCGATGCTCCAGTATTCAGGAATCCCCAATTTGTTGCTTATCTTCTACAGAGTCTCTCATCCTTGTGTAAAGTTGTTTTTTAGGATTGTTATAATTTTTATGGTGGTAACTTGGCAAGTAATAATTCAGGTTTAAGTTCCCACAACTGCAATAATATTATCTCCTTTAACCTCGTTATTCAGTTGTTGTCATTTACATCCGACTGTATATTTTTGGCAGGAGATTCAATAGCCTTACTCAGGCTAAATAGCTGATGAATTTTTAAAGCCACGCGGCAGTTTTCTCTTTCATAGGATGAGTTAGGGATGCATCGCCAAATTCATAGGACTAACCAAATATTTTCTTTTTTTTACACAGAGAGTTTCAGGATATGGTGTTATTTGTCAATAAGCAAAAAGCTACCGAAGCTCTTGGTTTAAGTAGCGAAACCTTGAAGCGTTATCGGCTTCAGGGCGAGTGGATCGAAGGAATTCATTGGGTAAGGATTAACAGTCGTTGCGTGAGGTATAATCTGGAACTGATTCAAGATTGGTTCCACAATCGACACGATCCAGCAGCCCATCTACGGGCGATTGAATTCTATCAAGCGAGCTTATTGAGCAATCAAAAGAAATCTGGCAATAAATTTCGTTCAAAATAAATAATCTTTCTCCTAAACGGAACTTTTTGGTTTCCATCGGCGGCGCCAAGCGAAACTCGCGCCTGCATTTTTCTGCTTTGGCTTCCAATCGGCAGAATGATTTTTTTATCAGCATATGATAAAACTGGAGGATTGGAATATTTTGACGATGAAATGACGATGATAACGATCGGTGACAACTTAGTTTCCTTGATTTATAAGGGGTTGAGCGGCTTACAAAGCAGCACTGGAAATGCTGTTTGGGGGCAACTTCAACGAGGGTTCGAATCCCTCCCTCTCCGTTCTCAAAACGACCTAGAATCCTTACTAATTGGGCATTCCCAACAATTTATCCTACCGCTAAACCCCTTTTTCTCTTCCAGCAAACTAGATGGGTTGGGTATTTTTAGCTGTTTTTCAGCGTCGTTTGACTATGATTTGACTATGATTTGACTATGATGGTAACTAGGTTGAGTAGTACGTAGTTACCATGTACAGCCAGACAACTACAGATAAGTCATCTAAAGGTGCCGTTGGAGTAGAGTCATTCCAGGGAAGGCTACGGTTACGGCTACCCCGGCAGTTATTTAATGGAAAACAGTAGTATCTGTATCTGGGATTGCCCATTCGTGCCAGGTTAAGAAAGTGGAACTTTTGTCAATCAGTGAATATGCTCAAAGAAGTTCTGAATGAAAATGAGAATCTTCTCTGGTCGGGGAGAGGGAAAAGGCAATCTCTGATTGCCTTTTCCCTCTGTGTATGATTATCATTCTCGTTAAAACTAGCTAACCCTTAGCGATGGAGGATAAAAAATTAGTTAATTACCCATTGTAAATTATATAAATATGACATTTAGTTAAATAAAAATAGAAAATTTGCTCGGCTGAAGTTGAGAGAAAAAGTTAATTAAATTATCAATAATTACCCGAACTAAATCTAGTAAAAGTCATCCAGTGTATCCGGAAGTATAACTGACAGAAGAGTAACGAGAGCCAGTGAGCAGTCTGCGGAAAAATACTACAGATACCTCTAGGATAATTACAGCTATCTTTTTTGTTGAATGTATAATATAAATGGATAGATGAAACTTGTTTAGCACTTAAGTCAAAAATTTAAACACATTTCGGGGCAAAGGAAAAGGTGATAAATCAAGTTTTTCCACCGGCTTTCGCAGCACTTTTACCACTCCTAAATCTTGATTAGACGGGTCAGCGAAGTAGTTCACAGGGTCAGTAGCTTTCCCTTTGTCATAAGCAACAGTGTACTGTATTATTAGCGCGCAACAGTTCGTTAGGAGAAGGTGGCAAACCTCCACGCCCGGTAACGGTAAATGAATTGCCTCGATTCGCTGGACAACCTTGGGCAATTAACCGGGTAGAATCGACAAGATTGACTGGTAATTCTATTAATCCAGAACTGGGGTCAACATCGGGGGTATTTAGTTGTACGGTGCCGCTTAATGAAGCATCTCTCCCAAAGGCAGTAATGTCGCTTAAGTATGTATTTTGGTTGCGGAACTGAGTGCCAATAATGGCAGAACTATTAATAGTAATGTTACCGCCACGACGGTCACGAGAATTGGCACTGATATCGCTATCTTCTGTTGGGAAGGCAACGAGTAAGGGATTAGTAATATTAATGTTCCCGCCATCACCAATACCAAAAGCTGTTGCCGATATTTCACTGTTGCCACGCATCAACAATAAATTCCTTGCCTGTAGTTCAATATTCCCACCAGTACCGGATTCGGTTACTGCTGTAATCGTACCTCCATTTTCTAGAAAGATATAATTTGTATTGACCCGCAGCGTCCCGCCATTACTTATACCTTGATTGTTAACTTGAACTTTTGCATTATCATCTATAACTCTTAATACTGGAGTGTTAATAGTCACATTTCCAGAGAAGCCACTCGGCGCGGCTGGCTGTCTCAGAATTTCTGGGTAAGGGTGAATTCGAGACGACGCACCAAGGTAATTGATCCACGGATGTTTTGGTGCAATATTATTTATATCACCTATATCTACAAATTCTGTCGCATTAATCGTTATATCGCCAGCATCACCAGTAGCATAGGCAGAAGTTGTAATTCCTCCATTCCGAATTACCAATCTAGAGGTGTTGACTGTAAGTGTCAATGACACCATTATTGGTGGAGATGGTGATGGTCCCAATTCAACGCTGTATGGTGTGGGCAGGAAACCAATTTTTAGCACCCGTTCCCTGTGAAGTTGAAATCAAGGTGCTTAATAGTTGGGGGGATTAGAAATGTTCTCAAACAATTACCCGATCTAGTGCCAATACTTTGCAAAATGCGATCGCTTCCAATTCGCCAAATGCTTGAGGATGCTTGGCTTTGATTTTAGCGATCGCGATCGCTCTCTAGATCAAGAGACAACCCACGCCCAGATCAAAGCAGCTATAATCAATAAAAACTGCCATGCGAACTCTTAAACTACCTTCAGGACAACTAATTCCGGTTCTTGGCATGGGTACTTGGCGGATGGGGGAGAATGCCCTTCATCGCCAGAGCGAAATTGATGCTTTACGCCACGGATTAGATCTGGGCTTTTCTCTAATTGACACGGCGGAAATGTATGGTGAAGGTGGTGCAGAAGAGGTAATTGCTCAAGCGATCGCAAATCGTCGAGAATCCGCCTTCTTAGTCAGTAAGGTCTACCCTCATAATGCCTCGAAACAAAAAGCGATCGCTGCTTGCGAACGGAGTCTCAAACGGTTGAAAACTGATTACCTTGACCTTTACCTATTGCACTGGCGCGGTTCTGTACCATTGGCAGAGACTTTGGAAGCATTTGAGACGCTGCAACAATCGGGCAAAATTCGCAGTTATGGTGTGAGCAATTTTGATATCGAGGATATGCAGGAAGTTAGTCAATTGAAGGGTGGAAAAGGAATTGTGACTAATCAAGTCCTTTATAATCTGATGCGACGGGGTATTGAGTGGAATTTACTACCTTGGTGTCGCCAACAAAATATCCCAATTATGGCCTATTCTCCGATTGAGCAAGGGCGTTTGTTAAATAATAAAACGATCAAAGCGATCGCTCAACAACGAGGAGTGACTGCGGCGATTGTGGCGATCGCTTGGTTGTTGCATCAGGAAGATATAATTGTAATTCCCAAATCCAGCCGCATTGACCATGTAGAGCAGAATTATGCTGCAAAGGATTTGAAATTGAGTGCTGAAGAACTGGCGGCGCTTAATGTTGCATTTCCACCGCCTACTAAACCAGTGAGTTTGGAAATGCTGTAATCGCTTGCTTGTTGGTGTTTCTCATTCATCCGTTACTTTCCCTCGCATGGTTTTAATCTGCGATCGCTTGCTTTTGCTATCGAGACGCTTTTTTTGAGAAGATCTGGTCGGTTTGCTTTTTTTCCGGGGTTTAGGTAGCGCGATCGCACTCTTAATCAATTCTTGCAATCGTTGCAATGCCTCTTCCCGATTCTGCTCTTGGGTGCGATGTTCCTGAGCTTTGATGACGATGACACCTTCCTTAGTTAGGCGCTGGTCACTTAGTTTCAACAACCGCTCTTTGTAACGATCGGGCAGCGAGGAAGCCATGATATCAAAGCGCAGGTGAATCGCTGTTGCTACCTTATTCACGTTCTGCCCCCCGGCTCCCCCAGAGCGAACCGCACTCATTTCAATCTCATGTTCTGGGATGGTAACTGTGTTAGAAATTTGTAGCATGGTTAATCAATTTAATCTTATACTATTTAATAACCTTTAATGGTATTGAGTTGATGAATATATGTACGGTCTTCTAAAGTTTTAGCATTTGACATATCGCACTGATAGGGACTGTATTACGTCGCTCCACCAAATTTTTGTCAAATATTTTACTACTTACTCTGGGTTATACTTAAGACAGAGCTTATTAATTGTTAACATACCAGGACTCTATCGATAGAATAAAATCCCATTGTTGCAGTAACGATGTGCTTAGAATTAGCAAGCACAGCCATAACTTTTCCACTCGATCCACTTTTGAACAGCCAGAAAAATTCACCAAAAAACGCGCTCCTGTCAATCAACCAACATTGGTTGCTGCGGATCGTTATTCGATCCATTTCCTACTTCCGCAAAGACTTATGGCTAATCGTCACGCTCTTGCTTCTGATCGGGGCATCGGTACTTTTGAACCTGATCAACGCTTGGCCTATGGCGATTCTAGTCGATACGGTTCTCTCACCAACCCCAAACCCCAACTGGATTCATACCTTGTTTCTTGCCCCTTTCGGCGAAAGCAAGCTGAACCAAATCTTGGGTATGGCAAGTCTCGCAACGATCGTCAGGATTCTGAGCGATACCGTGTTCATGCTCCGTAAGATGTTGAACTACCGCATCCAGTACAACGGCACCTTGCGAGTTCGCACCGAACTTTACGATAAAATGCAGGCACTTAGTCTCGGTTGGCACGGCTCACGCTCGCAGGGCGATTCCATCTATCGGTTGAGCTACGATAGCCTTGGCGCTTGGGGGGTAATCGATACGCTGATCGGCTCTACTGCCGCATCGGTCACCCTGACGGCGATGATCTGCATTATGCTGTCGCGCCATGTCGTTCTCACCGCGTTAGCACTTTCGTTCGTGCCGCTTCTGATACTGGCGAATTGGTACTTCGAGGGCAGGATTAGGCGTCAAGCTACGAAGTCGAAGCAAACCGATGCGGTGATGACCTCAACTATGCAGCAAGGTATAGAGTTGATCGGACTAATCCAGTCTTTCGGTCGAGAAGCGACAGAATCGCGGCGCTTCGTCCAGGCGGTCGAACGCAGTGTGGCTGCCTCGATGCAGCTCAATTGGCAAGAAAACCTCTATCCGCTGGCAGTTGGGGTGATTTTTGCCCTGGGAAGCGGGGTTATCTTCGGCTACGGCGGTTACTTAGTGTATCGCGACCAGTTCTTGCATCCGGTGTCGAACGGTTTGACCATCGGCGATTTGCTCGTATTCATCGCCTACCTGGGACAATTGTGGGACCCGTTAGGTTGGGTGTTGGGGTTCACTACCAAGATTCAGACATTCGTAGCTTCATGCGATCGCGTCTTTACCATCATCGACGAACCGCCTGCGATCGCCAACGCACCTGACGCGCGGGCGCTGCCGGTCGATTCCCGCACGCTAACCTTTGCGGACGTGAACTTCGAGTACAGCCCTGGGCGGCCTGTCTTACGAAAGATTAATGCTAGTATCAAGCCTGGTCAAATGGTGGCGTTTCTCGGCGCTAGCGGGACGGGAAAGAGTACGCTGCTCAATCTCCTGCCGCGCTTCTACGACCCGACATCGGGCAGCATTCTCCTCGATGGCTTTGACCTCCGCACGCTTAAGCTTGCCGATGTCCGCAAACATATGGCACTCGTTTCGCAAGCTAGCCCCATCTTCCCCGGAACGATTGCCGAGAATATCGCCTATGGTCGCCCAGACGCTTCGTTGCAAGAGATTCGGGCGGCGGCGGTCGAATCTGGGGCGGCTCAGTTCATCGAAACCTTGCCACAGCAGTATGATACCTTAATCGCTGAGGGCGGTCAGAACCTTTCGGGCGGGCAGCGGCAGCGCCTAGCGATCGCGCGGGCGCTGGTTACGAATGCTCCTATACTCATCCTCGACGAACCTACCAACGCGCTGGACTTGAAGCACGAACAGTGGGTGATAGAGAGCCTTCAGCGTCTACGCCGCTTGCGAACCATCATCTTAGTTACGCACCGGCTGGAAACTGCTTTTGACTGCGATCGCATTTTTGTGATGCAGGAGGGCGAAATCGTCGAGCAGGGAACCCATGCCGAACTCGTTGCCCGACAGGGATTCTATTTCCGAATGCTAGGCTACCCTACATTGAAACACCCGGCAATAAATTGAAGGGGATGTTTGCGTTTACAGGTACTCTCCACTAGGCAGAATATCCTTGTCCTTCCCTGCACCAAGCTAAACAATGCTATAAAAAGCAACTGTACAAATCTATATAGAATTTAGCGTGGCTAACGCCATCAGTATGGAGAATGAAGCGAGGAAATACTGATGGCCTTAACACAAACCGAATTAAATGCCTTCGTGGGAACGCATTTCGATGCTGTCAGCCGTTCCCCCGCATAAAAACCACTTGCAGATATCAACACCGGACTTCTCTTTAAAATCGGGGGATATTAAATCAGCCTCATCAATCCATTTGTTGATAATGCCATGTCAGAGAAGCCATATGATGTCCGGTTGAGTACGCAACTGATACAACCGGACATGATATTACAGATTCACCCGGCAATTTCAACCATAAATTTAGAATGCAAAAGAAGAAAAACCATGAAGGACAAATAACCCTTGTTCTCCCTATCGTTTTTTCCACCAAAAACCCGCACTCAAAACCCCAAATGCCAAAATTCCTAATGTAGCAGAAGGTTCCGGTACTCGTGGATTACCACCGTCCCCACCCCCATCGCCATCGCCAATATCCGGAGGACGAACGGTTCCTAAAGTACCACCTTTAATAAACACAGCAGAATCGAAAATCCCATCACTCGCATCGCGGACGTTAATTACGAGCGTATTTCTGGCATTCTTCTTCAACGGTGCGGCAAAAAGCAATGGTTTGGTGTAACCATCTAGTCTGGTCACGGCACTAGCAGGCCCTGTACCCACTCGGTTATTAATAAAATCAGGATGAAAAGGACCAAAGGGAGTAACCGCCAAATTGTTGATAGTAACCGTTTTCCCATCGCTCAATTTAGCTTGATTAAAACCATTGAGAGTGAGGCTAAAAGAATCGTTGAATTGACTGCCGCCAAATTCCACAAATTCTTCCGAACCAAATACATATTGAAAAAATAAATTGTCCGCTGTACTGTTATCAAAACTAATCTGCATACTAATCGAATCGCCGGATAAACCCGGTAAGCCGAAATCGGTACTTAAATCTGTACCAATTGCATTCACACCCGCTAAATCGATGACTCGCCCGGTACTCATAGCGACAGCCGACTTTAACCGAAAAGGATCGGCTGTGAAAGTTCCGAAGGCTCTACCATCGCCCACGAGGTTCATAGTAAAGTTACTCAATCCAGCGGTATTTCCTAGCAAATTAGTCAGTAACTGATTGGGGTTATTGTTCTGGGTAATTGTGAAAGCGATCGCCTCCTCTTCATGCAACCCAAGAGCAGCAGTTACTCCAAGCACTATCAAAGCAATATTTTTACCTAAAAATTTCATTTTTATCCTCCTTCATCGAGCGCAAGATCGGTCTTTACCTGTAGGTCTTTACCTGTAGGGTGCGTTAGCGATAGCGTAACGCACCATCCATGCTATTTAATATCACCGCGTAAGTCCCCACCTTAATAGCCTTGAATCAGTTGTTACTCTAACCAATTCAAGGCAAAAAGGTTACTTAATAATCGGACAAGGTTCGCCAACAAAACTAAAGTATGACGGGTTACCCGCGAAACTTAAATTAGTTGCGCCCTGAACAATCGCGATTAATTCTGGAAATTCCGGGTCAGAACTCGAGACATAAATTGCCGTACCGCTGGGTAAATTTCCAAAAGATTCACCTATAAAATATTGGAACGGACAATTTTGCAAATTCTGCAATTGGATAACATCCCCTTCCGCCGGATTGAAATCTGTAACCAGGGCATAGTCATTGTAGTTAGCATTCTCGTAGTAACCGCTGAGAGAATCTCCCAGAACGAATAAATCCGCGCCTGCGCCGCCAGTTAGCGTGTCAATATCCTTGGGAAAATTCGGTGGGTTGTCATTGCCAAATCCACTGCCTCCATAATTAGTATTGTTAGTACCTTTCAGGATATCGTTACCCTCTCCACCTGCCAATAGATCGTTGCCACGATTCCCAACTAAATCGTCATTTCCTGCACCTCCATTCGCGGTATCGTTCCCATCGCCCACTTCCACAAAGTCGTCTTTAATCGTACCCGTAACCTGATAGCGCTCGAAATTTTGGAAATTGACGGCATCCAGCAATGGAGCTTCAATATTATTCGGATCGATGCTTCTGAAAGCAAATCCCGATTTTTGTTGAGGAGATACAGACATAATCATTTCGCTGCCCGTATCTTGAACCGAATAATCTAGAATTAGCAGGTCATTATCAGGTAGGGTAATAAAACCGATTCCGGGAATATAAATAACCTGTCCTCCAACCCCACCATCAACGGTGTCAAATCCTAAACCAGGATTAACAGTATCTGTACCGCCGTCGGTGCTGAAATTGTTATTTACCCGGTCAAGTTGGGTGAGTTGATCGTTCCCACTGCCTGTTTTAATGTCTTTAAAGACTTCAAATTTAGTAATCAACGTGCCGTCGGCAAGCGAGAGGACTTGGTTGGGATTTTCCTTGGTAATATCGGTACTGATGAGAACGATGTTTTCAGTTTTATCTGACAGGTTATCGGATAAAGTATCGATCCCATCGTTACCATCGAGCAAGTCAATTCCTCCGCCGCCATCTACAAAGTCATTCCCTGCACCGGGCAGCAGCACATCGCTATCCGCACCGCCGATAATTTGGTCGTTTTGGATAGTTCCAGTGACAAACAGGCGCTCAATATTGGTAAAGGAAACTGCATCCTGAATACTGCTATCATCGCTGGTATTTCTAGAGATGAAACCAGAACCCGCGACGGTATTTTGGAATCCGCCAGCAATCCCCGTACCGAAATCGTTAAACGAGTAATCGAGGGTAAGACGATCTCTGCCAAAGAAACCATTAATAATATCGGTTCCACCGTTACTCAAGCCGGGATTGATGTCATTGTTGCCAAAATCGCCAATCAAATTGTCGGCAAAATTAGAGCCAATTAAATTTTCAATTCCGGAGAAAGTATCGCCTTCGGCATCTGCATTGAAACCTATACCCGCTAATAGATTCACAACTACAAAGTCGCTGGAATCTTGATAGCTGGCTGTATCTCCGCCACCTGGGAGGCGCGATCGCACATCCAACGCGGTAAGATCTGCACGTAGCGGACTGCTGTTTGCACCGCCACTGAGGACATCTGCACCCGATCCACCAATCAGAATATCGTCTCCTTCTAGCCCGGAAATGTTGTCATTACCAGCCAAACCCCTGATAATATTGTTTTGGCGATCGCCGGTCAGATTATCGTTGAAATCAGACCCTTCCAAGTTCTCAAACGAGTTGTCTGGCGTATTGTTACCATCGCTATCTTTGACAAACTTAAGTTGATCTCCTTGTGCGTATCCACCAGAACCATTACCCGTTGCCAAACTGACATTAACCGCAGCCGTTGACGGACTGTAGGAAATCCAGTCAACACCTTGACCGCCATCCAAAATTTGAGCATTTGGTGCGCCAACAATTAAGTCATTGCCCAAAAAGCCATCTACATTAACGCTGGTGTCACCCGCTACCAAAACATCGTCATAAACCGAACCTTGGACATTTTCAACGTTAAATATCTCGTCTCCTTCCGCATCGCCGCCGAAACCGCGATTCGCCAATAAACCTACGAATACCCCATCTACAGGCGAAATCAAGGCAATATCTTGGTTAGAAAGATTCACGTAAACTGGCGCCGGAGAACTAATATAAGTAGTCGTATCGGTTCCTGCCTTGCCATCCATCGCATCGGCACCCGCACCGCCCAACATCACATCGTTACCGTTATTACCAATCAATTGGTCGTCGCCTGCGCCTGCATCCAACACGCTACCCGATGGATTGGCAATCAGAACATCGTTGAATCTCGACCCCTCGACGTTCTGAATTCTAGTCAGCGTGTCTACCGTACCGTAACCGTCGTTCGCAGTGCCTGTAGCTAAATTGACAAGGACACCCGCCGGAGCGTCTCCGTACACCGCTGTATTCGTCCCGCCAGCGCCATCCAGGTTGTCGTTCCCCGCACCGCCGCCGAGAAAATCGTAACCCTTGCCGCCAATTAAAACGTCATCCCCAGCGCCGCCATCCAATTGACCGCTAGCAACGATATCGACAAATTTAATTTGGTCGTTGCCGTTGCCGCCGTTAATAACGATCAGCTTGACATTTTCGTAGGCTTTCGGTTCGGGATCTAAACCAGTCAGGACAACTTTGCCATCGACTCGTGCCGAACCATCTTGCGTGTGGGTAACAGTAATCACATCGCCGTTCCCCGTACCTTTGCGATCGATTACTCCCTGTCCTGCCAATAACGCCTGCATCTTAGGATCTGGTTCGGGGTCATTCACATCAAAGTGAGAGTCTAAAGGCCCATCGCAACCACCTGTATTAGCAGTAAAATCAATCAGGTTAATATCAGCTAGATTGAACCGTTTGGTAAAGCTAAAAAACCCAAAATCTAGGGTCATAGAAGCAAAGATAATCGCAGATAAAGCACCCGATGGCTCGAATAAACAGAGAGGACTGGTACTGGCAATTGTGCTGCCCCGTACCTTAAATTTTTCCGGGGGTAAAACGCTGGGGTTCGGATTAGTAACATCTAAACCGATAGTCAAACCAATGCCGCCCCCAACAGCAATATCTGCAATCCCAACGCTAACGCCTGCTGCTGCATTTATCTCACCAGAAAGCGATAAGTTATTGCCAACATCAGGTCTGCTAGCAAAGAAGCCATCAAAGATTTTTTCCGGATTGTTGAATCCACCTGCTTTGAAGTCATTTAATCCTTTAGTATCAAACCCAAACTTCAATTGAGCGCCCGCCCCCGCACCACCGCCAAATTTCAACACAATCGGGCCAAAAACGGGAATCGGAGGCAGGTCTAGATTAAAGCCGAAACCTAACCTGGGTGTTTGATAGGTAAACAGGTCAACATTGCTATTTCCTAGCAGTAGCTTAACGGCTGCTTTGGGGTCATCAATCAGGGGAAATTTCAGTTGCTCAGCAAGTCCATTTTTTGAATTTTCAATTGCATCAAAAAAAGGCGCTAAATTCCCAAAAGATGGGGGCGCAGCAGCTACGGGAAGCAACGAGGGAATTGGATTGGGGTCTACCCCACTAACCGGCGTACTTCGGACATCTGTACCGCCCAGATTAAAATCTCCCAGGTCAATTTTGACGTTATCTGGATTGGTGGGAATTTTATTAATCAGATCGACAACATCCGCCAACTGACCGATAAATTTGACCGTATCCGGATCGACAGTACCTTTCCCAATTTCAGCCAAGGCACTTGCTAAATCTAGCAGCGAAGAACCAATCACTGGCAGCGGTTCTTTGAGCGTACTAATAATCGGGTTAAAAGGTTGGGTAACGGTTTGAATGTCTTTGACGATCGTGCCAGCAAAATTCTTAACAAATGACCCTAAATCAAGCTGAACTTTTTTAAACTCAATTGTAGGTGCGGGTGTTAAGGGATTGGTGCTGTCGTACTGCCATCCCAGCAGGTTAAAATCAGAATTAATTGAAGGCAAAACGCCGTTATCAAGACCCGTGTTCAGCTTCAGTTTGAGGTCGGCGTTAGCAGTTAATTTAGGATTTGGAGCAATCCCAATACTGCTGATATCCGAAAACTTCACCCGACCGTTGGCATCAGCTAGAGTGCTGGTAAGATCGGCTGAAAAATTGCTGTTTAGGTTGCTACCGTTGTCCGTCGCTTTAAGTTTAAGAAATCCTAGAGTTCCATCTATTTCTAAAGGTTGGTTACTGGCGTTGACTAATTTAGCATTGAGTCCGGCTTGGAATTCTCCTGTGGTCGATGTATCGACAAAGAAAGCATCCGCTCCCGTTGTATTATCAACCCCAAAACCTACAGTTAAACCAAAGCCTAAATCGGGAGTAATGCCACCCTTAAGATTAAAACCCAAATTGGGTAAGCCTAAGTTTTCGGCAAACGAAATATTAGGATTAAAACTCTTACCAATTTTAAAGTTGAATGCTATACTATTGGCATCTGTAGGAGTTTTAATGTCATTAATTTGAATCAGACCATCGCCGTCGAAGTCTTGAAGTAAACCTAACCCTCCCTGACTGGTTGGCCCCAAGGCTTCAAACAGCGCTTTTTGAACAGAAGTAACAGTTTTATTGGTTTCTTGATTCAGTTCATCCAGGATTTTCTGCTCAACGTTATTGGTAATAAACTGATCCGCGTAATTTTTCAGATCCAAGTTACCCAGAAGCGGCAGGTTATTCAATACTTGAGCATTTATGGCAGACTTGATATTGTCGAGCAAGGGTTTGATGGAACTTGTCAACAAGCCTAAATTGTCTTCTGGGTTTGTCGCTGCTTCTGCTGTTATAATCTGCCCATCAATATCTATGGTAATAGCATCATTCTGCGTCTTCAGTTGTAGCAATTTCTGCTTGTCTATATTTTGCCCTTGTGCCAAATAGGCAAAAATTTCTCCTTCATCTCCTGGCGCATCGATTTGATTAATCCGAGCGTCTACAAAGTGACCAATTTCTTCTAGGAGAATAGAAGCGATCGCACCAGGATTCCCAACATTCCGCGCCAGATAATCTTGAGATAAATAAACGGTGTTGGTATCCTTAGCAAAAGCACCATTTGCACCGCTGATGGCTGCGGCGAATTGGATTGGGAGTCCGGTAAAGTTACCAGATTTCCATTGCTGGCGCAATGCTTCCAGCGCTGCGCTATCGAAGTCATTACCGAATGCGATCGCTATTTTAGTTTCAAACTCTTGATTGTCTGCAAACTTTGTCAAAAAATCGCGTGCAGTTTGGATAGATCTATCCATTACTGTCCCGCCTTCAAAGCCATTCATTAAATCAAAATTAGACATGGCGGTACTCTCAACAGTTTCAATATTAAATGGCAAGGGCAAAACAGGTAGCGTTGAGCTAAATCCTATAGAAGGTGAAATTGGTCAAAACCAGCCGTAATCTCAAAGCGGGCAGATGCTTGACTGTTTTTATTTGCTTAATTCAGCAAAAACAGCGTTAAAGAATAACCTCTAACGAGAGTCTTGTATAAGTCACGTAATCGTAGCGCCTGTGTTCAGACTGGAAACAGTAACAAACTTTTCCTAAAATTAACAGTCTCTTTACTGTTTCTTTAAAGTCTTTCTCCAAATTGGCTCAATCAATTCCCTTATGTCAAGCTTTTTTGACTAACTTTTGTTAAAATTACTGAACTTATATAGAGAAGATTCCGATTCCGTATAAGGCAATGGGGGCGTAATTCGTCCCCTGAACCGATCAACCCTCCAACCAAACAGGAGCCTGGGGTGATGTTTCCGTTGCATATCGGTAAAAAAATCTATCTTAAAGCATAATCCTTAAGCCGCGCTTTCCCTTAAAACAGAATGAGGTTGAACTTTTACAGGGTGTGAATGATTTCAGACAAATCGGATCGAGAGTGCGTCGAGGAAGATGTCTTTATCTTTCCGGCTTCGTTTGCACAAGCTAGGTTGTGGTTTATCGAACAACTGCTTCCGGGAGCTTCTTTATACGTTATACCGCTGGTATTGAGGCTCACAGGTTCGTTACAGCTTACGCACCTAGATCGAAGTATTCAAGCGCTCATTCGCCGTCACGAAATCCTCCGTACCACGTTTGATATTGTGGATGGGCAATTAGTTCAAGCGATCGCGCCCCAATTGCAAGTACCGCTAAGATTAACCGATCTACGTACATTACCCGCTAACGAGCGCGAAAACGCTGCACTAAATCAAATCTGGCACGAAATTGAGCAACCATTTCACTTAAACAAAGGATCGTTGTTACGAGTCCGACTTTGGCAATTGCAGGACAACGAACATTTGTTGCTGATAGCACTGCATCACATTATTTTTGATGAGTGGTCAAGCGGCGTTTTGATTCGGGAATTGGGCGAAATTTATGCAGCATTGGTTGAAAATAAACCAATTGCATTACCAGAATTACCGATTCAATATGCCGATTTTGCCCACTGGCAACGAGAATGGTTACAGAGAGAAGTACTACTCACCCAGTTACGCTATTGGAAACAGCAATTAAAGGATGTCCCGCTGCTCAATTTACCCGGTGCTGCTGCTCGTTCCCTCGTGCAAAATCACCGGGGTGCGAGTCAATTGCTGGAATTGCCGCAGCAGTTACTCGATGCTTTGGAGGAATTGAGTCAACAGGCGGGCGTAACGCTTTTCATGACCTTGCTGGCTGCGTTTAAGACATTACTGCATCGCTATACTGGGCAGATTGATATTGCAATTGGATCTCCCATTGCCAACCGTCATCGCAGCGAACTAGAGGGGTTAATTGGATTCTTAGTAAATAGTCTGGTCTTGCGAACAAATTTGGCGGGAGATCCAACCTTTCGCGAATTGTTAAACCGCGTGCGGGATGTCACCTTAGCCGCGTATGCACATCAAGATTTACCGTTTGAAAAGTTAGTGGAAGAGTTGCAACCCGTTCGTAGCCTCGGTCAAAATCCCCTATTTCAGGTTGTCTTTGCGTTGCAAAATACGCCGATGGAACAACTGGAGTTACCCGGATTAGTCCTCAGTCCGGTAGAGTTGGAAACAAAAACTTCGCGCTTCGACTTAGAGCTATATGTCTGGAAATGTACGGATAACTTCAGAAGTTTGTGGGGCAAAGGTTGGCAGCACTCTGATGGTTTGCGTGGCGTAATAGTTTATAACACCGATTTATTTGATTCAACCACAATCGCATCTGTAAGACATCATTTTCAGACATTGGTGGAAGGTATTGTTGCGAATCCAGATACTCCTCTCTCTGCACTACAATTATTAACCACCCAAGAACAACAAGAGTTGTTAGATCGTTGGGAAAGAAATCAATCCAGCTATCCGGAAAATGTTTGCATTCATCAACTTTTTGAACAGCAGGTGAGGAAAAAACCTACAGCGATCGCAGTAAAATTTGGCAATCAACAATTCACGTATCAAGCGTTAAATCGAGGCAGCAATCAACTGGCGCGATATTTGCAAAAGTTAGGAATTAATTCGGAAATGCTTGTGGGGATTTGTTTGGAAAGAAGTGTGGAAGCGATCGCGGCAATGCTAGCAGTACTAAAAGCGGGTGGTGCTTACGTACCGCTAGATCCGAGTTATCCCTCAGAACGACTGCATTTCATGCTGGAAGATGCCGGAATTACCGTGGTAATAACTAAGGAAGATTGGGCAGATTTATTCCCAACTGAAAACACGAGAATTGTTTGTTTGGATCGCCAATGGGATGCGATCGCAATGGAATCGGATCTAAACCTGTCTAATCCTTGCACCGCCGATCAACTTGCATATCTAATCTATACCTCTGGTTCAACCGGAACGCCGAAAGGCGTCATGGTGCCGCACCGCGCGGTGAATCGACTGGTGTGCAATACCAACTACGTCGAGATAGAAACTAGCGATCGCATCGCACAGGTAGCAAACCTCGCCTTTGATGCCGCAACTTTTGAAGTTTGGGGTGCATTACTCAATGGCGCCCAATTAATAGGAATCGATCGCGAAATAACGCTTTCACCTACTGATTTTGTTACCGAATTGCAGCAGCAGCAAATTAGCATTCTGTTTTTGACAACAGCATTATTCAATCAAACAGTTAGTCAAATTCCCCAGGCTTTCCAATCGCTCAAATATCTGCTGTTTGGGGGTGAAATGGTGAATGTCGATCGCGTGAGAACAGTAGTGCAACAAGGTAAACCCCAACATCTAATTCATGTTTATGGCCCCACCGAAAACACTACATTTTCTACTTGGTATGAGGTAAAAGATATTCCAGAAAACGCCACCACAATTCCCATCGGTCAGGCAATTGCTAATACTCAACTTTATTTGTTGGATGCAAATCTCAATCCAGTTCCAGCAAATGTTAGCGGTGAAATATATGTGGGTGGAGATGGACTCGCGCGAGGGTATTTAAATCGTCCGGAATTAACAGCAGAGCGATTTATTGACAATCCATTTTTGGTAGATAGTTTGCATCGTAAAAATCCCCCCGCCAAAGACACCCCCCTTATTAAGGGGGGCAGGGGGGATCGCAGCTCAAAACTTTATAAAACAGGCGATCGCGCGCTTTACCGTCACGATGGCAATCTTGAGTTTTTAGGACGAACAGATAATCAAATTAAGCTTCGGGGGTTTCGGGTAGAATTGGGTGAAATTGAGACAGCGATCGCTCAACATCCGATGGTACAAACGGCAGCAGTAATTGTGCGTGAAGTAGACAGCAATTCCCAGTTGATTGCATATATTGTACCCGAAACATCGACGATACCAAATGAACGGGATCTGCGATCGTTTCTCAAAACAAAATTACCTGCTTATATGCTTCCTGCTGCATTTGTTGTGTTGGATACGCTTCCCCTCACTGCTAATGGTAAGGTAGATCAAAAGGCACTACCACCGCCTCACCTAACCGTGGCGCGGGAAACAAGTCCAACTGTTGCACCTACAACCTCTTTGGAAGCATCGCTAGTGGAGATATGGACTAAACTTTTGGGAGCCAAACAGATAGGAATTCACGACAATTTCTTTGAAAAAGGCGGTCATTCTCTGCTGGCGACTCAACTTGGATCGCGCATCCGCGATCGCTTTAAGGTAGAATTGCCGCTACGCAGCGTGTTTGAAACGCCCACGATCGCAGAATTGGCACAAAAGATTGAATCTTTGAGAAGCAGTTCGAGCGATCGCCCGCAATCATCAGGTTCGCAACGACGTGAGGAATTAGAACTATGAATAAAATGGCGATCGCTGAATTTATTTCTCATCTAAAAAGCCTAGATGTGCAGCTATTTGTTGATGGCGATTGCGATGCTTCTCCAGACAATATTCGTTTGCGCTGTAACGCTCCAGAAGGCACGTTAACAAGCGAATTGCGTCAGGAATTAGCCGAGCGCAAAGCCGAAATTGTCGCCTACTTGCAGCAGCTAAAATTGCAGTCTATTGAACCAAAGGTGGGCGAGACGCCCACCCCACAAGAGTTCAATCATGGGGAGGCTCTGCCTCCCAGCCCTCGTTCCCAGGTTCAACCTGGGAACGAGATATCGAGGCTCTGCCTCGGTGTTGATATTGGTGCAAAATCTCAGATTCAACCGACTGATCGAGGAAAAGTTTTTCCCCTGTCTTTTGCTCAGCAAAGATTGTGGTTTTTGTATCAACTTGCACCTGACAATCCTTTCTACAATGTACCTGCTGCGATTCGTTTAAAGGGGACAATAGATCTTGCGGCATTGGAGCGATCGCTTGATGAAATTGTGCGTCGTCATGCTGCCCTTCGCACTACATTCACAACCCTTGATGGACAACCCGTTCAAGTCGTCGAATCCGATGTCAAAATTCAGTTATCGGTTGTGAATTTGTCAACGGTTGCTATCAGCGATCGCGAAAGAATCGGTCAACAATTAGCCACTGCTGAAGCACAACGTCCGTTTAACTTAACAACCGATCCGCTGTTGCGAATAACGTTGGTGCAATTTGATTTAACTGAGGCAGTTTTGTTGCTGACGATGCACCATATTGTTGCTGATGGTTGGTCGTTAGGTGTTTTGATGCGGGAATTGGCTTATTTATACACAGAATTTGTTGAAAAAAGAACCCCCGTATTGCCACCATTACCGATTCAATACGCTGATTTTGCTTGCTGGCAGCGCAACTGGTTACAAGGAAAAATTTTAGAGGAACAACTAACTTATTGGCGCAAACAATTACAAGATTTGCCAGTACTCGATCTGCCATGCGATCGCCCCCGCCCTGCGGTTCAAACTTATCGCGGTGCAACTTATCCGCTGCAAATTTCTCCTACTCTCACCCAAGCGTTGGAAGCTTTGAGTCAGCAATCGGGCGGATCTCTATTTATGACCTTACTGGCAGCATTTCAAACATTGCTCTATCGCTATACCGGGCAGGAAGATATTGCAATTGGCTCTCCGATTGCTAACCGTCATCGAAGTGAAATAGAAGGGTTAATTGGCTTTTTTGTCAACTCTTTGGTGTTGCGATCAAATTTATCAGGTAACCCGACTTTTCGGGAATTGCTTTCGCGCGTGCGGGATGTTGCCCTAGAAGCATACGAGCATCAAGATTTACCGTTTGAGAAGTTAGTAGAAGAATTAGATCCGGATCGGGATTTAAGTCGCAATCCTCTATTTCAGGTTGCTTTTGCTTTACAAAATGCTCCGATGCAGCCGTTAGAATTGCCGGGATTGACGTTAGAACCGGCACCATTAGAATCAGGTAGCACGCGGTTCGATCTAGAGGTTCACTTGTGGGAACCTGCTCATGGATTGCGAAGTTTATGGCAATCTCAGGAAGGCTTGAGCGGCTTTATTTCCTATAGTACTGATTTGTTCGATCGCGACAGAATTAATCGCCTAATTGGGCATTTTCAGACATTACTAGAAGGCATTGTTGCCAATCCGGATTCGAGATTGTCAGATCTGCCTCTGCTTACAAGTGCAGAACTTCAGCAAATTGCCGAATGGAGTCGATCCCCCCTAACCCCCCTTGCCAAGGGGGGAAAAGAGTTTGAAGCCCCCCTCGCCAAGGGGGGAAAAGAGTTTGAAGCCCCCCTCGCCAAGGGGGGAAAAGAGTTTGAAGCCTACCTTTTCAAGGGGGGAAAAGAACCTGAAGCCTACCTTTTCAAAGCGGGAAATAACTCTGAAGTCGTGCTTGAAAAAGGGGGAAATCTGTCTGAACTCAAAGTCCCCCTTGGCAAGGGGGATTTAGGGGGATCGGGTTCGATTCAGGAGTTGTGTTTCCATCAAATCTTTGAGGCGCAGGTGCAGTCTAATCCAGAAGCGATTGCGCTAGTCGCGCACGCTTGCGCGAACGCAATTATCTCAGAACAAGAATCGCTCACCTACAAAGAACTCAATCGACGTGCCGATCTTTTGGCGCAAACTTTGAGACAGATGAAAGTTCAACCAGATTCTTTAGTTGGATTGTGCGTCGATCGCTCTATCGACATGGCAATTGGTATTCTAGGTATTCTCAAAGCTGGGGGAGCCTATGTACCACTTGACCCCAATTATCCCAGCGATCGCCTCCATTTCATGTTGATTGATACGCAAGTTTCGATCTTGCTAACGCAATCTTGGTTAGTTGAAAGATTACCGCGATCGCAAGCAAACATACTTTGTCTAGATCGAGAAGATCCCCCCGCCTTCGGCACCCCCCCTAATAAAGAGAGCAATCTAACAGTAACCGCTGACAATCTTGCCTATGTCATCTACACATCTGGTTCCACAGGTACGCCTAAAGGAGTTCTTGTTTCTCATCGCGGTTTGTGCAACGTTGTTGAGGCACAGCAACAACTTTTTCACCTGTCCCAAAATAGTCGAATTCTGCAATTTAGTTCCCTAAGTTTTGATGCATCTATTTTCGAGATTGCCCTGGCATTTGGTTCTGGTGCCACATTATATATCCCTCCCAAATCTGCACAGTTACCGGGAATAGAACTGGTGCAATTTCTCAAAGATAATGCGATTACCCATGCCTTGCTGACTCCGGCAGTGTTGGCAGTTCTACCCTCTGCGGAACTACCCGATCTCCAAGTACTAATTACAGGCGGAGAAGCTTGTTCTAGTCAAGTAATCGATCGCTGGGCAGCAAATCGTCACTTCTTCAACGCTTATGGCCCCACAGAAACCACGATTTGGGCAACTATTGCTAAACTCAATCGGGGGGATAATCCACTCACTATCGGTCATCCCATCCTCAATACCCAAGTGTATATTCTGGATGCCAATTTGAATCTTGTTCCCGCAGGTATTCCAGGCGAATTATATATCGGCGGTACAGGACTCGCACAAGGCTATCTTAATCGGAAAGAGTTGACAGCAGAGCGATTTATTAGTTCTGAAAAATTTTCAAACTCAAAACTTTACAAAACAGGCGATCGCGCCCGCTACCGCAGCGATGGTACGATTGAATTTCTTGGTCGAATCGATAATCAAATTAAAATCCGGGGTTTTCGCGTAGAATTGGGCGAAATCGAAGCAACCTTACAACGCCATCCGGCAATCCTCGATGCGGTGGCGATCGCATCCGGAGAAACATCAAGCGAGATGCGCCTAATCGCTTACTTTAGCCTCGCTCGCCAATATCTTCAGCAAACTATTAGAGAATCGCTTCAAACCCAACAAATTCAACACTGGGAAACTCTCTATAATCAGACTTATCAATCTACAGATAACAATCAAAACTTCAATATTACAGGCTGGAATAGCAGCTATACCGGACAACCGATTCCCCTTGAGGAAATGCAAGAGTGGGCAAGCGATCGCATAGCGCAAATTCTCGCCCTAAAACCCAAACAAGTGTTAGAAATTGGCTGTGGAACTGGATTATTACTGTTTCAAATTGCGCCTCACTGTCAGAAGTATATCGGCACAGACTTTTCAGCGATCGCTTTGGAATCTATTCAAAATCAATTGGATAATCTCCCTCAAGTCGAACTCCTGCATCGAATGGCAACTGATTTTGAAGGCATTGATAATACATCGTTTGATGTTGTTATTTTGAATTCAATTGTGCAGTATTTTCCCAGCGTGGATTATTTAATGCAAGTGCTGGAGAAAGCGATTCAGGCTGTGATTCCGGGTGGTGTTGTGTTTCTTGGTGATGTGCGAAGTCTGCCAATGCTTACAGCTTTTCATACCTGGGTGCAATTTTCTCAGGCAGATGGGGGAATGGAACGAACCGAACTTCAGCAACGAGTTATGCGATCGCAATTTGAAGAACCCGAACTGACAATCGATCCAATGTTCTTTTATGCGTTGCGCGAGCGATTTCCGCAAATTAGGCAAGTGCAAATACGTCTCTCACGAGGTCGCAGTCAGAATGAAATGACGCAGTTTCGCTATAACGTTTTGCTGCATATAGAACCATCTCAAGTCTCTGATTTCCCAAAGTTATCAAATCCAATTCAACAACATAACTGGAAACTTAATCGAGTTGCGATCGCCGAAATTCAAAAGCATCTAATCGAGACTAAACCAGAGATATTAATTATCGCGAATGTGAAGAATAGTCGGGTAAATGCTGCGGTCAAAACTGCAAACTGGCTACGCAATCTGGAAGCACCAAAAACAGTTGGACGAATGCGAGAAGTATTGCACAATTCTAATGAAATGGCGCTCGATCCTCAAGATTGGTGGGATTTGGCAACAATGCTGCCTTACAACGTAGAAATTACCTGGTCAACTCAAACTCATACGGGAGATTATGATGTGCTGTTAATCCGGCGCGATGTTGATGCAATAGATTTCTTGAAAAACTCTTGTGGGATAGGCGTCTCGCCTGTCTTTGGCCTGAATTTAATGCTTGATTCGTCCATTTATCAGCAACTTGACCAATCTTTGCATCTCTACACTAACGATCCACTTCAGTCTCAATTTGCCCGTCAACTCATTCCTCTCCTGCGTCAATACTTGGGGCAAACCTTACCTGAATACATGATACCCTTCGCTTTTGTGCCATTAGAAACGCTTCCTCTGAATGCCAATGGCAAAGTAGATCGCCGCGCCCTGCCAACAGTCAATATATCTTTGCAAAAACTCCCCTTAAAGGCGGGCGAGATGCCCACATCACAAGAAATATGGTCGCAAACAGAATCAACTCTAATTGAGATCTGGAAAGAACTTTTGCGGGTAAAACAAGTGAATACTCAGGACAACTTTTTTGAGTTGGGTGGACATTCTTTGTTAGCAACGCAAATGACCTCCCGCGTGCGCGATGTTTTTGGGCTGGAACTGCCTTTAAAGAGCGTGTTTGAAGCACCAACGATCGCGCAACTGGCGAACATCCTGGAAACCTTGCGCGACACCACTTTAACCCCAAAAATTCCCCCTTTAGTCAAGTTGGATCGGTCTGCTTATCGTCGCAAGACTTCGCTTTTACCCAATAAACCTCTTGAAAAACTAAGCTCAAACGCGGGCTTTCCGCCCACTCCACCAGAGTTATTGGAGAGGTCTATTAGTAACAATCAAATCTTTGAGGATATGCCCTTGCAAGCGTCTCCAATACCCAACAATCCGGTTTTTACCCCAAATCGATCTGTAACCGAATTGAGGTCGCCTTTGGTTCCTTTAACTCTGGGGGGAAATAAGCAACCTTTCTTCTGCGTGCATCCGATGTTTGGGGTTGTGTTTCCTTATTTAGAATTGGCGCATCATCTGGGTAGCGATCGCAGTTTTTATGGACTCCAACCTTTGGGGTTAGACGGAAAATCTACCCCTCTCAATCGAATTGAAGCGATCGCTGCCTACTACATTCAAGCAATTAAAATGCTTCAGCCGAATGGCCCTTATTTCCTGGGCGGATGGTCTTTTGGTGGGCTAGTTGCGTTTGAGATGGCGCAACAACTAACTCAAGCAGGGCAGCAAGTTGCTTTGTTGGCAATTCTTGATACTCCTGCACCTTGCAACAGGACGTCTTTGTGTCAAAGCCTCAAATTTCTTTTGGGTACTGCCCTATGGTCTACGCTGCCATTTTTACTCGACTATGGTACACTGGCTACGAATCGACTTCAATCTGGGAGTGGCTGGTTTTCTCGCTGGCAATGGTCTGCGATCGCCAATCTGATTCCCGAAGAGTCGAGATTGCGGTTGTTGGATGAATCTGCGATCGCGCCGATGCTGCGAATTGTCTATGCTAACGCGATCGCAGCTTACCGATATGTGCCGCGACGTTACGCCCATCAAATTGCGCTGTTTAAAGCTACCGAACAATCTGATTCGATTGCACAAGATCCAACTTTAGGCTGGAGTGCGCTTTCTAATGATATTCAATTGCATCAAGTTCCGGGCAATCATCTATCTCTTTTGAAGCAGCCCCACGTTCAAATTCTGGCTCAACAACTTGGGCAATATCTGTTATAGACAAGCCTCGCTTTAATGTTAGATTTTAAACCTTGGTTGTAATTCAAACCCACATTCCGCACCCTCAACTGTCACATCGAAGTTCGGGAGAATCAAAAAGAAGAACCTGTCTTAGAAGGATATATTGATGCTTTGGTAGTGCGATCGCAATTCTGGGTAGTTTTAATTGAATCCAAGCGCAATGGCTTTAGCGTCAGGCAAGCTTTACCCCAAACCTTAGCCTATATGATGGCAAATCGTCACTCCCAAAACCCGATTTTTGGGATGATAATGAATGGCGAAGACTATATTTTTATCAAGTTAGATCGGCAGCTAGGTCAGTACGCTCTCTCGAAAAAATTTACGCTTGGCAATCCCTAAAGTAACGAATTATATGAAGTTGTGCGGATAATGAATCGGCTTGTTAGTTTATCTGTTCCGGTATGAGCTAATTGACAACAGAAATATCTATATAATATCGATTAATGTAAAAAATAAGGCTATGCGATCGCAATTTTTGCCCATCTTGTGGGTACGTTTTAGCCAAAATTCCACTGTTGATTAATTTGGACTAAAATAGCTTGGTGCTATCAGAAAGGAAAAACCTGAATGAAGTTAAAGCGCTATGGAATATTACTCTTAGCATTATTGCTAATAGCACTTTCGGTATGGGGTCAAGCAACCGCGCGGCGCGGACTGGTTGTGCGTTCCTCCGAAAGCGCAAGCATCCCCATGTTGTACCTGGCACCAGAAAACGCCAAAAACATCCCTGGCGTCCTCATAGCGCACGGTTTCGCGGGTTCCAAACAACTGATGTTAGGCTACGCCCACGTATTAGCCCACGCCGGATACGCCGTCATGCTGTGGGACTTTGGCGGACATGCAGCTAACCGCGCACCGTTAAACCGTTTTACCCTGCAAAAAGACCTCGATATTGCCACAACTGCCTTACTCGAACAACCCGAAGTCGATGCAACGCGCTTAGCGCTGCTAGGTCACTCGATGGGAAGCGGCGCGGTGATGACCGCTGGTATTAGCAACATCAAACGTTTCGCAGCTACAATTGCCATTTCGCCCACAGGCGCAGCCGTAACCCCTTCTGCCCCGCGCAACTTGCAATTACAAGCGGGAAGTTGGGAAGGTCGGTTTGTTGCCAACGCACAAAGGTTATTGCAACAAGCGGGTGGAGAAAGCGAGGACTTGGCATCGGGACGGGGACGCCAATTCGTTATCATCCCGAATGTAGAACACATCACGATTCTATTTAATAATGCCAGTCACCAAATTGCCCGCAAATGGCTTGATGCTACTTTTGGCGTGCAAAATAACAGTAATTATGTTGACCGTCGCACGATTTGGTATGGCTTACATTTACTGGCATGGTTAATGGCATTGGGCGCAATTGCTCCCATTTTGATACCTCCAACTGAACAAAAAACAACAGTACCTTCACCCCGACGCTGGGGAGGTTTATTATTAGCACCAATAGCAGCCAGCGGATTGCTTTTGTTACTCAGCCGTCTGGGCGAATTGCAAACTTTAGGAGGTTTGCAAGTCGGTGGCGCTTTGGGGATTTGGTTCTTTTTAGCGGGGACGATTTGGTTAGCTATCCTCTCGCGTTTCCCGCGTCCTAACCTGCGGGCGATAGGGTTAGGAATTGGATTATTTTCCTTACTTTGGATAGCGTTTGGAGCGATGGCGCAGGTAGTTTGGTTGCAATGGTGGTTGATTCCCCTGCGCTTGCGATTAGTACCTTTATTGTCAGTAGCTTGTTTGCCCTGGTTTTTAGCATCGGGAGTGGTGCAACAAGGGATTAGTTTGGGAAAGCGGTTAATTTGGTGGTTGGGGCAAAGTCTGGCACTCGTGGGAGGTTTGTGGTTGGCACTTTATTGGATACCTAATCTTGGTTTCATCTTTTTATTGCTGCCGTTATTTCCGCCAATTATTGGCATTCTCAGTTATGCTGCTGCTGTGGTTAAAGATGCCTGGATTTATGCTGTTGGCAGCGCTCTTTTCTTCGGCTGGATGCTGGCGGCGGCGTTTCCGTTAGCTGGATGAATATTTAGTTTGGATAGCAGCAGTAACCTGTTCGGGAGAAGGCATCGGCGAATAGCAGAGCTTTTCCCCAGATTAATCCCAGACTAGAACAACGGCAAGCAGTTCGTCGATTTTAGAAATTTCCCAACTCATGAAACTGACTGGACTCCCAGTAAAAATTAGAGTTAGCAATTTGTATAACTACAGGCATCTTTCCAGGCACTGATTAGGGTTTTAAATTGTGCGTCGTTGACGACAGGGTTGCCCAATAGCGATAAAAATCTCGCTTTGGCTTCGACATCTTCTGGGTTATTCTCGTAGGCAACAATTTGCTGGTAAAGATGTTGCTGGTATCAAACTAAATTTAATATCCATTACAAGCAAAGATATATCTACAAATTAACCAGAGCTGTAATGTCGGGCATCAGCCAAGCACAAGTGTTAATGGTTATCGACCAAAAGTTACACCGTGGACTTTGATCTATTCCTAATTTACCCTCAAAAGTAGATTTGAGTAGGTTTTTATCAGCGGTTTGAAAACTCTATGAATGTGATTCAAAGTCTTTGTATGGGTTGAATTAAACCTGATACAGTAGCAATTAACGTATCAGGTTCAACCGGCTTAGTGAGATGACGGTGATAGCCTGCGGCAAGGGTGGCTTGTCGATCGGTATCGCTGGTAAAGGCAGTCAGAGCGATCGCTCGCATCGTATTAGCAAGCTCAGGTTTGAGCAACTGAATTTGTTGCATCAGGCTGTAGCCATCCTCATCGGGCATACCGATATCGCTAATCAGAATGTTCGGTTGGGTATGTTCCAGCACTCGCAGAGCTTCACCGACTGAAGCGGCAGCATTTACCTGTGCGCCTGCTTGCTCGAGTACAAAACGGACAAATTCTCTGCAATCTGCCTCATCTTCTACAACCAAAACCGATATTCCTGTCAGCGTTGTCTCAAAGTTTTGTGCGGTTAAACTTGAGCTATCGGGGATTGTTTCTGATTCGGGTGGTGCCAGTGGCAGTTGCACCGTAAAGATTGCCCCCTGTCCCAAACCTGGACTAGCAGCTTCGATCGTCCCACCGTGGAGTTCCACCAGATGGCGAGCGATCGCCAATCCCAACCCCAATCCCCCATAATTACGAGTAATGCTGCTATCCGATTGACGAAAATAGTCGAATATATAGGGCAAAAATTCAGGCTCGATGCCCTTACCAGTATCGCTGACTCGAATTTGAGCAAACCCAGCAACAGGTTGCACCGATACCTCGACTCGTCCTTCTAGCGGTGTGAATTTGATCGCATTAGATAGCAAATTCCAGATCGCCTGTTGCAATCGTCCCCGATTGCCCAATACATTGCCAGTGTTTTCATTCAAGTCAACCTTTAGTTTAATGTCTTTAGCCTTAGCAGAAAGCCGGATCGTTTCGATCGCCGCCGCCACGGGTTCGATCGCATTCACTCTACAGAAATTCAGAGCGAGCTTACCCTGCAAAATGCGAGAAATATCGAGCAGATCTTCCACCATTTGAGCTTGCAAACGAGCATTGCGTTCAATGGTTTGTAAAGCATAGATGGTTTGCTCCTCGCTAAATCGGCGCGTTTGTAACAGCTTTGTCCAGCCCAAAATGGGGCTTAATGGCGTTCGTAATTCGTGGGAAAGAACAGATAAAAACTCATCTTTAACTTGGTTAGCCTTTTGAGCCATTTCACGGGCAGCCCGTTCCAGTTTGAGTAAGCGATCGCATTCCTTTTGAATTGCTTTAAGCTCGCTCAAATCTATGGCAAAAAATACGCCACTTTGGTGACTATCTTCAAATGTTGCTCCACCACAGAGAATCGGAATCCGAGAGCCATTTTTATGGATGTATTCTTTCTCGAATGGCGAGCAAAAGCCTCTTTCGGCTATTTCTTGCAGTGCTTTATTTTCCAGCGTGTCGTATTCACGAGGTGTAATAGCTCTCCAACTGAGTTTGCCTGCTTGAACCTCTGCTTGCGCGTACCCAATCATATTTAAGAGTGCATCATTGGCTAACACAATGTTCCCCTCGATATCCCAGAAGCCCATACCAATCATGTCGCATTCCAGTACGCGCCGGAAGCGGGTTTCGCTAACACGCAATGCCTGCTCGGTTCGTTTTAGATCGGTAATATCGCTGGTAATGCCCAAAATTGTCTCGACTTCTCCGGTGGCATTAAATTCAGGCACGAAACGAGCCAAGTAGTGGCGAATTCCATCGGGTGCCGGAAAGTCAAATTCAAACGAGCAACCTTGCCCAGTTTCAAACACGCTTCCCATCTTCGCGTACCAGGGTTGATAAATTTCCTCTGGCATTCCTATTTGGGCGTGGGTTTTGCCAATAAATTCCTCTGGAGTTAACCCAGTTGCTTGATGAATTGCTGGGTTGACATATAGGTGACGGTATTGACGATCGAGGCGGCTAATTACATCGGGAGAATTTTCTGCTAGGGTTCTGAACTGGCGTTCCCTTGTTACTAATTCTTGCTCAAATCGTTTGATAGCGTCAATATCCGTTGCACTGCCAATCCATTGAACGATCTGATCCTGTCGATCTTTGAGCGGCACAATTCGTCCTAAAAACCAGCGGTAGCTACCATCTGCCATGCGATAGCGAAATTCTTCGGTAAGCGCTTCTCCCTGAGTAAAGGCATGTTCCCAATTGGATAAAATCCTGGGTGCTTCCTCTGGATGCAAAAGTTGGCTCCAACCCTGTTGATTAATTTGTTCTGGTGTCACGCCTAATGCTTGTTGCCATTGAGGATTGGCGTATTCAATTTTGCCATTGGCATCTAATTGTAAAACGAGGTGTGCGATCGATTCTGCCAAGGTGCGATACAGCTGTTCGCGGGATGCGATCGCTATCTCTGCCTGTTTGCGTTCGGTAATGTCCCTGGTGGTAATTACAATCCCATCTTGGAGAGGAACTACTTGATGATGCAGCCATTGTGCGGTGACTCCCGGCATTTCTGATGTAGGAAATTCCTCCTCTATCGGAGTTCGAGTTTCTACTACTTGTTTGTATTTATCAAAGAATCCCAGAGAGCGATTAACGGGTAAAAGTTCACAAAGTTGTTGATGAATGATGTCATGTTTTCTACGTGAAATCAACCTGGCTCCCTGCTCGTTTAAATCTACAAAGCGAAAATCAACAATCTCACCAGAACTATCGCGCACGCTTTCCAGCAAATAGATCGCATCAAAACTGCTTTCTATTGCTGCCCGAAACCTGGCATTTCCCCGATCCAATTGCACCTGACTAATGCGATGATACCGATTTGCTTGCCGTATCCGATCGGTAAGTGAATCGATAATTAACACTATAAGTATCAGAGCGATCGCCGCGAGCAACATACTACTCGATAGCGGCAGCAGCGTGTAAAGTGGCGCAATCAGAAAATAGCGAATTAGTAATACAGAGAGCAGGGTTGCCAAAAAACCAGTTTGTAATCCTCCATAGCAGGTGCTAAAGGCAACTGCCACAAAAAAAAAGGGGAGAATCGTTGGACTGATGAACGAGCGCAGAAACAGAGTCAGTAATAGCGCCAGGAGAACGGTGGATACCGCTACACCATAGTGCTGTAGTCGGATGGAAATTGAATAGGACATGCGACTTTTACTGAGTCTAAGAGAATCAAATTACTTCTAACTTAGGGTATAATTTGAATCAATACATTGATCCCCAGACTTATTTGTTCGCCAATCCATGCTGCTTGTGTAGCCAAGAACACATTTTGACATCCTCACCGGCGTGAACGCACGGTGATTCCTAAACCTCACGATTTAGGTTTCTGCTTCGTAGCACCTGCCTTGCGAGAAACGCTCTCATGGGATTAGCAACAGTATCTTTGGCATTCATTAATTGTTCGTTCATATCATGTCCGGTAGCATCGGTAGCGTAGCCGGGGCGGGTTTAAAAAAATTTCTCGCGCTGTTCCAGAATGGTTGGTAAAACCCGCCCCTACACAATCAAAAATTATACACAACCCGGAAAGTAAAGACCCGGTGTTTAAGAGTCGCAAGTTTAACGGACACTTGCAGCGAGCGCAGGTGATGGTAATTGTACGCGAGGCGGCTCATCGGGTGGGGATTGAGGGCAATGTATCGCCTCACTGGTTGCGACATTCTCATGCGTCGCATTCGCTGGAGAGGGGTGCGCCGATTCACCTGGTGCAAAAGACTTTGGGGCATAGTTCGATTGCGACTACCGGGCGGTATTTGCACGCCAATCCGGCTGATAGTTCGGCGTTGTATTTGGGAGCGATTTCTACTAAAGGGGTGGGTGGAAAAACGGTGGGGCTGTTGCCTGGGGATAGTCAGCGACTATCGGGCGAGCATATCGAGGCAGAAGTGATAGAACCAATTCAGGATGAGGTTAACTGAGCGGACTACGAATCGGCTTGTTTGATTCTCTCGGCACGAGGCGTCAGAATCAGGTTTAGCATCGCCTCTAGCTTGAGAACCAAACAGTACCATTTGGTCTAGTTCTTTGCCATAAAGTTTTTCTAATTCTTGGCGTGTTTTATCTAAAATGGGTTTGATTTGCAGGTTCACAAGCTGCATGTGGTTTTGGACAAATACTATGAGTGTGTTTATATTTTCACTAAAAATGAGCGATCGCTTGTCTGAAAATCAAGGCGATCGCCAGCACAATATCTGATTAAGCGACTTTTTCGGTTTGGAAGCGCTGCTCGATCGGTTTATATTGATGATTTTCCAACCATAACTTGGCTTCTTCGTAAGTGAAGCTAAAAAATACTATTTGATAATTATCTGCCGGATTGTAGACATGCTGCCAAACCCCAACCTACAGCTTTAGTTATCAAATCAGCAAAGGTTTCTTGAGCGCGTTGCTGTTGCCAATACCATCCTTCCTCGGTGGTACTATATAAAGGGGGAAGACGATTGAGGGCATAAGCGATCGCTTCAGATAAATTAATAGATTGGGCTAACTCAGAAGGCAACGATTGCATCTGCTTTTCAAGTTCGGCAACGACGAGCGGTTCCATTGCGTTGCCATACATTAAAATTTGATTGGTTGTCATAACCTTGAGGTTTCGTAATTCTGAAAAGAGGTAGGTAACACAGCGGTTTTGTCCCGGTTGGATAATTTTTGGGACTTGATTTCTCTGACTTTCAGGACGATGAGATATTCGTAAAATGCTTGCAAGGTACACCAAGCAATTCCTGCTGAACCATCTAAAAACCCACCTAGCAGGAAATACATATAGAAAAAGCGTACCAACGGTCTAAAAGGAATCCTCAAGGATAGGTCTTTTAAGGCACGGCGTCTTTCGATTTCAGTGCGACCCAAGAGCAAATTCTGCCAATTTACAGTTCCTTGTTCTAGCTGACGCAGGGTTTCAATTGCTTCATTGGTGGAGTAGCGATTGTGCTTTTCAATCCACCGAGTTAAGCCTTTACTGCAAGTGAAGTGAGGGTAAGTTTCTTTGAGATAGCCTGCCTGTCCATTGCAGACTTCTCTTTCTGCATGACCGTAATCTGTAAACCAAACTTTATCCTTGCGAAACAAGCGCATTTGATAGGGAGGATATTGGGTGCTGCGGCGAATCCAATTCCCCATAAATATCACTTTTTCCGCGACATAATAGCCGATATAATCTTGACTTTTAATGGCTTTTGTGCATTCAGTAAAAAGTTGGGGTGTCATGCGTTCGTCAGCTTCTAGGATATAAACCCAGTCGTACTTTGTGGGGACGTTTCTTAGCATCCAAGTGCGTTGGCGTCCGTGAGATTCAAACTCGTGTTGGACGATGCGGACGGGGTAGTTTTGGGCGATTTCTAGGGTGCGATCGCTACTATACGAATCAACTACGATTGCATCATCCGATAGCAATGCTGATTCGATGCAAGCAGCAATATCAATTTCTTCGTTGTGGGTAAGAATGAAGATTGAAAACATAACCTACTTCCAGTAACAGGAAAGTTGAATAATCTGCACTTAGTAGTTCGTTGAAGCGAACCACTAAGTGTCCAGATATGTGCCAAGCTAATTAGGTGGTTATGCCGTTACTTTTCGTTGACGTAGTTTGCGACCTGCTACAATCAAACCCAGAACAGCTAAACCTGCTAAACTAGAAGGTTCTGGAACGGTAATTTCCGCGCAAACACCGCTGTCACAGATGCCAGCTTTATCAAACTTAAAGGCTATGGTTTGCGAACCTTTAGCATGAGGTTGATTGAAATTATAGCCAGCAGCGAGCAAGTCGGCAGATGTAAGATAGGTGATAGGTGCGAGGAAGTTTCCAGATGCGATCGCGTTCAAACTTTGAGTTTGGTTAAAGTAGGGAGTATTCGCCGCTAAATCGCCTAAACTGGGGCCGCAATTAGGCCCAGTACAGTAACCTGAAACCCGCTGATTATATGCTTGCAAGCTGGAAAAACCAGAGTTGATTCCAGTGACGCTAGTTGCCGTAACGTTGCCGTAAAGACCAATACTGGGTGCAAAAGAATCATTTGTTCCAGCAAACCGAACGGCGAATAAACTACCTAGTTGGCTAGCAGTTGAGAAGTTCAAGCCGGACAAATTAAAGAACAAGTCGCCCCAACCGATGTTACCATCAACTGCGCCAGTTCCATCGATACCAGTTAAGGGCATATTGCCGTTTAAAGCCACAAAGATACTGTTAGCAGTTTCCTTGATAGCCATAGTGTACATTTCATAGCGATTGCTATTGCCACCGACTAAAAATCCGTCAACGCCATCATTGGGGTTATCAATTGACCATTGCCAGCCATTGAGATCTAGGGTATTTTTCCCACCAATTAAAGCAATGCCATCATTTAAACATTCTGCAAATGTATTGATGGTAGTTCCTGGTTGGATGGCTTTTAAAGTGGCGGCATTTACCCGTTGTCCTGGTGCAAAAATGAGGGCAATAGCAGAAGCCGTGGCAGTCATCAGTAATTGGGTAAAGGAAGTTGGTTTCATAGATTAAATCCTCCTGTTTTTTGCTTGGAATTTTAGAGCTTCTATTTTCATAGCTCTGTTCTTGCTCTAGCTCTCGCTGCTGTTTACTTCGGACGTTTGATTTCTAGTTTGTAGACAACTTCATCTTTTGGCTCTTCTTTTTTGGGCGGCTTCTCTTGCATCATTAGAGAGCCGATAAAGATTGATAATAAAGCGATGGCAATTTCCATGTTTTTTGGTTCTCCTGAAAACTTGAAACCCGATGTAACCAAGTAAGGGTAGATGCCTGATGTAACAGGTGCATTAATAAGTTATTAATTGAGGGGGTTTAATGCTGGATCAAAAGATTTACCGGAATCGGGGACGAAAGACTCAAACATAAGTATCTCAGTGTGTAGTTGTAAAAGGTTTGACTTGCTTGTGAAAACTTATTGGCAGAGGGTGATAGGAATATGCGAATGCGGTTTGCATTGAACTAAAAACAAAAGTCGGGAAGCAGATTTTTAATCCTCTTCTCCGACTTTGTGAGAATCACACCCATCAAAAGCACGGTATGCAATAGATATTGATTTGTTTCTCCGATAGTCTCAATTCTGCCGATAGTCTCAATCGTGCAGTATTTTTAACTAAAAAGATGACCTCCTGTTAAAATCATCAACTTCGTCATCGCTGATTACATAGCGGTAGGAAGTTGAGCATTTGAGAGTCACCGCTATTTTATTCTGCTTATTTCTTTCAAGATTAATTTCCAAATGTCCAAATCCCGTTTCTTTCCAGGCTTGAAGCAGAGTGCTTTCGATACGCCTCAACATTTTATTGATATTGATGCAGTTGCACGAGTTATCCCGATCGGACATGGTTAAATCTCCTTAAGCTTTTAATTCTGGCCTTGGCAAAGTCTTAAGTTGTCTGTTTACGGCTTATTCCGAGGTAAGTGCAAGCAATTAATTATAAACTGCAACATATAACTTCTGGAGAAGCTCATGCCTACATGGTTTATCAACTTCTCTCTCAGCATCGAGTTACATTAGTTCCAGATTTTTGGCTAATTATTCTAGCGGCGATTTTAGGGAAATGGGCAGCTTTGCCGTGGCTAAAACAAGAAAGCCTGCGGCAACAACGTATCTTTTTATTAGGAGGTGCAACAGGATTTTATGTAATTGTAGGACTCCAAGCATATATTTGGTCTATTTCAATTCCTTTGGTGCTTCCGTCAGCCATTTTCTGGTTTTATGTTCTATCAATTTTTGTCAGGAGACATTATGCGTAGACTGTTTAAAGGACAGTTTTTGCTTGTAATAACTGCTTTCACTTGCCTTACTCTTCCAGCTTTTTCAGCTTTTGAAAGCTCCAAAACCGATCTGATTGCACAAAACAATCATTTGAATAAACAAAGTTCTAGATTGGGGAGACAGAGAGGAGGTCCCGACAGGGGAGATGGAATTTGTCTAATTTCACCCAATCATGAAGGTGATTACAAAACTTGGAGTACTGAACCTTTATTTGCTTGGAAGGGAACTGTGGAAAAAATCGAAGTAGTCGATCGAAGTTTAACGCTTGTATGGAGCCATAATTTAACAACAGAAGAAAAGAATAAACAAAGTCTCGTTTACGATGAGCAAAAAGCCTCAAACCAATTAGAACCGGGTAAAATATACACATTGAGGCTGTACCCGAATGCTCAAGCAACCAAGCCTGAAGAAATTAGCTTTCAAGTGCTGTCCGAAGAACAACGACGTGAAATACAAGCTGATTTGGAGAAACTAAAGCAAAACAATCCAAATTTGAGCGAAAAAGAAATAGCTGAAAAACGCTTTGAATATTTTAAAAGCAAAGCGATGCTCTTAGATGCAATTCGAGAGTTTTTTGGCTATGCTTCGGCTGCTCAAATTGAGGAGTTACGAAACGATTTCTGTCCCGAAGCACCTCGACAAACAACTCCTTAATCATAACCTCTATTTCTCATTCGCAGGCTCAGCCTGGGAATGAATATTGGAAGGCTCACCCTTCCTCTACCAAGGACTACCAACAATTGTAAACAATGCCCAATAGCGGGGATGCTTTAGTTCTTCAGATCTAATATTTATATACCTTGGATCTTCATCTTCATCTTGCCGTTCGTATCGATACAAAGTTCCCTTATGGGTAAAACAATCTTCTCTATATACCTCTCCAGATTCGCAAGCTTTTGCAACTAATCTTGGATCGAAAACTACATAGATTAAAACTGGTTTTTCTCCTGTCGCATTTTCAATGATGCGTAATTCTCTTTGAATTCCTTCTAAACTTTTAATCGGAACATTAGCAGCCCTTGGGTTTTGCGTCAGATATCGTTCAAACTGTCGCGTGAAATATTCTTCTAGTAGGAAAGGTCGCTTATTCAAATCTTCAGGTAACTCTTCTCTCGGCTCTGCTAGTAAAATAGAATCAGATAATTCTTGTGAAAATTGCGGCGAAGTAATAATCCGAATATTTCGCTGCGTATAAGGGCCAGGAAATAATCGCAGAGGAGAAATGATATTTCCAGCACCCGTTGTAATCGCTCCTGCTGTGCCGTTATTAATGCCATTTCCCACATCAAATGTGGTTCTTCTCGCACCGCCATCGTGACGAATTGTGATAGAACCGCTACCTGCACCACCTGCTGTAGAAATACTAGAAATAATCCCATTTTGGTCAGTAAAAGTGCCTGTAGCCCGGAAAAATCTTCCCGTTGTAATATCAACAGTACCGCCGCTGCCGCTTGTGCCACCTTGTGCGTTAATAGACTCAATTTGGATATCGTTAATTGGGTCTAGTTTAACGGAACCACCATCGCCAATACTTGCACTGGAATTAATCGCGCCTGCTTGAATACTATCGGTAGCAATAACAGTAATTGACCCCCCTTTGGTTACTCCTGAACTATTTAAATTACCCGTTGTTACTATTCCAGTTGGACTTTGACTTTCTAAGTTTATATCGCCGCCATTACCCGTTGTAGAGGCTGCATTTAGATTACCTGTATCAACGTTACCATTACGGCTAGTTAAACTGATTCTGCCTCCATTTGAGGTCATGTTACTAACGCGGATATTTCCATTCGTCGCTAGCTCAACACCTGCTGCACCTGTGGTTGTAATTTCCCTTTGCAAGTTGATATCGCCGATGCCAGATACGTAGCGCAAACTTGCGGCTTGGATGGGCGAAGTTGATTGTAATAATTGGGCGCTTTCAATTGAGATATCGCCCAATGGCTGGTTATTTCCTACGACTGAATTGTTGAAAATAACATTACCGTTTCCAGCACTTAGAGTTAGGTTATTACTTTCACCTGCTTCGCTATTTAGAGGTGTGTTGAAGATAATATTGCCGGAAGTCCCAGTCCTGAAAATTGCATTATCTGTCAGCGTCACTGGTACGTTAAATATTAGGTCGCTATTAGCTGTTGCAATACCACCGGATACGAGAACATTCTCAGCAGAATCAATCGTTAAGCTACTTAACGGGCTATTTCCACCAACAAAAGCATCAAATTCAATTATTCCTGTCCCTGCTTCTAATCTTAATTGTTGAGTATTATCGACTGTACCTTTAAATAAAATATTCCCCGCACCTGCTCCGGTGCTAATTATGACATCTGAACTCAACAAAACATTGCCATCTAAGGTGATATTTTGTCCGGCTGTTGCGAGATTTGCACCGAGGGTAATTGTCGGACTGATGAGGGTTATGGAACTATTATCGATGCCCGCGATCGCTCCCCGCACCCCCATCTCCCCCGCTTTCGTCCCTATCGTCACGGGATCGCTAAAGGTAACATTATTTACAACATTCACAGCACCATTACCGTCATTGAGGCGTCCAATCGCAATCGAATTAAACCCGTTTTGTAATGCAGAAATATCGCCTATTGTCAAGTCTAATCCGGGAGTTTCTGCTGTTCCACCGATTGCAATAGCTTGATTTGCTGATGCAGGTTGCAAGGTAATCGTATTGCTGCCTGTTACTGCACCGCCAAAATCAATTTCACCTGCTGTTAAATTGAGAGGATTATTCCCTGCTGTTAAAGTAGAACCAAAAGCAATTGTGGCAGTTCCAGGTGTAAATGCGACGTTTCCGGTTAAAGTAACGGGGGCGCTAAATCTGATATCGTCGTTGGTAGTGGTGATATCGCCTGCGATCGCAACTGCACCCGTTCCAGTTTGATTGAATGCACCATCTAAGTTGAAATCTGTTGTCGCGGTAATGTTTAAATTGCCGCTATTGTTGATAGTAAAACCGCCATTGTTTGTAGTATTTATGGATTGATTCAGGTTAAAAATATTTCCCGTTAAATTGATGCCTTCGGGAGAGTTAGTATTTAAACTTTCCAAGGTTGTCGTACCACTAACCGCATTTTGACGGATACTCCCAGCGGTAATATTTCCGGCTGTAAAATTGTTGGCGCTATTAATTGTAAAATTGTTTAAGCGGGTTGTATTTCCTACAGCCTTGTTGATATTGATATCGCCGCTGCCAGTTTCTAAGGTAAGATTATTATTGCCATCAATCGTACCATTGAATGCAAGATTTCCACCTGCGATCGCACCTGTACTAACAGTAGCATTATTGCCAACATTAGATCGCTTCTGCTGTCAGATCTAAAATTCCAGCACCCGTATCAATAGTATCGCCGATTCGGATAGGTGTAGCGGCTGTTGCAGGTTCAAACGTCAGCGCACCCGTAGAAAGAATAGAAATATAGTCAATTTCATCGCCAATAAGGCGAATATTTCCACCTCTTGTTGCACCTCCCGCGTCAAGAGTTGCGGCAACAATATTGCCGTTGCTACCCGCTTGCAAAGTAATATCGCCACCTGCACCTGACTGCGAACTGGTGTTTAAAGTGCCAGCATTAGTATTAACAGAAGCATTGCTGCTAGTAATGGTGATATTTCCACCTGTACCGCTACCACCAGAACTTGTATTGATAGCACCTGTAATAATGTTACTAGAGGCATTGAGAGCGATCGCGCCTCCATTTCCATTATCAGAATTTGTGAATATTGTGCCTTGACTGGTATCGATAGCACCGCCTGAGCTAGTTATAAAAAGATTACCACTATTTGCAACTCCTCCATTTGGCGTTTGCGTCTTTATATTGCCAATAGTAATATTGTTAGCAGCATTGAGGGTAATTTGTCCTGAATTTCCAAAAGTTACACCAGTATCTAAAATCCCAGCAGTGGTGTTAATAGAGCCGGTTTCGCTGGTTAAAGAAATATTCCCTGAAGTTCCAATAGCATCTTGGTATAACAACGAAGCAATGCTACCAGTAATAATATCGCCCCGCGCTCTCAGAGTAATTGCACCACTGTTGCCATTATTTGCTCTAGAATCTAAAAGTCCAGCGCTAGTGTTAATACCTCCTGCTAAGCTGGTGATAGAAATAGTGCCGCTATTTGCATTAACCGGACGACCTTCAAAAGCTTGACCTACAGATGATTCTATAGTGCCAGTAACGATATTTTGTTGAGCGGTGATAACAACTGAACCGCCGCTGTTATTAGCAGAAAAAGCAGAGATAGTACCTGCACTGGTGTCAATCGAACCGTTCCTACTTTCTAGACTAAGATTTCCTCCTGTTCCACTGCCTTCCGATCTTAAATTAATACCACCTGTCGTAAGATTTCCAGTAGCATTAAGAGCGATCGCACCCGCATTCCCATCAATATACCAGCTATTCGATCGAGCATCGTACTCAGGCAAACCGCTGCGAGTCGGCGTATGACCGACTATCTGAATTTTACCGAGTTTTTTGAGAGATTGCCGAGTCCAAACTACTCCATCTTGATTGTTAGGATCGAATGGATTGCTAGCACCTCTGGCTATACCAGCGTGACTGATAAAAACGCGATCGCTCTCGTGCATCCGTGCCGCCGTGTGAAGCGATCGCTTCACGCGCAGCGTGCCTTTCTGTTTTTGATTTGGAGAGTGGCAAGGCACGATGCGATCCCGTTAGCGTGCCGGAGGCATATCGCTGGCAGTAGACAGCTGCCTCCACAGTACATCACCAGTCTCACCCGTTACCCTAGCGATCGCCACAACACCCCGCAGGTTAAACTGATATGGCCCTAAGCCTTGAGAACCATCGAGGGGGATGGGAGGCATGTCTGGGTCGAATTGCACCTGGGAAATGGAGTTGAAGCTACTGGCATGACCTACGGCTTCACCACCTCGCGAAGTTCCCGCACAACCCACAACTCCATCACCTTTCCCAATTGTTTAACTAGGGGTACTCCGTAGCGGGAAAGAGCCAAAGCTGGATCGATGATGCAAGTCCAGGGTTGGCGATCGCAGATTATCGCTTCCGGTGACATCGCCCTTGACTTTGCATTTTCCCAGTATGTTCTAGACGCCATCGTCCCTCCTGAAAGACGCCCTTCGTGCTTAAAGTGAGTGGCAACAACATAAACCAGGCCGTTCTCAAGGACAAGTCACACATTTGTGCTATCTCCAATGGGTTAGCTGAAATGAACTAGATAGAATGACTTAGCTAAAATGAGGGACTTGTAAGAATCATAGGATATGCTGTATCACTAGAAATAAACTTCCATTTTCCAAAAGTCACTTTTGCAATCAAGAGGTGGTAGGTGTTAGGGCGTAGGTGGTAGGTGAATCCCTGGAGCTAAAAACAGGGGCGTTAAGAGGTAGTAAGTCAATGAGCGGCTATAAGGTCATTCATGCTGTAGATGAGACTCTCAGACATCTTTTATGGTCAGCCATGAAAATTGACCCAACAATTTCCGATCCTAATATTTTGGGATCGAGCGACGATAAAAGAATCTCATTTGAACCTCCTTTTCGGCTAATTCAAGATACAGAACCCGATAACAACTATCTTTCGTTATTTCTGTATCGAATTGTGGAAAATCCCGATATGAAGAATCGGTCTTTGGAGCAAAAGAATGGCAATCTGCTTCAGTATCCGCCCCTTTCATTAAATTTGTTTTATCTGGTTACTCCCCTAATCAAAGGGCAGAGTAGTTCGGAAAACGCTCATAAATTATTGAGCAAAGCCATGCAGATTTTTTACGACAATGCCATTGTTACAGGGGCAGCAATCCAAGGATCGCCACCAGACAAACCTGAAGAATTACGCATCATTTTTAACCCAATTTCTCTGGAGGATATTACCAAGCTTTGGAGTAGCTCCATGCGTCCTTACCATCTCTCGGTATCTTATGAAGTCAAAGTCATTTACATCGACTCAGAACGCGAAACTGAAGCCGAACAGGTGCGGCGCAAGCATATTGAATTTAAACAGGTCACTAAAACTTAGGTTAATACCATGTTTGTAGAAGTTATAAAACAGGTGGCTTTAATCACAGGGAAAGTCCTTCATCAAGGAACGAGAGAGCCTGTATTGGGACGGGTTAACATAAACTTAAGAGAAGGAGAGGTTGTAAATAAGCTGTTAAAAGACGGTACATTTGTTGTTTCCGGGCGTCCGGAATTACTATTTCCCAATCTGAGTTCACAATCCTATCAAGTTAATCTCGAAATTAGGGCAGAATCGCCCCAATTTCAGCAGGGTTTTGCTGAAGTGAATCTAGCCGTAACCATTCCTAGCGGTTGGAGTTTCGATCGACCTGTGTCTAAACAAGAACCCGCTTCTACTTCTACAATTGTTATTCTTCTACCTGCCGATCTGGTCAATATCGGAGGTTACGTATTGAATGCAGCAAATCCAGAAAATAGGATTGCCAACGCGACGGTTGAAGTGCTGCAAGGGGGGACAGTGACAAACTCTACCACTACCAGCGCTAATGTCAGCGATCGCGGCAGATATCGTTTCAACAATATTTCAGTTTTAGCACCCGCTCAAATCCGTTGCGCTGCTGACAATTTTCAAACTGAAATCCGAAATTTATTCATTGACTTCAGTAAGTCGCTTAACGAAGAGTATTTTCGTTTAATTCCATCGTCTTAGATAAACTAATACAAACTTTTTGCGCCAACAGTTGCAGACTCAAAGGAGATCGGTCATGCCAGAATATCTTGCTCCAGGCGTATATGTTGAAGAAGTTGATACAGGTCCAAAGCCGATCGAAGGGGTCAGTACCAGTACGTCAGGCATGGTGGGGGTGACTGAATGGGGACCTGTGAATGTACCAACCTTAGTGACGGGTTTTGCCGATTTTCAACGTCAGTTTGGAGGGTATCTCAACTATCGACAATATGGGGAAAGTTGGTATCTTCCTCATGCCGTGGAAGGATTTTTTCAAAATGGTGGTAAGCGGGTTTACATTGTGCGAGTGCTACCCGATACTGCGACTGTGGCAGAAACGGCGATTGACCTACCGATTCAAAATGCAGCCTCCGTGACACGGGGTAGCTGGACGCTAACAGCGAATGCCAATGCGGGAAGCAATACCCTGACGCTCAACAATACGACCAATTTGTCAGTGGGTCAGTGGATACGAGTTGGCGGTACGGTTGCAGAATATGTTTACGTCACAGGAGTTAATTCCACTACCAATATTGTGACCCTAGCTCGACCTCTGCGCGCAAATCATGGGAATACCTCTGTGGTCGAAGAAGCAAGCACCCTAATTGTGCAAGCGATCGATCCAGGTGCTTGGGGAAATGGATTGCAGATCGCGACTGCACCAAATTTCTTGATGGTAACTCGCGCCGATGCAGCAGCAGCAGTGAACAATACTGAACTGACCCTCCGTTCGATTGTCGGATTGGAAGTAGGCAGTGCGATTGAGGTCAACTACACTGAAGCTGTGGCGGGTCAGGTGTATAAGATCGCCGCGATCGACTCGACGACTCGGAGGGTGACTATTAGTCCTCCGGTGAGTGCAGCGATCGCGCTTAATGCACCCGTGCGATCGCGAGAATTTTCCATACGTGTAGACTTGGTACAAATCAATCCCTTGACTTTGCGATCGCGCACCATTGCTAGCGAAACACACCGCAATTTATCAGCAGACCCCCGCCACAGTCGTTACTTTGTCAAAATTGTGGGTGCCATTCGTACCGCCAATACACCGATTGAGGCAGATGGCAGAACCGATGGAGAGTCCAATCTCATCCGGGTTGCAGACGGTTTAACCACAAGTAATCAAGAAACCGCCTTGCGTTTGGGACTTGGGACAAACTCGTTTAACCTCAGTGGCGGCAGTGATGACGAGGGCAACATTGTAGATGACACCTACATCGGGCAGGATAATGTTAATCCGCAAGATCGAAGCGGCTTATTTGCCCTCAAAAACATTGAAGAAATTAGCATTGCTAGCATTCCAGGACGAACGAGTTTAGACGTGCAGTCAGAACTAATTACCCATTGCGAACTGATGAAATATCGCTTTGCAGTGCTGGATTCGCAACTGGGCGATCGCCTTGCCGAAGTCCAAGAACAACGGGGATTGTACGACACTAAATATGCAGCGTTGTATTACCCCTGGTTACGCATTCCCGACCCCTTCCCAGACAATCCTCAAGTGCGGGGAACTGTTTTGATTCCTCCTAGCGGTCATGCTATAGGAATCTATGCCCGTAGCGATATCGATCGGGGAGTTCATAAAGCACCTGCCAACGAAGTTATTCGCGGTATCAGCGATCTGGAATTTAAGCTGATGAAGGAGGAACAAGACATCCTCAATCCCCGCAATATTAATGTTTTGCGGAACTTCCGAGAAGATAACCGAGGGCTAAGAGTTTGGGGTGCGCGCACCCTTTCTAGTGACCCCGATTGGAAATATATCAACGTTCGCCGATTGTTTATTTTCATCGAAAAATCGATCGATCGCGGCACGCAATGGGTCGTGTTTGAACCCAATGACGAACCACTTTGGCAACGGGTTAAACGGGTGATTACTGCCTTCCTGACCCAAGTTTGGCGCGATGGTGCGTTGATGGGAAGAACGCCGGAAGAGGCATTTTTTGTCAAATGCGATCGCACCACCATGACCCAAAATGACATCGACAACGGTCGCCTGATCGTTCAAGTGGGAATTGCCCCCGTCAAACCTGCGGAATTTGTCATTTTCCGCATCGGTCAATGGGTAGGCGGATCGTCAGTTGAAGAAGGTTAATGAGGTTTTAGGTGGTAGGTTTTGGGTTTTAGGTGGTAGGTTTTGGGTTTTAGGTGGTAGGTTTTGGGTTTTAGGTGGT
>CAYXCW010000002.1:48954-56480 GCA_964463555.1 uncultured bacterium
AGGTTTTGGGTTTTGGGTTTTAGGTATTTTTCTAACACCTACTACCTACCACCTACCACCTCCTACCTACCACCTCCCACCTACCACCTACCACCTCCCACCTACCACCTAACACCTAACACCTACCACCTACCACCTAACACCTACCACCTACCACCTAACACCTAAAGGAGGACTCAAATCATGCCGGAAACTGGCAAAAGAGACGACCCATATCAACAGTTTAATTTTTTGGTGGAAATCGACGGCATTACCCGTGCGGGCTTCATGGAGTGCAGCGGGGCTACCACTGACACCGACCCGATCGACTACCGTGAAGGCGCAGACGTTACCATGAATGTTCGCAAACTTTCCGGGTTACGCAAGTACACCAACATTGTTCTCAAACGCGGTTATACCCAGGATAAAAGCCTTTGGGAATGGCGCAAAAAGATTATCAATGGATTAGTAGAAAGACGTAATGCCGACATTATTCTGCTCAATGAAAACCGCGATGAAGTATTGCGCTGGCGCATTCGAGAAGCCTGGATTAGCAAATGGGAAAGCGGCCCGTTTAATGCCAAAACTAATGATGTTGTGGTCGAAACTGTCGAGTTAATACATGAAGGATTGGAGATGGTTTGATGAGGTTTTAGGTTTTAGGTGTTAGGTGTTAGGTTCTAGGTCTTAGGTTTTAGCTTTTAGGGAGATTCTCTACCACCTACCACCTCTCCACCTACCACCTACCACCTACCACCTAACACCTACCACCTACCACCTACCACCTAACACCTACCACCTACCACCTACCACCTAACACCTACCACCTAACACCTACCACCTACCACCTTATGCTGACCCCTGGTGTTTATTTTGAATTTCAGGATACCGCGCCTCCAGTTATTCGGCGAGTGCGATCGGACATTGCTGGGTTCGTAGGACTGGCAGAACGTGGTTTGCTCAACCGGGCGGTGCAGATTGATTCTTGGCGGCAGTTTCAGGCAAAATTTGGCAACTTTGTGCCTTATAGCTATTTGGCGTATGCCGTCAAAGGCTTTTTTGAAAATGGCGGACGGACTTGTTTTATTGTTCGCATTGCTGGGGAAACGGTAGCTAAAGCATCTCTTGTTTTCAAGAGCAATAATAATACTGATGTATTGCGAGTAACGGCTGCGAATGAGGGAAGTTGGGGCAACAAAATTGCGATCGCACTCACCCAAATTCGTCCCAGTACCCTCAGTTTCTCGCTGACAGTCATTCGCGATCGCCGCGATCGAGAAATCTTTGCCAATTTATCCCTCAATCCCGACGACAAGCGTTATTTTGCCCGCTTAATTAATTTAGGAGACGATCGCATTCCCCCATCGCAATGGATTCAGGTAGAAGATTTACTGCCCCCGGAAATTGTTCGGACTGCCGATTTGTTGCCCAATGCAGTTAAATCGGGGTTGAAAAATCAGATCGGATTTCTCCTTGGGGGAAAAGATGGTGTCGCATCGCTGACGATCGATGACTTTCTCGGTACATCCGATCCACTGGTGAGCGATCGCAAGGGACTTAGCGTTCTCGATCGCGTCGATGCAGTTGGCATTGTCTGCATTCCCGATATACACATTCGTCCCATCCTCGTACCCGATGCGCCTCCTCCCCAGAAACCTCCTCGCGATCCTTGCTTGCCGATTCAGTTGCAATCACCAGAGGCAAATCCTAGCAATTCCCCGACTCCAGAACAACCGCCGTTGTTCTCCCAAGATCAGATTTTTGCCGTGCAATGTGCGTTAATCGAACATTGCGAACGGCAGAAAGATCGGGTAGCGATTCTAGATGCAGTTTTGCGTTCTGGTAGCGAGATATCGCTGACAATTGCGGAGATTTTGGATTGGCGATCGCGTTTCGAGAGCGATCGCGGTTTTGCCGCTCTTTATTATCCTTGGATTCGCGTTGTTGACCCCTTGAAACTGCGAGGAAATCCAGTGATAACGATTCCCCCTTGCGGACACATCGCCGGACTTTACGCGCGTTCCGATTTGACTGTTGGCGTGCATAAAGCGCCTGCCAATGGCGAGTTATTTTGGGCGGAGGATATCACCGTTGGCATTAACGATGACGAACAGGCAATTTTGAATCCGGAAGGGATTAACTGTTTGCGTGCTTTTCCTGGTCGAGGCATTCGCGTTTATGGCGCGAGAACCCTTAGCAGCAATCCCGATTGGCGTTATATCAACGTGCGTCGTTTAATGCTGACGCTCGAAGAAGCGGTGGATGAATCGACCCAATGGGCAGTGTTTGAACCGAATGATTTCCGCTTGCGACAATTGATAATTTTGAGCATTTCCAGCTTCTTAGAAACAGTGTGGCGAGATGGAGGTTTGGTAGGAGCTACTCCAGCAGAAGCATTTTATGTCAAGTGCGATGAAACAAATAATCCGACGGCGATCGTAGACCAAGGCAAGTTGATTGCAGATGTGGGAGTTGCGCCGACTCGTCCGGCAGAGTTCATCATTTTCCGCGTGGGGCGAACAGTTGAAGAACTTGAAATTGTGGAGAGGTAAGAAGAAGGTGTTAGGTGGTAGGTGGTAGGTATTAGGTGGTGGGTGGTAAAAGGTTGATGTTAAAAAAACCTAAAACCTAAAACCTGAAACCTAAAACCTAAAACCTAAAACCTGAAACCTAAAACCTAAAACCTGAAACCTGAAACCTAAAACCTGAAACCTAAAACCTGAAACCTAAAACCTAAAACCTAAAACCTAACACCTTATATGGCAATTCCCGGTATCCGAAACGATCCCTTACCTGCATTTAATTTCATAGTTTCGTTAATCGATAGTTCCAGCACTCTGGGGCAAGTAACCAGCGCACTCAACTATTTAAGTAACGCTGTCGGGTTAACTGGTTTCAGCGAGTGTAGCGGATTGGAAGCCACGATGCAGGTTGAGGAGTATTCTGAAGGCGGCGAAAATCGCGTCCATAAGTTTCCAACTCGCATGACCTATTCTAATATCGTTCTCAAGCGAGGGATTACGCTATCAGAAGATCTGTGGAATTGGCACGCCGATTATGTTAATGGCAGAGGCAAGCGACGGGATGGAATCATCATTTTGCAAAGCGAGCTGCGAATTCCACTCAAAATTTGGGTGTTCGAGAAAGGTCTTCCTCTAAAGTGGTCAGGGCCTTCTCTCAATGCGACTCAGAGTGCAGTTGCGATCGAAACTTTGGAAATTGCCCATGAGGGTTTAAAACTAGCATCACTGGGTACGGCTGTAGGAGAGATCCAGCGAGCAATCTTTTAGGAATAGGAGAGTATAACAATGCCTGTCACGATCGGAAATTTAACCAGCAATGTCAATGTTGTGGACAGCAATAGTATGTTGTCCGAGGCAGTGATGGAACAGATCATCCAGCGGGTAATGATGCGATTGCGAGAAGAAAGATATTCAGAAGAACAGTCGAGGCAGGAGCGAGAAATTCGCGATCGCGCCACTAACCCGAAACCTTTCTAACAAACATTCATAGCAACAAACTGGTGGAGGCTTATTGTGGCGTTCCAAAAAGCATATTTTATCAATTTATCTAAAAAAGAAAGATCTACATCCGATTCGGATGAATCAACATGGAAGCTGGAGGTGCAATTTAACCCCACCGACTTGAGCTTTAGTAAAAATGCTCAGTTTGCAGAAATTGCCATTCCGGGATTAGATGCACCTGTCTTACAGTTTATTCGAGGTGGGACAGAAACACTGAATTTAGAGCTATTCTTCGATACCACCGAAAATGGGATGGGAATTGGAGCGCGAAGTGTTACCACTTTGACTGACAAATTCTACAACTTAGTCAAACAAGATCCCGATACCCATGCGCCACCAAAATGCTTGTTTGTTTGGGGGCCACCTCTGTATCAAGATATCGCGGAAATTTTGAACCCTTACTGGGTTTCTAGCGCACCTTTTTGGTTTACCTGCATTGTTGAAGGGGTAGACCGCAAATTCTTGCTATTTAGCCCAGAAGGTGTGCCATTACGGGCCCGTTTGACTGTCAAATTGCGAGAATACCAAACAATCGAGCAAATGGTTGCTGGACTTAATTCTGCCGACCATACTAAAGCGAGGATATTTAAACAACGCGATCGCCTAGATCGAATTTCTGCGAGCGAGTATAACACTCCGGCAGAGTGGCGGCGCATTGCTGAAGAAAACGACATTGACAACCCCCGACGCATTCCTCCCGGTACTAATTTGGTCATTCCGCCAATTCGTGTTGACTCTATCGTTCGGAAGCCGCGATCGCGATCCTAATTTAAAACAAGCAGGCGACAAATAGACAAGCGAAATCTTTTTCTAGTCAGCATTTATTAATCTAAAATCCAAAATCCAAAATCTAAAATCCTATGACTGTATCAACTGAACGCCAATTTACTGAAATTTATAAAAACCGCGATCTTTATGTTCCCGCTTTCGATATCAAAATCGATGGCGAAAGTTTACCGAATTATGCGAGTAAAGATATCATCGATGTTCGCTACAGCGACAGTATCGATCGCATTGATTCCTTTGAGATTACGGTCAATAATTGGGATGCAAAGCGGCAGGACTTTAAATACACCGGATCGACGAGAGGAACGCCGACAGAACGCGATCGCTTGTTTGACCCCAATCGAGACAGACCGATCGAACTTTGGATGGGTTACTTCAAACCTTCTAGCGGTACACCCTCAGAACAAAGTACGGGATTGCAGTTAATGCTAATGGGATTAATTACCCGAATTACGCCTAACTTTCCAGCTAGCGGTCAGCCAACACTTAAGGTTAGCGGTCAGAATTTCTTGCGAAATTTAATGACCCGTCAGGAAACTCACACTTATGAAAACAAGCGAGATAGCGACATTGCCGAACAAGTCGGGCGACGACGCAATTTACGAATTGGTGATTTAGTCATTCCCGTTCGTACCGATCGTCAAGCAAAGAGTCAGGAAGCTGAAAACGAACACGTTATCCAAAATAATCAATATGACATTGTATTCCTACTGCAACTCGCTCACAAAAATGGGTACGATTTGGTGCTGCGAGGGGAAGAGGAAGAACAACATTTATTCTTTGGGCCGAGCTTTCAAAATAGTCGCGATTCCTACATTCTGGAGTGGGGAAAATCCTTAATTCAATTTCAACCAGAACTCAAGATTGGCAGCCAAATCTATTCCGTCACTGTGAATGGTTGGAATGCGACTCAAGGCAGGCGCATTAGCGTTACAGTCGATCGATCCGATCTGCCTCCATCCGATCGAGGGCCGCGCGATCGCAGCGAATTAAACCAAATTGAAGAGGGATTTCGGGAACAACAGGAGGTAATTGCAGATATGCCTTTTCGCAATGAAGCAGAAGCCAGACAGTATGCCTTATCGCTGCTTTCAAATAATGCCAGAGAGTTGATTACAGGTCGAGGATCGACTGTTGGCACGCCGGGATTGCGAGCCGGTCGATCGATAGAAATTCGTGGATTGGGTCGCACATTTAGCGGTCTATATAAGGTCAAATCCACCACTCATACGATTAATGCAAGTGGTTACATTACTGAATTTGAAGTCTCGCTATAGGAGGGAAAATTGATGAGCCAAATGAATGGTGTAGTCATGGGAATTGTCAGAAGCTTGGACGATCCGCAAAACCTGGGACGGGTGCAAGTTTACTTTCCCTGGCTGTCAGAAACTAACCAAAGTTATTGGGCGCGCATCGCCACGCTGATGGCGGGTTCCGAACGCGGCAGTTGGTTTATGCCAGAAGTCGATGATGAAGTGTTAGTCGCATTTGAACATGGCAATTCCCAGCATCCTTATATTGTTGGTTGTTTGTGGAATGGACAGTCCAAACCGCCCAATCAAGGGATCGATCGCCAAGTACGGCGACTGCAAACCGTAAGCGGACATATTTTAGAATTTGACGATCGCCCCGGACAAGAAAAAATTACCATTAAAACTAGAACTGGCAATGAAATTTCCATTACCGAAACCCCGTCGGGCATCAATATTTCCAGTCAGACGGGACGGTTGACTGTCAATTGTTTGCAAGCAGAAATTACAGCCGCAACAATGTTAACAGTTAATGCTCCCATCGCCCAATTCAGCGGTGTAGTTCAGGCTTCTGCATTTACTGGTGGTGCTTATACACCAGCACCGGGAAATACCTTTGGACTGTAAAGGAAGGAAATCAAATGCCATCTCTGTCAGTGCCAATTCCGAATTTGAAATTTGAGGCGATCGCTCCGAGTCAGCCTAATTTGGCAGTGCTAGAAAAACCGATTGAGGTGCGCTGTTCTGCGGTTCAATTTCCCAATGGAATGACCTTCGATCAGAAGCATCAAAAAGTCGCTGGATTCTTCATTTACCGACGACAAATTGCACCTATCATCGAGATTTGGGAAGAAGCAGCAAAGCAATGGATACCCGATCCAGGGGAAGCGATCGCGTCTCTCAAACCCACACCTTTCGCCTTTAAATCGGAGGATACGTCTCACCCCTGGCTGGGTTTGCTCGTTCCCGCCGCTCAAAAAGATAAAACCGAGAAACCGCAATTTGATAAAGCCGGAAGTAGCGGGTTTCCTCAGTATTTCTTCCGCGCTTATTTCGCTAGCAACGATAAAACTGGAGACTTTTCAGGTTTGAGTTCTCCCAGTTTAGCATTACGATTTATTAATATTTTAGATGCCATTCAAGCTGGGATTGCAGTGGGTGAGGGACAAACACCCGCGAATGCAACAGAAATTCAGCTTTTTCTTCGTAATTCCAATCTTCAAGTGATTGGTTCTGTGGAAATCATTGCAGAGGGTAATTCAACCAAAATTGAAATTGCCAATCGCAATGCAGGGGGAGTGAAACAGGCGATCGTCAGGCTCTTATCAACCGGGGATGTAGAAATTCAACCCGCGCCAGGAAAGAGCGTCAAAGTTTCGGGAGCAATTGAAGGCGATCGCATTTTCTATCAACCCGCCGATGCAACGGGAAATCCGATCGGTTCAAAACGTTGGCTCTCATAATTTGGAGGTTCTGTATGGCAAGAGACTTTTTAGGAGTCGGTTGGAAATTCCCAATACGGGTTAATGCCCGTGGAGGATTATCCTACTCTCGCAACGAACAAGACATCGAAGAAGCCATCTGGATAATTTTGAGTACCTCTAAAGAAGAACGGGTCATGGAACCAGAGTTTGGCTGCGGCATCCACGACTATGTATTTGCCCCCAATAATCCGGGGACGCGAGGTTCGATCGCCTACGAAGTACAAAAATCTCTAGTCGAATACGAACCAAGAATTGATGTGGAGAACGTGCGAGTTGAATCATTCCCCGATCGCGATAACCAACTACTAATTTACGTAGATTATCGCCTGCGATCTAACAATGCAAAACGCAATTTAGTGTACCCCTTTTATCTCACTGAACCATAGCAGATGGTAGGTGGTAGGTGGTAGGTGGTAGGTGGTAGGTAGCAATAAACCTAAAACCTCACACCTAAAACCTCACACCTAAAACCTCACACCTAAAACCTCACACCTAAAACCTCA
>CAYXCW010000002.1:56580-62302 GCA_964463555.1 uncultured bacterium
CACCTAAAACCTAGCCTCTCCTCTGTTTCAACTTCTCCATAAGGCTGTTCAACATTCGACCTATTTCATCTGTTAATTCCAAAACTGGCTGTACTTCTGAGGTCTTTAAATATGCCAACCGCTCTGAAATTAGTAAATGCGTCTCCAATTCTTTCAAAGAACCATTAGCTATCGAGATATGACGAATATAATCTCCCAAATGCTCTCTACCCTGGCCCTCCGCAATATTTGCAGGAATCGAAACGGCTGCCCGTTGAATCTGGCTAATCAATCCATAAGTTTCAGTTGGCGGAAACCGCTTCGTGAGGTGATAACACTTCTCTACTAAATCCATTGATCGCTGCCAAACCTTCAGGTCTCGATAACTTTTAACTTCGATTACTGTCATATAGATTCCAGATTTTAGTTCCTAATCTTTAGATTTCCCAAAAACTATCACCTACTAACTCTCACCCAACCCCTACCACCTACCACCTAACCCCTACCACCTACCACCCACCCAACCCCTACCACCTAACCCCTACCACCTACCACCCACCCAACCCCTACCACCTAACCCCTACCACCTAACCCCTACCACCTAACCCCTACCACCTACCACCTAACCATGCCTCTCGAAGCCCCCAACTTAGACGATCGCAGATTCAAAGAACTGTTCGAGGAGTTGCGTTCTTTAATTCCCCGCTATGCACCGGAATGGACTGACCACAACCTCTCCGATCCAGGCATTACAATGATGCAGTTGTTTTCCTGGCTGGGTGAAATCATCCTGTTTCGCCTTAACCGCGTGCCAGACCGCAACTACATCAAGTTTTTACAACTGATTGGAGTCGAACAAAAGCCAGCCGTTCCTGCTAAGGCAGAATTGACATTTACCCTGGTTTCTCCCAGTCCGTCAACGCTGTTTATCCCCAAGGGAACTCAGGTGAGTGCTGAAGTGCAACCCCCACCTCCTAGCGCATTGGCAATGCCGATGCTGCCCCCAGAACCCGAAGATCCGGTAATTTTTGAAACCGATGAACCGTTAATTGCGTTAGGGGCAACGCTGGAATCGGTGCTGGCGTTCGATGGTAGCAATTTTATCGATCGCACTCAAGCCAATTGGATTCCCCAACAGCACTATCCTCCCTTTGGCACGAATCCCCGCGATGGGAACGCGCTGTTGCTGGGTTTTGCCTCGGACAATGCGTTTCCAGAGGCGGAGGTTAATTTGTTCGTGCGGGTGTTTGTGGAGGCAAATACCGCACGGGAACATCGCTGCGACTGGTTGGGAGAAGGCAATCTCCTGGCTGCTGCGATCGCCTGGGAATACTGGAATGGTTCTGATTGGAGTAAACTCAGTCTGCTCAAAGATGAAACGCGATCGCTCACTCAAACGGGTCATGTATATTTTCGCACGCCCAAACCGCCCAATGGCATTCAAAAAGGCATCTTTGGTTCGGGATTGGAACCGCTTTATTGGATTCGCTGCCATTTAGTGCGTTCTCAGTACGAACTTGCCCCAGAACTCGATGCGGTATTAACTAATACCGTGCGGGCTACAGCCGTAACCACCGTCAGAGATGAAGTATTAGGTTCCAGCAACGGTCAACCGAATCAAAGTTTCCGCCTCCGCAACGCGCCAATTTTTGCCAAGATGCCCCGCCCGCTTGAAGAACGGCTGCGGGAAAAGGCGGCTAGATCCCCCAATCCGAATGAAGTCGAACGGCAGGCATTTAATAGCACTTTGCAAGAGCAGGAGTTAATTAAAGGCTTTTTGCTGGAAGTGGATGAAGGACAGGGTGAGGAACCTTGGGAAGAAGTCGAGGATTTTTTCAACTCCGATGCGAGCGATCGCCATTATCTCCTCAACCGCACCACGGGCAACATCACCTTCGGCAATGGCGAACACGGGCGGATTCCCTTAGCGGGTATCAATAATATCATTGCTCGCTACTATCGATACGGAGGTGGAGCCAAGGGGAATGTCGGTTCTGGCGCGATCGCCAACTTACAAAGTCCTGCACCCGGTGTCGATACCGTTACCAACTACTGGGCAGCAGAAGGCGGGGATGATGAGGAATTGATTCAGGATACCAAAGCCCGCGCCCCCAAAGAACTGAAAGCCCGCGATCGCGCTGTTACCAGTCAGGATTTTGAGTTTCTGGCACTGCAAACCCCCGGCGTGCGAGTTCGTCGCGCTTATGCCTTACCGCTTTACCATCCCCAATTCCCCGATACTCCCGTCCCCGGCGCAATTACTGTCATCGTCATTCCCGACAGCAAAGATCCAAACCCGATTCCCAGCGAAGCGACAATGCAGGCAGTGTGTGCTTATTTAAACCAGCATCGCCTGTTAACTACGGAGGTATTTATTGCCCCACCGAAATACGTACAAGTCAGGATTGTAGCAACCGTCGTTGCTCGACCCACAGCCAATCCTGCATCTGTTAAAACCCAGATTGAAACAGTTTTGAACGCCTATTTGCACCCCCTGACAGGTGGCGAGGATGGTTTGGGATGGCCCCTGGGAGGCGAGGTAATTCATTCGGAAGTATTTCGCCGAGTGCTTGCCGTAGAAGGCGTGCAGCGCATTGATGACCTGCGAATTGTTGTTGACGGCGATCGCCTTTCCTCCTGCACCAGCGCCCAAATTCCCAAGGGTTTCCTAGTGTTCTCCGACGGACACGATATCGACGTATTAACCTCCAACTCTTAAGAACTAACTATGTCTGAAGTGAACTCCTCGACTTACTTTCTCTTGGATAGTCAGCAGGGACGCAATGCTGAGGAGGGTTGGCGCGTTCAGGCACGGACTAATTTACAAGTTACGCCTCAAGGGTTGCAATTGGCGTCCTTACCCAGTCCACCCGTTCCGCTTAAGGATGGGAAGGGTTCGTTTGGAAAAATTACCAATCCTACGGGGGTTGTTGTTGACTCGCACGGAGCGATTTACATTGCCGATGCAAAGCAGCATCAGATTTTCAAGTTGACTCGGCGCGATTCGTTTCAGGTGTGGGCGACGTTCTTTCGCATCAGTCAGGGGCCATTTGCGAGCGATCGCTTTGTCTACATTCCGGCTGCCAATCGATTAGAGCGATGGAAAGCATCCGGGCAAGACGTTCCCCAGAATTTTGATGAAGTTGAGGTAATTCGCGATCGCGTTTTTGATGCAATTCGAGCGAGCCGACTCATCCTTTGCTACATCCAAACCCACGAATCTGACAAAGTAACAAACCTATGCAATCCGGTAACAGAAGAGCGAGAAATCGAGCAGGAAACAATTGCTGAAACTTGGGAAGCTCCTTATCCCAGTCATCTGCCAGCAGGAAAGATTTGTCAATCCTCAATTGAATATTTACCCTGTTTGGGTGGATTGGGCAATGCACCGCGCCAATTCAACGAACCGCGTGGTTTGGCAATTTCCAAAACTGGCAATCTTTATGTTGTTGATAGCAAAAATCACCGAATTCAAGTATTTGCTTTGCCCAGTTTAGTTTTGCAAGCGATTTGGGGCAAACGAGCGGGTGCTGCTGATGTGACTGCCCCCGTCCCAACCCCACCAGAATGCGAACCGCCACCAGAACAACAAATCCGTTGGGGACAACCCATTGCTGGCAGTAATCCGGGAGAGTTTAACGAACCTTGGGATGTGGTGGTGGACGATCGCGAGATGGTCTATATCGCCGATAAAAATAACCATCGGCTTCAGAAAGCCGATCCGCGCACGAGCAAGTTTATTCCGATCGATGGTACTCGTTTGATAGCTCATTGTTTCCAAGTGCTTTATGGTACTCACAAAGGCGATCGCTTTATCTTCATCCCCGCACGCAAGCGATTAGAGCGATGGTCTGGCAGTTTGGGACGCGACCCTAACAACGAGAGTGAAATTAGCATTCTCAGCACGACAATTGATACCCAAAATGCTGCCCGCCAACTCATTCTTGAAACCATCAACGCTAGAGGCTCAACCGATATTCTAGTGGAATGGGATAGAGATTATCCTTTAGAATCCGATGCGGGGTTTGAGAGTCCGACTCACTTAGCGATTGATGGGAATGGATTTATCTACGTCGTTGACCAAGCTAAGAGTTATGTTAAAGTCCTCGATCGCGAAGGACGGGTGTTAAAGAATATCGAGTTTGTTAGCGATGTTTTCGGTCAGTTTCCGCCGAGTGCGATCGCAGTTGATGCCAATGGCAAGCTAGTTTTAGCGAACGGTAAGGGTTTGCATCGCTTCGATCGGAAAGCAGGCGATCGCTATGACGGCTGCTGCGGTAAGTTAAAAGATGGCTGCACCAGCATGGCAACAGATATCAACGGCGATTTAATTGTTGTGGGGAGTGGCGGAGTCGGTCAAATTCCACCTGCTACTGAATTTGAACAGAAAGGGATTTATTTTTCCCAATCCCTAGATAGCGATATTTACCGCTGTCAGTGGCACAAACTTCTGTTAGATACAAATTCAATTCCTACAGGTACAAGCATCAAAGTTTGGACGTACACCTCAGAAATCGAACTGTCGCCATCCGATATCCAAGCACTGCAACCAGAAGACTGGCAAACAGGGCAGATTAACGCTAATGACTTTCTAATTTTGAGTCCGCCCGGTCGCTTTTTGTGGCTGAAAATCGAGTTTGCGGGCAGTGGTACTGATAGTCCTATTTTGCGACGGTTGAAGGTGTATTTTCCGCGATCGAGCTATTTGCAATACTTGCCAGCCGTTTATCAAGCCGATCCGGTTAGTAAAGATTTTCTGGAACGTTTTCTTTCTATCTTTGAGACAGTATTGGGGAGTGTCGAAACAAAAATCGATCGCATCGCCCAATATTTTGACCCCGATGGAGTCCCCGATCGCGCCTTCTTAGAATGGTTGGCTTCCTGGGTCGATCTGACATTTTATCAAGGCTGGTCTTTGGAAACCTGTCGCCGCCTGCTGCGCCATGCCCCCGAACTGTATCGCCTGCGGGGTACACCTACGGGGCTAAAACGGTGGCTGTCGCTGGCATTTGGGGTGGAAGCAGAAATTTTGGAACACTTTTGCCTGCGCCAGGGGGCGTATTTAAATCAGCAATTTGTCTTGGGAGAGCGATCGCACCTCTGGAGCAATACCTTACTCGATCGATGGTCTTTGGGCGATACCCATCTCGGTGAATTGCCGTTACAAGAGACGATGCCAACCGTCGATCGTCTCTCCGTCACCGCCCACCGATTTACCGTATTTATTCCAGCAGCACAGTTACATCCATCCGCACGAGAAAGCCAAATTCGCGCCCTAATTGATGCCGAAAAACCAGGGCATACGCAATATACCCTCAACTCAGTCGAACCCCGCCTGCGGGTGGGCATTCAGTCCCGATTAGGCATGGATACCTTGGTGGGCGCTTATCCTCGCCTAGTGCTGAATCGCTGTTCGACTTTGGGATATGACGCGGTTCTTAATTAGGTGTTAGGTGGTAGGTGGTAGGTGGTAGGTGGTAGGTGGTAGGTGTTAGGTGTTAGGTGGTAGGTGGTAGGTGGTAGGTGGTAGGTGTTAGGTGTTAGGTGTTAGGTGGTAGGTGGTAGGGACTAAACCTAAAACCCAAAACCTAACACCCAAAACCCAAAACCTAACACCCAAAACCCAAAACCTAACACCCAAAACCTAACACCCAAAACCTAACACCCAAAACCCAAAACCTAACACCCAAAACCCAAAACCTAACACCCAAAACCTAACACCCAAAACCTAACACCCAAAACC
>CAYXCW010000002.1:62402-68710 GCA_964463555.1 uncultured bacterium
AAAACCTAACACCCAAAACCTAACACCCAAAACCTAACACCCAAAACCTAACACCCAAAACCTAACACCTAACACCTAACACCTAACACCTAACACCATGAAAAACACAAACTGTCTCTCTTGCGACTTACCAACTCAGGAACGCTTGCATTATTTCACCGGGCAATTTCTCACCCAGCGCGACTTTCAGGACGAGCAAAATTACTTTATCGGCAAACATCGACAGCACAACCGCTATTTGCACGGTTACGGAACAGTTTGCGGTTTGAAAGTGGTGCAGCATCCCAATCCAGATTGTCGCGATCGCTTTGTGATTCTCGAACCAGGATTTGCCCTAGATTGCTGCGGTAGAGAGATTTTGGTCAAAGAACCAATTTACTTTGATGTCATCAAGTATTTCGCTGCCCAAAATATCGATCTCAACAGTATTAAGCCGGAAGATGGCAACCATCTTTTGTTATCCCTCTGCTACAACGAGTGCAAAACAGAATTCGTGTCAGCACTCTATTCCGAATGCGGTTGCGATGAAATGGGAAGCGATGCCAATCGCATTTATGAAGGGTTTGAAGTTGAGCTACAACTGGTGCAGGAACTGCCAAAATCGCCGCATTCTGAATCCGTCGGTGTTAACTTGAATTGGATAACAACGTTGAACTTAGCGCAAGCATCTCGTCTTGCCTTCGATGGAAAATATCTCTACGTTCTGACAGCAGCCGAACCCAGTCAGATATTAGTTTACGAAGCTGAAAATTCTGTTTTACTTCGCAGCATTGATGTAGAAGCGCGAGGGGTAGATTTAGCAGTTTCCCGTGATGGCAAATATCTGTATATCATTCGCGATAAAACTGCTAGCGATAGCACAGATAACTACTTTTTGCAAGTCCTTAACGTTGAGAATTTAGGCACTCCACCGCCAACTGTTAATACATTACCTCTGGGTAACAGGCCGATCGATCTAAATAATCCGCCCCAGGTTTTGGTTGCTGCGGCTGATGGCAAAGTTTACACTCTCGATCCGAAAACAAAGAAAATCATCGTTTGGAAAACCAGCATCAATACATCGGGGGTAGACCCAAACTTGCCCGTGGGAGATCCGAATTCGCCCAAGTATGCTGAGATTGATACGGGTGATGAACCTCGCGCGATCGCTCTCACTCCTGATGGTACGTGGTTATTGGTTGCCGATGGCATCGCCAATGAAGTCAAAGCATTCAAAATTGAAACACTCAATCAGCCGCCTGCTTCTCGGATAATTCACACCATATCTTTAGGTGAAAGTCCCAGACTGCTAGCTGTTGCGGGTAATAGTTCGCGACTTTATGTTGTCACTTTTCCTGCTACAGGAAACAAAAAACTTCGTGGTTTTCGCATTCAAGAAACTCCTCAGTTGTTTCCAGAAATCGGCACTGCAAACGGTATAGATTTGGGAGCGGAAGAACCCGTTGCTATTACAACTTCCCCTTCAGGTCGATGGCTATACCTGCTGTTGAAAGATAGCAGTAATTCGCCTCCCAAAGGCATCATAAAAGTCGTGGATGGAGGAAAACTGGCAACTGACCCCAGCCATGCGGTATCAGAACCCATTCCAGTTGTTACAAACCCCCAGGACATCCTTTTAGACCCGGAAAAAGGGCGCTTATATGCAGCAGGTCAAGGTGCTGAAACTCCTCCTCCCTACGGCGGTGTATCCGTTTTGGAGGTGACTGAGGAGAAATGCAGCGAAATCGTCTGGCGTGCTTTGGATGGGTGTCCTAACTGTCCGGAAGATACGTGCGTACCTCTGGCAGTCGTGGAAAACTACTTAAAAAACTACCAGAATAACGATAAAGCTATTACGGATGCCAAGATTGAAAACCACAAATTCCGACCGCTAGTACCGAGTACAGAAACCCTGCGGCAGTTGGTTTTGTGTGCGTTGGAAACTGGAGCCAAACCAGGAGGAGAAGTAGCTGGCGCGGGTGTTAAATCAGCAGATGCGGAAAGTGTCGATCCCACTGCCAATGCCGACGCTGACTTTGACCCAACTACAGGCAATATCCACTTCAAAATCCCCAGAGGGCAACCGGGCAAAGATGGTATAAGTGTAAAATCAGCCTCTGCTGAAAGTGTTGATACAACCGCTGATGCCGATTTTGACCCGAATACAGGCAATATCCACTTCAAAATTCCTAGAGGACAACCAGGTAAGGATGGGGAGGGGTTAGAAGCAGGTTTAACTCAAATTATCCAGTTAAGTTGGCAACACAATACAGGCAACAATAAACTTGCCGAGATCTCTCACTCTAACCGCTTGGGAACTAAGCACGGTGTTGTCATTGCTTTCAGTAAACCCGTCCTGGTTTCTAATCCGGCAGATCGATTCGATCCACCCAATCAAATCGATGCTGACCATGTTTTTCAAGTATTGCTTGAAAACAACGATCCCAATTCGGAGAGGCTGGGTTTTCTTTGTCGATGTCCCGTTAAAGGGATTGTCATTCCTGTTGAGCCAGTTAATTTCGACGGCGATCGGATTATTGCTGCCCAAGAAATTGGGGAACCTATGGCAAAGGCAGCGGCGTTTATCTTTGACAATCGCTTCTTTTCCACTGATAACGGAACTTTGAGATTTACAAGGAGTGAGACGGAAATTAATGAACTCTGGATACATTTGCGGGGCGATTTTGTTCTGGATAACAAAGATCCGGCTCAAGCTAGAGCAATAGACGCGGAATTTGTGCGAGGAGAGTTGCCTACAGGCGATCGCCCTCGCGGTAGCAATTTTGGCCTTCAAGGAGGCACTTTTGAAAGTTGGTTTTGGATTGGCGATCGCCCAAAGTCCGAAGATGCCTAGTAAGGAGGTGGTGCAAAATTTTGTCCAGAAAAATAACTTTGTTGATTTCTAAAACCCTACGTCAATTATGAGGTTCTTGTTTCATGCCATACTCTACTCGTTCATCTTCAAGTAAACCTGTTGCAAAGAAGCCGAAGAAAACCAAGACTCAACCCGGAGCCTGTCCCACTTGTGGGGATGTGGAATGCTTCGAGCGACCGCGATTTTTTGGCGGACAACTTCTCACTGATAAAGACCTTGAAGCTGCACAACGTTACGTTATTGAAAAGAACAAATTACACAATCGTTACTTAGTAGGAACGGGTGTAGTTTGTGGATTAGCCGTGCGGTGCGATCCTTGTTGCGACGGCAGCGTTACTGTTGAACCGGGTTATGCGATAGACTGCTGCGGCAACGACATTGTTTTGTGTCAGCCGGAAACTTTTAACATCCTCGACTGTTTGGAAAAACAGCGACAAGAAGAAGAACCTTATTGCGGAACTAAAATTCGCACCCCCAAAACTCGCGGAGATGAACCAGCAAAGGAATATTGTCTGGTTCTCTTCTATGATGAAGAACCTGCCAAACCCATTACTGCTCTAATTCGCGATAATGGTTGCAGTAACACCCGTTGCGAACCGTCGCGCATTCGGGAAACATTTCGGTTTGGTATTTTTGAAAAAAAGGCAGATGAACCGCGCAAAAGTTTGATTCCTGATGAAAGCTTTTTAGGCCAGGTGCGTGAATGTTTCAAAGTTATTCAAGGGTTGAGAACTTCTGTTGGAGCAGCTAAAGAGGGAGAAAAAATAGCAAACACAGCAACCACGCCTACGACGGGTGCTTTTGTTCCCAGCTTCTATCAGATTCGTAACTATGTTTTGGAGTTCTACAAACAGGAACCCGAAATTCGCTGCGATCTGCCTGCTAAAGTCGCAGAAATTGAAGCTAAATTTCAAGCAGCAGCTAATGATAACGACCAATACAATGCGCTGATTCTGATGGCAGTGATGTTTGCTCAACTTTTGCTGGACTGTATTTGTAATGCGCTGCTAGTTCACTGCGCTGACTGCGATGAAGAAGAGGGTGTATTGCTGGCTTGCGTAACTGTAAAAGGAAACAAAATTGAAAAGATTTGTAATACAGTTCGCAAACAGTTGATTACGGGTCGATCTTTACATTATTGGATTCAACCTTTCTTTAGCGGTTTTGAAGCAATTTTTGAGTGGCTTTGCTGCGAATTAGATCTGGTAAAAATCGTAGAACCAAGGTTACAGAACGATCGGGGTTAGAGACTGCGATTAGTTAACATTCATATTAAAGGAGACCAAAGAAATGGAAGATCGAGAACGCTTCGAGTCACAAGCGATCGCCAAACGTCGATATACGTTTTTTACCCAGGTTGACACTGCCTTGAATCGCGGTGAAGTCTTGATCAAAATGGTGCGAGATTTTTCCAATTGTGGATTTCGCGAACTATTGAATACCTCGCTGAATGGATTAACCAACTCGAATGAACTCGTGGTTATGGATGTGTACGATCGAACATTTGCGGAAGCAATAGGAATCATCCGAGAGCGACAACTAGATATTAAGGTTAGTGACGAACCAGTGCGAATCGACAAACCTTGTTCTCCCGATAACCTGCAACAAATGCTCTGGAGAGTCCCCGCACGTACTGCTGTAGAACTGCTGGTGGACAATCGGAGCGATCGCGTTGTGGGTATCCGCAAGTGGCAAGAAGGAAACGATACTATCGGCTAACTGAACTATGCAGCAAATCCACATCCAACAGTTCAATGCTCAATACAATGTAGGGTCGCACGACAATGCCATCCAGCGCCGTCTCGATCGCATTGCCACCGATTTGCTTGCCCGTGCCTTGGACGATCGAATTGCCGATTTCACGGACAGCGACGATCCGATTTGCTTTATCCGGCATATGGAAGTCAATCTCACTCTAGATCCTACCCAATTGGACGATCGCCAACTGGCAGCAACTTGGGCAGATGCTCTTTACAAAAGCATTCTACAAACCTTGAGTTATTCTGGCAGTTCGGCGGTCATTTTTTCAAATCGGGGCGAGTTTTTAGCCAGCTTTCTGGAAGACCTATTGCGAGGTCGGGCATGGGATTATTGGTACTACGAAGAATTTGATTCTTTGCGATCGGATTCTGTTGGTCAAGCAGCATTGAAGGTACTCATAAAAGATGGGGATACGGGACGGGATGCGCTGCTGGAACTGACGCGACGGGGGAGTTTGGATTTACTGCTGGCGCATTTGGGGGATGAGGAAGTCGATGCGATCGCGTCTCAATGCCTGCTACCACCAAGTCCCAGAGTCATTCTGCCCAACACCCTCCCCGCCTGGGTTCAAAGCCTGCGTGCTTTATTGGGCAACGGTTTGACGCTGACGTTTACTCCGTCGCGGGATGTAATGCGCCTGTATTTGAACTTACTGCGCCAGCATCCCGAATTGGGGTCCGATGTGAACTTGGCACGGTTTATCCGCGATGTGCTGGAACTGAGGCAAACGGTAGCGGCAATGAGCGATCGCGCGGCATTTCTCTCCCATCTCGGATCGGAGAACTGGACTGCAACGCTTAACCAATTGAGAAGAGGTAGCGGACAACAATTGCTGATGTCTCTGATGCGAGAATTGACTGGAAGGGAAGTGGTAACTTTGCTGCGGGATTTGCAGGTGGAAACGCCCCAACCCATCAGCCAGCGAGTTGTTACGCCCTATGGTGGGATATTTTTATTGGTAGGCGCGATCGCCGATTTGGAACTGTACGATTTCTTACAGCGCTGTCCCTATCCAGAACCGGAAGGAATTTCTAAAATAGGGATATTGTTGTGGGCGATCGCGCTTCAGTGTTTGGGGCAACCGAACGCACAACAGGCGCGGCAGGACAGGGGATTAGCATTATTTGCCGGTTTATCCCAGCCTCCAAAGTCAGAATTGATACAGCAATATGGCGCAACTCTGACACCGGAAATGCACGCCGCATTTGCCGAGGCGTTTCAAGCTCACTATCGAGAAGTTACGAGTAGTCCCAGTCTTTTTATATACCAGCCTTCGCTCGTCGCCGCCTCTCCAGAGGCTATAAACTGGTTCTCTCTCTATTCTGAAACCGAGCCATTGTTGGGCGATCCAGCATGGGATTTGAACCTAGCTGCCGTCAGTTCCGCCATTGTTCGGGGATTTTCAGCAAAATTGGGTGCTTTTGCCGATAGCAGTCCGGCTTATCTGTGTCGCAATTTTTTGGAAAGTCAGGCAGCGATCGAGGTTTCTGGGAATGCGATCGCCGTGCGGTTTCTCACCTGTCCTTTGCAGATGGTTTTGCGGATGGCTGGTTTTGAAAGTTCGACTTGGGAAATACCCTGGCTGGGGAATCAGGTTTTAGGTTTTAGGTTTTAGGTTCTAGGTTTTAGGTTCTAGGTTTTAGGTTTTAGGTTCTAGGTTTTAGGTTTTAGGTTTTAGGTTCTAGGTTTTAGG
>CAYXCW010000002.1:68810-78210 GCA_964463555.1 uncultured bacterium
TTTAGGTTTTAGGTTCTAGGTTTTAGGTTTTAGGTTTTAGGTTCTAGGTTTTAGGCTTATTCCCTCTTTCCTACCACCTATCACCTAACACCTACCACCTACCACCTACCACCTATCACCTATCACCTATCACCTATCACCTATCACCTATCACCTATCACCTACCACCTACCACCTACCACCTACCACCTACCACCTATCACCTACCACCTATCACCTACCACCTACCACCTACCACCTATCACCTCTCACCTACCACCTATCACCTACCACCTACCACCTCTCACCTAACATGTCTGAATCTTCTTCTACTGCAATTCCTGAAGCTGCCAAGGCTAGTGCAACCGCTCATCCTCCGGTGCAGGATACTAACGTGGCTGCGGAAATGGAGGGCGATCGCAATGGGGTGATGAGCGATCGCATGGTAAGGGCGATCGGTGGAGGCAGTCCAGAAACGCCGCCGAGTAAGTTTGTTGGGGTGTTGAGGAGTTCGTCGCAGGTTGGGATGTTGCGGCAGTTGCAGAGGAGTTATGGGAATAGTTATGTTGGGCGGGTGATTCAGCGTAAATGTGAGGAATGCGAGAAGGAGGAGATTCAACGAAAGGGTGAAAGTAGTTTATCTGCTATTCCTGAAGGGTTTGAATCTGCAATGCAGCGTAGTGGAACAGGGAATCCTTTGGATGGGGAAACGCGATCATTCATGGAGTCGCGGTTTGGTCAAGATTTCAGTGATATCCGGGTGCACCACGATCAACCCGCTGCTGAGGCGGCTTCATTGATTAAAGCACAGGCATTCACAACGGGACGAGATATTTACTTCGGTCGAGGACAGTTACAACCTCAAACAACGGCAGGTCAGAAGCTGTTGGCCCATGAGTTGACCCATGTCGTGCAGCAGGGGAATGGTGCTGTTGTACCGGGTTTGATGAAACCTGTGCTCAGCAGACCGGGAGATGCGTTGGAACAGGAAGCAGACGCTGTAGCACAGCAAATTGTGAGTGGTCAAACTATCTCACCTGATGCCATTACCTTTGTGGCTCCCGGATTGCTCCAACGCCAGCCACAATCGCCTTTCACGTCCGGTGGAAGTGGAACTGTGACACCAGCCCCCGCCCCAGGAGTAACCCCACCTACACCACCGCCGCCCGGTCTGCCTTCTGTCGTCCCCTCAGCTTCAGGAGCGCCTCCGACTGCTCCAGGTGGGGTTACGGTGACAGTGCCTTCTACTGCGCCCCCAGCTTCTACTCCTAGTTCTACAACCGAGATTGTTTTTCCATCTATCACTGTTTTTGAGGCTGAGGAAAAAAATCAGGAAATTTTCAATCTTCCCATTGCCGCTGTGCCGCTGTGGGAAGCGCTGATTGAACTCCCTCCGCCTTTGTTTTTGGTGAGAGTCGGGGTACTAGCGCGGGTGGATCTGTTGTTTGAGGTTTTTCTGCGCTATGGACCTGGGGTTCTGCGCGATATTCGTTTAGCCTTGGATCCCTCAAGTGGTAGGTATAGCGGCACGGGACAATTTTTCATGCCGGTGGCGATCGGTCCCCGCATGATCTTGACAGGAACCTTGACAGGCAGCGTGGATTGGCTAGGGCTGGTCGAAGTGCTTGCTCTAGAAGGAAGACTGAGAGCCATTGGTCAAGCACCTCTGATTGCGGCGCTTAGCCCCTCGGTGGGTCTGATTTACGATCGCGGCTCTTTTACCTTTAACGTGCGCCCTCAAATGGATGCCGGTCTCGCTCTGATTTTTGATTTGATTGCCTCTGCCGAAGCGCGTCTTTTGCAGCGGAAGGTTTGGGAAAAGAGCTGGAATTTGTACCACTGGCACTGGGGGCGGGCTGTCCGATTTGGAACGTCGCTGTCTCTCGATTACATTCATGGCAGGTTACAGCCTGTTCGGGTGGAACCGTCTGCCGAAAGGATTTCCATTGATGAACTCTTAGCAGGCATGAAGGCTCCGGCAGAACAGGGTGGCATAACCATCATCTCTCCGGGTCAGCGACCCCTAAATGAACGCCTGCGGGAGCTGTTGGGAACATCAGGAGGCGATCCACAGTTAATCCTGGCGGCCCTGGCAGAAGCCAGTGATGCGGAAAAAGCGGCCTTAGCGGGTGATGAGGCAATGATGAGTGCGCTCCAGGGGGCGATCGGGACTGCCTTGTGGCCGACTGCCCAACGCATTCTCACCAATGCACCCTCTGAGACAGCTCCCTCCCTGGATGAAGGAACGGTCTTTTTGGCGAACCGTCACATCCGCCTGGGACGGTTCCAGGATGCGCTCCATGTTGTGGTCAGTAACCTGCAAGCGCGCGGATTCATCAATGGGACGTTGGTGACGTTCACCTATGGTCGGGAGACCACCTCTGGGGAGGGTCTAACGACGACTAACTATGACATAGACCCGACGACGGGTAATCACATCCCGCATGGGCCATCGAGGGTAGAAATCTATGATCCAGCGTTCGTCAATGCGCCTTGGTTGTTCAGTACAATCATGCACGAGTATGTCCATGTGCTGCAACATCAACAGAATATTACTCGGACAGAATGGAGCGATCCAGAACTAAGTAATCGCCGTGAGATTGAAGCTTACCTATGGGAAATTGAACACGCACGGGGAACAGGGGTAATTATCAGCCCGCAGCAGATGCAGGAGATCGGGAGGCGCCTGAAGGATCATTTCAATGCCCTGAGTGGACGGACGCAAGCAACCTACCGAGATCGTTACAACGCTGCGATGTCAAGAGTTCGAGATGCTTCATCAGGCATCTTGCCTGTTAATCTGACTTATTCTGTAGCTGACGCACGCCGCGCCTTACAGGAGGCCAGTCAGCGCATTGCAGCCCTAGTCCGCCAACGCCCTGAACCGCCTTCTAGTAGACGCCCCACACCCGCAGAGAGAGCAGAACAGGAGCGCATCGATCTTGAAATTGCGACAATCCAGCGTCAACGATCTGAAGCCTTGGTTGAAGTGGTATTGGCAGAAAATCCGAATGTTCAGATTGTGGATCGGAGCCGCGGCATCTATCGAGTTCCGGTGACGGATGGCAGCGGTCGAGTAGAATGGATCTATGGCAGCATCGTGGTGGTATGGCATTTGCAACGGGTTTCGCCATCGGTATTCGATTTGAGAGCACAGATTCGCTCACGTCCCCCTGCCACCCTGCCACCTGATACCAGCGTTACCCCCCGACTGTTAGTTGGTGGCAGTGGGATTCAGAGCCGGGTGCAGCCCTTCCCCGGTGATATTGATTTCGGTGAAGAGTTTGAAATTACGGCTCCTACGGAAGATGCGGCAGGTGCAGCGGCGGCTGCAACGATCGCAGAATTTGTCAGTCGCACGTCGGAGCGCCCCGACCTGGAATTCCTCTATATGAACATTTATCCGGCCAGCGGCAGTGGCGGTAGAACCAGACGCTGGCGCAAGGAAGAGATTCTCGATCGAGGTCGGCGCACCGAACTGGCTGGGGACTTGGCTCATCTAGCGGATGCACGGATCAATACGTTTTGGCGGGCGTTAGTTGAAGGTGGGCGTTTCATTGAAATTACCAAAATTCTTGGCATCCATGCGATTAGTAGTGTGACTGGAGATGAATTTTTTAGAACGGAACCGTCTGGAGCGGAGTTTCAAGAGGCTTATCTCGATCAAGCACCACCACAGCTAGAACCAGTGGCTCTAGGTCGATATGCAGCTTTAATGCGTCGTCTGGCCCTGGATGAGGCAGCTAATAGGCATTGGCTCAAAGCCGCGAAACGGGCGTTTAATTATCTCCGCGCGATCGGCAATTTGGAGGGAATGGCAGCGGTGACCCCAATCTTTTCTACCGCTCAAGCACGAGTGAATCGAGAACTCGCCGTGGTGGAGGCAATCCTGTCAGTGTTAAGGCCAGCCGCTGCACGCGGTGAACCTTCCCGCATTCTGAGGGCGGATGCAGCTCGTCAGATGCTCCATACCGCTGCGGATGTGGTCGCGTTATACCTGCCAGCGCTTCCGGGTAGAAGACCCCCTGCGGGGATCGCCACTGATATGCGAGATGTTGCCGATCATATCCAGGGCGCGGGGGGAAATCCGACGGGGGTTGTGGTTCCAGATGCGGGTCTGGCCGATCAATTGAATCAGCTTAAGGAGGATGAGATCAAACCTGGGATCGAACTCACGCTTGCAGACCAGGTCAGCGGGGTGATTGAAACCTATATTCGGTAACACAAAGGAGTAAACTAATGGCAAGCACTGAGGCTCTGCGGTTGTTTCTACAAGCAAATCAACTTTGGTTCGTGGAAGGCTGCACAAATCGGGCCTTAACTCTGTATCAGGAGGCAGTGAATCGCAACCCTGCTGATCCAGTGGTACTCTACCAATTTGCCCATGCTTTGTGGGCGCTGGAACGATTTGATGAAGCAAGAGAACTGCTGGCGAGGGCTGATCAATATCGCGATCGCTTGAGCGATCGCGGTCAAGAATTGCTCACTGCTGAGATGCAGAAATTTTCACAACCGCCGTCTTTTCGAATCCCATTACCATTACCCGCGTTAGAGTTCGATGCTGAACGCCTTGACGAACTGGAAATTTCTGCGGATCAATGGCTGCCAATTGCCAGTGTTGCTGCGGAGCGTGAGATGTTCGGGTTGGCTGCACAGGCTTATCGACGAAGTGGAGGTGGGTTTCGCATTCACGAATTGGATGAAGATGAAAGGGAAATAGAACGTAAGGCAGACAGTGCCTTAAATCGTTTGTATGTCATGAGACTGCGCCCGGAACAGGAAAACATCGATGCACTTGTTTCACACCCGGAAACGCTCAAGCTTGACACAGTCAGCCCACCGACGCCAACACGCGATCAAGTCGCTTCTACACCCACCAAACCGTTTTCTCGCTCCCAGATCCCGTTGTTTTCTTGTCCATTGGTGGTCGAGATCAGTATCAATCCTTTGATGAGTACGGTGGATGACCCGCTATCGTTGGATATCGCGCTGATCAATCGCAGCAGTCAGCCTTTGGGGGTCAACCAACGCCTGCTCTTCAATCATCCCTCATCCCCACCGGAATCTGGCGAGGTCTACCTCAGTGTGGAAGGTCCACCGGGGTATGAGAATCGGGTTGCTTATCAGGTCAGGGCTGGTGTTCCTTCTTCAGAACACTTTGATCTGCTGCTACCGGGGCAGAGAGTTTCTAAGCATTATTCGCTATCAAAATACGAGAGTTTCCATTTACCTGGAATCTACCAGGTTTGGGTGATCTACCGCAACACTATTCATGCTTCCGTAAAAGGGCTACCGCTGTTGGTCGGCTCGGTTTCCTCTGCACCAATTTCTATCCGGAGGAACCCTCGGTGATCTAACTCCTTCCCTTACATCAATTAGGATAATGACATTAGTGCGATCGAATTGATAAAGATTACCCTAAATACGATCGGGCGAAATTATGTCCCCCTACACCACCAACCTCGAACACCTCCGCGACGAATTCCGCCGTTTGGATTGGATGTTGGAAAGAGCAATCCAACAATTTCGCTCGCGCCGCAATTCAAACATCCCCGCCGAATTTCAAGGACTCCATATCTCTGATGAAGAAATTGATGGTTTGAATCTCTAATCAAATGCTCCCAAATTTTTCTCTGCCAGAGCTTATTCTATTTTCGTTTCTGTCGTGAACTTGAAATATCTCTTGCGATTTGAGTTGCTCGCTGTAATGTTTGGTCACAAATGTCTTAATCAAACGAAGGCGAGTGGACAAATCACCATCCCCTTCATCTTGGAGATTATTTTATCTTAGATCGGCAATTCGGGCAATGTGTAATCTTGGCTCTAAATTACCATTAATTACCTTATCCAACCATTGTTGTGGGGCAACTCTTAAATTATCAGATCTTGTAGGGTGCGTTAACAAAGTAACGCATCACCCACCTTAAGCCAATCATTCTACGCAACCGCAAACTCAGTCAGAGCGCGCTCCCGAGGATGCTGAAATCCCAAAACGATATCATGCTTGGGAATCCCTGCCTCCAGCAAATCCTGCGTCACCCCATCCTCCGTTAAATCCTCCTCCACCCAAACTTTGCCATCCTTAATCCGCAGATAAACCGTACTTCCACAAGTTCTCCCCGTTTGGTTCCAGCCAACCTGCGCCCAAAAATAGTGATCTCGAACCTCGTCAAACGCCAAAATCGGCTCAATGCCATCAGTCGGTTGCTCTAGATCGAGTTCATAGTAACGAGTCAGCACTTCCTTAATAATGGTTCGATAAGTATTCAACCGATCCATTTCACAATCACCTCTTGCTCGACATCAAAAACAATCAGCTTTATATCCAATTCTGTCACTGCAAATTGAATCGCACTTTTGAGAAAGAAACTCCGATAGATTGCATCACTTACTGCCATATATAAAATTGCTTCGGGAAATAGTTGCGCCAAGTAAAGCCTGTAGAGGATATATTGACCTAGCGCCGCTTCAAAGTCTCGAACTCGTGAAGTTCCCAGAAAGCTTTTCTTACTTTTCACGGGAAGTTCTGAAACTCGCAAATAGAGGGACAAGGGGGACAAGGAGGACAAGGGGGACAAGGAGGAGAAATTGTTGCTCACACTCATCTTTTTCTGTCCAGCTTGCAAGATGCCGTGAAAAGTCAGGAAAGCTTTTCACCTCAACAATTATTTGCTGTTGCTCCCGCTGAGCCGCAAACATTGCTTTGGCTGCGAGATCGGCGTAGAGCTTGATTTCCCTAAACTTGATTTGATAAGTATCATAGGTAATCATCCAACCAGCTTTAATTAGGGCATTTTTAACTTGTTGATGATAAACATCCTTGGCTGGCATAAACTGCGAATGGGTTTTACCTATTTTAGCGCCAGTAGTGCAGCGAGGTGATTTTAAGCTTTGATCGCGACTATGGCGAACTTATCTATCGCTTGGGGTTGCCATCACCAACGGGTGTCATATACCTGCGGTTTCGTCCCCATACCCCAGAGGAACCAGCCATACTATTGCTGAATTTATTACAGACTGAATAATTGCAATTTGAAGGGCGGTTTACAGTGGTAGAGTGCGATCGGATTCGCCAGCGCCCTCTACCATAGTAGTGCGAGCAATCATCAGGAGGATTTGAGAAAGGCGATCGCTCGCATCCTCAAGCAATCAGAATGTCGATAAACTATGCCCCCCTACACTACCAACCTCGAACACCTACGCGACGAGTTCCGCCGTCTGGATTGGCTGTTGGAAATGGCAATCCAACAATTTCGATCGCGCCGCAATTCAAACATCACCGCTGAATTTCAAGGACTCCATATCTCTGATGAAGAAATTGATGGTTTAATAGCCAACGAACAACCCGAACAATCCTGGAATGAAACTCAAACCAGAGTCATGCAGTTGCACGCCCAAATCCAGCAGCGCATGGCTGAAACTCAAGCTGAAAATGTTACCTTACGCCTACCTTACTTACAACAAATTTTCAATTTAAGTTTATTTGAAACCGATCTGATACTCTTAACCTTAGCCCCAGAATTAGACCTACGCTATCAGAAACTCTACGCTTACTTACAAGATGATGTCACTCGCAAACGCCCCTCTGTCGATCTGGCATTGCGTTTGTTTTGCTACTCCCTCGAAGAACGAGTTAATGCACGGGAAGCATTCATCAGAGGTTCTCCTTTACTAGACTACAACCTGCTTCTGCTCCACGACGACCCAGCCGATCGCCCTTCTCCCCTGCTCAGTCGTTCTCTCAAACTCGACGATCGCATTACCGAATTCCTCCTAGAAAGCGATCGCCTAGATTCCCGTCTCTGCCACCCTATCCCCCTGGTACAACGGATTATCCCCCAACGTCACCTGCACAGTCTCGTGCTGCCAGAAGCCGTCAAAACCCTGCTAGAGCAGCTAATCTCTTTAGAGGCGATCGCTGTTTCCTGGCTTTGTTTGCTCCACGGTGCGGCAGGAACGGGCAAAAAAGCCTGTGCTGAAGCCGTTGCCTATGGTAGAAAGCGATCGCTACTGCTGCTAGATTTACCCGCCATGCTCAAAGCAGATGTGCCATTTTTTACCTTGATCGCTGTGGCATTCCGGGAAGCTCGAATTTACCGCAGCGTCATCTATCTTGATGGTTGGCACGAACTGTTGGCAGACGAATCAAAGTCTCAAATTGCCGCGCAACTGGTGGAACGAGAAATCGCACAATTCCCCGGATTGATATTTCTGGGAAGTCACGCTTCCTGGCAACCCAAAGATGGATGGCGGTATCCATTTATCCCGATCGAGTTGCCCTTACCTGACGAGCGATCGCGGCGGCTATTATGGCAAACTCACCTCAATGGCAGTCAAACGATCGGTTCCGATGTCAATTTGGACTACCTCGCCAGTGCCTTTCGCTTCAGTGGCGGGCAAATTCAACGCGCGATCGCTCATGCAGAAAGCCAAGCTCGCTTGCAATCGGCAACAAATTACACAATAACCCTAGAGGATTTACTGAAAGGATGCCGCCAGGAGTCCAGTCGGCATTTAGTGACTTTTGCCCGAAAAATAACCCCTAAAAGGATTTGGCAGGATTTAGTTTTGCCCAAAGATACCTTGACGCAGTTGCAGGAATTGTGCCAGCAGGTGCGATATCGCACAAGGGTTTATATAGACTGGGGATTTGATCGCAAACTCAGCTTGGGGAAAGGAGCGATCGCCCTGTTTACTGGAAACTCTGGCACGGGTAAAACCCTAAGTGCCGAAATTCTAGCAAAGGAATTGGAATTAGACCTCTACAAAGTAGACCTTTCCCTCGTTGTCAGCAAATATATCGGCGAGACAGAAAAGAATCTCAGCCGCGTATTTGCAGAAGCGCAAGCCAGCAATGCCATTCTCTTTTTTGATGAAGCAGATGCCTTATTTGGCAAACGTTCTGACATTAAAGATGCCCACGATCGCTATGCCAATATTGAAATTAACTACCTACTCCAGCGAGTAGAAGAGTACGAAGGAGTCATAATTTTAGCCAGCAACTTCAGTAAAAATATAGACGATGCCTTCGTGCGGAGGTTGCATTTTAGCATCGAATTTCCCTTTCCAGACGAGCGCGATCGCCTGCGAATTTGGCGCGGGATTTTCCCACCTCAAACACCCCTAGCAGAGGAGATAGATTTTGAGTTTCTAGCCCGCAAATTCAAGATCGCTGGGGGTAACATCAAAAATGTAGCCCTGGCAGCAGCTTTTCGGGCAGCAGAAGACAGCGGTGTCATAAGTATGGAGCATCTAATGCTGGCAATGAAGCGAGAGTATCAAAAGTTAGGCAAGGTGTGCGAACGAACAGATTTTGAACAGTATTACGAGTTGGTACGCTGATAAAGTGAGATGAGCGCAAGCGTTTTTCAAAATACATCCCCCGCTCTACCACTCACAACTTAAGCAAAGAAGATTCCAC
>CAYXCW010000002.1:78310-114739 GCA_964463555.1 uncultured bacterium
CTAACACCTAACACCTAACACCTAACACCTAACACCTAACACCTAACACCTAACACCTAACATATGAGTCAACTGTTTCCGACGATCGCAGCTTAATTTCGTTTACGAATGCTCGTGGTCTGGCACCAGGTCTTCCACGTCACGCAGTAAGCGGAAGGTATACGCACCCAAGCAAATCAACGCGCCACAGCCAGCTAATAAAGTATACTGAAGTGCCATCCCGGCTCCGGCTCCAGTGCCGAACATGCCGCCCAATATTCCAGCTAGACTGCCGCCAGACATCATTGCTGGCTCGAAAATACGATCGGCTAATGGTCCGGCGATCGCCAGTCCCAGTGGTGAAGTAATCTGAGCAATTAGGTAGCGGCAGGCAAAGACTCGCCCCTGGACTTGGGGTTCTACTTTCGATAACCAAATGGCTTGATTGCAGCTACCGAAAAAAGGTGAAAAGAAAGCTTCAAAAAAGCCAGCCACCATCCAAATTGATGCTATCCGCCCCAAACCCAGCATCATGCTACTGATATATCCTAGTGCGCCGCCCAGCAATAGCCCGTGGATGCGACGACTTGGGCCACCCCAAATGCTCAATCCGACAGCACCAACTAACCCACCGACACCGATGGCAAATTGCACGCTGGCAAACGCTGCTGCATCGTTGCCGCTCTTCGCTAAAATCATCGGCGCGGCGATCGCACTACCTGCATTGGCAACTAAGTTACAACTCAGCAAGAAAACAACAATTGCCAAAAGGCTGGGACGCTTGATAATATAGCGAAAACCAAAAGTTAGCTCTTGCCAAATATTCCCACTGCTGATATAATTCCTATCCCCTGCTGTTGGTTGGGGAATATGCACGAATGAGATTGTACCCAGAGCGATCGCAAAAGAGGCAATATCGATCGCTAAAATTCCGTGCAAACCAATAATATAGTAGAGCGTTCCAGCCAGTGCTGGGGCAAAAATTGCCGAGCCAGAATAGGAAATGTATGATGCGATCGCGGTGGCTCGCACGTAATGCTGCTGGGGGACGATCGCAGACATAGAAGCTGAATAGGCCAATTCTTGAAAGTAGCCAAACCATCCGTTAATTGCTCCACAAATGTATAAATGCCATATTTCCAGGTGGTTAGTTACTAACAGTAAAAGAATGGCAATTGTAGAAATTCCCGCTGCTGTATCGCCTATCATCATCAACTGCTTGCGATTCCAGCGATCGACTAAAACTCCGGCAAAGGAAGCAGCAATGACTCTGGGTGTATGGGTAAAAAAAACAATTAAAGCCAAAGGTGTTGCCTCACCAGTTAGTTGCCAAGCCCAAATAGTTGTGGCAAAATTCGTCATTTCCGATCCCAGAATCGAAACTATCTGTCCACCCCAAACGATCGAGAACGTTCGCATACTGGTTGGCTGATTTTCTTGTCCCATTAAAATATGTCCACTCTCTTTCTCCACCTAAGAAGGGGCTAGGGGCTAGGATTTTTTGATGTTGTAGGGGCGGGTTTTACCAACCAGTATAGGGAAGCACGAGATATCTAGTTAAACCCGCGAAGCCCGCGTGCCATACCGATGCAACCGGACACGATATTAGGGGTTAGGGGAAAGAAAACATTGGTGTCATTCGTCCCTAGCCCCTGCGCTTTTATACGCTTGACCGAATCGCCTTTAAAACTCGATTGAGACTGTACCAAGAACGGTAAAAGGATCGCCCGGATAAACAGACTCTCTAAAGCTCGAACTCGACCGGATGTAATCGACATTAAAAATATTTTTGAAATTGAGTCCGGCTCTTAAATTACCTGTTCGGTAGAAAATCGCTGCATCGCCAAGCAGGTAGCTGGGTAACTTGAAAGTATTACTGGGATCTCCAGTGCGATCGCCGACAAAAAACAAGCCAAATCCTACCCCTAAACCTCGCAAACTACCTCTTGTAAGTTCGTAAGTAGTCCACAAACTGGCACTGTGTTTCGGCACGTTATACAATCGAGTTCCTACTGTAAAATCATTACTTTCGGTAATCTCTGCATCGGTGTAAGCATAGGATGCAATAATATTCCAACCTTGTGTAATTCTGCCTACAAAATCGAGTTCAATTCCTCGACTTCTCACCTCACCAATAGGAATGCTGAAGTCTGGATTGTTGGGATCGATAGTGGGAATATTTTGCTTAGTAATGTCGAAAGCTGCCACCGTTGCAGAAAGTCCTCCATTGAGAAACTCAGCTTTAATCCCAACTTCGTATTGCGTAGCTTTTTCAGGTTCCAAGGTTGAACCATCAGATCCAATTGCACTCGAAGGAGTGAACGACCGACTAAAGCTGGCATAAAGGGAAATTGGCTCAATCGGTTGATAAACTAAGCCAATCCGGGGACTAAAAGCATTATCCTGTTGACTAAAATTAGTATCGGTCAAGAAATTGTTAGTTTCTTGATCTAGCAGATCGAAACGCCCTCCTATTAGTAACTTCAAGTTGCTTAAAAGCGCGATCTGATCTTGGATGTAAAAACCTGCGGTATCGGTGCGGATCTTGTTATCGCGGAGGAAGTTGGTCAAATCTGATAAACCAGGTTTCTCGGTTTCTAAAACTGGGTTGAAAATGTCGATGGAAAATCCCGGATCTTCAGGCAAACCCCTTTGCGTGCCTCCCCTGGTTTGACGGTTTAGATCGACGCCAACTAAAAGCGTATGATTGACTGGCCCGGTTCTAAATTTACCCACTAAATCGGTTTGCAATCCAAAACTTTGGAATAAGTCATCGTTAGATCTCCATCGCCTTTCAAATATGCCTGTGTCTTCGATAAACCAAGAGGTCAGGCGGAAGTTAAACACATTCGACGACAGGGCGCGGAAAGAGTTGCGGAGCGTCCAGTTTTCACTAAAACGATGTTCCAGTTGATAGCTGCCGCCAAATTCTTCATTTTGATTTTCAGCGTCCCGATTGGTGAGAATGCGATCGTAGGGAATGTCAGCAATACCGTCACCGATGGCGACAATCCCTTCATCAAAGGGTCGTTTATCGTTTAAATAATCAAACTCCAAGGTTAAAGTTGTCTTGTCGCTGATGTTCCAGGTTAATACGGGGGCGACAAAAGTACGCTGGACATTTTGGTTAAAGTCGCGGAAACCATCGGAGGTTTCATAAGAGGCATTCAGCCGATAGCGCAAGCTTCTATCTGGATTTAACGGCCCGGAAATATCAATTCGAGGTCGATAGGTGGCAAAACTACCTACTGTCAATTCAGCAAAATAAAATGGTTCGCTCAAAGGCTGTTTCGTCACCAGGTTAACTACTCCCCCTGGTTGGATATTGCCGTATAAAACAGAAGCGGGGCCTTTAAGTACTTCCAGGCGCTCGACGTTGGCTGTTTCTCGCAGACCAAATTGAGCCTGTCTGAATCCATTTCTCAAAAACACATCTTGAGAAAAACCGCGAATGTTAACCCTGTCTAACGTACCCGCGAAACTATCATCAGCCCTAACGCCGCTGGCGTTGCGGAGTGCTTCATCGAGTCGGAAAACTTGTTGATCTTCTATTACCTGTTGGGGGATAACTTGAATCGATTGCGGCACGTCGCGTAATGGTGTATCTGTTCTGGTCGCGGTTGTTGCAGAAGGCGCGCCATATCTTGTTTGTTGTCGCCCTGTAACCACAATCTCAACTTGCTCCTCGCTTGGTCTTTGAGTTCCTGGTGCGGTTGGTTCAACAGGCGGAACCACAGCACCCGGTTGAGTTGGTGGTCGAGTTGGTTCAACAGGCGGAACCACGGCACCCGGTTGAGTTGGTGGTCGAGTTGGTTCGGCAGGTGTAACCACTGCACCCGGTTGAGTTGGTGGTTGGGTTGGTGTAACGGGTGGCAGTTGGGTACTTGGTTCCCCAGGCGGTTGGGTTGGGTCAACTGGGGTCATACCCGGTTCCCCTGGTGGTCGGGTGGGTGTGGGAAGGGGTGCAGGTCTGGTAGCTGTTGTCCCGGAAGTGGGACGCAAGCTGAGAACTAAACCCTGCGCTGCGGCATTTACCTGTGCAGTCGGTACGCCTGTCTCACCGATAACCGTGACTCGAATGCTGTTACCATCCAATGGCGCAACGGTTACAGAAGCAATTCCTGGTGCTGGATTGTCAGCGCGAAATGCGTTACCCCCCGGTAAGCGCAATTTGCTAGTAATAACGTCGGCAAAGAAAGTTTGACCGTAGCTGGCACTGAAGGCTTGCAGGGGTTTGCCGTCTTTCGTTTCTAAGATGACTTCTACGCCCCCCGGTGTTGGGTTGAGCCGCACGCCAGTCACTTCGGCTATCTGGGCTGATACTGGTGTCGAAACTAATACTGATACAGCGCTTGCCAATCCAAAGCTACTCAGGAATCGCAATTTCACTCAAGTCTCCTCACAAGAACGTGCAAAATTTCAGGGCGATGGATGGGCGCAGCTAAGATCTTTCGCTTGCAGCGTCCTGGTAGAGCCATCTGCCCCAGCAAACAAGAATAACTTTCAATAAATATCATTCTGTAGTTGATAATAGCAAGCTAACTTAATGAAAATTTTATTCAGTAACTTCTAGGGTCTGGTGAAGTTACGACTTTTGCTTCTCTGGATAGATGAAGGTTGATGCCTGATGAGGCTTTTCAACTTATTGGTTCTAAAAATAAAGGTTTTACAGCCGGATTTGGCATCTGAAGTCCCCGGAAGAGGACGATCTGAGGCGGGGGAATGTTTGTATATAACTCTCTGCGTCTCTTCGGTCAATAACTTAAACCTAATTTTAAATTATTTTAATATTACAATAACTTATATAAAAAATCAAATAATTTGCAAAAAGTTTTCTTTTAATGCTTGTCAAAATTACCAAGGTTATCTAATGTAAGTAGAGGCTAATTGAAAAAAGAAATCAATAGCTTCCTGAAAAGCTGTTGAATAAGCAGTTAGCCCGACTGCCGTCGTAGTTGTCAAGCTCAGCAATACGGCATTAGATACGAAAACCATTACTGCTATAGCGGGAAAGCAGTCGCATTTCTGTACGGCTTGGTGTGCAGCAGCATCAATGCTGGGCGCTTGACAAACGAAGCGCTTGGGTTGTACTTCAATCGAGCAAATCGGCGATTAGAGATGTAGCTCACGCTTGCGCCGCGCCAAAATTCCCAGACCGGATTTCTCCAGATTGCGATTAAGTAGAGTTGGCACTCAAAAGAATGATCTGTCCCACGAATGACTGTCCAGAACTTCTGGTTGATTGCTCGACAATTGTAGAACTGTTGCGCCACAGGGCTTTGCACCAGAGGGAGCAATCTGCTTTTACTTTTTTGCCAGAGGTCGAAACTGATGCGGCGAGCTGGACTTATTATGAGTTGGATCGACGCAGCAGAGCGATCGCTTCCCAATTGCAAGTTTTAGGTTTACGGGGAGAAAGGGCGTTATTGCTTTACCCGCCGGGGTTAGATTATTTGGCTGCTTTTTTTGGTTGTTTGTATGCGGGAGTTGTTGCAGTTCCAGCTTATCCGCCGCGCAATCAACGCAATGCACCCAGGATTGTGGCGATCGCTAAGGATGCTATGGCTGCTATAGTTCTGACCACAACGGCTATTTTGCCTAAAGTGCGAAGTCTTCTAGTTCAGCCTGGGAACGAGTTAAGGTGGCTGACTACGGATAATTTGGAAGGGGGAATAGAAGATGGTTGGGAAGAATTATTTATTGAAAAAGATACATTAGCTTTTTTGCAATACACTTCAGGTTCGACGGGGACGCCTAAAGGAGTGATGCTTAGTCATGGCAATTTGCTGCACAATGCAGCCATGACTTATCGTTTGATGGAGCATTCGGCGGAGAGTAAATTTGTTTCTTGGTTGCCGACTTATCACGATATGGGATTGATCGGCGGCATTCTGCAACCTTTATATGGTGGATTTCCTTGTATTTTGATGTCCCCAGCATCTTTTTTGCAGAGTCCGTATCGCTGGCTGCAAGCAATTTCCCACTATAAAGGTACAACGAGCGGCGGCCCCAATTTTGCTTATGAACTTTGCATTCAAAAGATTACAGCGGCACAACGCCAAACTCTTGATTTAAGCAGTTGGAGTGTAGCGTTTAACGGTGCTGAAACTGTCCGACACGATACTTTAGAGCGATTTGCGGCAACTTTTGCAGATTGTGGTTTTCGCCAGGAAGCGTTTTATCCTTGTTATGGGATGGCTGAAGCAACGCTGATGGTTTCTGGTGGAATTAAAGCAGCGAAGCCAATTATTAAAACAGTCAAAGCCTCTGGACTGGAGAGCGATCGCATAGTTTCAACTAATGTTGAGCCGGATATGCGATCGTTAGTTAGTTGCGGTCAAATAGCAGAACAGCAAATTGCTATTGTTCATCCCGAAAAATTAACTCGCTGCCAACCTGATGAAGTGGGAGAAATTTGGGTATCCGGGCCAAGTATTGGTCAAGGTTATTGGAATCGAATTGCAGAGACAGAGCAAACTTTCCGCGCTTACCTATCAGATGAAGGGCCATTTTTGCGGACTGGGGATTTGGGTTTTCTGGACAATGGAGAACTTTTCATCACAGGTCGAGCCAAAGATTTAATTATTATCCGGGGTCGCAATCTTTACCCGCAAGATATCGAATTGACCGCCGAACGCAGCCATCCAAAATTGCGGTTAGGCAGCGGTGCAGCATTTTCCGTAGAAGTTGAAAATGAAGAAAAATTGGTAGTAGTGCAAGAATTAGAGTTTCGCGTTAAACCAAGTATTGGGGAAGTCGCCGCTGCAATTCGTCAGGCTGTGGTTGAAGAACATGAAGTACAAGTTTATGCAGTAGTTTTAATTAAAGCAGGCAGTATCCCTAAAACTTCTAGTGGAAAAATTCAGCGCCGCGCTACTCGTGCCAAGTTTCTAGCAGGGGAACTGGATGTAATCGAAACCAGTATTTTAGATAATTTTTATGAATTTCAACAGCAAGATAATCATCTCTCTCGGCAAAATCTCCTGGCAATAGAACCGGAACAGCGCCAGCATTTGTTAGAAACTTACCTGCAACAACAGTTAGCGCGATCGCTAAAAGTAGATCCAGGGAAATTAGATTCGCAACAGTCGTTAAACCTGCTGGGAATCGATTCGATTATGGCTGTCGAGTTGAAGAACGGCATCGAGAGTCTTTGGGGGGTAGAAATATCGATTGTTAAGTTGCTTGAAGCGCCAAGTATTGCCGAGTTAGCAATGCAAATAAGCGAACAATTGGCGATAGCAAAACCCGTAGTAACTGCAATACCGCGCGTTGCAACAAACAATGGGGAATATCCGCTTTCGTTTGCCCAACAGCGTTTGTGGTTTTTTGACCAGTTGGAACCAGGAAACCCTTTTTACAACATTCCTGCTGCGGTGGAAATCAAGGGAACGCTCAATATTGCCGTTTTAGAACAGAGTTTGAATGCGATCGCACAACGTCATGCAGCTTTACGGACTACCTTTATGGCTAGGGATGGAAAACCATTCCAAGCGATCGCTCCAACTTTAAGTTTAACTCTGCCCGTTGTAGACCTGGAGAAATTGCCAAAAACAGAGCAAGAAACGACAGTGCAGCGACTAATAAAAGAGGAAGCGCGACAACCTTTCGACTTAAAAAGCGGCTCGTTATTGCGATGCACGCTGCTGCGAATTTGTCAAACAGAATATATCATGCTGTTGACGATCCATCACATTGCTGCTGATGGTTGGTCGATGGGAGTTTTTCTGCGAGAATTGGCAGCATTTTATGAGGGGAAATCTGCATCGGTTCCTCCCCTGGCGATTCAGTATGCAGACTTTGCCGTTTGGGAGCGAGCGCAACAAGAGATATTCAACGCTCAACTTGCTTACTGGAAGCAACAATTAAAAAAACCCTTGCCGGTATTAGAATTACCCGCCGATCGTCCGCGTCCTCCCGTTCAAAGTTTTGCTGGGAAAAAGCAATTATTTGAATTATCTGAATCTCTAACTCAGGAACTGAAAGCGCTCTCGCGGCGGGAGAAAGTAACGCTATTTATGACGCTATTGGCAGCATTCAAATTGTTGCTATATCGCTACAGCGGACAGCAGGATATTTTGGTAGGTTCACCTGTTGCAAACCGCGATCGCCAGGAACTTGAACCGCTAATTGGTTGTTTTGTTAATACTCTGGTACTGCGGACTAACTTAAGCGATAATCTCACTTTTCGTGAGTTACTGGGGCGAGTTCGAGAAGTAGCATTAGGCGCTTATGCTAACCAAAATTTGCCCTTCGATCAACTGGTAGAAGAAATACAACCCGAACGAGATTTGAGCCGAAATCCTTTAATCCAGGTATGGTTTGCTTTGCACAATGCGCCGATGCCACCTTTGGAAATGTTGGGTTTAAGTTTAACTCGTTTAACCGTTGACACTGGAACGGTACAGCTTGATTTGAGCCTAGATATGGAGGAAACTTCCCAAGGTTTAATCGGGTGGATTGAGTACAGCACAGATTTATTTGATGCTGCTACAATTACCCGCACGATCGGGCATTTTAAAACCTTGTTGGAAAGTATTGTCGAGCGTCCAGACCAACGACTAAAAGATATATCAATTTTGACCGCAGCAGAACGGCAGCAACTGCTGAATCAAGCCAAAATCTGCATTTCTAGGTGGGATAAACGGTGCATCCACCAGTTATTTGAAGCGCAGGTAGAGCAAACACCGGATATCCCCGCAGTGATTTTTGAAACTGAGGAAATTACCTATCGACAACTCAACGAACGAGCTAATCAACTCGCTCATTACTTACAAAAACTTGGGGTAAAACCTGAAGTTTTGGTGGGAGTTTGTCTGGAACGATCTGTGGAAACGATCGTGGGAATTTTGGCAATTTTAAAAGCTGGTGGTGCTTGCGTACCCCTAGATCCCACTTATCCCAAAGAGCGTTTGGCATTTATGCTGGAAGATTCCCAGGTGGCAGTTTTATTGACTCAGAAGCGAGGGATAAAACTGCACGCTAGTAGCATTGTCTGTCTTGATTCAGATTGGGAAGCAATCAGCGAGGAAAGTAGCTTAAATCCCGTCAGCGGGGTAATGGTTTCTAATCTTGCTTATGTGCTTTATACATCTGGTTCTACAGGCAAATCAAAAGGCGTTTGCTGTCACCATCTGGGAGTAACTAACCTGTTAGCAGATTTTCAATCCAGACAGCCTATTAATGCTGGGGATGGCTGTAGTTTATGGACAAGCTTAAATTTTGATGTTTCGGTTTACGAAATCTTTTCTGCTTTGTTAGCTGGGGGAACATTACATATCGTTCCAGAAACTATCCGCTCTGACGGTAAAAAGTTTGTTGAATGGTTAAACGATCGTCAAATTTGCAGCGCCTACGTGCCACCTTTTCAGGTTAAGGCACTCTCTGATTGGCTGGAACAAAGCTCGCAGAAGCTGGCTTTGCAAAGGTTACTTGTAGGTGTGGAACCTATTCCAGAACATTTGCTAATTTCTATTAAAAAGCAAGTTCCTGGTTTGGAAATTATTAATGGATATGGTCCGACGGAAACTACCATTTGTGCCACTCTGTATTCTGTGGCTTCGGAGAACTTGAACGATCGGAAAACACCCATTGGTCGTGCTGTGCAAAATACAGATATTTATTTGCTGGATAGCAATTTACAAATGGTGCCGATGGGAATTCCTGGAGAAGTTTATATTGGCGGTGCTGGACTAGCGCGAGGGTATTTAAATCGGGGCGATTTAACTGCGGAAATGTTTGTTCCCCATCCATTTAGTAATCAGCCTGGAGAAAGACTTTATAAAACAGGCGATCGCGCCAGGTATTTAGCAGATGGTAACATCGAATTTTTGGGACGGTTAGACAGTCAAATTAAGCTGCGGGGCTTCCGGATCGAACTGGGAGAAATTGAGGCAGTTTTGAAACAACATCCACTCGTGCAGGATGCTATTGTTTTAGTAGAAGAAGATGCCGAGCGATTAGTTGCTTATGTAGTTAATCAGCAGAAACCATCGAATAAATCGATGCCGGAAATGGGAACAGAAGTTCAATATCTGTCCCAAATCCAAACGGTTTACGACCAGTTTTATAGCTGGGAATTTTCCCAAGTCGATCCGTCAATCAACCTCAGAGTTTGGACGAATAGTTATACCGATCTGCCGTTTCCAGAAGCAGAAATACTCGAATGCGTAGAGAATACAGTTAGTCGAATTGTGGCTTTGCAACAGGGGCGAGTTTTAGAGATTGGTTGCGGTACGGGTTTGCTGTTGAAAAGAATTGCGCCTGAATGCGATCGCTACTGGGGAATGGATATTTCATCTGTGGCGCTGGGCTATCTTCAAGAACAGTTAACTACGCACCAGCCAGAAGTTTTATTTAAAGTAAAACTTTTACAAGGGATGGCGCATGACTTGCAAGGATTAGAAACAGCAGCAATCGACACGGTGATTCTGAATGAAATAGTCCAAAACTTCCCCAGCATCGAGTATTTAGTTAATGTTTTAGAGAATGTTGTTAATGTTGTTAAACCAGGGGGATGTATTTTCATTGGTGGGGTTCGTAGCTTGCCACTTCTAGAGGCTTTTCATGCTTCCGTACAAGTGCATCGCGCGAGCGATTTCCTGACTAAGGCGCAGTTAAAGCAACGAGTAGAAGAGCATTGTAATTCGGACAATGAGCTAGTTATTGACCCAGCTTTTTTTACCGCCCTCAAACAACATTTGCCAAAGATTAGTGACGTACAGATTCAACTGAAGGGAGGGCGGTATCACAACGAACTGACTCGGTTTAAATACGATGCGATCCTGTATGTAAATTCTGAGGTTAAAACGACGGGAGAATTGCAATGGTTGGATTGGCAGGAGTTAAAATTGAATGTGGCAGCAGTACGCAATCTGCTGGCGGATAGAAAGTTTAAGAGTCTGGGAATTAGACAAGTTCCTAATGCTCGTTTGCTGAACGAAATTCGCGTTTTGGAATGGCTAGAAGCGGAGGAAAAGTCTGAAACAGTTGGGGAGTTGCGATCGCTACTGCAAACCAATCAAAATCTTGGGGTAGATCCGGAAGATTTATGGGCGTTAAGTCGGGAATTGCCTTATTCTGTTGAGATTAATTGGTCTGGTGCAGTTGGTTGTTATGATGTGGTGTTTAGGGAGCGATTGCCAGAGGAAGAATTTGCTTTAACCAAGACAGGAACAGGAGAATGGGTAAGTCCTATTAAGGTTGGCATTCGTCCTTGGAGTGAGTATGCAAATAAACGATTCCAGGAAGAAGTTTTTCATAAGATTGTTCCACAATTGCGCGGTTTTCTAAAGGAAAAGCTGCCAGAATATATGATGCCTGGGGGGTTTGTAATTTTAGATAGTTTGCCTTTGTTGCCTAATGGGAAGGTGGATCGGCGATCGCTACCAAAGCTAGACAATTCGCGTTTGGATTTGGGGGTTGCTTATGTAGCGCCTCAAACTCAGGAGGAACATGCGATCGCTACTGTTTGGAAAGAGACTTTGCAGTTAGAAAAGGTGGGTATTCACGATAATTTCTTTGACCTTGGCGGTAATTCATTACTTATCGTCCAGGCACATAGCAAATTGCGAGAAGTTTTAGGGCGAGAGTTATCAGTTGTTGACCTGTTTCAACATCCAACAATCGGCGCATTGTCGAGACATTTAAGTCAGGAACAAAACGAGCAACCTGCTTTTGATTCGATCCAAAACCGAGCGAAAAAGCAGCAGCAGGCTTTAACTCGACAAAAGCAATTAATGAACAGAAAGGAAAGAAATTCATGAGCGATTTAGAAATAAATAATTCGGTTGAAGGTATAGCGATTATTGGCATGGCGGGTCGCTTTCCTGGCGCTAAAAATATTGAAGAGTTTTGGCAGAATCTCAAAAACGGTGTGGAATCAGTTACTTTTTTTACGGATGAAGAACTGCTATCGGCGGGGGTAGATGCGTCTGTATTGAATGACCCCAATTACATCAAAGCTGGAGCAATACTGGAAGATATCGAGTTATTTGACGCTGGGTTTTTCGGCTTTAATCCGAGAGAGGCGGCTATTATAGACCCGCAACATCGGATTTTCTTAGAATGTGCTTGGGAGGCGTTGGAAACTGCTGGTTATAATTCTCAAACTTATCGGGGTCGAATTGGTACTTATGGGGGTGTGGGTTGGGACAGCTATTTAGCGTTCAATCTTGCTTCTAATCCCGATCTCTTGCAATCGACAGCGGCAGGTTTTCAAACATTAATTGGCAATGAAAAAGACTATTTAACAACGCGGGTTTCTTATCAGTTAAACTTAACTGGTCCGAGTATCAACGTTCAAAGTGCCTGCTCTACTTCATTAGTCGCTACTAGCTTAGCTTGCCAAAGTTTATTAAATTATCAATGCGATATGGCTTTAGCGGGTGGAATTACGATATCTGTGCCGCAAAAAGCTGGCTATTTCTATCAACAAGGAGGTGTTTTATCTCCTGACGGTCACTGTCGTGCTTTTGATGCCAAAGCCCAGGGAACTTTCCCCGGTTACGGTGTGGGAATTGTGGTATTGAAGCGATTAGAAGATGCCCTTGCAGATGGTGACTGTATTCATGCAGTCATTAAAGGTTTTGCTATTAATAACGATGGCTCTTTAAAAGTGGGTTACACAGCACCGAGTGTAGAAGGACAAGCAGAGGTAATTGCAGAAGCTCACGCTCTTGCTGGTGTCGATCCTGAAACTATTAGTTATATTGAAACTCACGGCACGGGAACCGCTTTAGGAGATCCGATTGAAATTGCAGCACTGACAAAAGTTTTTCGCGCTAGTACTCAGAAACAAAGTTTTTGTGCGATTGGTTCGGTTAAAACTAATATCGGACATCTCGATACTGCTGCTGGCGTAACGAGCTTAATTAAAACAGTCTTAGCTCTCAAACATAAACAAATACCTCCGAGTTTAAACTTTGAGCAACCCAATCCCCAAATTAATTTGGCAAATAGTCCTTTTTATGTCAATACTAAACTTTCGGAATGGAAAGCGAACGGCAGCCCTCGCCGTGCGGGAGTCAGTGCTTTTGGTCTTGGCGGAACTAATGCTCATTTAATTGTTGAAGAAGCCCCAGTTATAGAAAAGCAGAAAAGCAAAGTCAACCAGGATTGGGAGAGAAAATATCATTTATTAGTTCTTTCTGCAAAAACTAGATCGGCGTTAGAAACTGCGACCACAAATCTGGTTAATTATCTGCAAAATTCCGATGCAAACTTGGCTGATGTGGCTTATACATTGCAGGTTGGCAGACAAACTTTCAACCATCGACGGACAGTTGTTTGCGAGGATATTACAGATGCGATCGCTGCACTTCAAGATGTTAAGCGATCGCTCACCAGCCATGAGGAAATTAAGGAACGCGCTGTAGCGTTTATGTTTCCTGGTTTGGGTACTCAATACGTTAATATGGCTTGGGAACTTTACCAAGCTGAGCCAATTTTTCAACAGCAAGTAGATTGTTGTTGTGAATTTCTTAAACTGCATCTCGATGTTGATTTGCGAGAGGTAATGTATCCAAATCGATCCCCCCAACCCCCCTTGCCAAGGGGGGATAAGAAGGAAGTTGTACCCCCCTTGTTAAGGGGGGATAAGAACGAAGTTGTATCCCCTTTGTTAAGGGGGGATAAGAAGGAAGTTGTACACCCCTCCTGGGAGGCTAAGAAGTCTACAGGTTTCGATTTGCGAAAAATGTTAGGTCGTGAAGAAAAACCAGCCGATGAAGCGACTGAAAAACTCAATCAAACCTATCTTTCTCAACCCGCCATTTTTGTAATTGAATATGCTCTTGCTCAGTTGTGGATGTCGTGGGGAATTCATCCCGTTGCAACGATTGGCTACAGCATTGGTGAATATGTAGCGGCGACTTTGGCGGGGGTTTTGTCCCTCGAAGACGCTCTTACTCTCGTCGCCAAAAGAGCGCAAATGATTCAACAATTGCCAAGTGGTGCAATGCTGGCTGTTCCGCTTTCGGAAAAACAATTGCAGCCTTTCTTGAATGAAAAACTTTCTTTATCAGCAATTAACGGCTCGTCTCTGTGTGTAATCGCAGGTTGCATTGAGGCTGTAGAGGAATTGGAACAACAGTTAACTGAAAAGGGTTTAACTTGTCGGCGAATTGCGACTACCCATGCTTTTCATTCCCACATGATGGAAGCGATCGCTCCCAATTTACTCTCGTTAGTAAAAACATTCAATCTTCAACCACCGAAGATTCCTTATATATCCAATGTCACGGGAACTTGGATAACAGCAGCAGAAGCAACCGATCCAAATTATTGGATCAAACATCTATGCCAACCTGTGTTATTTGCGTCGGGAGTTGGCGAATTGTGGAAACAACAGCATCCGATTCTGTTAGAAGTAGGTTCTGGACAAACTTTAAGTAGTTTGGCGCTGCAATGTATAGAAAGCGATGCGAATACAAATCCGATTGTGTTGCCTTCCTTGCGGCATTCCTACGATATACAGCCAGATATGGCATTTTTACTTAACACATTGGGGCGGCTTTGGTTAGCGGGAGTGCAAATAGATTGGTCGGGATTTTATGCGCGGCAATCTCGTTATCGCATCCCCTTAACTACATATCCTTTTGAACGTCAACGCTACTGGATTGAAGCCAAAAAATCCACAAACATAGCTTTAGAACAAAAACTGGATGTCACAAACTGGTTTCATATTCCTTCCTGGAAACGTTCTGCGCCTGCTGTGGGAATAGAAAAATTAATAGAGCCAGATTGTTGGTTAGTTTTCATCGATTCCTGTGGGATTGGTAGCCAAATTGTAGAAAGACTAAACAGCGAAGATCAAAATGTCATAACGGTAAAAATTGGCGATAAATTTGACCAAATAGGAGCGAGAGAGTACGCGATTAATCCTCAACTGAAAGATGACTATGATGCCTTAATCAAAGCGATTCGCGCTCAGGGTAAAATACCTAAATTGATTGCTCATTTGTGGAACATCACACCTAAGAATGATGTGCGATCGCTACTTGAATGTTTTGAAACCGCTCAATATCTAGGCTTTTGGAGTCTGGTGTTTCTAGCACAAGCATTGGGAGAACATAATCTTACCGACGAGGTGCAAATTAATGTTTTATCCAACAACATGCAACAGTTGCTCGATGAAGATGATTTGTATCCGGAAAAAGCGACAATTTTAGGAGCATGTAAAGTTATTCCCCAAGAATATTATCAGATATTTTGCCGCAGTATTGATATCGCGCTTCCTCAAACTGGTAGTAAGCGATCGCAGCAATTGATCGACTATCTTTTGATGGAACTTACTGCATCAACATCCGATCGAGTTATCGCCTATCGCGGTAATCAACGATGGGTGCAGTGTTTTGAACCCTTACCAATAGAACCTCCAACTATATCCACAACTAAATTACGCCAAGGAGGAGTCTATGTTATTACAGGAGGATTGGGAGAAATTGGACTGGAAATTGCCGAAGATTTGGCAAAGAAAGTGCAAACAAAACTTGTCTTAATTGGGCGAAAAGGATTACCGGCAAAAGCCGAGTGGGAGCAATGGTTATCAAGCCATGACGAAGAAAATCTGCTGAGTAAGAAAATCAAAAAATTGCAAAATATAGAGGAATTAGGGGCAGAAGTTTTAGTTTTGACAGCAGATGTGGCGAACCTCGAACAAATGAAGGATGTGGTGGAGCGGGTATGCGATCGCTTTGGTAAGATTAATGGAGTAATTCACGCCGCCGGAGTTCCAGGCGCAGGTTTAATTCAACTCAAAACGACCGAATTGGCGGCAAAAGTTTTTGAACCTAAACTTAAAGGAACGCTAGTGTTAGATGCTGTATTGCAGGGGTTAGATTTAGACTTCTTAGTCTTGTTTTCCTCAAACACTGCAATTACCGGAGGATTGGGTCAAGTAGATTATTGTGCTGCGAATGCTTTCCTGGATGCGTTTGCTCATTACAATTTTTATCACCGCCAAATTCCTACTATTTCTATTAACTGGGATTGGTGGCAAGGAAACAACTGGGCAGATGATTTTATGTCAATTGTCCCAGAGTTTCAAGCTCAGTTTAAGCAAATGCGCGAAACATACGGCATCGCGTTTTCAGAAGGTGTAGATGCGTTTGAGCGGATTTTGTCTAGAATGCTGCCTCAAGTGATTGTATCAACACAAAAAATCCAAACCTTAATCGCTCAATTCAATAGTTTGGCGGAACTTATTAGTCCAGATAAATCGAAAGGCGATCGCATATCCAAACACCCAAGACCTATTTTAGGAACTGCCTATGTTACTCCTAGCAATGATGTTGAACAAAAAATTGCCGAGATCTGGCAGGAATTGCTGGGAATCGAACAAATAGGTATTCATGACAACTTCTTTGATTTAGGCGGACATTCCCTACTTGCTACTCAACTCGTTTCCCAGCTTCGCCAAGAGTTTCAGATAGAACTACCCTTGCGATCGCTATTTGAAACACCTACCATAGCTGAGTTAGCCCTAGTTATTGAAGAAACAATTGTTTCAGAGTTAGAAGAAATTGCTGAAGATGAAGCCGAAAAGCTTGTGGCAAAAGAACTTGCTGAAAATGCAATGTTGTAGCGTTATTACTCACAGGGAAAACTTACAACAATGAAGATTAAAACCGTCGGTGTTATTGGTGCAGGTGTGATGGGAATTGGGGTAGCGCAAAACCTCGCCCAAACTCATCATCAGGTATTACTTTTGGATGTTTCCGAAGAAATTCTAGAACGTGCCGAACGAGAAATCAAAAATAATATCCGATTTCAGGGGTTTTTCCAGAAAAAAGAGCATTCGGAAACCCCCGACGATATTCTGCAACGCATCAAGTTTTCTACCAATTACCAGGTGCTAGAAGAGGCAGAATTTGTCATTGAAAACACAACGGAAAAATGGGATATAAAAAAGGATGTTTACGCTAAAATAGATTGTATCTGCCCAAAAGATTGCGTATTTGCCGCCAATACATCAGCCATTTCCATCACTCGCATTGGTTCTGTTACCAAACGACCAGAAAAAGCGATTGGGATGCACTTTATGAATCCAGTGCCAATAAAACCGATGGTGGAAATGATTCGCGGTTATCACACCTCGAATGAAACGATTGAGACAGCTAAAGAATTGTTAGCGCAAATGGGTAAAGAGTGTATCCTCGTCAATGATTCACCCGGTTTTGTTTCTAATCGCGTGCTGATGTTGACTATCAATGAAGCTATTTTCTTGCTGCAAGATGGAGTAGCTTCAGCAGAAGAGGTGGACAAGATTTTCAAAAGCTGCTTCGGTCATAAAATGGGGCCGCTGGAAACAGCCGATTTAATCGGGTTAGATACAATTTTATACTCGATTGAAGTTTTACAGGAAAGCTTCAATGACAGTAAATATAGACCCTGCCCTTTACTCAAAAAAATGGTAGATGCAGGGTTGCACGGGCGGAAAAGTGGAAAAGGTTTTTACGCTTACCAATGAAGTTAATCAAGATTAAGGAAGGCAAGATGGAAGCAAGTAAAACAAAAATCAAATCATTTATGGCGCGGTTCTTTAGGAACCATGATTTGCAGTCAGATGAAGATATTTTTGCCAGTGGTTTTGTCAATTCAATGTTTGCCATGCAACTGGTGTTATTTGTGGAACAAGAGTTTAATATTACTATCGAGAATGAAGATTTAGATTTTGAAAACTTTAGGACAATCAACGCGATCGCAAATCTAATCGAACGAAAAAAGGCTGTTTTGGCGAAATAAGTGATAGAATGAAACTAGAATTAACTCCGCAACAAAAAAACGCTCAAGCTGAATTTCGAGCCTTCGTAGATCGAGAAATCATTCCTGACGCGAATCGGTGCGATCGCGAACAAAATACCCCTATTCAGCTAATCCAAAAACTAGCCCAAAGGGAATATTTAGGCGCGGTCATACCCAAAGCTCAAGGTGGTAGCAACATGGATGCGATCGCATTCGGTTTGCTGAACGAAGAAATCGGACGGGGTTGTTCTTCACTGCGAAGTTTGCTGACAGTTCACAGCATGGTAGCGCGCGCTATTTGCAAGTGGGGAAGCAAGCATCAAAAAGAATATTGGCTGCCAAAATTAGCGACTGGTGAAGCGATCGCTGCTTTTGCTTTGAGCGAACCTCATGTAGGTAGCGATGCCAAAAGTGTAGAGACAACAGCTACTATTTCTAGTGCCTTCTATGTCTTAAACGGACAAAAAAAATGGATTACTTATGGACAAATTGCTGATATTTTTTTGGTGTTTGCTCAATGCGAAGGTCAGCCCTCAGCTTTCTTAGTTGAAAAAGACAGTCCAGGACTATCAATAAAACCTATTTCTGGAATGTTAGGTGTGAGAGCTTCAATGTTAGCAGAACTGCACCTAAATAACTGTCGAATTCCTCAAGAAAATCTCGTCGGTAGGCTGGGTTTTGGTTTCTCTTACGTAGCAAGTTCTGCACTAGATTATGGCAGATACAGCGTAGCCTGGGGCTGTGTAGGCGTCGCCCAAGCTTGTCTGGAAGCTTGCCTGCGGTATACAAGTCAACGAAAACAATTCGGTGTTTATCTCAAAGAACATCAATTAATTCGACAAATGATTGCAGAAATGATTGTTAATATCAAAGCAGCGAGGCTACTGTGTTATCAAGCTGGCTACCTCAAAGAGATTGGCGATCCGAGAGCATTTACAGAAACTTCAATTGCTAAGTATTTTGCTGCCAAAATATTGACAAACGTAGCCAACGATGCCGTACAAATCCACGGTGCTAACGGTTGCAGTAGCGAATACCCGGTAGAAAGGTATTTGCGAGATGCCAAAATCATGGAAATCATTGAAGGAAGCACCCAAATCCAACAAATCAGCATTGCCGATTACGGATATCAGGAGTATATTTCACAACCTGAAACTCTCACATTGTAATTTTCTAGCAGATTAATCCTAAAAATATGATTAGTACTCAAATTGAAGCGGCGACTAACAATCAATCCGACAGAAAAACAATTAAATGCGTAGTTTGGGATTTAGACAATACGCTGTGGAATGGTATTTTATTAGAAGATGAAAGCGTTTTTCTGCGAAACGAAGTTGTCGAGATTATTAAAACTTTAGACAGTCGAGGCATTTTGCAATCTGTCGCCAGTAAGAATGACTATGAGCAAGCTCACGCGCAACTCGAAGCATTTGGTTTGTCCGAGTATTTTCTCTATCCCCAAATCAATTGGAATTCCAAAGTTGCTGCTATTAGAGAAATTGCTAAATTACTCAATATCGGTATCGATGCGATCGCTTTTATCGACGACCAACAATTTGAACTGGAAGAAGTTAATTTTTCAATTCCAGAACTGCTTTGTATCAATGCAGCTAACTTAGAGCGGCTATTAGATCTGCCGGAAATGAATCCTCGTTTTATTACCGAAGATTCAAGACAGAGAAGAATTATGTATATTAGCGACATCAAAAGGCAGAATGCTGAAAAAGAATTTATCGGCTCATCCGAAGAATTTTTAGCAACTCTCAAGATGAATTTCACCATTTCATCTGCTAAAGAAGAAGACTTGCAGCGGGCGGAAGAATTAACGGTAAGGACGAACCAGTTAAATACAACGGGTTACACCTACTCTTATGAAGAACTCAATCAATTTCGCTGCTCGGATAAGCACAAACTGCTAATTGCTAGTTTGTCAGATAAATATGGAAATTACGGAAAAATTGGATTGGCGCTGGTAGAATGCCAATCAAACTTATGGACGATCAAACTATTGCTAATGTCTTGTCGCGTTATGTCCAGAGGGGTTGGCACAGTTATGCTTAACCATATTATGAATCTAGCTAAAAATAATAACGTTTGTTTAGAAGCTGAATTTATTTCAAATAACCGCAATAGAATGATGTATGTTGCTTATAAATTTGCTGGTTTTAAAGAAATCAAAAAACAAGACGATTTGTTGATTTTGGCAAACGATCTTACACGGATTCAGTCTTGGCCTGAGTATATAAAAGTGCAAATTATAGATTAAACCTGCGTTCTTAGAGTCTTTATTTGGGGGCATTATGGACAGAAAAAAAGATGAAATTTCCGAACGCAAGTCAAAGCTTTCACTTGCTAAACAGGCGCTACTCGAAAAGCGTTTGCGAGGTACAGTTGAGTCAAATCCTCAATTAAAAGTTATTCCCCGACGTTCCCAGCAAAGTTCTGTACCTCTGTCCTTTTCCCAACAGCGGTTGTGGTTTCTCCATCAGTTAGATCCCAATAGCGCTGCTTATAACGAAGTTGCATCCGTGCATTTAACGGGTACGCTCAATGTAGCAGCGCTCCAACAAAGCCTAAACGAAATTATTAGGCGTCACGAAGTTCTACGCACAACTTTTGGAATTGAGGATGGGCAACCAGTTCAAATCATTCATTCGACATTAAATTTTAAATTATCAGTATTCCGTTGTGAATCAGAAACGATTATTGATGAAGAAATTAAAAAACCTTTTGACTTAACTCAAGCGCCATTATTGCGAGGGACGCTGTTGCATTTGGGCGAACGGGAACACTTATTACTGTTCGTCATGCACCACATTGTTTGTGATGGCTGGTCGCTGCAAGTAATACTTCGGGAATTAGCGACGCTATACGAAGCCTTTTCCACGGGAAAACCTTCACCTATTTTAGAACTTCCGATCCAATATGCAGACTTTGCTGTTTGGCAGCGTCAGCGATCTGCGGAACATTTACAAACCCAACTTTCTTATTGGAAACAACAGTTAGCAAACACTCCGACGGGGTTGAATCTTCCTACAGATAGACCTCGCTTGCCGATCAAAACTTTCCCAGGAGCAACCGTTAATTTTAAGTTATCTAAGCATATAACCGAGATGCTTAAATGCTTGAGTCAAGGCTCTGGTTGCACCTTGTTTATGACGCTACTGGCGGCGTTCCAAACTTTACTGCACCGATATAGCGGACAAGACGATATTTTAGTTGGTACTCCCATTGCTAACCGCAACCTGAGCGAAACTGAAGGATTGATTGGTTTTTTTGTCAATACTTTGGTGATGCGTACCGACTTTTCCGGTAATCCTAGTTTTCAGAAATTGCTAAATCGGGTGCGATCGCTTGCTGTCAATGCCTATGCTAACCAAGATTTGCCTTTCGAGCATTTGGTAGAACAACTGCAACCAGAGCGGAATTTGAGCCACCAGCCTTTATTTCAGGTGATGTTTGTTTTTCAGGATGACCCGATTGAGGATCTAATACTGCCTGGTTTAACTATCAGCCGACAACCGATAGATAACAAAACAGCCAAGTTTGATTTAACTCTGTACCTGGTGGATAGCGAATCGGGATTAAGTGGATTATTTGAATACAATACCGACTTATTTGACGCGGATACTATTAATCGGATGGTCGGGCATTTTTCTACTTTACTAGAAGGAATTATTGCCGATTCAGAGCGGCCTATATCAGAAGTACCGTTATTGACTGCTATCGAACAACATCAACTTTTAGTAGAGTGGAATAATACTGCTGTCGATTATCCTGTTGATAAATGCTTGCACGATTTGTTTGAAGAACAAGTAAAGCGATCGCCCGATGCAATTGCAGTTGTTTTTGAACAACAAAAATTGACCTATCGCGAGTTGAATTATCGTGCTGATGTTATTGCAAGGCATTTGGAATTGCTAGGTGTAAAACCGGATGTACTGGTGGGGATTTGCGTCGAGCGATCGCTATTTATGATAGTCGGACTGTTAGCCATTCTAAAAGCAGGTGGCGCTTACGTCCCTCTCGACCCAGACTATCCCAAAGAACGCCTCGCTTTCATGTTAGAAGATGCGCGAGTATCTGTGCTGCTTACCCAGAAACATCTATTAGAAATTATTCCCAAAAATCAGGCTTTATTAGTACTTTTGAACGAGGATATTAGGGCAGAATTTCCCATGCCTGATGCCCGCTCTCCAAAACCCGATTCCTCATCCTTGGCCTATTGTATCTACACTTCCGGCTCGACGGGATTACCTAAAGCAGCGATGAATACCCATCAAGGGATTTGCAATCGCTTGCTGTGGATGCAACAGACTTATCAATTAACATCATCTGACCGGGTTTTACAGAAAACTCCCTTCAGTTTTGATGTCTCGGTTTGGGAATTTTTCTGGCCTTTAATTGTGGGGGCAACTTTAGTTATTGCTCGACCGCAAGGACATAAAGATAGCGGCTATTTAGTCAAGTTAATTGCCAGAGAAAAAATTACCACGGTTCATTTTGTGCCTTCCATGCTCCAAGTATTCTTAGAAGAAGAGAATTTGGAAGAGTGCAATTGTTTGCAACGGGTGATTTGCAGCGGCGAAGCACTTCCACTAGCATTACAACAACGCTTTTTTGCTAAACTTCAAGGATCGCTGCACAACCTTTATGGGCCGACAGAAACAGCAGTTGATGTCACTTATTGGCGTAGCAAAAAAGAAAGCGATTTACAAATTGTTCCGATTGGGAGAGCGATCGCTAATACCCAACTATATATCTTAGATAAACACCTACACCCCGTACCAATCGGAGTAGCTGGGGAATTGCACATTGGCGGCACAGGTTTAGGAAGAGGGTATTTAAACCGTCCCTCACTCACAGCCGAAAAGTTTATTCCCAATCCTTTTAGCAATCAACCGGGAAAACGGCTTTACAAAACAGGAGATTTGGCTCGATATTTGCCAGATGGAAACATCGAATATTTGGGACGAATTGACTATCAAGTTAAAATTCGAGGAAACCGCATTGAATTAGGCGAGATCGAAGCTGTTTTAGTTCAACACGAAGCCGTGCGGGAGGCAGTAGTTTTAGCCAGAGAAGACGAACCAGGAAACAAGCGTTTAGTCGCTTATGTAGTAAGTCTTTCCCATTCTCAAATTCCCCTCTCTGACACTCTTCTTCGCAGCTTCCTAAAAGAAAAGTTACCTGACTACATGATGCCCGCAACTTTTGTGGTGCTAAACGAATTGCCCTTGACTTTGAATGGCAAAATAGATCGCAAAGCATTACCTATACCCGATTTAGCAACTGCCCAGAGCAAAACAACTTTTGTTCCTCCTAGTACTCCGATAGAAGAAATGCTCTCCGGCATATGGGCGCGGTTATTAGGAGTTGAGCAAGTGGGCATTCGCGACAACTTTTTTGAATTAGGCGGGCATTCCTTACTCGCTACCCAAGTTATCTCCCAAATCCGCCAAACTTTTCGGGTAGAAATACCATTAATTTGCTTATTTGAGAAACCCACAATCGCCGAAATAGCTGCCAGTATTGAAACAGCAATGAAGGCAGGGCAGGAATTAGTTTCTCCTCCTATCCAGCGCGTGCCGAGAAACGGCGAATTGCCACCATCTTTTGCCCAACAAAGATTGTGGTTTCTCCATCAATTGGCATCTGATAGCCCTGCCTACAATGGCTGCGTCGCCATACATCTAAACGGCGTACTCGATGTAGCCGCACTAGAACAAAGCATCAACGAAATCATCAGTCGCCACGAAGCATTGCGGACTAACTTCGCAGTCATTGAAGGGAAATTAGTGCAGGTAATTCACACATCCCTCACCTTGACTTTGCCAGTAATAGATTTGCAGGAATTACCCGAACCGTTACAACAGCAACAAATTCAAAAAATAGCGACTGAAAATGCCCAACAATCTTTCGACTTAAGTCGCGACTCTTTACTCAGAATTACCCTGTTAAAGTTAGCTGAAAAACAGCATATATTCCTCCTAACCATTCATCACATTGTCTCTGATGGTTGGTCAACGGGAATATTTATCCGGGAAGTTGCGGCACTATACGAAGCTTTTTCCCAAAAACAATTCTCACCGCTAACCGAACTTCCAGTGCAATATGCTGACTTTGCCGTTTGGCAACGAGAGTGGATGCAGGGAGAAGTGCTGCAAACCCAATTAGCATATTGGAAACAACGTTTGAGTGTAAATTTGCCAGTGCTGAAGCTATCCGACGCTGCACAAACTAACAGCAACCCATCGCCTTTACAAGCTTTCACTGGGAAAAAGCAAACCTTTGAATTACCCGCATCTCTAACACAAGCATTAAAAATATTGAGTCAGCGGGAGGGAGTCACTTTGTTTATGACTCTGTTGGCAGCATTTAAAACATTGCTCCACTATTACACCAAACAGGAAGACATTTTAGTTGGTTCTCCTATTGCCAACCGCAACCGTAGCGAAATTGAAAATTTAATTGGATTTTTTGTCAACACTCTGATTCTGCGGACTGACCTATCAAATAATCCTAGTTTTCGAGAAATTCTCCAACGGGTGCGCGAAGTTGCATTGGGTGCTTATGCTCATCAAGATTTACCTTTTGAACAATTGGTTGCCGAATTACAGCCAGAACGCACATTGACTCACAACCCACTATTTCAGGTGTGGTTTGTGTTGCAAGCATCCATGCCAATGGAACTGCCAGGACTTACCCTCGACATTGAGGAGGTTGACAGCGGTATGGTACGCCACGATTTGAAACTAGATCTAACAGAAACACCAGCAGAAATTCGAGGCTTCTTTGAATACAAAACCGCTTTGTTTGATGCCGCTACCATTGCTCAAATGGTTGAAATGTTTAAAACCTTGCTGCACGCCGTTGCGGAACAGCCTGATATGAATTTAAGCCAAATAACAGCCATCTTAACTGAGACAAACAGGCAGCAGCAGCTGGCAAAACAAAAAGAATTCAAAGCAGCCCGTAGTCAAAAATTAGGAAATATACAGCGCCGTTCTATTAGTGAAACTTGGATAAAGCCATGAAAAATATTAAAAGCCTTGATTTAAAATCTGTCAGGCGAAAAGCCGTTACTATCTCTCAAGACGAGACGATTGAGGTCAAGCAAATTCAGCTAGAAACCTCGCTTCCTCTCGTAATTCAACCATCTGTACAGCAATTAAACCTGGTTGATTGGGCTAGAAACAATCGCCCGTTTATTGAAACACAATTAATTCAAGCAGGCGGCATTTTATTTAGAAATTTTAAAGTAAAAGAAGCTGCTGAATTTGAGCAATTCATGCAAACTATTTCGGGAAAATTGCTAAAATATTCCTATCAATCCACACCGCGCACTGAGGTTGGGCAAAATATTTATACTTCAACCGAATATCCGGCTCAACTCTCTATTCCCTTACACAATGAAATGTCTTACTCCCGCAGTTGGCCTTTGAAAATTTGGTTTTTCTGCGTCAAATCTGCCGAGTCAGGAGGATATACGCCAATTGCCGATAGTCGGAAAGTTTTTGAGGGTTTAGATCCTCAGATTAAAGAGCAATTTATTCAAAAGAAAGTTATGTATGTCCGCAACTACAGTGAGGGATTAGATTTGCCTTGGCAAAGGGTTTTTCAAACTGCGAATAAATCCGATGTAGAAGCTTATTGTCATCAGGCGCAAATTGAGTTTGAATGGTTAGAAGGCGACCGTTTAAGAACCCGCCAAATTTGTCAAGCGATCGCTACTCATCCCCAAACAGGCGAACAAGTCTGGTTTAACCAAGCTCACTTGTTTCATCTATCAAGTTTACCGCCAAAAGTTCGCGAATCGCTATTATCAACCTTCAACGAAGAAGACTTACCTCGTCATGCTTACTACGGCGATGGATCTCCTATTGAACCTTCTGTAATCGCTCAAATTAATCAAGTATATCAGCAGCAAGCAGTTAGTTTTCCTTGGCAAACAGGAGATATATTAATGCTGGATAATATGCTGACAGCACACGGACGCACTCCATTTTCAGGGACGCGAAAAGTGTTAGTAGGAATGGCAGAAGAATTTCATAATCAACAATACTTAGGCAAAGAAACCTGGTTGATCTGAAAAAAGCCGAAACCCGGTTTCTAGGTCGTCTAATAGGAATAAAAATATGCAAACTTCGATCCAAGGTTTTCAACTTTCCCCTCAACAGCAGCGCATTTGGGCATTACAAAAGAAAGTCTTTAGCCCGGTTTATCGCGCCCAATGTACCATTTTAATTGAGGGATATCTGGACAACAAAATTCTAGAATTAGCGATTGAAAAAGTTGTAGAAAGAAACGAGATCCTGCGGACAAGTTTTCAGATTTGGCAGGGGATGACAATGCCATTCCAAGTCATTAGCGATCGCCAAATTCCACCCATTCATTATTCCAACCTAGAAAACTTAGATAGCGTCCAACAAATTGATGCAATTAATACCTTATTAACTGCGGAAAGCCAAATTGCTTTTAATCTTGAGAATGGCTCGGTTTTAAATTTGGCTCTAGCCAAAATTTCCCCTGAAAAACACCTGCTATTTATCAGCTTACCAGCCCTTTGTGCTGACAGAGAAACCTTGAAAAATTTAGTGGGAGAAATCGGTCAAGTTTATGCTGCTTGTTTGCAAGGCGAAGACTTTATAGATGAACCGCTACAATATGCCGATATCGCTCAATGGCAGAATGACTTATTTCAAGGAGAAGAAGCAATAGGTAGAGAATATTGGGGCAAAAAAGATATATCTGAATTTCTTTCTACCAAGCTTTTGGCGGAAAAACCTTTGAGTGAAAATCAGGAGTTTTCTCCCAAATTTGTATCGGTGATAATTCCGAGTCAGATAGCAGAGGGAATAGAAGCGATCGCTAAAATTCAAGAAACAACAACGGCGATGTTTCTGCAAGCAAGCTGGCAAGTTTTGCTCTTTAGGTTAACAGAACAATCGGATATTGTTGTCGGTGCAGGTTTTGATGGTCGCAATTATGAAGAGTTGGCTTTATCGCTAGGGTTATTAGCCAAATATCTGCCCATTCACGTTTGTTTAAACGAAAGTATTTCCTTTGGCGATATTTTGCAACAGGTGAGCGAGCAAACAACAGAAGCTGGCAATTTGCAAGAATATTTTACCTGGGAACAAATTGCAGCAGAAACAGCTTTCTTTCCCTTCTGCTTTGAATTTGAGCAACCGTCGCAGAAGTATGTGGCTGGCGATGTGTCATTTTCAATTTACCAAGAGTACAGTTGCATTGATAGATTTAAAGTTAAACTTTTATGCCGTCAAGATGACGATCTAATTGCCGAATTTCATTATGACTCTAACTGCTTCGATTCTGCCGATATAGAGCGCCTAGCAAGTCAATTTCAGACCTTGTTAGAAAGCGCGATCGCCAATCCAGAAACGGCAATTGGTGAGTTGGGAATTTTGAGTGCGATCGCTCGCCAGCAACTACTTTTGGAATTCAACAATACAAAAACTGAATATCCACCCTACCAATGTATTCATCGCTGGTTTGAAGCACAAGCAGCACAGACACCCGACAGCATTGCCGTTGTGTTTGAAGACCAAAAATTAACTTACCGCGAACTAAACGCCAAAGCCAACCAACTTGCCCATTATCTTCAGCAATTGGGTGTCAAGCCAGAAACAATCGTAGGACTTTGTGTAGAGCGATCGCTAGATTTAATAGTCGGTATTTTAGGCATTCTCAAAGCAGGCGGAGCCTACCTACCTTTAGACCCTGTTTTACCCTTAGAGCGTCTATCTTTTATGTTGAAAGATGCTCAAGTGTCATTAGTTGTGAGTCAAAAAGTTTTGACAAATGACTTTCAACATATTGCAGACGTAGTTTATTTGGATACCGATTGGGATGCAATTGCTCAACAAAGTCAAGAAAATCTTCTGACTCAAACGAATGGGAACAACTTAGTTTATGTAATGTACACATCTGGTTCTACAGGCAAACCTAAAGGCGTTGCAGTTAAACATTCATCGCTCGTCAATTATGTCAATGGTATCAACGCAAGGCTAGAAATTCCTTCCAACGCCAGCTTTGCAATGGTTTCTACCTTTGCTGCTGATTTGGGTAATACGGCGCTTTTCCCATCTTTATGTACGGGTGGTTGTTTGCACATAATCTCCCAAGAATGCGCTACCGATCCAGTTACTTTAGCAGACTACTTCTGTCGTTATCCGATTGATTGTATTAAAATTACTCCCTCTCATTTAGCTGCTCTTTTATTGTCCTCTGAAGCAGAACAAATTTTGCCTCGACAACGCTTAATTCTAGGAGGTGAAACGACTCGCTGGAAGTTAATTGAACAAATACAGCAGTTCGCACCAAAGTGTCAGATTTTCAACCATTACGGGCCTACTGAAACCACCGTTGGCGTGACTGCTTTTAAAATCGAGGGGGGACAAATTAATACGCGCTCTCAAACAGTTCCTCTAGGTCGTCCGCTAGCTAACATCCAAATCTATATTCTCGATTCATTTCAACAACTTGTACCCATCGGTGTAGCAGGTGAATTGCACATTGGCGGCGACTCTCTGGCGAGAGGTTATCTCAACCAAGGAAATTTAACTAACGAAAAGTTTGTTCATAACTTCTTTGGTGATACTAAGTTTAGGGAGGCAGAGCCTCTAACATTTCGTTCCCAGGCTGAGCCTGGGAACGAGTCAGAAGATCTGAGCGGACGTTTATATAAAACTGGGGATTTAGCACGCTATTTGCCAGATGGTAATATTGAGTTTCTCGGACGAATTGACGAGCAAGTAAAAATCCGAGGCTTCCGCATCGAATTGGGAGAGATTGAAGCAGTAATCAGACAACATCCGGGGGTGCGAGAAGTTATAGTTTTGGCAAGGGAAGATCAACCGGGTAATAAGCGTTTAGTAGCTTATATCGTGCCGTGCAAAGAGCAGGAGATCGGGGGAGTAGAGGAGAATTTTTACTCAGGACTGATTGCTGAGTTACAAAATTTTCTGCAACAACAACTACCAGAATATATGATGCCTGTTTTGGTGCCGCTCAAATCTTTACCCCTGACACCTAATGGAAAGATAAATCGTCAAGCATTACCAGCACCGGACACTGCTAAACCAAAATCTGAAAAAACTTTTGCATGTTCCTACACCCCAATTGAAGCCAAACTAGCAGAAATTTGGGCGCAAGTTCTTGGTATCAAACAAGTAGGCGTTCGCGATAACTTTTTTGAGTTGGGAGGAGATTCTATTCTCAGTATCCAAGTTATTGCCAAAGCCAATCAAATTGGTCTGAGACTGACTCCCAAGCAGATGTATGAGTACCAAACAATTGCCGAATTAGCCACCGTTGTAGATGCGACTCCAACTATCAAAGCCGAACAGGGCGAAGTCACGGGAATTGTACCGCTTACACCCATCCAGCACTGGTTTTTTAAACGGGATTTAGCAGATTCCCATCATTTTAATCAATCAATTTTGCTGGAAGTAAGACAATCTATTAACCCCATACTTTTGCAGCAAGCGGTGCAGTATTTGCTAACCCATCACGACGCGCTGCGGCTGCAATTTGTGCGGGATGAGTCAAGTTGGCAACAAATTATCAGTCCGGTATCAGAAGTTCCGTTTTCCCAAATAGATTTATCTGAATTTCCAGAAATAGAGCAAAAAACTATTCTGGAAACAAAAGCTGCTGAACTACAAGCCAGCCTAAATTTATCAGCAGCACCCCTCGTGCGAGTTGCTTGGTTTAACCTTGGCGCTGAAAAGAACAGCCGCCTGCTGATCGTTGCCCATCACTTAGTAATTGATGGCGTTTCTTGGCGGGTTTTATTAGAAGATTTACAAACCGCCTATCAGCAACTGAGTCAAGGTCAAACAATTGCACTGCCAGCCAAAACAACCTCGTTCAAACAATGGGCTTACTACCTACAAGAATACGCTGATTCAGCAGCATTGCAGCAAGAAAAAGACTACTGGCTTAGCATTTTTCCTGGAAAAGTTACCTCACTCCCAACGGATTATCAAGGGGGCGAGAATGCGATCGCTAATGCCGAAACCCTATCTGTTGCACTCACTCAAGAACAAACTCAAGCCTTGTTGCATGAAGTTCCGCAAGCTTATAACACCCAAATCAACGATGTTTTGCTAACAGCATTGGTCCAAGCTTTTGCTCGATGGACTGGAAATCACACCTTACTTCTTGACTTAGAAAGTCACGGACGGGAAGGAGATTTTCAACATATAGATTTATCGCGCACCGTAGGCTGGTTTACTTCTATTTTTCCGGTGCTTTTAGATTTGGAGAAAATTTCCCAGCCAGGGGAAGCATTGAAAGCAATTAAAGAGCAACTGCGAAGCGTTCCCAACCGGGGGATTGGCTATGGAGTTTGGCGCTATCTCAAAGCTGATAGCGTTGATTCAATCCAATCTTTGCCTCAAGCCGAAGTAAGATTTAATTACTTGGGACAATTCGACCAGGTGCTTTCAGAATCATCGCTGTTTGGATTAGCTAAAGAGTCGAGCGGTTCATCCCACAGCTTGCGACAAAATCGACATTATTTGCTCGATATCAACGGTTTTGTTGTTGGCGGTGAATTAACAATGTCTTGGACTTACAGCCGACAAATTTATCAAAAAACCACGGTGGAAAATTTAGCTCAAGGTTTTGTAGAAGCATTGCGAGCTTTGATTTTCCACTGTCAATCAAATGAAGCGGGAGGTTATACGCCTTCAGATTTTCCCAAAGCGCAGTTGAATCAAAAAAACCTCGACTCCTTCCTCGCCAAACTGAACCGCGCCAACAAATAATTAGTCATTTTTTCACCAATTACCAATTACCAATTACCAATTACCAATGAAATTAGAAAACATCGAAGATATCTATCCATTATCACCAACGCAACAGGGCATACTTTTTCACAGTTTGTACGCGCCTGAATCGGGAGTTTATTTGATGCAGTTAAGCTGTGTTTTGCACGGCAATCTCAACGTTTTGATCTTCGAGCAAGCTTGGCAAGAAGTTGTAAATAGACACCCCGCGTTACGTACCGCTTTTTATTGGGAAGATCTGGAACAACCCTTACAAGTAGTGCATCCGCAAGTAGAATTTTCAATAGAAAAATACGACTGGCGCGATGCTACAACCGTTGAGCAAAAAGAACGATTGGAAGAGTTTTTGAAACAGGAACGCGATCGCAATTTCGACCTTTCTGTCGCACCCCTAATGCGCGTCGCTTTGATTCAAGTATCTTTTGATACTTACCAATTCGTCTGGAGCAAACATCATCTGATTGTAGATGGTTGGTCTACAGCATTGATTCTGCAACAAGTCCTGGAAATTTACCGCACATTAAGTAACGGTCAAGCACCTGTAGCAAGTCGCAGCCGTCCCTATGGAGACTACATCGCGTGGTTGCAGCAGCAGGACTTGAAGCGTGCAGAGGCGTTCTGGCGAGAGTTATTGCAAGGTGTGCGTGCGATCGCCCCCCTACCCTCCCCTACTTCCCCTCGTTCCCAGGTTCAACCTGGGAACGATCTCATCGAGGCTCCGCCTCGCAATGAGCGGGAAATGAAGCTATCGACAGAAACAACCGCAACATTGCAGTCTTTCGCACGCCAGCATCATCTAACCCTAAACGCATTGGTGCAAGGCGCTTGGGCTATTCTCTTGAGTCGTTATACCGGCGAATTGGATGTTGTGTTTGGGGCGACTTGTTCCGGTCGTCCGCCAACCTTAGCCGGTGCTGACTCAATGGTGGGTTTGTTTATCAATACTTTGCCAGTCAGAGTGCGGATTTCTTCGGAGGAATCTTGTATAAAATGGCTCCAGCAACTGCAATATCAACAGATTCAAACGCGACAGTACGAATACACGCCCCTAGTAGAGATCCAGGGGTGGAGCGAAATCCCGCGAAACTTGCCGCTATTTGAAAGTATTGTGGTTTTTGAGAATTATCCCGTCAGTTCCAGCCTTTTGCAACAAGATAGTAATTTAGAAATTCGGGATGTTCGTTTTGTCGATGAAACAAACTATTCTCTAACTTTAATAGCTGTACCCGGAGAAGAATTATCGCTACGAATTGTAGGCGCGAGCCAACGCTTCGACACAGCTACAATTACCCGAATGTTGGGACATTTGCAAACTTTACTGGAAGGGATTGTTGCAAATCCCGTTCGCTCGCTAAAAGACTTACCAATCTTAACAGAAGTCGAAAGAAATCAACTGCTAGTCGAATGGAATCAAACGCAGATAGAATACCCGATCGATAAGTGCTTGCATCAGCTATTTGAAGAACAAGTAGAGCGATCGCCCGATGCAATAGCAGTTGTTTTTGAAGGCCAAAAATTGACCTATCGCGAGTTGAATTATCGTGCTGATGTTATTGCAAAGCATTTGGAATTGCTAGGTGTAAAACCGGATGTACTGGTGGGTATTTGCGTCGAGCGATCGCTCTTTATGATAATCGGACTGCTAGGCATTCTCAAAGCAGGCGGCGCTTACGTACCCCTCGACCCAGAATATCCCAAAGAACGCCTCACCTTCATACTAAACGACGCTGCTGTCCCAGTCCTATTAACCCAACAGCATTTACTCCCAGAGTTGGGCGAACATAATGCCAAGGTAGTATTTATTGATGATTTGGAAAATCAAAATTGGCAATTGCCAGTTACTTTTCACCCATCACCAAATTCCGCCAATTTAGCCTATGTAATCTACACTTCCGGATCTACAGGAAAGCCTAAAGGCGTTCAAATTCCGCACCGTGCGGTGGTTAACTTCTTAAATTCGATGCGCCTGACTCTAGATTTGACACAGCAAGATGTTTTTCTATCAGTTACCACTATTACTTTTGATATTGCCGCGCTGGAGATATTTGGAACTTTAACTGTAGGTGCTTGTCTGACACTTGTATCCCGTGCCGTAGCAACTGACGGAACTCAGTTATTAGCAAAATTAGCAGACTCGAATGCTACTGTAATGCAAGCGACGCCAGCTACTTGGAGGTTGCTTTTAGCAGCAGGATGGCAGGGTTATCAGCCACTTAAAATGCTTTGTGGCGGCGAAGCTTTATCTTCGGATTTAGCTAGTAAATTGCTCAAACGGGGGACTTCTCTGTGGAATCTTTACGGCCCTACAGAAACTACCATCTGGTCTACTGCATACAAAGTTGAGTCTGATGACAATTCAATTGCCATCGGGCGACCAATTGCTAACACGCAAATTTATATCTTGGACTCTGATTTGCAACCTGTTCCGATTGGTATTCCTGGCGAATTATACATCGGTGGTGTCGGGCTAGCTAATGGCTATGTTAACAGACCGGATTTGACTGGGGAGAAGTTCATTCCCAACCCATTTCTCAACAGTTATTCAGAGCGATTGTACAAAACAGGGGACTTAGCTCGCTACCGCAGCGACGGCAATATTGAATACCTTGGTCGCATTGATTACCAAGTGAAAATCCGGGGATTCCGCATCGAGTTGGGCGAGATCGAAGCTGTTTTGGCTCAACACGAAGCGGTGCGGGAGGCAGTGGTTTTAGCCAGAGAAGATGAACCAGGAAACAAGCGTTTAGTCGCTTATGTAGCGAGCGTTTCTCCTTCTCCCTCTGTCGCCGTTTCCCCATCTATTCTGCGCGGCTTCTTACAAAAAAAATTACCCGATTACATGGTGCCATCAGCGTTTGTGCTGCTGGAAGTTATGCCACTTTTGCCAAATGGCAAACTTGACCGCAAAGCACTACCAAAACCGGAACTGACGCGCCCAGAAATGGCAGAAACTTTTGTGCCTGCGGCTACTTTTGTCGAGTCAGCGATCGCTTCGATCTTTGCTCAAGTTTTGGGATTGGAAACAGTCGGCATTCGCGACAATTTCTTCGAGTTAGGCGGACATTCTCTACTCGCTACCCAAGTTATTTCCCAATTGCGCCAAACCTTTAAGATAGAACTCCCCCTACGCTATCTATTTGAGTCGCCGACGGTAGCAGCTTTAGCCGAACAAATCGAGTTGGCGATGCGGTCAAATCAAGGAATTGTGCAACCCATCGAGCGCGTTTCCCGCAACGCAGATTTACCCCTGTCTTTCGCACAAATGCGTCTGTGGTTTCTGGATAAGTTAGAGCCTGGTGCTGTTTACAACATTCCTGCTGCCGTGCGTCTCGTGGGTGCTTTGGATGTGGCAGTGCTGGAAGAATGTCTCAACGAAATTGTGCGTCGCCACGAAGTTTTACGGACTATTTTTCTAGAGGTAGAAGGGCAACCATTGCAGCGCATTTTGCCAATGCAAACTATCAATTTGCGCCTGATAAATCTGCGCGAATTACCCGAATCAGAGCGAGAACCAAAGGTGCGTGAATTGGCTGTTTTGGCAGCAAAACAACCTTTTGCATTGGATAAAGATCCATTGCTGCGAGTCAGTTTGTTTCAGCTAGGTGATGAGGAATGGGTGATTTTGTTTAGCCTGCACCACATCATCGGCGATGCTTGGTCGATGGAAGTACTGCTGCGGGAAGTAGCAACTTTGTATGCTGCTTTTTCCAGCCAAAAGCGATCGCCGCTTCCCGAATTGCCCATCCAATACGCAGATTTCGCAGTTTGGCAACGCCAGCAATTGCAACCGCAATTGTTGGAAACTCAAATGGTTTATTGGCGCCAGCAACTCGAACAAGTAACTGTTTTGGAATTACCCACCGATTATCCCAGAAAGCCCCAGCAAACCTTTATTGGTAAAAAGCAATCTCTTCGGATTTCTGAAGCGATCGCTAGTCAGCTAAAATCCCTCAGTTCCGAACAAGGTTGCACGCTATTTATGACTTTGCTGGCGGCATTTAAAACGCTGCTGCACCGCTACACAGGGCAAGATGATATCCCAGTGGGTTCGCCAATTGCCAACGGTCGTCGAGCAGAAACTAATTCATTAATTGGCTTTTTTGTCAATACTTTAGTTTTGCGTACCGACTTATCTGGAAACCCCACATTTCGGGAGTTGCTGAGTCGAGTACGAGAAGTTGCTTTAGGAGCTTATAGTCATCAAGATTTGCCATTTGAAAAGCTGGTAGAGGAACTGCAACCGCAGCGAAATTTGAGCCACCCACCGCTATTTCAGGTGATGTTTGTTTTTCAAAATGCACCGTTGTTGCCGGTAGAAATTCCTAATTTTACTTGGAGCGATTTTGCCATTGACACCGAAACAGCCAAGTTTGATTTAACTTTATACATCGAAGACAAGGGGCGAGAAATTGTCAGCACTTTCGAGTACAACACAAGTTTATTCGATGCCGCTACTATTAACCGGATGCTGGGACACTTTTCTACTTTGTTAGAAAGTATCGTTGCTGATGCCGACAAGCGACTTTCAGATTTAACAATTTTGACAGAAATTGAACGGCATTTTATTAACGGGAACGATACCGAACAAGAATTCCCTAGAGAGCAGTGCATTCACGAATTATTTGCAGCCCAGGTAGAGCGATCGCCCGCAGCAATCGCGGTAATTTGCGAACAGCGACAATTAACTTACCGGGAATTAAACGAGCAAGCGAATCAATTAGCAAAATACTTGCAAAAGCTGGGTGTGAAGCCAGAAGTTAAAGTTGGGATTTGCGTCGAGCGATCGCTTGAAATGGTAGTAGGAATTTTGGCAATTCTTAAAGCAGGTGGAGCCTACGTACCGCTTGACCCAGCTTATCCCAAAGAGCGGCTAGCGTTTGTGTTAGAAGATGCACAAGTGTCTGTGCTTTTAACTCAGAAACACCTACTAGAAATTTTGCCCGCAAATAATGCTTTATTAGTACTTCTAGACGAAGAAAGCAGAGAAGAATATTCTATAGTCAATGACCCATGCCCAATGCCCAATGCCCAATCTTTAGCTTATGTAATTTATACTTCAGGTTCTACCGGCAAACCTAAAGGAGTTGCAATCGAACATAGAAGCACTGTCGAGTTATTATATTGGGCAGCATCAGTCTTTACATCAGAAGATCTTGCCGGAGTTCTCGCCTCAACTTCTTTATGCTTTGACCTCTCAGTTTTTGAGTTATTCGTGCCTCTCAGTTGGGGAGGAACAGTAATTTTGGCAGAAAATGCTTTGCATCTGCCTACTTTAAAAACAGCCGAAAAAGTTACCCTAATTAACACAGTTCCCAGCGCGATAAGAGAGTTACTGAAAAATGACGGGATTCCTACTTCAGTCCGCACAGTCAATTTAGCTGGTGAAGCGCTACCCAATGTTTTAGTGCAACAGCTTTACCAGCGACAGCACATCCAGCGAGTTTTTAACCTTTATGGCCCTTCGGAAGATACTACTTATTCATCTTTTGCCTTAATCAAAAAAGATGCGGAAGGAACACCGCCGATTGGCAGAGCGATCGCCAATACCAAAATATATCTTTTAGACCGCTACTTACAGCCTGTTCCGATTGGCGTCCCCGGCGAAATTTATATCAGTAGTACTTCTTTAGCGAGGGGCTATCTAAATCGTCCAGATCTGACCGCTGAAAAGTTTATTCCTAATCCTTTTGCTAGATCCCCCCTAGCCCCCCTTAATAAGGGGGGAAACAAGCCCCCCTTGCCTATTGAGGCGGGAAACAAGCCCCCTTTGCCTATTAAGCCCCTCTTGGCAAGGGGGGTTGGGGGGATCGGCTCCGCTCCAATTCAGCCCCCCTTGGCAAGGGGGGTTGGGGGGATCGGCTCCGCTCCAATTCAGCCCCCCTTGGCA
>CAYXCW010000002.1:114839-140247 GCA_964463555.1 uncultured bacterium
CCGCTCCAATTCAGCCCCCCTTGGCAAGGGGGGTTGGGGGGATCGGCTCCGCTCCGATTCAGCCCCCCTTGGCAAGGGGGGTTGGGGGGATCGGCTCTTATACGCGCCTTTACAAAACAGGAGACTTAGCGAAATATTTACCCAATGGCGATATCGAGTATCTGGGAAGAATTGACAACCAGATAAAAATCCGAGGTTTCCGCATCGAATTGGGAGAAATTGAAGCAGTACTAAACCAACATCCCGCAGTAAGAGAAGCTGTTGTCATAGCGCGAGAAGATAACCCAGACAATAAGCGCTTAGTTGCTTATATAGTGAGTGTTTCTCCCACTCTTCTCAATTGCTCTATACTTCGTAGTTTCCTCAAAGAAAAGTTGCCCGAATACATGATTCCCGGTGCATTTGTCATGTTAGACGCTTTACCTTTGACACTCAATGGCAAAGTAGATCGTCGAGCGCTACCGACACCGGAAAAAGCAGAACAAGCAGAAGGATTTGTAACTCCTCGCACTCCTGTTGAGGCAATCTTAGCCAAGATTTGGGTTGAAGTTCTCGGTGTCAAACAAGTTGGCATTCACGATAATTTCTTCCAGTTGGGTGGAGATTCTATCCTCAACATTCAAATCGTTGCTAGAGCGAATCAAGCCGGTTTAAAACTAACGCCCAAACAACTATTTCAGCACCAAACAATTGCGGAACTAGCAACCGTAGCTGGTACAACTGGGGCAATTGCTGCCGAACAAGGAATTATTACCGGAGTAGTTCCCCTGACACCTATCCAGCATTGGTTTTTTGAACAGAATTTAGCATATCCGCATCACTTTAACCAAGCTATTTTGCTGGAAGTGCGACAAGAAATAGACCCGACGCTGATAGAAAAAGCTTTGCAGGAATTGGCGAGCCATCACGATGCTCTGCGCCTGCGATTTGAGAAAACTGAATCAAGCTGGCAGCAATTTTTCGCCAGTCCTGATGCAGTGCCATTTACGCGATTAGATTTCTCACAGTTGCCAGAATCAGAGCAAGAATTAGCCGCCCAAAAAGCTGCTACTGAATTGCAATCTAGTTTGAACTTATCAACAGGGCCAATTTGGCGAGTTGCTTTGTTAGAATTTGGGATGCAGCAATCTCCTCGCCTGCTATTTGCGATTCACCACTTGGCGGTAGATGGTATTTCCTGGCGGATTTTACTGGAAGATTTGCCAACAGCAATTCAACAGATAAATCAGGGTGAAGAGGTGCGATTACCAGCGAAAACGACTTCATTTAAACAGTGGTCGGAACACCTACAAAGATACGCTCAATCAGCCGCACTACAGCAAGAATTGAATTACTGGCTGAGTGAATTGCAACAAGAAGCGAACAGTTTGCCAGTGGATTATCCGGGTGGCGACAATAGCGAGGCTGCGGCTGATACGGTAGCGATCGCTCTCACCATAGAAGAAACCCAAGCTTTGCTGCAAGAATTACCAAAAGCTTATAACACCCAAATTAACGATGTGTTATTAACAGCTTTGGTGCAGGCGTTTGCTCAATGGACAAATAACAAAACGCTGCTAGTTGATTTAGAAGGTCACGGACGGGAGGAAATTTTTGATAATGTAGATTTATCTCGTACAATTGGTTGGTTTACGACTGTTTTTCCAGTCCGGATCAATATTAGTGAAGCTGCTGATTTAGAGCAAGCGCTGCAAGTAGTTAAAAAGCAGGTGCGTGCGATTCCAAATCGGGGCATCGGCTACGGCGTTTTGCGCTATCTCGCAAATAACGAAATGCTGGCAAAATTGCCCCAAGCTGAGGTGTGTTTTAATTATCTCGGTCAGTTTGACCAAACCCTCAAACAGTCGGTTTTATTTGGTGCAGCGACGGGATCTAGAGGAGAAGTTCGCAGCCAGAAAAATAAGCGCCGTTACCTGTTAGAAATTAATGGGTTTGTCAGCGAAGGACAGTTAACTATGTCGTGGACGTATAGCCAGAATTTGCATCAACGTACCGCGATTGAGAATTTAGCTGAAAGTTTTAGGGTGGTGTTGCGATCGCTCATCCTTAATGTAAAAACATTACTACCTGGAAAGCCCCTCTCATTTGCTCAACAGCGCCTTTGGTTTCTGGAACAATTGGAACCTGGAAATCCTGCATTTAACATCCCGGTTGCTTTGCGCTTGAGGGGCGTGCTAAACGTAACAGCGCTGGAGGAAAGCCTAAATGAAATCGTGAAACGTCACGAAATTTTGCGAACCAGTTTTAACTCATTGTCAGGAAAACCATTTCAAGCGATCGCTCCATCTCTACGCTTAACAATCCCAGTCTTAGATGGGCGAGAAACCGAAGTACAGCGTTTAATAGCAACTGAGTTAGAACAACCTTTCGACATAGCTAAAGCGCCCTTACTGCGAGCAACTTTACGGCGATTGAGCGAAACAGAATATGTGTTTATCTTTGTTATCCATCACCTAATTTCTGATAATTGGTCGATGGGGATATTCCTCCAAGAACTAGCAACGCTTTACGAAGCTTTTTCTAAAGGTGAACAATCGCCACTTCCCGAACTGCCAATTCAATACGCCGACTTTGCCGTTTTACAACGGGAACAATTGCAGGAGAAACTATTAGAAACCCAACTTGCCTACTGGAAACAGCAACTTGAAGGCGCGACTTTTAACCTAGCATTACCTACAGATAAACCTCGTCCCGCCCTCACATCTTTTCGAGGTGCAACCCACGCTTTTGTACTGCCAAAATCTTTAGTGCAAGCGCTAAAAACCCTGAGTCAGCAAAAAGGTTGTACTTTGTTCATGGTGCTGCTAGCAGCATTTAATATATTGCTTTACGGCTATACAAAGCAGACGGATATTTTAGTAGGTTCGCCTATTGCTAACCGCCATCGAATTGAAACCGAGAAACTAATCGGGCTGTTTATCAATACTTTGGTGTTTCGCACTAAACTTACAGAAAATCTCAGTTTTCTGGATGTTTTGCATCAAGTGCGAGAGGTAACATTAGGCGCTTATGCTCATCAAGATTTGCCGTTTGAAAAATTGGTGGAGGAATTGCAACCAAATCGAAATTTGAGGAATACACCGATATTTCAAGTTTGGTTTGCTTTCCAAAACACTCCAACACCTGCGATCGCGCTTTCAGATATAACGACGACTACTCTGAAAATCGACAGCAAAACGGCACAATTTGATTTGGCGCTGCTTTTAGCAGAAACCTCCGAGGGAATGAGAGGTTTCTTTGAGTACAAAACAGATTTGTTTGAGGATAGCACGTTGCATCGGATGGCAGGAAAATTAGCAAAAATCCTAGAGCGTATAGTTGCACAACCCGATCTCAAACTGAATGAGCTGGTGGAAATTCTCGCTCAGTTGGAGAGGGAACAACAACTTACCGCAGCCAAAGAGTTAGAAGCAGCCAATCTGCAAAGCTTAAAGAACATTAAACGCAAGAGGATCGGTTTATGAAACCCCAATCTGAAAAGTTCAGCCTCAAAAAATTAGGCATCAGCCGAAAAACTGTTAGCCTTTCCCCAGCGGAATTGGTGCAGACAGAATATCTAGAACCGAGTCAAAAGATACCTCTGGTTATTCAACCAATTGTGGAAGGGATTAATTTAGTAACTTGGGCTAAAAATAACCGGGAAACGATTGAGAATTTGCTCTTGCAGCACAGAGCATTACTTTTCCGGAACTTCAATGTGGATGTAAATTCGTTTGACGAATTGATCAAAAATACTTCTAATGGGGAGTTACTAGAATATCGCGATCGCTCGTCACCCCGCCATGCAGTAAGCGACAAAATCTATACTTCCACAGACTACCCCGCCCCTCAAACTATTTTTCTCCACAATGAAGGCACATATTGGATAACTTGGCCTTTAAAAATTTACTTCTGCTGTTTGATACCCGCACAGCAGGGAGGAGAAACACCCATCGCTGATTGTCGAAATATTTTTAACCGCATTTCTCCACAAATCAGAGAGAAGTTTATGGAAAAACAAGTGTTGTACGTCCGCAATTATAATGACGGTTTCGGATTGACTTGGCAAACTGTTTTTCAAACAACAGACAAAGCCAAAGTAGAGGAATATTGCCGAAAAAACAACATTGAGTTTGAATGGAAAAAAGGAGATCGTCTCAGAACTCGCCAAATTCGCCAAGCTGTTGCCAAACATCCTCAAACCGGGGAAATGGTATGGTTTAATCACGCTACTTTCTTCCACGTTTCAACTCTGGAACCAATGATGCGAGATGCCTTATTAGCAGAGTTTAAAGAGGAAGATTTGCCAAATAATACTTACTACGGTGATGGTTCGCCAATTGAATCGACAGTTTTAGATCAACTGCGTCAAGTTTACGAGCAAGAAAAGGTAACTTTCCCTTGGCAAACAGGCGATATTTTGATGTTGGATAATATGTCAATCGCTCACGGACGCGCCCCGTTTATAGGTTCGCGCCAAGTGTTAGTTGGGATGGCAGAACCATTCAATTTTAGATTTTAGATTTTAGATTGAATGTAAGTTGAAGAAAAGCAGAGGATAAACAAATGCAAACTCAAATTGAAGGAGTACGACTTTCGCCTCAACAAAAGCATCTGTGGTTGTTGCAAACAGGAGAGCAACATCAGCCTTATCGCGTTCAAGGTGCTATCCTCATAGAAGGAAACCTCGATCTGGTTATTCTAAGAAAAGCTTTACAGAATGTCGTCAATCGCCATGAAATCCTTCGCACTACTTTTAATTACCTACCAGGGATGGAACTTCCTGTTCAGGTGATAAATGACTGCTATGAAATCCGTTGTAATGAATTGCTAGAAACAAAAATTGAGTCAATTTTTCAGGAAATGCTGCAATGGCGTTTCAACTTTGAAAAAGAACCACCGTTGCACTTATCTATAGTAAGGTTTTCACCAGAAAAGTCTGTAATGGTTATTGGGTTAGCAGGAGCGATCGCAGATAGGTTGACTTTGAGAAATTTGGTGTGTGAAATTAGCTGTTTCTACAAAGCTTGCTTGCAAGGTGAGGAAATAACTGAATCGCCAATGCAATATGCCGATATTGCAGAATGGCAAAACGAATTGTTAGAAGCAACAGATAGGGAAACCGGACGACAATATTGGCAACAGCAGGATATTTTCAGCTTTATAAACGAGCGGTTTTCTTTTGAACGGCAATATTTCGATTCTGTTTTTCAGCCTAAATTTATATCTTTTAAAATCGAGCCAATTTATTGCGAAAAGCTGGCAGCATTGGCGCAGAATTATGACACTTCAACTTCTGTACTTCTTCTAACTTGCTGGCAGATCTTGCTCTATCGTTTACTCGATCGCTCGGATATAATCGTTGGGACTGAGTTTGATGGTCGTAAATATGAAGAGTTAGAATCAGCATTAGGATTGTTTGCCAAATATTTACCGTTGCACTGTCATTTATCAAGCGATCGCCGATTCAGTCAAGTTGTGCAGCAGGTGAAGCAATCTGTTGAAGATGCCTATAGATGGCAAGAGTATTTTGCTTGGGAGCGAACCCCAAATTCCAATAAGAATGGTAAAGAATTATCCTTCTTACCATTCTGTTTTGATTTTGCAGAAATTCCAGCAAAATATCCTGTTGCTGATGTGGAATTTTCAATTATCCAGCAGTATACCTGTATTGACAGATTTAAAATCAAACTATCTTGCTTTGGCGGGGATAATTCTCTAAACGCCGAGTTTCATTATGATGCCAACTCTTTTCTGGAAAACGATATCAAACGCTTAGCTGGGCAATTTCAAACCTTGCTAGAAAGCGCGGTCAAAAATCCCGAAACTGCAATAAGTGAGTTAGAAATTCTTACAGAAAACGAGCAACAGCAATTGATAGTTGAGTTTAACAAGACTCAGACCGATTATCCAAAAGATAAGTGCATTCATCAATTATTTGAGTCACAGGTAAAACAAACACCAGACAATATTGCTGTTGTTTTTGAGAATCGGAAATTAACCTATCGCGAACTCAACGAACGTGCTAATCAATTAGCGCATTACCTACAGCAATTAGGGGTAAAACCAGAGGTGCTGGTTGGGATTTGTGTGGAGCGATCGCTTGACACAATCGTTGGAATTTTGGGCATTATCAAAGCAGGCGGTGCATACCTACCACTAGATCCAACTTATCCCAAAGAGCGGCTAGCGTTCGTGTTGTCAGATACGCAAACGCCAGTCTTATTAACTCAACAGAAACTGGTCGAAAACTTACCCGAACACACTGCAAAATTTATCTGTTTAGACACAGAATGGGAAACTATTGCACAACAAAGCAAAGGAAATCCCACGCCACAATTAACATCGGAAAATTTGGTTTATGCTATCTACACTTCCGGTTCCACAGGTAAACCAAAAGGCGTCGCAATCTCCCATCGCAATTTAGTCCAATCTACTCTAGCTCGCATTACTTACTACCAAGAATCAGTCGCAAGTTTCTTATTACTTTCCTCTTTTGCTTTTGATAGTTCGATTGCGGGCATATTCTGGACTTTGTGTCAAGGAGGAATGCTCGTTATTCCCCAGGAAGGCGTACAGCGACAACCGCAACAAATTGCAGAATTAATCGCACAATATCGCATTTCCCATCTATTAAGCCTTCCCTCTCTATATGCTTTGATTTTGGAGGAGGCGAAACCACAACAATTAGATTCCTTGCGTACCGTTATCGTAGCCGGGGAAGCTTGTCCAAAAGATTTAGTTAAACATCACTTTGAACAAGTTGCAAAAACATCTTTGTTCAATGAATATGGCCCCACAGAAGCAACAGTTTGGAGCAGCGTATATAATTGTTCCCATGAATTAGGAACGCAAGTATCTATCGGTCGTCCTATTGCGATCGCGCAAATTTATATACTGGATGCCCATTTAAAACCAGTGCCTTTAGGCGTTGCGGGAGAAGCGTACATCGGCGGCGAAGGTTTAGCGCGAGGCTACCTGAATCGCCCCGATCTAACTGCTGAAAAATTCATCCCAAACCCTTTTCAAAAATCCGGCGATCGCTTGTACAAAACTGGAGATTTAGCCCGTTATCTTTCAGATGGAAACATCGAATTTATTGGACGAATTGATCATCAGGTGAAAATTAGGGGCTTCCGAATTGAATTAGGCGAGATTGAAGCATTGCTGAGTCAACATCCGATGGTGCGATCGCTTGCAGTTATAGCCAGAGAAGATCGACCTGGAAATCAGCGCCTGGTGGCTTATTTCGTTTCACACCAGGGACATTCTTTCAGCACTAACGACTTACGTCGTTTCCTGCAACAAAAGTTTCCCGATTACATGGTGCCATCAGCTTTTGTGCGGCTAAAAGCTTTACCTTTAATGCCTAACGGCAAGGTAGACATAAAAGCGCTACCAGCACCAGAGACAGTTAGATCCGAACTAGAAACAATTTTTGTTCCTCCTTGTACCCGCATCGAGAAATTGCTAGCCAAAATTTGGGCTGAAGTTTTGGGAAGCGATCGCATCGGTATCCACGATAATTTCTTCGAGTTAGGCGGCGATTCCATTCTCAGTATTCAAATCGTTGCTAAAGCCAATCAAGCCGGATTGCAACTAACTCCTAAGCAGTTATTCGAGCGCCAAACTATCGCCGAATTAACCGCAGTTTTAGGAACGACGCGCACAATTGAAGCAGAACAAGGATTAGTAACTGGGACAGTACCTCTCACTCCTATTCAGCACTGGTTTTTTGCTCAAAACCTGCCTAAACCGCATCATTTTAACCAATCTATTTTGTTGGAAACAAAGCCAGAAATTGAATTAAAGCTGTTAGAACAAGTCCTGGGGCAATTGCTGCTACATCACGATGCACTCCGCTTGCGTTTTGTGCCAGAAGCATCTAAATGGCAGCAATTTTTGGCTCACCCAGACGAGATTTTACCAATTACACAGCTAGATTTGTCGAATGTACCAGAAGTTGAGCAAGAACAAGCGATCGCAACAGCAGCAGCAGAGTTGCAAGCAACGCTGAATTTATCCCAAGAGCCACTTGCAAGAATCGCACTTTTTAATTTAGGTGCAAACAAACCCAACCGTTTGCTATTTATCGTTCACCATTTAGCTATTGATGGAGTTTCTTGGCGAATTTTATTAGCAGATTTCCAGACAGCCTACGAACAACTCAGTCGGGGTGAAACAATAAAACTTCCGCCTAAAACAACTTCATTTAAACATTGGTCAGAACAGCTAATAAAATATGCAAATTCAGCCGAACTAAAAGCAGAACTTTCTTACTGGTTAGACGAATCTCGTCAGCAAATTAATCGCCTCCCACTAGACTATGCTCAAGGCAACAATACGGTAGCTTCTGCTAGTACAATATCAATTTCCCTAGAGCAAGAAGAAACTCGCTTTTTATTGCAGGAAATTCCAGCCGCTTATCAAACTCAGATCAACGATGTATTGTTAGCAGCACTGTTGCAAGCATTTGAGACGTGGACGGGAGAGCAAAAGCTACTCGTTGATTTAGAAGGTCACGGACGAGAAGAAATTTTTGACAATATAGATTTGTCCCGTACAGTCGGCTGGTTTACTACCATCTTTCCGGTACTTTTGGAATTAACAGATTCCGATCTAAAAAATATATTGCCAGCCGTAAAAGAGCAGTTGCGTCATCTTCCAAATCGAGGAATTGGCTATGGTTTACTACGCTATCTTAACGATGAGATAGCAATCAGAAATCAACTGCAAGCTTTACCCCAAGCTGAAGTACTTTTCAACTATTTAGGTCAGTTTGATCGCGCTATTTCCGAGTCGTCTCTGTTTGGAATAGCTAAAGAGTCTTGTGGCGCGACGCGCAGTCTGGACGGAAACCGATCTTATTTGCTGGAAGTCAATGCAATTGTCATTGAAGGTAGGCTACAAATCAATTGGACGTACAGCAAAGCTATTCACTCCCCCACTACTATTGAAAGTTTATCTCAGGCGTTTGTAGAAGCTTTGCGCTCTTTAATCAACGGACGCGAGTCAAGTTTTTCTAATTCGCAACTCGCCACTATTCTCAACGCTGATGCTGTTTTAGACTCGACAATTCGTCCCGATGTACATTTTGAGTATAATCCCAATCCAACTTGTATCTTTCTGACTGGTTCGACAGGTTTTGTGGGGGCATTTTTACTCAACGAACTTTTGCAACAAACTAATGCTGATATTTACTGCTTGGTACGCGCTGCCGATCCAATTTCAGGCAAGCAGAGAATCAAAAGCAACCTTGAATCTTACTCGCTCTGGAATGATGCTTTTAGTAACAGAATAATCGCCGTTGCAGGAGATTTATCTTTACCGCTTTTGGGTCTGGATCAAAATGAATTTCAAACCCTGGCAAGTAAATTGGATATCATCTATCACAATGCTGCGTTCATCAATCTTGTTTATCCCTATTCTGTAGTCAAAAAAGCCAATGTTTTAGGAACTCAGGAAATTTTGAGATTGGCTTGTCAAACCAAAGTAAAACCAGTACATTTTATGTCTACCCTGAGCGTTTTTAATTCAATGGAATGTGGCGAGGGGAATGCAATCTGGGAAGTGGATAACCTCGATAGTGTTCCTGTACCGGATATTGGCTACGTGCAAAGTAAATGGGTGGCAGAAAAATTAGTAACAACAGCAAGATCGCGCGGACTTCCTGTTTGTATTTACAGGTTAGGACGCATGTCTGGACACAGCCAAACTGGCGTCGGGAATAGAGATGATTTCATGCACAGAGTATTAAAAGGTTGCATTCAACTCCAAAGTACCCCCGATGTTGATGTAATATTAGACATGACTCCTGTAGACTATGTGAGTCAAGCGATCGCTCATTTATCCAAACAAAAAGAATCTTTGGGTAAAGCCTTTCACATTTGCAATCCCAACCCTATTCACTGGGGCGAATTTGTCAGCTATATCCGCTTCCTTGGATATCCTATAAGACAGATTCCTTATCAACAGTGGCAAACCGAACTGATGGATAAATGGCAAACAGAACTGCTAAAGTCAACTGAATTAAAAGCCGAAAATGCTTTGCATTCCCTGGCGCTTCTTTTTTCGGAAAAGAAAGCTGAAGGACAAACATCTAAAGAACCGCAGTTTAATTGTCAAAATACATTAGATGGACTTGCAGGTACTTCTATCAGTTGTCCAGCAGTTAGCGAAAAGTTGCTCAGTACCTATTTTTCCTACCTGATTCAGTGCGGTTTTATAGATGCTCCAAACAAATAATTTAGTTAACAAAAATTAAGGAGGCAGCAAAATGAATCCGAATGACACAGAAGACACAACAATTTATAAAGTGGTTGTGAATCATGAAGAACAGTATTCAATATGGCCTAGCGATCGCGAAAATGCTCCCGGCTGGAAAGATGCAGGCAAAACAGGCATTAAATCTGAATGTTTAGCCTATATCAAAGAAGTCTGGACAGATATGCGCCCCCTCAGTCTGCGCCAAAAAATGAACGATGGGTAATACCCATTGTAGGGGCAGGTTTTACCAATAACCTTAACTAAACCCGCCCCATCCTCAATCACCAATCACCAATTACCAATCCCCAATTACCAATCCCCAATTACCACTATGCAAACCATTCAATCACCAGAGATATCCCCTCAACAGAAACATCTAGAAGCATTAATTTCACGCTATACTAATCGGACAAAAACTTCCAAACAATTTGCCAGTAATTATCGTCCAGTATTGGCTGATAATAGAGTTGCCACAGGGTTTCATCTCCTGGTAAAAGAAATGTTATATCCCATTGTGGGAAGGCGATCTATGGGTTCCAAAATCTGGGATGTCGATGGCAATGAATACATAGATTTGATGATGGGATTTGGCGCCAATCTCTTCGGTCACAATCCACCATTTATTAAAGAAGCATTGCAAGAGCAACTGAAAAAAGGCATACAAATTGGGCCGCAATCAGAATTTGTTGGCGAAGTTGCCGAGTTAATTTCTGAAATGACAGGAATGGAAAGAGTTGCCTTTTCTAATACAGGGACAGAAGCCGTAATGACGGCAATTCGTCTGGCTAGAACTGCTACAGGGCGCAACAAAATTGCGCTATTTTCTGGGTCTTACCACGGTCATTTTGACGGCACGCTTGTGAAAGCACAAATAGTAGATGGAAATCAACATACAGTAGCGATCGCTCCTGGAATACCACCTTCTTTCACAGCCGATGTTGTAGTTTTGGATTACGACAATCCTCAGTCTCTCGATATCATCAAAGATCGCGCCCAAGAATTAGCAGCCGTTCTAGTTGTACCCGTACAAACTGCACGCCCCGATTTACAACCGCAAACATTTCTCCAGCAACTCAGAGAATTAACCAAAGCATCGGGAATAACATTAATTTTTGATGAAATGGTGACTGGATTTCGCATTCATCCAGGTGGGGCGCAAGCGTGGTTCGGCGTTCAAGCAGATATTGCCACTTATGGAAAAATTGTCGGTGGCGGAATGCCAATAGCAATTATCGCTGGTAAAGCTGCTTATATGGATGCAATTGATGGTGGGATGTGGAGTTATGGAGACTCATCCTATCCAGAAGCGAAAACAACATTTTTCGCCGGAACTTATTGCAAGCATCCGTTAGCGATCGCAGCCGCAAAAGCCGTACTTAAACATTTAAAAACTCACGGTTCCTCTCTTCAGCAGCAGTTAAATCAACGCACAACCCAATTTGTCGAAGCATTAAATACTTATTTTGAAGCAGAAGAAATTCCCGTCAAAATGGCAAATTTTGGTTCGCTTTTCGGCCCCGCTTCTTCGGAAAATTCGGGTTCGGAGTCCAATTCTACCGATTCAGAAAGTTTGGACTTGTTGCGCTATCACCTACTAGATCGAGGAATTCATCTTTTGGGAGCAGGTGGTTATCTATCTACAGCCCATACAGATGAAGATATCGAGCGCATCATTCAAGCCGTGAAAGATAGCATAATCGAAATGCGAGAAGGAGGCTTGTTACCCGCTCGTTCTTATTAGTAATATCGATTCCGATAGTAGAGATGTTACATGTAACATCTCTACATGTAACATCTCTACTCGTATGGTTAATGGTGCTGTAGGGGCGGGTTTTACCAATTAATCCTTGGAACCACGAGATAATTCGTTAAACCCGCCCCCCGCGCAATGCCGATACAAGCAGACATCAAATAAAACAAGGAGAAAAAATTTATGACTTCAGCAACTCGCTATTCCAACTACGATCCTATTGCTTGGATTTACAAAGAATACTTGGGCAACGATCACATCGAGCGGGCATTACCAGCTTTAGAACAATTACTGCTACAACATTTACCAGAAAAAGCACGCATTCTCGACCTTTGTTGCGGTTCGGGAGAACTAGCACAAAAGCTGCTAATAAAAGGATATCAAGTGACTGGAATCGACGGTTCGGAAACCATGTTGCACTATGCTCGCGAGAATGCACCAAATGGGGAATTTATCCTGGATGACGCACGCTTTTTTGAATTACCACCTACTTTTCATGCAGTTGTTTCCACATCTGGTTCCCTCAGCCATATCATCAACCTTGAGGAATTAATCTGCGCTTTTCGTAGCGTGTATGCGGCAATGCTAGAAAATGGCTTGTTCGTGTTTAACATATATACGGAAGAAGAGTATCAGTCAGGTTGGAATGGTAGCATTTCTGGCGATGTTCAAAAAGAATATGCTTGGGCTGTTCGACAGAGCTATCATCCAGAAGAGAAAGTAGGCAGACTTAATTTCACCCTATTTCAATTGATAGAGGGAACCTGGCAGCGTTTAGATACTACTGTGCAAGAAAAATGTTACTTGATTCCTGAAGTTCAGCAGGCTTTGGAAAAGGTTGGTTTTACGGAAATAAAGGTCTATGATGCAGAACGGGATTTAGGAGTAGAACAAAGTGCTGGTCATGCCTACTTTGTTTGTCGTAAACCTCTATTAAGCTAGGCATAGTTAAATTTTTGAAATGGCAGATTGTAAATAGAAAAAATATTTTGATCTGCCACAAGAAATAATTATAATTTAAATGGCGAACTATATCAGCTCATGACAACCACATCATTACCTAACTCTTGGATTACATGTTATAAGCCAAATTCTAAAGCTTGCCTGCGTTTATTTTGTTTTCCTCACGCGGGGGGTGGAGCTTTAAGTTTTCGTTCGTGGTCAAATGATTTACCGCCGACTGTAGAAGTTTGTCCTATCGAACTTCCAGGGCGGGGAATTCGCTTCATGGAAACCCCGTTAACGCAACTCGATTTACTCGTGCGATCGCTCGCTGAGGCGATTCTGCCATACTTAGACAAACCATTTGTCTTTTTTGGTCATAGCATGGGCGCTCTACTTAGCTTTGAGCTAGCCCGTTGGCTTTTTAAAGCTTATAATATAACCACGTTACATCTTTTCATTTCTGCTTGCCACGCTCCTCAAATTTCCACTGCTAAACCTCCTATTCACTCATTACCAGAAGTGGAATTTATAGAAGAACTGCGGCGTTTAAATGGCACTCCCAAAGCCGTACTGGAGGATCGAGAAATGATGCAAATTCTACTCCCAATTTTGCGAGCAGATTTTGCGGTTGTCGAAACTTATGCTTACACTACCGACTTGCCTCTAAAGTGTCCCATTACCGCCTTTGGTGGCTTAAGCGATCGCGTGGTTAGCTGCGATCGCCTGGAAGCGTGGCGAGAGCAAACTTGTGCTTCTTTCACGTTACATATGCTTCCTGGCGATCATTTTTTTTGGCAATCATCTGAACAGATTTTTTTGAGAATTTTTTCCCGAAAGCTATACCAGATTACCACTCATATCTAAACAGGTTGTATGAAATTACGCTCCCTCGCATTAAGTTTGCATCGATATGCAGGTGTCATGACAGGCATCTTACTGGTCATTATCTGCTTAACTGGTAGCTTGCTAATTTTTGAACCAGAACTCGATCGCTTGCTCAATCCAAAACTATTTTATATCACTCCCCAAACTCAGCAGATATCGAAACAGAACGTAGTCAATATTGCCCAAAAAGCTTATCCAAATTTGAAGCCACACCGCGTCTCGGTTCCCCAAAAAAACAATGAAATCTATGCGGTCAGAATGGTGTCACCGCAAGTGCAATATACGGACGTATATATCAACCCTTACAACGGTAAAATAGTCGGTTCTCGTCCTGGGAAACAGAATCTTTATAGTTTTCTGATCGATATCCACGTCAGCCTACTTGCTGGCGATACTGGTAAGATAGTTGTGGGAATTTATGGCTTGTCGCTATTGTTCCTGATCCTCACTGGAATTATTTTATGGCCTGGATGGAGAAAGGTTGCTACTGGCTTCCAAATTCGCTGGAAATCTCCTGCCATACTGCTTAACTACGATCTCCACAAAGTTGGAGGTATCTTGTCAGCAGTGTTTCTGATTTTGATTACTTTTTCAGGGGTAGCAATGGTTTTTTACACTCAGTTTGAATCAGCAGTTTACTCGATAATGGGTACACCGCCATCGCTTCCTGAACCCACTTCCAAAGTTGTAGCTGGCGTGCCTTCTATGAACGCTGATCGACTGCTTAAAAAAGCTGAAGCGGCTTTACCTGGAGCAAAAACTTTCAACTTTTACCCAGCAAAGGAAGCCGAAGATCCATTCTGGGCGTGGATGATATTTCCTCAAGAAAAAAATGAGTTTCACAAACATTTCTACGTTTATCTCGATCGATACACAGGTAAAGTCTTGCAGGTTGATGACCCCCGCAAAACAACGCTAGCAACTCGGATTTTGAATGCACAGTATATCCTGCATATTGGCAGTTACGGTGGGCTGCTAATGCGAATTCTGTATGCATTTATCGGCTTTGTAGTTGTTGTTTTAGTTATCACTGGCTTGGCATTGTGGCGACGGCGACTGTGGTTAATAGCTCGTCGAGTTGAGGCGATGCGTCACAGCCAAAAAGTTTCTGTACGCACTGACCATTTTTGAACAAAACTTACCCACAACGAAACCTTTTCGTGGCAACTGCTTACCACGATACTGTTTGCAGATTCTCCACCTCATGAAAATGTGCATCGCGTGTCACTAAGGTCAAACCGTACTGCAATGCTAATGCTGCAATCCAAATATCATTTTCAGGCAATGGACGACCTTTAATCCTCAATTTGTTCTTGACTTCACCATATTGACGGGCTGTGTCGGCATCACACTCAATGACTGTGCTGTTTGCAACAAGCTCCTCGATCCGTTGCAAATTCTCTTGCGATCGCCCCGATTTCCTGGCACCGTAATGCAACTCTCCCAGCGCAATACTTGGAATAAACACCTCATCAGCTTGAGCAAGATTGTTGATGATTGATGCTTCACTTGCAAACAAAGCAATGATGATATTGGTATCCAGCAAATACCTACCACTCATTCACGTCAACCTGTTCGCAGCCTTGCTCAATCGCCTCTTGCATCAATTGCAGCTCATCCGATGGAATTGCACCTGCAAACTGCAATAGTTGCTGACCGGGAACACCTCGAATTTTGCCAGCTACCAAATTACGTGCAAACTTGAGAACCTGCCATTGCAAGGGTTGTGGCATAGCTCTTAATTGCTCAACTACTTGGTCGATGATAGATATGCTCATTTTGTCCTCCTACCCATCATCTTACAATACCTGACGCGATGCCAAATGATCTAAAATTTCTCGGCGCGATCGCCAAACCGGACGCAACTTTTTACGAGCAAACAACGGTAATTGATCTCCACTATGTACCGAATTCGGTTGAGTTGAATTGCCATAACTGGTAAGTGCCATTGCTCTTACAGGCTGGGAAAACTCAATCGCAGCCACAAAGGAATCCCCATCGATAGATTTAAACCTTCCATCAGGCTCAGAAGTAAAATTAAGCACCCGGAAAATCCCCAAACCTCCAGCACCTCCATTGGCAGGCAGATCCACTCGGTGCGATCGCAGTCGGTAAACATCACCCCAAGCTACATCCAGCTTCCCATAAGCCGCCATCACCTTTGCTGCTGCGGTTGAAAGCAGTTTAGCCGCGCTTTGAGGATCTGCCAAACCGTCGGGCGTAGTGCGCGGGGAATTTTCGTTCCAAGGAATGCTGAACATGCTGTTAAAATCCGTATCTTCAAACCAGAAGGAAAATAATACAGCGCCTCGACTTTCTGCATCGGCAAAGCGATCCCAAGCAGCCAAAACATCGGCAGCTTGACGCGCTAGTTTATCCCCATACTTTCTTGCAGCAGGTATCAAATCATCTAAAATTCGATCTGCCAATTCCATGCGTGTCGAGTGCTTGTATTCAATCATTTCTTCAAACGAAATCTGTTTATCCTCATCGAGCATTTTCGCTGACCGCTGTGCGCGAAAATACATCGGGCCGCGTGGAGCCATGTAAGGCGGGTAATTATTGGCAGCGATCGCCACCGGAAAAGTAGTCGTCCAAGGCGGATCGTTAGCATTCTGCAACCAACCACTGGCGGGATCGACTACGCGAGGCAAATCTTGATAAGGGTGCATTTTCGTCCACAAAGTAGCAGAAGTATCCCCAGGAATCACACCCGACCAGTATTTAAAATCACCTTGATAACGCACCGGAACTTGACCGTTGAACAGGTGCATAATATGCCCAAATCTATCGGCATACATCACTGTAAACATCGGCAGTTGCACGCGCTTAAGTGCAGTTTCAAATTCAGCGAAATTAGTCGCGCGTGCCATATCCCACCATTGCTCTAATACCCCTGGTCGATCGAGTCCGACTACGCGCAACGCCAGGGCTTTCCCATCCTTTTCTGTCACAATAGGGCCGTGAATCGAACGCCGCACGAGGAGTTTTTCCGAGCGCAAACTGCTGTCATTTTGTTTAACTTTGAGGTCAAATTCTTGTGTCTGGAAAGGTTCAACTTTGCCATCAAAGCGATAGCCACCATCAACTAGCGTCAATTTGTAGGCATCCCATCCATCATGAGTGTTAACCGTATGCGTCCAGCCCAGATTATCGTTAAAAGCGATCGCTAACACCGGAATCCCCACCAGCGTCGCCCCGTAGGCGTTCATCCCTGGTGCGTTGAGATGCGCTTCGTACCAAAGAAAGAAATCTGACCAAGGTAGGTGGGGGTTAGCCAACAGCATCGCCTTTCCGCTTGCCGAACGAGATGGTGCGATCGCCCAAGCATTAGAACCCAATGTCTTTCCTTCTCCTGCCAAATTTTTGGTTAAACTTTCTGCCGAAGATTCATTAACCACAAACTGAAAATTCAATATTCGCTGTTCGTGAGCCAACAAGTCTTCTCCCTTGATTGGCAACACAACCTCTACTTCATCATCAATTAAATCCCCATGTTCCCGCGCATAAGCATTAATTCCCGCCGCAAAAGCATCAAGATCCTTGCGAAAATTTGAGTTTTGTGCATCGTACCAAGAGCGGGCGCGGTCTGGAACTCCCATCGTTAATACCCAACGATCTGATTCGGTGTATTTTTCGCCCCAATACTCAGCCGCACGCCCTCGTGCTTGACCGTACAAACGGAGAATTAAATTCCCGTGGCTCTGCATCTGCGCCCAACCAAAGGAATAGAACAATGAGGACGTATCTTTACTGTAGATATGCGGTACGCCGTAGGTATCCCAAAGTATTTCATTAGATGTTGGCGGCAAACTTAAACTAAGGTTTGAAACTAACAAAGTTACGATCAAACCGAAGATGAATGGTAGAAATTGTAACGATTTTCTTTTCAAAATCCAGCGCCTCTTCCTTGACACTCCCCGCAGCTATTGCCGAGGGGATTCTTAAGACATTGCGGCCTTAATATCCTTGCTTCCAAGGTTCCCAGTCTCACCGCTTTTGCTACTAGAGCGCGGTGATTTCTCATGACATTTTTTTGGGCGTTTAGGTGTAAGTTCCAGTCCCTTCGCGCTTGCCGTTGACAAAATTGCCTTCATAGCGATCGCCATTAGCATAAGTACAGCTACCTTTTCCATTCAGGGTGCTATTGCTAATTTCCCCCTGACAACGACCCCCATCTGGTAATGTCACCTCTGCTGCCGTCGCTAAATGGGAAGAACCGATTAAGCTAGCTATGCTCAAACTGGCAGTCATTAGTAGTGGTATGTCAAATCTTAAACGCAACATTAAACATCCTCCGAAAGTTTGATTAATTAGTTATTAGTAAGCAATTTTTGTTTTGACATGCGATCGCGCCTAAACTATCCTCCCAAGGTAAAAGTGATTCCCATTCGCACTCCTAGAGGTCTGTTTCCTGGTGAAGCAAATCTCATCTTCCTCACAGCTTCAATCGCTCCACTATCGAGATCGCTATTGCCACTCGATTCTGCAAGTTGCATATTCATCGGTCTGCCACTTGGATCTAACACAAATGGTGCCGGGGGAGAGGGTGAAACTTTGGGTGCGGGTGGTAGTGTTTCCTCTGCGGGTGCATCGACCATTATCACTTCAATAGGATTTTCTGCCAGTGCAGGCTGTCTATCCCAAAGCATCGTGCCAAAAAACAGCACGAGGACGTGGAAAGCCACAGAACCCAACAGGCTGTATGTCAGAAAAGACCTTAACTCCTCCTCTTCCTTTTCTCGCTGGTTGGCAGCTATTACCGAAAGACTCATATTGCAATTTATTTTCATCTGCTTTGAGTCAGGGTAAAACGCTCTGTCCACCGCTGTCAAGCAAAAAACTGAATATTTTCTAAATTTAATGCCGTTTTAATCCGAAATTTTTAGACAAATCTTTACAAAGATTTACCTAAAAGTTGGTTGTCAATTGCTCAAAAAATCAAAAAACACTTGACATAAATTAGCAGTAAGATTACGCTTTGATCGGATATTAGCCTTGCCAGTAAAACGCTCTGGTAGGTAACAACAGCATTCTCGATTGTCAATCGTTTGCCGTACATAGTTTTAGTCCAAATGTACTACTGACGCTCATAGTCAAATCATAGTCAAAATAGGTTGGAAAAGACCTAAAATTACCCAATCCCAAATGGGTAACGGGTAGAGGGGAGAGGCAATGGGATACCGTGAATCCCAAGCCTTGAGGCTGTTTGAAGGAATTGATGCTATTTGAGAATGAATGGGCGATACAGGATTTGAACCTGTGACATCTTCCGTGTGAAGGAAGCGCGCTACCACTGTGCCAATCGCCCAAGAAATCTTATTTTAACACGGATAGCCCATTCAAATCATCAGAACTTACGCAAAGAAACCCGGTTTCTACGAAAAGTCGTTGGTTTGGCAACCAGAGAGCGAGGAAGAAACCGGGTTTCTGGCCTCGTCATGCGTAAGTCCGCTAGCATCAGTTGTATATAGTTGATTGAGCGAAAAAGCTTTTTTCTCCAAATCAAACGCAACCGATACAAGCGGACATGATATCAAAGGCAATGCACATTAATCTCCTTGGGGGTATTCATCCCACAATGTGGTTGTCTGACGCAGGCTATTGTGGTCGCCGTTGCCTAAAATTAGGTGATCGAGCAGGGGAATATTGAGGATTTGAGCGGCTGCTAATAGCTGGCGCGTCAGTTGGATATCTTCATTAGAAGGTTCTAAGCTGCCAGAAGGATGATTGTGGGCGACGATCAATCGCGTTGCAGCCTGCCGAATCGCTTCCCGGAAAATCTCGCGAGGATGGGCTAAGGTTTCGGTGGCGGTGCCGATGGTAATCACCTGCGTGCCGAGTAAGCGATTTTTGACATCTAACAGTATTACCCCAAAACGTTCTTGTGGTTGCCACATCAGGTCTTGACTGAGGGCAGCGGCGGCGGCGGCTGGGCTTTCAATCCGAGTTCGATCGAGGGGGCGAGATTGAAACGATCGCTTACCCAATTCAATCGCGGCGAGAATTGTTGTCGCCTTGGCAGGACCAATACCGGGGATTTGCATTAATTCTTGAGCGCTGATATCCCGCAACACGGAGAGCGGATCGCGCCCGTGTTGGCTTAATTGCTGCAAAATATATTGTCCCAAACCGATTGCAGATAGTTTTCCTTGCCCTTGACCCGTCCCCAGTAAAATGGCAATCAGTTCGGCAGTGGCTAAAATTTGAGCGCCGTGTGCCAGCAAGCGTTCGCGGGGGCGTTCGTCCTTGGGTATATCTGCAACTCTCAGGCAATAGGTCATAAAGGAAACTGAGAAAATCAAATATAAATCTTTAGGTTCAGTTATCCCCTAAAAGGCGGCAAAAATAACAGATTACTCGCGACCATTGTTAGAGAAAGCTTTTAGCCCCACCACAGGCGATCTACCTGACAAGACGCTAGGCGATTTTATGCGTCCTGTAGGTTATGCGATCGCCAACCTCACCGATTAATCCTCAACGATACCCCAGAAGATAGCAGCCGCCGATCGTGGTTGAGCTTTATGATTGATGTTTGTAGGCGTTATCACATTCCCGTGACCTCCAAAGTTCCTTCTACCTCTTCCTCAGAATCGGCACAAGCTTGGCACACCCTGGAAATTGATAAGACGCTCAGAGTGCTTGGGAGCGATCGCGATGCGGGCTTGACTTCTCAACAGGTGTCAGAAGCCTCGCAGCGCTATGGCCCCAATGAACTCACCGAAACCGGCGGTCGCAGCGGCTGGGCCATTTTCCTCGATCAGTTCAAAAACATCATGTTATTGATGCTGATCGGCGTGGCTATTGTTTCCGGCGTTCTCGATTTGTTAAAGCTACAGTCCGGCAATGCCGAAGCTGATGTACCCTTCAAAGATACGATCGCCATTATGGCGATCGTCATTCTTAACGGCGTCTTGGGCTACCTCCAAGAAAGTCGCGCTGAAAAAGCCCTCGCTGCCCTGAAGCGGCTTTCCTCCCCCAAGGTGCGCGTCATTCGCGATCGCAAAATTATTGAAGTTAATGCCAAAGAACTTGTCCCCGGAGATGTGATGCTCCTGGAAGCCGGGGTGCAAGTCGCGGCAGACGGACGTCTGGTCGAACAAGCAAATCTCCAGATCCGCGAAGCGGCACTCACCGGAGAAGCCGAGGCGGTTTCCAAGCAAGCCGATATGCAACTGGGTGAAGAAATATCCTTGGGCGATCGCACTAATATGGTGTTCCAAGGTACCGAAGTTGTCTTTGGACGCGGCAAGGTGGTCGTTACCGGCACCGGAATGCAAACCGAATTAGGTAAAATTGCCTCTTTGTTGCAATCGGTTGAATCCGAACCTACCCCACTGCAACAACGGATGGGTCAACTCGGTAACGTTCTGGTTAGCGGATCTTTAGTCCTAGTGGCTTTAGTCGTTGGCGGCGGCTTGATTCACACCGGCATCCAAACCGGCTGGCAGGCCAACCAAATTTTTAACACGTTTGTAGAGTTAATCGAAGTTTCTCTCTCGATGGCGGTGGCTGTGGTTCCCGAAGGCTTACCCGCAGTTATTACCGTCACCCTGGCTTTAGGCACTCAGCGCATGGTGCGCCGCCACGCCCTGATTCGCAAGCTTCCGGCTGTAGAAACCTTGGGTTCGGTAACGACGATTTGTTCGGATAAAACCGGCACCCTGACGCAAAATAAAATGGTGGTGCAGCAAGTCGCCACCACGGATAAAACCTTCCGCGTCACGGGTGAAGGCTACATCCCGCAAGGGGGATTTTACCTGGAATCCCAAGCAGAAGCTGCTAACTCGCCATCGATTGCACTAGACGAGTATCCCGAATTGCAAATGCTGCTGTCAGCTTGCGTACTGTGCAACGATGCCGTGTTGCAGTGCGAAGCTCAAAACACCCCCGGACAGTCGGGCGGCAATTGGACAATTTTGGGAGATCCAACCGAAGGTGCCCTGCTGTCTTTGGCAGGCAAAGGCGGCGTGCAAAAAGAAGCTATGGACGCCGGATTGCCCAGGGTGGCAGAAATTCCTTTTTCTTCCGAACGCAAGCGCATGTCTGCAATCGTGCGCGGTGCGGAAGGCAATAACCAGCTCTATATGATGTTCACTAAAGGTTCTCCAGAACTGATTTTAGAGCGTTGCACAACTTATCAAATTGGCGATAAGGCAGTTGTACTCACACCGCAAAACCGCAGCCAGATTCTCGAGCAAAATAACTACATGGCTAGTAAGGGGCTGCGGGTGCTGGGATTTGCGTTCAAAAACCTCGATGCCGAACCTCCGAAAGAGCCAGATGAACAGATCGAGCATGAATTGGTCTGGCTGGGATTAGTAGGAATGCTCGATGCACCCCGCCCCGAAGTTCGGGATGCCGTAGCTAAGTGCAGACAGGCAGGTATTCGCCCGGTGATGATTACCGGCGACCATCAACTAACGGCTAAGGCGATCGCTTACGATTTGGGCATTGCTTCTCAAGGCGATCGCGTCCTCACCGGCACCGAGTTGCAAAAACTCTCCCAAGAAGATCTCAAACAGGAAGTAGACCAGGTATCGATTTACGCCCGCGTTTCACCCGAACACAAACTACGCATCGTTCAAGCCCTCCAAAGTCGCGGTAAATTTGTTGCCATGACCGGCGACGGCGTTAACGATGCCCCCGCGCTCAAACAAGCCGATATCGGCATCGCGATGGGCATCACCGGCACCGATGTCAGCAAAGAAGCCAGCGATATGGTATTGCTCGACGATAACTTTGCGACCATCGTCGCCGCTACGGAAGAAGGGCGTGTAGTTTATACCAATATCAGACGGTTTATTAAGTATATTCTCGGAAGTAACATCGGCGAAGTTTTGACGATCGCAGCCGCGCCGTTGTTAGGTTTGGGAGGCGTTCCGCTTTCGCCTTTGCAAATTCTGTGGATGAACTTGGTTACAGACGGTGTACCCGCGTTAGCCTTGGCGGTAGAACCAGCAGAACCCAACGTGATGAGGCGTCCCCCCTTTAGCCCGCGCGAAAGTATTTTTGCGCGCGGGTTGGGGTCTTATATGCTCAGAATTGGGATTGTGTTTGCGATTCTGACGATTATCTTGATGGCATGGGCTTACAACCATACCCACAGCCTCACCACGCCAGGTTTGAGCGCAGATCGATGGAAAACGATGGTGTTTACCACGCTGTGTTTGGCGCAAATGGGACATGCGATCGCTATTCGTTCCAACACCCAGCTGACAATAGAAATCAACCCGTTTACCAATATCTTTGTCTGGGGCGCGGTACTCGTAACCACTGGTTTGCAACTAGCGTTAGTTTACGTTCCACCCCTGCAAGCATTCTTCGGCACTCAGGCAATTTCTCTGGCAGAATTGGGCGTCTGTCTGGGATTTAGCGCCTTAATGTTTGTCTGGATCGAAATGGAAAAACTGTTTATTCGCTGGTACAAAAAGCGGCAATAACGGGAGGAATAATTTGAGATTTCAGATTTGAGATTTCAGATTTGAGATTTTAGATAAATTAGATTTGAGATTCCAGAGTTTAGATTTTAGAGCCAAAATAAATCTGCAATCTGAAATCGGCAATCTGAAATTAAAATAAATCTGCAATCTGAAATCTGCAATCTGAAATCAAAATAAATCTGCAATTGAATGTATCTCAAAACCTTACATCTGCGACATTTCCGCAACTACCAAGAGACTTTGGTGGAATTGAGCGCCCCCAAAACAATTTTGGTGGGCAATAATGCTCAAGGGAAATCTAATTTACTCGAGGCGGTGGAGTTGCTGGCGACGCTGCGGAGTCATCGGGCAGCGCGCGATCGCGATTTAGTCCAAGAAGGCACCGCTGAAGGTAAAATTACTGCTACCCTAGAGCGCCAAACCGGCTCGGTTGACCTCGCTTTAACTCTGCGGCGCAACGGACGTCGTACCGTTAGCCTCAATCACCAGTCTCTGCGGCGTCAGATGGAATTCTTGGGTACGCTCAATGCCGTGCAGTTTTCTAGTTTAGATCTAGACTTGGTAAGGGGTGGCCCAGAACAGCGGCGTAATTGGCTCGATACGCTGTTAATTCAGCTAGAACCCTTTTACGCCCACATTTTGCAGCAGTACAACAAAATTCTGCGTCAGCGCAACGCGCTTTTAAAGCAGGGTAGCAGAGGAGTAGAGGAGCAGGCGAGCAGGGGAGATTTAATAGTTGAATCACAATTAGCCCTGTGGGATGCTCAATTAGTGACAGCTGGAACCCGCGTCATCAGGCGTCGAGCTAGAGCTTTGAAAAGGTTAGCTCCTTTGGCTGAATTTTGGCATCGAGCTATCAGCGGTAGCAAGGAGGTACTCGAAATTAAGTATGCCCCTAACGTTCCACTGGAACAGGACGATCCAGAATTGATTAAACTGGCTTTTTTTGCAAAAATTCAGCAGCGTGGTAGCCTAGAACAACAACATGGTACAACCCTTGTTGGCCCCCACCGCGATGAAGTTGAGTTTTACATCAACCAAACACCCGCAAGGGTCTACGGTTCTCAAGGACAGCAGCGAACTTTAGTATTGGCACTCAAGTTAGCAGAGTTAAAACTAATTGAAGAAGTCGTAGGCGAACCGCCGCTTTTACTTCTCGATGATGTTTTAGCCGAACTAGACCCCAACCGTCAAAATCAACTGCTAGATGCCATTCAAGAGCGGTTTCAAACTCTTATTACTACCACCCACCTCAACGCTTTTGATCGCTCCTGGCTCAACTCATCCCAAATACTCTGCGTTCAAGCAGGACATTTATACCCTCAGTCTTTAGGATGATTTTCTGTTCTTTTTCTGGAATCAAGTGTTGCCAAAATGTAGCTCGATGATTGACTTAGTACAGTTAGGATTTACCTGTCAACTGTCAACTGTCAACTGTCAACTGTCAACTGTTGCTCAATATTCCCGATCGACCTGTAAAAGTTTTGTATAAATTAGTAGTTTAGGCAATCTGTTTAGCGAGAACCTACATAATTTAAACATAAACAAAAAATTAAATATGACAAAGGGGTTATCAAGGCAAATGTATAAGATGATGGAACGGGACGAAATTGCAGCACTGGGGGCTTCTTTGCGCCCTATCGATCAAAGGCTATTGAAGAAAGACGCTAGAACCGAACGCCTTTGGTATCAAGGTGAAGAATCTTATTTTGACATATTTTTGGAAATCCAAAATAATGAAATTATTTGGTTTCAGTTTACTTTGCGAGGAAAAGTACTGTGTTGGGATAAAGAAAATCCAGTCATGCAAACTGGCAGAACTAATGAATTAGGCATGGGGGATATGGGCTACTATTCTGCTAGTAAACTGATTAGAGTGGATAAAAAAGCCGACCAAGATTTCATTAAATTAGCTCGTTTAATTTTGGAAACTCGCGCCGGAGAAGATATTTTCGCTCGAGTATTGGCATTATTTAAAGATTAGAGACGACTATAGGTGTAACTTGGGGGATTGATGCAGCGCGATATGCCTCGGGCACGCTGCGCGAACGCTAAAATTTAAGCCTGCCTTGGCGCAATTAATATTAGATAACTCAAGTTGCTAGTTATGAGGTCAAGCATTTTAGATCCCCCTAAATCC
>CAYXCW010000003.1:134-92929 GCA_964463555.1 uncultured bacterium
TAAGAATCCGGTTCCCCCCTTAAAAAGGGGGACTAAGAATCCGGTTCCCCCCTTAAAAAGGGGGACTAAGAATCCGGTTCCCCCCTTATCAAGGGGGACTAAGAATCCGGTTCCCCCCTTTTGAAGGGGGGTTAGGGGGGATCAAACCAACCATATTTGTCACTAGCAACTTGCATTATTACCCATTACCCATTACCCATTACCCATTACCAATTACCCATCACCAAATTAGCCACGCTAAAAATCCCTGCGGCTAAAGCGGCAGTAACCGGAATCGTAGTCAACCACGCACTACCAATAGATCGCAAAGTGCTAAAGCGTATCGAACGGAAATTTTGTACCAATCCTATCCCGACAACGCCACCAACCAGGGCGTGAGAAGTAGAAACGGGCAAACCTAAGCGAGAGGCGAGTAAAACCGTCGTGGCGGTGGCTAATTCGGCACAGAAACCGCCGCTAGGTTTGAGGGGAATAATATTTTCTCCTACCGTGCTAATAACGTTTTTGCCCCAAATCGCTAAACCAGTGACGATACCTAAACCACCCAAGACTAAAATCCATAAAGGAACGCTAAAGTCGGCAAGGGGGACGTTACCCGTGCGAAGTATATAAACGATCGCCGCCAAAGGTGCGATCGCATTCCCCACATCGTTAGATCCGTGGGCAAACGCGACACAACAAGCACTCAGTACTTGAAACTTACCTAGTTGTTGTTCGATCAAATTGGTAATTGGTAATTGGTAATTGGTAATTGGTCGTTGCTTTGCCTGCCTGGTTTCTAATTGTCGCCAACTAACTAAACTCAGCGTTACAGAAGCGATCGCTCCCAATCCCAAGGGAATATCGTGGGCGGGTAGGGCGATGTGCCAATGATTCAATAGAAATACTTGTATCGGTTTACTCACTGTTGGTAAGACAATTACGCCCACAACCCCCAGCAGTGAGGCTGACAGCCAAGGAATCCACTCGCGCAGGCGCAACAGGGGATCGGGTTTATCGAGAATGTAGTGCTTGATTATACTGTAGAACAAAGAAGCGATCGCGCCGCTGATGATGGGCGTAGCGATCCAGCCGAGGGTGATAACGCCGATAGAAGACCAATCGACGGCGTTAATACCGGCGGCTACCCAACTGAAACCAGCGATCGCGCCCACAACCGCATGAGAAGATGATACTGGCAACCCAAAACTGGTAGCAATTTGCATCCACAAACCGCAAGCAATCAATACCGATACCATACCCAGAAGCAAAACTTTCGGTGTAGCGGCGAATAAAACAGGGTTGACGATATCGGTGGCGAGGGTTTCAGACACCGCACTGCCAAACAGTACAGCACCCGTAAATTCTAAAACACCGGCAATTATCAGTGCTTGCCGTAAGGTAACCGCCTTCGAGCCTACAGAAGTTCCCATCGAGTTGGCAACATCGTTGGCTCCCAGGTTAAATGCGAGGTAGAACGCCAGCAGGGCAACCAGAACTATCATGTCATCGGTAAAGAAGGAGACATCGATAGTTTAGCGAGTTCGGGATGACGGCGTGTTCTAGCCGAGGAAGGAGTTGCAGTAGCGGGCTACCAAAGGGGAAAGAGGGGAAAAAAGGGGAAAGGGGGAAAGAGGGAAAAGGGGAAAGGGGGGAAAGGACAAAGGGGGAAAGCTCTAGCAATAGATCTGTTTTCAGAGTTGATTCCCACATAGGCGCTTTAAGCACATATCTATTCCTAGCCACCAGTTTTTCCCAAATTCCTCCTTTCCCCTTTTCCCCCTTTCCCCTTTTCCCCCTTTTCCCCCCTCTTTCCCCTTCCAGAGAAGCCCAGCATGTCAAGATGCAGTTACGATTCTGAAGCCAACTGCCAAATCTTGATCGTATTATCATCGCTGCCGCTGGCTAAAGTAGTTCCATCTGGGCTAAAAGCAACGCAACGAACCCGATCTGAATGTCCCCGCAGGGTGGTTATAACATTTCCCGTTGCTAAATGCCAAAGTTTGATCGTATTGTCCTCGCTGGCGCTGGCTAAAGTATTGCCATCTGGGCTAAAGGCGAGAAAGCGAATGCCATCCCCATGCCCGGTAAAGCCGTCGAGTAGCCTGCCCGTACCGATGTGCCACACTTTGATTGTCCCGTCAGCACAACCAGCTGTAAGGTTTTGACCATCTGGACTAATGGCGATGTATCGAACATCGCGAGCAAAAATAGTATGAAGTTCTTCGCCACTGTCGAGATCCCACAGCTTAATCGTATTGTCCCAACTACCGCTGACCAGGGTTTGTCCATCTGGGCTAATGGCAACGGAAAAAACTTCGCCTTCATGCCCCGTTAGGGTGCGAAGTTCTTCACCCGTGTCTGGATGCCATAACTTGATCGTGTTATCTAAACTGCCGCTAGCCAAAATCCCCCGGTGGTAAGGGAGGCTAGAAGGAATGGGGCTAAACGCAACGCAAGTAACATCCATGAAATGCCCCGCCAGGATGCCAAGTGAGTTGCCCGTATACAACCGCCACAATTTAATCGCCCCGCTATCGCAGCCAGTAGCTATCGTCCGCCAGTCCGGGCTGATGGCGATGGAAAAGAACCAACCACAACGATCCTCTACTGTACAAATTGGCTGGTAATTATCAAGATTCCAAAGTTTGATTGAATAGTCGTAGCTGCCGCTGGCTAAAGTTTTGCCATCTGGGTTGAAGGCGACGTAATAAACACCATAGGAATGCCCTACGAGGGTGCTGACGCATTTCCAGGTTTGAGTTGAAGGCTGGCTATAAGTCTGTTGCTTGTAACCTTTTAGCTCTATATCAGACTTGAGTTCTCTGGCTAAATCTAATCCTCTGTGAATCACCGCTGAGCCAGAATTTGTTAAATCTCGCTCTTCTGTTGGCACCAAAGAATTGTTTTTTGACAATTTATTAGTATTCATGCACAAACACCCACGTTAACTCTTAATTTTTCCAGCCATCCTTTTGCTCTGGCAATTTTCTGATTAAGTTGATATGCCATTTCTGCTAATAAGTCGCGTCCTTCAGTACCTGCATCGATTGCTTTGTCTCTTAACAGGTAAAGTGGCGATTGTTTTAAGGTATTAATTTCTGTTTCAATCGCATTCAATTGCTCTCTGACTTGGGCAATTTTGCGAATCGCGCGTATTAGTTCGGCTGCGATGTCTTCGCCTTTGACCAACTCAGGGCTGTGTTCCCATTGATGAAGAATGGCTTTGAGTTTCTGTTTATCGCCGTTCTCATAGGCTTGATTGGCAAGTGCCATCAGTTTCTGCCGACGCTGGCGTTCTACTTCATCGGTTGCTAAATCTGGGTGTATGCGTTTGGCAACTTCGCGATAAAGTTTCTTCAGACTTTCCCCAGGGTGAGAATTAGATGGTGAAGATGTGTAAGCGCCGATCGCACGCTGGGATATCTGGGCTTTTTCCGATGCGATCGCGGCTTGCTGGCGAGCGATCGCATCCATTGGGTTCAAAAATGCCACATGTTTCGCAATTTCAGCTTCTATTTCATCGAGTTTTGCATATCGCACCCCAACGACTCGCAGGTATTCCCTTTCAAACGCGCGTAACCTTGCCTCCAGCGTTGTCAGCTCTAACTCGCGTTGAGCCAGTTTGGCTTCCAGTGCCGCCAGCTGTGCTTGCTTCTGTCCTAATTCTATTTCTTCCGGTGCTAATTTATACATATTTTTGCTCCCCATACTGACAGCTTAATCAATTCGATCGAGGCTCAACCAGCGTAGATTTTCTGAAATATCTTGTTTACAACTAATGTGCTGCATAAGGAATTTTCAGTATTTCAATCGCTAGGTTTTTTCTCACTTCCAGCAATGGCATATCCGTAAGCAAGGATTTGTAAAGTTACTGTGAAGGATTAGTTGGGAAGTCACACCGAGTTTTTTGCCAAAAAGCTGAATTTTCTAGCCATTAATTTCGTAGCACAATAATACTTGCTTTGGATTAACTTCACGGATTCTTTATAAATACGAATTGCACTCGCGATGCTGCATATACCAGAAAGGGAGAGGAGAGCTTTTTTTTCACAGCATTTTTTTCACAGCATTTTTGCAAATCAAGTCAGGAAGGTGGGGCAAATTTGGCAGATTTGCCAGGTGAGAAAGAAAGCAAAGAAACAACTTCTAGTTCAAAAATCTTTCTCTTCTCGCTTGTCTCCCTTGTCCCCCTTGTCTCCCTTGTCTTCAAAAGTCTTTACCGATGCCGGTGTCACCGCTACAATTTGGTTGGTTTGGTCGATCTCAATCTCGGCTAACCCGAATTGCTGAATTACCCAAGCATTGGTGGTTAGATGGGTGCTGATTTGGGCGACGCGGTACTGACTAGATGAGGATGCTAAAGCTGCTGGTAACATTATCTGATCTGCGAGGTGAACATCGATGGGCGCTACTTTTTCATGGAAATCGAGTAATTCCTTGCAAGCGATTTCAGCAACTTTTTCCGCTGGCAGCCCGACGCGCCCCAAGGCGCTGAACCCAGCCAGACTATTTTTATACTCAGCAAGCAGAAAAATACCCGCTCCCGGTGCCACGCCGCGTTCCCGCAGCGGCTTGATATTGGCTCGGAGTTGGTTTTCCCGTAGGATATTATCGGCTCGCAGCGCCATGCGGTTGGGAATGTGGGCAGGAAGTTCGGTGACGACTGCCAATCCCTGCACCAGGCGCAAGCAACCGCGCTCTAATAAAGTGATGCCGTTGAGGGTACTATCGCCTTTGACGCGCAGCTGCGCTTGTCCTCCGCCTTGGGGATACCAACCCCAAGCCATTAGTTTGACGCTAGCGGCGATTCCCATCAGCGCGATCGCAGGCAGATAAACTTGTTCTATATAGCTCAGGGTAGGACTGTGAGCCACGTGGGTTCCCCCGCGCAATGTGACTTCTGAGTCACCTTTTGCTAGCGCCAAAGGTAACAAAATCGTTTGCAAAACCAGCGTTATCGTACCTGCCGATCCGCCTTCCCTGGCTTCGGACACATCAAAGCAATACTGTCCCGCCAAAGTAGGGCTACTGGGAATAAATTCCAACATGGTCGAGCCGAGTTTATCGCCCCGCACTTGTGCCTGACAAATAGCGGCAGCTGCCCGCACCGATGTCAGGTGTTGCGCCGCCAGTCCGGGTTTGGGACGTCCCGCCCTGATGTTCTCGATCCGAATTGCTTCGCCAGTGATTGCCGCTAAGCTGAGGGAAGTTCGGAGTACTTGTCCCCCGCCTTCGCCGTAGGAACCGTCAATTATTATCATTGGTAATTGGTAATTGGTAATTGGTAATTGGTAATTGGGAATGGCATTTTTAGCGAGATTTTTGTGGGGGCGGGTTTTAGCTGTAAGCTAGATCGACTCGCCCTTTAATTGCCAGTGAGGCAGGGCGAGTTGATCTAAAAATTCGGTTTTAACTTGCCATTTGAAATTGACAATTTTTTGGTTGAGGACTTACGCGCGCCGAGGCCAGAAACCGGGTTTCTGAGCAGATCTCTTTTGTGACTCAATAATTTATCACAGAAACCCGGTTTCTTTGCGTCAGTGCTATGGTGATTGATTTGTCCAAGCTCTCAGTTTACCAGGATTTAGCAACCCGTAGGGATCGACCATTTGCTTGAATTTTAGCTGCTGGGGATCGATCTGCTTTCTGCCTCCATCTTCAATGATGTAGGTGTGGGGGTTGGCGATAAAGACACCTTGTTCTTCGTGATAGCGAATAATTTGGTTGAGGCGTTCTTCTGTGGTGTAGCGCACCAGTTGCAAACCGGCGGCGATCGCTTTGCCGTTGACGCGAATAAATTCTAAATGCATCATTACTTCATCGCCAAAATATTCGTACATCTGTTCGACTAAACCCAGGTTTTGATCGGCAGGAAATAAGCTTTGCAAGTAAGTAATCGTCTCATCTTCGCTGCGGGCGTGTAAGGTGGTGTGATTCCAGGTAAATTCAGCCAAATTTACGCTTTTGCCCGCTTCTTGTGCTGATTTCTGATAAGTTATCCTGCCGCCAAATCGTTCGACTAGCCCTGGCAAGGCTTCTAGGCTGGTTTCCGCTACCATCAGCAAGGCGGCGTGAGTGCCTTCTTCAATGTATTCTCTCAAGGCTGTAAAGTAATTGGGAATAGGCCAAGCATGGATGCTGACGAGTTTTTTCACGATGCCGTCGGCGTCGGATAAAGCTTGACCGAATTTGGCAGCTGCCATGAAATCGTCAAACGTAACGATGACATCTACCCAAGCATAGGCGGGTGCTAAAGGCATTTCTAATTCGGTCATGATGCCGTTAATGCCCCAAGCGTGATTGACTTTTTGCACGTCGTCGCCTCGCAGTTCGATGATGCGGGGCGTGTCTTCCATCGTCACGACGCGCAGGGCGAGGATATTGCCGCGATCGCGCAGCTGCCCGTAAGTTACAGATCCAATCCCGCCGCTACCCCCAGCAATAAAGCCCCCAATTGTCGCCGTCCGATAAGTTGAAGGCGCCATCCGCATTTCCCAGCCAATTTCCCGCGCTTTTTTGTCGATTGCTGCCAGCTTCGCTCCCGCTTGCACCCTCGCTACCCCTGGTTTCATCCAGCATATTTCCTGCATCCGCGTCATATCAAGAATTGCACCACCTGCCAACGGTACGCACTGCCCATAATTACCCGTCCCAGCTCCTCGCACTACAAGTGGTATTTTATACTTAACGCAGGCTTCAGCAGTTCGCACAACCTCGCTTTCATTGCCAGGACGAATTACCAAATCACCAGTTTTTCCAGCTAGCTGGGTTTGCAAGATCGGGCTAAAGCTGTGGTAATCGCCAGAAAGTTTTGCTACTTGATGAGGATCTGTAACAATTTCAATGCCTTGGAGGGAAGCAATCAGCCGATCTAAGTCTTTGGTTTTGGTTGGGGTTTTTGTCATAGCAACCTGGGTTTAAGTGTTTGGTAGAAAACTTGTACTGACTGCACAAGATTAATTCTTTAGTCGAGCCAAGGGGGAAGAGTCACCTATCAAAAGTTAGAAAAAGTCGCAAAACACAAATATATAAAATAGTATGTTAGCAAATAGCATATAAGATAGAGTTTTATTCTCAATTTTAATAATATATTTTAATTAAGTAAAATTTTTTTAATTAAAAAGCGAGCAAATGTAAAATAGAATACAATTAGCCTAAAATTAATTTTTTTTTAAATTAATTTTTCTTCAAATTGAGTTAACACTAATTGAAAAAACAGATTTGTTTCACTCCGGGGTGTTTAACTTAAGATTGGTAGGTTGAACCGCATGGTTAGTAAAAGAGTAGCAAAAAGGGCAAAGCTAGGAACGTTAAGAGAGGGATGGCTGAATCGGATTGTCAGCCGCATTCGCGGCTGTTTGGAGCTGCAAGAGATTGTGACGGTGACGGTGGAGGAAATACGGGGATTTTTAGGAAGCGATCGCGTAAATATATACTGCATTGATGCAGATGGTAACGGCGAAGCGATCGCCGAATCGATCCGGGGTAAGTGCTTGCCCTCGCTGCTGGGATGGCGTTTCCCAGCTAACGATATTCCTCCCGACTTGCAGGAGATGTTTATCAAAGGACGCCAGCGAACGATTGTAGATGTAGCTTCCCAAAGGAAAATGCTTCATCACTTAGATAGTTGTCAGACGGGAGAAAGTCTGGTATTAGAAGATATTCGCTATTTACCTATAGATCCGAGTCAGGTTGAGTATCTTCAGGCGATGGGAGTAAGCTGTGCCCTCACCGTGTCGATTTTATATCAAAATAACTTATGGGGTTTATTAAGTTGCCATGAAATTAAACCCCGACAATTTTCTGAAAGTGAGTTAAAGATTGTACAGTTATTGGTGGATCAAGTTTCGATTGCGATCGCGCAGTGCAATCTACTTTTGCAAGCGCAACAACAAGCAAGAGATGAAGTCATCATTAACCAAATCGATCGCATTCTTCATTCACCGCTACCAGTGGCGCACAAAAAGCAAACAGTTTTGCAACAAATAGGCAAAGCTTTGCAAGGTTCTGGTGCTAGATTGTACGTTACAGCCGAGCCAACGGGTAAACCTGCTCAACTTTATACTTGGGGCGAACAGCCACAACTAGCAGAGATTGAAGAAACAGCTTTTTGGCAACAAATTATCAGCTGTAACTGCGAAGGGAAAACGGTAACACATGAAGATTGTAAATGTGCGATTTTGCCGGTGTTTGCCAGTAAAAGTATTGTTTCTCACATTTATAGCATTAGCGATCTATACCAAGAATCTCAACTGCAATATTTACTACCTGCTTTTGCCTCAACTTCGATTCGCTCCCTACTGATCGTGCCATTACAGTATCACCAACAATGCATTGGGTGTATCACCATTTTTCGTAATGCAATTGACACCAAAACATTAGGGCCAGAAAAGAGCGATCGACACTCGCAGGAATTGCTGAATCTGACTCGATGCGAACCCAGGCGAGAAATTAAAGCTGGAATTGCTAAAGCGTGGAATGCAGATGAAATAAAACTCGCTCAAACCTTGGCAATTCACGTTTACATGTCGATTATACAAAGGCGCGTAGAAGACACGATCCGGCATCAAGCTTCTTACGACCTTTTAACGGGTTTACCTAATCGGTTGTTATTTAACGATCGGCTGGATTTAGCACTGGCAAATAGCCACCAAAAAGCAGAAATTTTGGCAGTGTTATTTTTAGACTTAGATGGGTTCAAAAAGATCAACGAAACCTTGGGTCATGGTGCAGGCGATCGCTTGCTACAAGATGTTGCCAAACGGCTGAAAAAATGCCTGCGGGAATCTGACACAATCGCTCGTTGGGGCGGCGATGAATTTACCCTATTGCTATCCCCAATTGTTTGTGCCGCAGATGCAGCTCAAATTGCCCAGGGAATTTTGTCTGTGTTTAATTTACCTTTTGAAATTCCAGGAAAGGGTGAATTTTATATCAAAGCTAGCATTGGCATTGCCTTAGCTCCCTACGATGGTGAAGATGGAGAAACCCTGCTCAAAAATGCCGATGCAGCTATGCATCGAGTCAAACGACAAGGGCGGAATAATTATCAGCTATACACTCCATCTATTGGCACTCAAGCTCTGGAGAAAATGGTTTTAGAAAACAATTTATACAAAGCCATAGAGCGAGAAGAATTCTTGTTACAATATCAACCCCAAATCGACTTAAAAACTGGTAAAATTGTCGGGATGGAAGCGCTGATTCGTTGGCAACACCCCGAACAAGGATTAATTCCTCCCGATCGGTTTATTCCACTCGCAGAAGAAACCGGATTGATCAACCCAATTGGCGAATGGGTGCTGCGAACAGCTTGCGCTCAAAATAAAGCTTGGCAGTTAGCTGGACTATCGCCGTTACGCATGGCAGTCAATCTTTCAGCACGTCAGTTTTTGCAACAAAATTTGATCGATAAAATAGCGCAAGTTTTAGCAGAAACCGAACTGGAAACCCGTTACTTAGAAATTGAAATTACTGAAACTACTGCGATCCAAGATATAGATTTTACAATTACGGCGTTGCAAACTTTAAAAAATATGGGCATCTACATCTCAATGGATGACTTTGGTACTGGCTATTCTTCGCTCAGTTCGCTGAAACGATTTCCATTAAGTACGCTGAAAATAGATCGCTCGTTTATTGACGACGCAGCTATCATTAAGGCAGTCATTGCCCTGGGTCATGGGTTAAACTTAAAAGTAATAGCTGAGGGAGTAGAAACACCCGGACAATTGAAATTTTTACGAGAGGTCAACTGCGATGACGTTCAAGGTTACTTTCTGAGCAAACCTCTTTCCGCTGAAGCCGCCGCCAATCTGTGTATGCAGCAAGCAGAGGGAGGAAAATTTGAGATTTAAGATTTAAGATTGCAGATTTAATTGAATTTTGAAATAGTTAAATTGACTTTAAAGAATAGTTGTATTAGAATCTGAAATCTGCCATCTAAAATCAGCAATAAAATGAGCGACCAAGAAGAGATTATAGAACAGGATTTTACGTTTGCTATCCCCGTTGCGCCGGAGGGATACAAGTCAGGGTTTATCGGTATAATTGGACGCCCCAACGTGGGGAAATCCACGCTGATGAATCAATTGGTGGGGCAGAAAATCGCGATTACTTCGCCAGTGGCTCAAACTACGCGAAATCGCTTGCGGGGAATTTTGACAACACCAGAAGCGCAGATGATTTTTGTCGATACACCGGGAATTCATAAGCCGCATCACCAGTTAGGAGAAGTGTTGGTGCAAAATGCCCAAATCGCGATCAAATCGGTAGATGTGGTGCTGTTTGTGGTGGATGGATCGGTGGAAATGGGGGGAGGCGATCGCTTCATCGCCGAACTGTTAGAAAATACCAAAACTCCGGTAATTTTAGGGCTGAACAAAATCGACCAACTAGCCCCAGATTCCCTAGAAATCCCTCGCAGTTATAACGAGTTATCCGAACCACAAAATTGGCCTGTTGTCAATTTTTCGGCAATTACTGGAGCAGGATTAGATAACCTGCAAAAATTATTAGTTGAAAACCTAGAACCAGGGCCTTATTATTATCCCCCAGATTTGGTTACAGACCAGCCAGAACGCTTTATTATGGGGGAGTTAATTCGCGAACAAATTCTGCTATTAACCAGGGAAGAAGTGCCCCATTCAGTAGCGGTAACAATTGAAAAGGTAGAAGAAGAACCTGCAATTACCCGCGTTTTTGCGGCAATTCACGTTGAGCGAGATTCCCAAAAAGGAATTTTAATTGGCAAAAAGGGCAGTATGTTGAAAACAATTGGTACTGCGGCGCGGGAGCAAATGCAAAAGCTAATTGCTGGGAAGATTTATTTGGAATTGTTTGTCAAAGTAGAACCGAAGTGGAGGCAATCTCGCAGTCGATTGGCTGAGTTGGGATATAAGGTGGAAAAGGAGTAAACCGCTCTAGGTGCAGAGGTAAGCAGATCTGAATTCGGCAATTAGAGATCTCCGCAGAAACCCGGTTTCTAGAATCGTCTCTAAACAAATCTGAAATCTGAAATCTTAAATCTTAAATCCTTTAACTCCAATTCCTGGTAAATCGTTTGGTATTAGACATCCATCTTGCATCGATGCACCCGTGAAGGGATCATCAATTAAATTGAGATGACTATCTAAATCTAAATAATCGGCTAGGGGCGAGAGGTGGGAAAGGGCAGTATTAGCCAGCGTACTATCGGAATAGCAACCAAACATGATTTGCAATCCAAAAGCACGCGCTGTATGAATCATCCGCATCGCTTCAGTTAAACCCCCCGATTTCATTAATTTGATATTAATGCCATCGACACAATTTGCCAGATGGGGGATATCTTTGCTCGTGAAGCAGCTTTCATCCACAAAGATGGGAAGCGGTGATGATTCTTTCAATTTGGGTAACTCTTTTTCTTGGCCTTTTGCTAGGGGCTGTTCTACATATTTAATACCTAAATTAGTTAACCATTTGCACATTTTTATGGCATTTTCAAGGCTCCATCCGCCATTGGCATCGATGCTGGTTTGAATGTTTGGGGCTGCTTCTAACACTGCCATTAGCATAGCTTTATCGGCTTCAATGCCATCGGGACTGCCTAATTTTACTTTCAAAGCTCGCATTTTTATGACTTCAAACCAATCTAGAGCGCGCTGTTTTGCTTTTTCTGGCGAGCTAATACCAATTGTGACGGAAGTTGGCACAATTTGGTGGCGATTTAATCCCCAGAGTTGCCATAAAGGTAATCCGACTTTGTTCCCCATCCAATCGTGCAGGGCTACATCAATAGCAGCACGAGCAGCTGATGGTAATTGATTGTCGTTCAAAATCTGTTCTATTTGTTGCCTGTCGGTTGGGTGAAAGTTTTTTAATATAGGAGCAATTTTCTGTAAGTAAGCGACAATTGTTTCTGTAGTCTGTCGCCCTTCGCCGATAGAAAATGGGGAAGCTTCTCCCATTCCTGTAATTCCGTCTTGTTCTATAATTACCAATACGTTTGTAGATTGGGCAGTGGTGCCGCGACTGATAGTAAGAGCGAAACGTTTGTTTACTGTAAAGGTTTGAATATGAATTTGCATGAGATGGGATGATGAGGGGTGGTATGGAGGGAAGCGGCGCCAAAGCGCCTACTACAAACTGAGCTAACCCTTGGTACAATCAGCCAAGTAAACAAAACTCAGATCTTGCACCACTATCAACAAGCCTTCAAAAACCGGGTTTCTTGACGAAAAATCTAGGGTTCCAAGCTGAGCTATTTGCAAGAAACTAAGGTTTAGCCAAGGTGCAAGATGTGAGCAAAAACAACTTGAATTGAAGGATAACACTAATCATGGCGTATTTCTGGTTTAAGGCTTTCCACATCATTGGCGTAGTGGTTTGGTTTGCTGGGTTATTTTACCTAGTGCGTCTGTTTATCTATCACGTAGAGGCAAACGAGCAACCCGAACCCGCTCGCTCGATTCTTAAGAATCAATATCAAATAATGGAAAAACGCCTTTACAGCATTATCACAACTCCAGGGATGCTGGTAACGGTGGCAATGGCGATTGGTTTATTGACTGTGGAGCCTGATATGTTAAAAAGCGGTTGGCTTCATATCAAATTGGGCTTGGTAGTTGTCTTACTTGGCTATCATCATTATTGCGCTCGTTTGATGAAAAAGTTGGCAGCAGATGAATGTAATTGGACTAGCAAGCAATTGCGGGCATTAAATGAAGCACCGACTTTACTTTTGGTGGTTATTGTTATGCTTGCTGTGTTCAAAAATAACTTACCAACCGATTTGACTGCTTGGGTGGTTTTTGGCCTCATTGTATCGATGGCGGCAACGATTCAGCTTTATGCTAAGAAACGTCAGCGGGATAAAGAGAAACTCTTGACTGAAGCTGTTCAGGAATAGCTAGATAACCGACTTCTTAAAGAAGTCGGTTATCTGGGTGTTAATAATATCATCAATACAGTAGTAGCCAGATGTTGATAAGGCACTCGAAACAAGAGAGCTTATTAATTACTGCCGAACGGAATTTGCAACCAATTTTCTAAATAAGATTGCAATTGTTTTGAAAATTCCATCCGCGCTTCAAATTTCTCGCTTTTGGTTGGCTTTCTTTCTTCATCCAGCATCCACCCATAGTCGCTTCCCAAACGCAATTTTCCCTGCCAATCTGCAATCGAAATAACTAATTGAGAGGCGGGACTATTATCTACATCTTTAACTCGAAATACGTAATTGAAATTATTTTGCTTGCCAGATGCAACGGTGGAAGCTTGTCCAAATTTCTCTTTTAAGCATTGTCCCACTTTTTCCGCTAAGCCGGGTTTGTCCAAATCTTCTAAGGTTTTGACGGCTAACGTCAGGGCAAAATAGAATTCTTCGACAGGTACAAATTCGAGTTGCATGGGTAACAGTTGAGAGTGGACAGTGGACAGTGGACAGTGGACAGTTGACAGTTGACAGTTGACAGTTGACAGTGGACAGTTAGTCAATCATGGTGGAAGTAATTTGGCTGTAAATCCAGTTTTTTGTTGATAATTGTTCGCTGTCTACCATTTAAAGGTAATTGGTAATTGCAGATTTAAATGTAATCTAAAATCTGCAATCTGCAATCTAAAATTTGAAATTCCAGGACTGTAAGGTTTTGATTCCACCAGCACAACTTAGGTCAAATTGCAAGGGGGTGACGGTAATAAAATTATTGCGGATTGCTTGCACGTCGGTTTCAATGTCGGGGGGGATAAAAGGATGAGGTGCGGGTTCTAATTCTTCTTGTAATTCCCCGGTTAACCAATAATAGGTTTTACCGCGGGGATCGGTGCGTTTTTCAAATACATCGAAGTAGCGACGCACTCCTTGGCGGGTGATGGCTACGCCTGCGATCGCTTCCCACGGTACGGGCGGCACGTTAACATTAAGCAGCATCAACTGTGGTAAAGGATTTTCGGCTAATTGTTCCATCAATTGTTGGGCAAACTTCGCCGCCGGAGCAAATTCTCGACAAGCAAAACTGGTTAAACTAAACGCAATTCCAGGAATTCCTTCGATTACTCCTTCCATCGCTGCCGAAACCGTACCAGAGTATAAAACATCCGTGCCTAAATTGGAACCTTGGTTAATTCCAGACAGAACATAATCGGGTTTACTATCCAATAATGCCCACAATCCCAGCTTGACGCAGTCAGAAGGCGTGCCAGAACATGCCCAAGCTTTCACCGCCGGATGGAAACCTGATTCTACCACCTCGGCGCGGATTGGGTCGTGTAGGGTTAAGCCGTGTCCGGTTGCAGAACGCTCTCGATCCGGGCATACTACCGATATGTCGTGACCTGCTTCGGCTAAGGTATTGGCTAGGGCGCGAATCCCAGGAGCAAATATACCGTCATCGTTACTAATTAGTAGTTTCATGCACTTCGATACAGTTTAAAATAGGCATCTTCTTGTTGCCTTCTTAAAATACCGCAGTCTCGTTGCGTTGCGATCGCGCTCCTCTAGTCTAAACTGGTAAATTGGGACAAGACTGTTAAAATAACGCCCCCGATTTTTCCTTGTATGACTAATCAGCCTACAGATTTAGAGGCACAACTAGAAGAACTCAAGCAACAAGGGCAACAAGCGATCGCTTCTGCTGCCACTTTAGATCAAATCGAACAGTTGCGCGTCGCCTATTTGGGTAAAAAAGGTCAACTGTCCCAGATTTTAGGGGGTTTGGGTAAATTATCCCCCGATCAACGCCCGCGCATTGGGGCTGTCGCAAATGTTGTCAAAGAAGCTTTGCAAACAGCTTTAGAACAAAAGCGGGAAGCTTTACAAGTTGCCCAAATTCAAGCTCAACTTGAAGCTGAAACTCTCGATGTCACCATGCCGGGAGTGTTCTTTCCCCAAGGTCGGTTGCATCCCCTCAATAGTACCATCGACCGCGCTTTAGATATTTTCGTCGGTCTGGGCTACACTGTCGCCACCGGCCCGGAAATGGAGACGGATTACTATAATTTTGAGGCACTTAATACCCCCGCGGATCACCCTGCCCGCGATATGCAGGATACTTTTTACCTGCCAGATGGAAATTTGCTGCGGACTCATACTTCTTCTGTTCAAATTCGCTACATGGAAGAAAACGATCCGCCGATTAGAATTGTCGCCCCCGGTAGAGTATATCGCCGCGATACTGTCGATGCTACCCACTCGGCAGTTTTCCACCAAATTGAAATTTTAGCCATCGATGAAGGTCTAACTTTTACCGATCTCAAAGGCACAATTCGGGTATTTTTGCAACAAATGTTTGGCGATGAATTGCCCGTCCGCTTCCGCGCCAGTTATTTTCCCTTCACCGAACCTTCGGCAGAAGTTGACGTCCAATGGCGCGGGAAATGGCTCGAAGTCATGGGCTGCGGCATGGTCGATCCAAACGTGCTAAAAGCTGTAGGATACGATGCAGAAGTTTACACCGGATTCGCTGCCGGTTTTGGTGTAGAACGCTTTGCAATGGTGCTGCACCAAATTGATGATATCCGCCGTTTGTATAGCAGCGATTTGCGGTTTTTGCGGCAGTTTTAATTTGCTAATTGCTAATTGCTAATTGCTAATTGCTCATTGCTCATTGTTAATTGCTCATTGGTTTTAGGAATATTTTCCAACTCTTCCATTAGCGATTAACCATTAGCGATTAGCGATTAGCGATTAGCCATTAACCATTAGCAATTTACATCTGCCTTTAGATAGAGAAGCGATCGCTACCATATGTTTTGAGTTTTTATACTTTTGTTAAAGATCTGTGTAGATCGGTTTTTAAGCCTCTATTCTTAGCTGTAGTATCAAATCCACATAAAAGATTAATTTTTTCTATAGTTTGTGAGGTAACTTCTATGGCATCCTCAACAGTTAATCAACTCTTTGAATTCGGCTATAAAGACGCAACCAGAGGGCATCAGCCACAATCGAATGCCATCAAGTATTTGCAAGGATATGCCGCTGGTTCGGTAGCCGCTGATAAAGTACTGGTAGCGCGGTTGGATCGCATCAGACAAATTAAAGCCTCGCTGGTGTGGCATTAATCCGTAAGATGTTAAGAAATCAACCGAGTGGAGGATGGAGCATAGTTATACCTATTTCTAAAGTAAGAGCGAGATGCATCCGGCACGCTAAGCGCATCCGCGCCACTTCGCGATCGCGCAGCTTACCCTATGCGATCGCCACTCAAGAGAATTGTTATCAAAGCAAGCACTGCATTTGCCTTAGCACGGGGAAAGAATAAACCTTTCTCCCCATTACCAATTACCAATTACCCATTACCAATTACCAATTACCAATTACCCATTAATCAAACTCAACAGGCCACAAATCTGATATAACTAATTCCCAGCCAGGGAGTAATTCTGGCAGTGTCAGTATATCACCGCTTTGCAAAACGACAGGCTCTTGATTTAGTCGATAAACCGTTAGCGTCAATTGATCGGGATCGATCAGAATACCAACGGTGCTTCCAAGTTGCAAAAATAGCTGAATTTTTTCTTCAAGTGGCTTAATCCTGTCGGTTTTAGACTTCACCTCTACGATTAAATCTGGCACTAATTGTACAAAGTCGCGCTGGGTTTTCTTCAGTCTTTCTGCACGAACAAATGAAACATCAGGTGCGCGCAGGTTTCTCGGTTCGTTGCCATTGGCTGTTGTTTCAACAGTCGGCAAAATAAAGCCTGCACTCGAACCCGTTACTCTTCCTAGCCTACGTGGCTTTACCCAGTTGCGTAGTTGTGCGGCAAACTCAGTACCAATTTCGTCTGATTCGTAATCGCTTGGCCCCATAATTAAAATACTTCCTTCTACTAACTCCATCTGCCAATCGGGATGTTCGGCTTGCAGTTTTTCCAACTCTGAAATAGTGAGAGACATAAGGGCAACCTCAATGCTGACATCATTATAATTTCAAATAGCAAATCTGAAATCTGAAATCTCAAATCTGAAATTCGCCAAATCTGCAATCTGAAATCTCAAATCTGCAATTACTTACAGCGATCGCAACACCCACAGCGCATTTTTTCGGCTTCTAAACCAAACCCAAACGCGCGTAATAAATACTGCCAACGGCACTCGCGAGTATTGAGATAATCCACCATTTGTTGTGCCGCATTGAGTTGATGAGATGTCTGCATTTTGGCAGTATTATCGATAATGTAATGAAACGGATCTTGCCAGGTTAGCTGCCCGGTACTGTGGAGAAGAGATAATGCGATCGCACCGTCAGAAAATTGCCGCGCTACTGCATTGACTTCCCCGGTTTTGGGTAATTTTTTCGCCAGTTTTTGGGCTTTTTGTTGTTGCGATCGCATCGCGTTTTCAAAATACTGTCGTCGCTGTTTATCTTCTGGATCTAACCATCCAGTAGGTTCGCTGACTAAAGTACAAGCATCCGCGGCATTTCCATCTCTTCCTGCCCTACCAATTTCTTGAACGTATTCTGATAATAATAAAGGCGCGTGAAAGTGAATCACCCATCTCACATCGGGTTTATTTATCCCCATCCCAAACGCAGAAGTGCAAACCACAAACTGCATTTTTCCATTTAACCAAAAAGCTTCGATTTCCCGTCTTTCCTCTGGACTTAACCCCGCGTGATAAGCTGCGGTAGCATAGCCCAATTTACTCAACCATGCGGCTAAGCTTTCACTATCTTTGCGCGTGCGGACATAAATTAACCCAGATTTGTTCGGGCGATCTTGAATAAATTTTAGCAACTGTTGGCGGCGCGATCGCGGCGTGCAAACTCTTTGCACTTTTAGCCGCAAATTTGGACGATATGGATTGAGTTTGAACAAGTCTGGTTGTTGCAATTGCAACACATCCCGGATTGTTTTTTGCGCGACTGGATCGGCGGTGGCGGTGAAGGCTGCGATCGCGATTAAACTCCCCGCTGGTTTAAACTTTAATAAAGCAGATCTTACCGTCCCCAACCTTCTATAAGCAGGGCGAAACGTATCCCCCCACTGCACCAAACAATGGGCTTCATCTAAAATGATGCCGTTGATTTTGATCTGCGGTTGGGATATCATTTCCCACACGGGCGCACTCAGTAAGGTTTCGGGAGAAAGATATAACAACCTCAACTTTTGTTGTTCTATTTTATATAGCGTTTGCTTCCGTTCAAAGGATGGCAATTCGCTATGTAACAAAGCCGCCGGTAACCCGCGCTGGCGCAACTCTTGCACCTGATTTTCCATTAATGCCACCAGAGGAGAAACCACCAAGGTTAACCCATTTTGCAACAATGCCGGAAGTTGAAAGCAAATCGACTTTCCCCCACCAGTCGGCATCACCACCAATGCATCTTTCCCCGATAACAAACTGCGAACTATTTCCCCTTGGGGCGGGCGAAATTCTTCATAACCCCAAATCTGTTTAAAGGCTGCGCGCACTTCGTCCCAGCTTTTTTCCGATCGGTGCATGAGAGTTTAAAGTAATATGTTGTTATATCAATTGTTCCCAAATTTTTGGTAGAATTATATCATAATAGAAATCTGTACTAAATTTTGATAACACTTAATTCTTCCATTATAATATTAGCTTACCAAAAATCGCGAACAAGTCCAACCCCATGTCTTTAGAAATTATCGCTCATCGGGGGTATAGTGCGATCGCACCCGAAAACACAATAGCCGCCTTCGCTGCTGCCATAGAAAACGGTGCAAACTCGATTGAATTCGATGTTCAGCTATCCTCTGACGGCGAGTTTGTCATCATCCACGACGGCACCTTAGAAAGAACGACTAATGGCAGTGGTAAAGTCGCAGAGAAAACCTTAGAAGAGTTAAAAGAACTAGATGCAGGTAGCTGGTTTAACCCCAAATTTGCTTGGGAAAAAATACCGACATTGAGAGAAGGGTTAGATGCGATTAAAAATTTAGATAAATTTGCCTATCCAGAAGTGAAAGGATCGGAGAATTGGACAGATAGAGATGTAGACAAATTTGTGCAAATTTTAATTGAAACGGGATGGGAAGAAAGATGTATAGTCCTGTGTTTTAAAGATAAATTGCTAGAGCAAGTTAGAGCCAGGTCAAGCAAAATTATTTTAGGATATCTGGTTGCTGATGCAGCAGTGTATGCCGAAAAGTTACCCAAAGCTGCTGCGGATGGAAAAGCAGTGATGATGAGTCAATATCATACATTGCTAAAAAATCCTTTTCTAATAAAAGCTAGCAGAAATCAAGGGACTGACGTAGGCGTTTGGACAGTCGATAGTCAGCCAGATTTGCAGAAATTAGTTAATCTAGGCGTAGTGCGGATTGCGACTAATTCCCTGGTAGAAAAACAGGAATTTTTTCAGTTCTAATATGATTTCCGCTAACTTCGGTTGTCTATTTTCAACTTTTGGAGTGGGAAACCTGGGAGCAAGCGATCGCTAACCCAATCGCTGCTAAACTGATAATGCTCGCAGGTTCGGGTACAGATGCAGTCGTACTAAATGCGGACTGATTAATATATCTGGTTTAAAAGTTGATTTGCCATCTAGTATTTAATTGTAACCTGGAGGCTCCGCCTCTGATTCCACTACAGAAAATTCAGCGGGTCAACATCAATCGTCAAGTTAACCGCATCTGGACACAAGTTTCGCAACTCGGTCAAATCTGGTAATTCCACCGGAATATTCGGAGGAAACTTGATCAAAATTTGCCAGCGATAGCGATTGGCAACGCGCATAATACTAGCAGGTGCTGGCCCTAAAATTTCGTAACTTGCTGCCTTTTCATCTAAAGGACGCAAGTGAGCGGCTAGCATTAAGGCAGTATTTTCAACTTCAACTTCATCTAGACTGCTCAAGCGCAATAAAATTAATCGCCCATAAGGGGGATAATTTAATGCGGCTCGCTGCTGCAATTCTGAGCGGGTAAAATATTCATAGGCGTGATGCTGTGCTGCTTGAATAACTGGATGATCTGGTGTATAAGTTTGCAGAATTGCTCGCCCAGGATCGTCGCCCCGTCCCGCTCGACCTGCGACTTGAGTTAAAGTTTGAAATGCTCGCTCTGAGGCGCGGTAATCTGATAAATGCAACAGTCCATCAGCAGCTACAACGCCTACTAAAGTAACTTGAGGTAAATCTAACCCTTTAGTTAGCATTTGAGTGCCTAATAAAATATCTGCTTCTCCGTTAGCAAACTGGGTTAGCAAAGTGCGGTGAGATCCTTTATTGCGGGTGGTGTCGCTATCAAATCGAATGCAGCGCAAGTGAGGAAATTGTTTTTGCAATTCTTGTTCGACGCGCTGAGTACCGCTGCCGAAGAATTTAAAATAAGGCGAACTACATTCGGGACAAGTTTTTGGATGAGCTGTGACAAAGTTACAGTAATGACAGCGTAAAATTTGGGGCGCGCCTTCGTAGGTGTAGTGATAAGAAAGGGAAACATCACAGTTAGGACATTCCATTACATATCCACAACTGCGACAAGAGACAAAGCTGCTGTGCCCGCGACGATGGATAAATAAAATTCCTTGCTTTTGTTCTTCTTGCAATTGTTGCAGCGCAGCTTGCAGCGAGCGGCTGAAAATTGAACGGTTACCCTCGCGCAATTCTTGCCGCATATCGACTATTTCTACAGGCGGTAATGGGCGAGATTGAATTCTTTCTGGTAGGGATAGGTAATGGGTAATGGGTAATTGGTAATTGGTAATTGGTAATTGCTCCTCAGCTCCCCCAGCTCCCCCAGCTCCCCCAGCTCCCTCAGCTCCCCCAGCTCCTCTGCTCCCCTGCTCTCTCACTTCTACCCAAGTTTCTAAAGAAGGGGTGGCGGAACCTAATATTAAAGGGCAATTTTCTAACTCGGCGCGCCATTGGGCGACGGTGCGGGCGTGGTAGGTGGGGGTGGGTTGGTCTTGTTTAAAGCTCGAGTCGTGTTCTTCGTCGAGGATAATTAAACCCAGGTGGGGTAGGGGGGCAAATACAGCTGAACGTGTGCCGATGACTACCTGGGGTTCCCCTGTCAGCATTTGACGCCAGGTGTCGTACCGTTCCCCTTTAGAAAGATTGCTGTGATATATACAAACTTTACTGCCGAAGCGGGCGCGGAAGCGATCGCTTAACTGCGGTGTCAGTCCAATTTCCGGTACCAATACTAACGCCGATTTCCCAGCTGCGAGGATAGGCGCGATCGCTTGTAAATATACCTCCGTTTTCCCCGATCCCGTCACCCCGTGCAACAGTACTTGGGCATATCGTGCTAAATTATTCACAACCTCTAATGCATAAGCTTGTTGATTTGTCAATACTTTGTCTACATTAGTGGCTACTTCTGGTTCGGCTAATTTCCGCAGGATTTCTTGTTCCTGAATCACAACGCAGCCGTTTTCGGCTAGTTTCTCCAGGGTGGACAAGGTTGTATTGTAAGTTTTGATAAAATCATCGAGCCACATTTCGCCGCCAGTTTGGGCGCTGAGAAATTTTAAAATCTCTCTTTGGCGGGATGTGAGGGTGACGTTGGTAGAGTATGCATTAGCGGAGAGAGCGATCGCTTTTCTTAATTTTGGCTTTGTTGCTGGGGCGATTTCTAGATAGCTTTTCACCCAACCGCGTTTGAGCAATTCTTTTAATCCTCGACTGGCGGCAATGCGATTGATGCGGTGTTGTTTCTCTATTTGTTGCTGAACGTATTTCCAAGCGCAATCGCGGGTTTTAGCAGCTTGTAGCACCTCTAGAATCCCTCGCGCCGATAAACTGAGAAAGGCAGCCGCGCCGCTGGGGATAGCCTCCTGATTGAGGCGCAGGCGACGCTGAGGTTTATCTAGTAAACCAGGTGGTAATGTGGCTTTAATTACCGTCATCAACGGCGCGTGATAGTAAGAAGCTACCCGCAACAGTAGGGTGGAATAGGTAGGGCGTAAAAATCCGGGGCTAACGACCTCATCTATAGATCGGATTTTGTCGGGGGTGAGATTGGTAGGAGCTTGGTTAGTGATGCGAAATGCGATCGCTCTCAACACCTGGTTTCCAAACGGCACGGTTAAAATATCACCAGGCTGCACTTCCATCTCTGGCGGCAAGCTGTAAGTATATAACTGCATACTGCGGGCATCTTCCCCATTTTGAGCGTCTTCACCCATCCCTGGACAATAAACCAGCGCTTCCACCCATCTGCTAGCAGTGGCAGCAATCTCATAAAACGATCCGGGTTCGGCGACTAAAGGCAAATTGCCGCTCAAATGGCTAGTGTACATACAGTTGAGTTAACCAGATTTATCTTGTATAGCTACGAGCTAGGGAAAGAAGAGGCTAGGGTTTCGCCAATCAATCGCGTCCTAATTGCCTTGGCGGTTGCTATATTTTAGCCGTTTTGCAACTACTGAGTTAGTTCGAGCCGTTAATCTCGCTGGAGGCGGAATTTTAAGCCAATTTCTAATTGTAGCGCTCGCTGACACTTCCCTCCCTAGCATAGTGCTGGTTTTACCCCCGACGATAGAGAAGAAAATTTTCTAGTATATGAGATGCTTTGATTACAGCCTAAAAGCTTACTAAAACTTTAAGGCTGACTCGTTTATATGCTATGTCATAGAACATTAACCTTATTAGTTAAATTTTCCTTTTAATGCCATAAATAATACAGCAGGCAAAACAGTAATAGGTTCTCTATAAAAGAATCTAGTTAAGCATCAAGCAAAATCCTTAACAGGTGGAGCGGACTTAGTTAGATATGTATAAACAAAAACCCCTTTTGCACAACCAGCCGTTACCGGAAACCGAAACAGACCAGAGTATGAATATAGCTGAGTTGGATTACCAGAATACAGATCCAGTATTGGTAGATATGAATTTGACCGCCTCGGGCAATTCAGAACCATCCGAACCAGATCTAGCTGATGTAGAAGCAGAAGCAGAAGCGATCGAGTTAGAGGATGAAAGTGAATTGGTAGAAGTTCGCACCTCCGGCTATCAAAAAACGATTACTGATGATGCTGTAGGTGCATTTTTCAAGGAAATGGCGCGCTATCCACTGCTAAAACCCAGCGAGGAGATAGAATTAGCCCGCCGCATCCAAGTTTTGGTTAAATTAGACGAACACCAAAAACGGTTGCAGGCTGCCTTGAGAAGAAAGCCGACTGCTGTAGAATTAGCCGCAGCGTGTGGATTAACCGAACGTCAATTAGAAAATCGGCTGTATCAAGGGCGAGTGGCGAAACGGCGGATGATTCGCTCTAACTTGAGGTTGGTAGTTTCAATTGCTAAGCGGTATTTAAACCGGGGCGTGCAGTTTTTGGATTTAATTCAGGAAGGGGCGATGGGATTGAATCGCGCCACGGAGAAGTTCGATCCGGACAAAGGATACAAGTTTTCTACCTATGCTTACTGGTGGATTCGGCAAGCAATTACGCGAGCGATCGCTAACGATGCCCGCACGGTACGCCTACCGATCCACATCGTCGAAAAGCTGAACAAACTGAAAAAAGTGCAGCGCGAACTCAAACAAAAACTGGGGCGCAATCCCAACGAAGTCGAGATCGCACAAGGTTTAGATATTTCCCCCGAACACCTGCGCCAATTGTTACAGCTGCGAAGGCGATCGCTCTCCCTCAACCATCGCGTCGGTAAAGAAGAAGATACCGAACTCGTGGATCTCCTGGAAGATACGGATACGCAATCTCCCGAAAAGCAAATGAGCGATGCCATGATGCGTCAGGAGATTTGGGAAGTATTGGGAGATGTACTGACGCCGAGAGAGAAAGATGTGATTTCCCTTCGCTATGGTTTGACCACCAACGAACCCTGCACTTTAGAAGAGGTGGGCAGCTTGTATAATCTTTCCCGAGAACGAGTGCGTCAAATCCAAAGCAAAGCCATGCGGAAATTGAGACGCCCCCAAATCGCCCAGCGCTTGAAAAACTGGCTGAGTTAATTGCAGATTGTAGATTTAAGATTGCAGATTGAGTTAATCTACAATCAATTGCAGATTTAAGATTTAAGATTGCAGATTGCGTTAATCTTACATCTTAAATCTGCCATCTAAAATCTGCAATCCTAAATTACTCTATGGGTTTTCACGCAATTATACGACCGGCTATACCTTCTGATGTGCCGGTGTTATTTGAATTAATTTTGGCGCTGGCGGAGTATGAAAAACTCTCCCATGCCGTCACTGGTAATCCCGCTTCTTTAAAGGAACACCTGTTTGGGAATCGGGCTTATGCAGAGGCTATTCTGGCTCAAGTTGACGGGCAAGCTGTTGGGTTTGCCTTATTTTTGCATAATTATTCCACTTTCTTGACTAAACCAGGAGTTTATTTAGAAGATATATTTGTGCTGCCACAATACCGAGGTCAAGGGATTGGGAAAGCACTTCTTAGTTATATTGCCAAGTTAGCAGTTGAGCGTGAATGCGGACGGCTGGAATGGAGCGTTTTAGATTGGAACTCTCCGGCGATCGCTTTTTACCAGCGCATGGGAGCTTCTATCTTAGAAGACTGGCGCATTTGTCGCGTTACTGGCGATTCTCTCACTCAGTTGGCACAAAAAGCCGACCTTATATTGTAAGCGACCCTAGCACCTTTTTAGCTACTCTTCGTATGCCCTACCTATCCTAAGACTGATTTTCAGTTCTCCCATCTCTATGTCCAAGACCTATCCCAAGACTGATTTTCAGTCATTCTATCTCTATGTGGAAGAGCCAAAACATGCGCCATGTCTTGCTCCCATAACCCCTTGTGATTGCCATCACAAAAAATCCTAGCGCTGTCTCACAGCTAACACTTGAATTTTGTATTTTCTTTATGGTTAGATGGCTGCGTATTTAGGAATCGAGAAACTGCTTTATTGCTTAAAATCGTTTGTGTTAAGAATTCTTGACTATTGGTAAGAATTGGATGTCCCTAGCTGAAGTAAATATCCTGGAAGTATTTAGGAAGGCAACTGTGATCGCAAGTCCCCATTTTGGTACGGGTGTTGATTCGTTAGGCGCTGTAACCTCCTTGAGTAGCTGGTCCGATGCTGACAAAGGTGGGTTATCAGAACAGCCCTTAATCTTAGTGGTTGACGATCATCCTACCAGCCGCATGACGGCTGCGACGCTACTAGCAGTAGAAGGCTATCAAGTGCTGGAAGCAGAAAGTGGGCCTCATGCGCTGTCGATGGTAGCCGAAACTAAGCCGGATTTGCTGCTGCTAGATGTGATGATGCCGGGAATGGATGGGTTTGAAGTCTGTCGGCTGCTGAAGCAGGACGAACAGACGCGCCTGATCCCAATTGTTTTCGTTACTGCACTCAACGATAGGCGATCGCGCATTCGCGGCATAGAAGCTGGAGGAGATGATTTCCTCACCAAACCGTTTGACCGTTTAGAACTGACAGCGCGCGTCAAGTCATTAGTCCGCCAGAAGCGCCTCAATGAAGACTTAGATCACGCCGAACAAGTACTATTTTCCATCGCCCGTTCCATCGAAAGCCGCGATCCCAACACTGGCGACCATTGCGAACGACTGGTGGCGATGGGTAAAGCCTTTGGTGAATTTCTCAATCTGTCTCGGATAGAAATTAGAGACTTAATGTGGGGCGGATATTTGCACGATATCGGCAAAGTGGGCATTCCCGACGGCATTTTGCTCAAAAAAGGCCAATTCACACCCGAAGAATTCGAGGTGATGAAGCAACACGTGCTAATCGGAGAAAAAATTTGTCAGCCTTTACGAACGATGCGGGGCGTGCTACCGATTATCCGCCACCATCACGAACGCTGGGATGGAACCGGATATCCAGATAGACTCACAGGCAATCAAATTCCCTTTTTAGCGCAGGTATTTCAAATCATCGATATCTACGACGCCCTGACCAGCGAACGGCCTTATAAACCAGCTTTCACCCCAGAAAAAGCCTTAGAAATTATTGCCGAGGAAACGGCTAAAGGTTGGCGCAATCCCGAACTGGTGGAGCAATTTACCAAGTTTATTCGCGCCGTCGTCCTGAAAGCAAAGGTTAAAAGCGATCGCACTACAACTAATAGTTTAGTGGAAAAGACCGCGACTTTGGCTTCTTAAGCTAAACAGATCGCCGAATCGTTTTGCTTTTTTGGAGCTACTGAGGAAATTTTTACTCGATCGCTCCTTCTCCTAGTAGAATCGCTTTTGAGTACTCCTCAATTTTCAATTCTCATACCTGTTTTTGTTTATGGTAGCGGTAGCAATTCTAGCGGCGGGACGCGGAACGCGGATGAAATCCACTTTACCCAAAGTGTTACATACTTTGGGCGGGCGAAGTCTCGTCGAACGAGTACTCGATAGCTGTCAATGTCTGGCGCCCCAGCGGCGGTTTGCCATCGTGGGCTATCAGGCGGAACAAGTAAAAGCAACGTTGCAGTCGCACCTGGATGTGGAATTTGTCGAACAGCAGCAGCAGTTGGGAACGGGACATGCAATTCAGCAGTTATTGCCCCACCTACAAGGCTTCGATGGCGATTTGCTGGTTTTAAACGGGGATGTTCCTCTCCTGCGCCCGGAAACTCTAGAGAAACTGATAGAAGTTCATCAATCGAATCATAACTCGGCAACAATTCTGACGGCGAATTTGCCCAATCCTGCCGGGTACGGGCGCGTATTTTGCCACGAAAATAATACCCTTAAACAAATTGTAGAAGACCGGGATTGCTCGGCAGCTCAAAAACAAAATCAGCGGGTCAATGCTGGGGTTTACTGTTTCCGTTGGGCAGATCTGGAAAAAGTTTTACCTCAACTTCAAGCTAATAACGACCAGAAAGAATATTACCTCACCGATGCAGTAAATTATCTCGCTCCAGTCATGGTGATGGATGTGGAGGACTACGAAGAAATCCTGGGGATCAACGATCGCAAGCAACTGGCAACGGCTTACAATATCTTGCAAGCGCGGATCAAAGATAAGTGGATGGCTGCGGGGGTTACCCTGATCGACCCAGACAGCATCACCATCGACGATACGGTACAAATCCAACCCGATACAATTATCGAGCCTCAAACGCATTTGCGCGGCAATACAGCGATCGCTTCTGGTTGTCGCATCGGCCCCGGTAGTTTAATTGAAAATAGCCAAATCGGCGAGAATACAACAGTGCTGTATTCGGTGGTAATGAATAGCGTAGTTGGGAGTGGCACTCGCGTCGGGCCATATACGCATTTACGCAGTCAAGTTCAGGTAGGCGAATCTTGTCGCATCGGGAATTTTGTCGAACTCAAAAATACTACCTTGGGCGATCGCACTAAAGTTTCCCACTTATCTTACTTAGGCGATACTACCACTGGGTCTAAGGTAAATATTGGTGCCGGAACCATTACCGCCAACTACGACGGCGTTAACAAGCATCCTACCTCGATTGGCGATCGCACTAAAACAGGTTCTAATAGCGTTTTGGTAGCCCCAGTCACCCTGGGAACCGATGTCACCGTTGCTGCTGGCTCCGTTGTCACCGAAAATGTACCCGATGACTGTCTAGTTATTGCCCGCGCACGTCAGGTGGTTAAACCAGGTTGGCAGTTGAACAGTTGATAGTTGATAGTTGATAGTTGATAGTTGATAGTTGATAGTTGATAGTTGACGGCGAACAACAATCAACGAAAAACTAGGTTTAGAGCAACTTGATGCGAGGACAATAAACTAACTATCAACTATCAACTATCAACTGTTACAAAGGTGATGCGAGGACAATAAACTAACTATCAACTATCAACTATCAACTATCCACTGTCCACTGTCCACTGTCTCCCTACTCGTCTGCTTCTTCCTGGGGAGGATCAAGCCAAGGTTTGGTAGTGTCGTCATCGTCTTGGGGCATACCAGACCAAGGTTCAGTAGTCACGTCATCTTCAGCTTGGCTATCGGGCCAAGGTTTGGTAAAGTCGTCAATGTTTTCCGGCTCGGAATTATCTATCGTATGCTCTGCCGCAGTTAAGCTTTCGTGGGCAAAATTAGTTAATTTTAATAGTGCTGCCCTGGCTTCTGATGCAGTTTTATAACGTTGGCGGAAGTCGTAGCGCACCATTTTGCTAATAACTTCTGCCAGTTCTGCGCTCACTTTTGCCTTGGATGTCCACAGTAATTCTCCCGTTTCTGGGTCTTGGATTAACTGGTGCGGGGGCAATCCGGTTAAAGCTTGAATACCTGTCATACCGACCGCATAAATATCGCTGTTTAATTGCGGACGACCGGCGCATTGTTCGTTAGGCGCATAACCTTGGGTGCCAATTCCCACTGTAAATCGGCTTTTTCCTTCAGTTTCTAACAGTTGGGTGTTGATTTCTTTAACCGCACCAAAGTCAATTAAAACTAATTTACCGTCTTTTTCCCGCCTGATAATATTGCTGGGTTTAATATCTCGGTGAATCACAGCTTGCGCGTGGACAAATTCCAATATATGCAAGATTTCTTGCAACATGTGAATCACTATAGATTCGGGGAGTTGCCTGCCGATGAGCAGTTCTTCATCGAGTGGATGTCCGTCGATGAATTCCTGTACTAAATAAAACTGTTCGTTTTCTTCAAAATAAGCCAGCAACTGGGGAATTTGAGGGTGTTGACCTACTTTTTCCAAAACTTCGGCTTCGGTAGCGAATAACCTTCGCGCCAGTTTCAGATGCTTAACGTCTTTAAAAACGGGTTTGAGTTGCTTGACGACGCATTTTGGCTTTCCTGGGCGTTGGATGTCACAAGCAATATAGGTTTCGCCAAAACCACCTTGTCCTAACACTCTGACAATTTCGTAGCGAGAACCGATAATTTTGTTATTGGTTGCCGGTGTTGAATTGATCTGTGCCGGTGCTGAATTAAGTGGTGCCGATTGCGATTTGATCGTTACGGGGACTGATGAATTTACTGGTAGTGGGTTTAAGTCATCGAGGGTATCGAGAATATCCCGTACTTCAGGCAAAGTAGCATTGCTTTCTAGGAGTTTGCGAAGATCGCGTTTTTTCAGTTGGGAAATGGCGACTCCCGTCGTCACGTAGGAAGCACCCGATAGAGCGATCGCCAACACCGGCACGGCAACGGGTACAATTAAGCCACCATAAACAAAGGCAATAAGCTAACTGCGCTCCAAGTAACGACAATCGCTACAGTCCAGCCAAACCGGGTTAAAGCGCGCTTGCGCTGGCTCAACCACCAGGAAGCACCAACGCTAAACAGCAGGACAAATAAACCTTTGAGGGGAGTGTGGGGAATAATTTCTTGTAGGGTTTTGCCTTGTAGTAAAGTAGCGATCGCGTTGGCGTGAATTTCTACTCCCGCCAAGGGTTCTGGATACAGCCAACTTTGGGAAAAGGGTGCTTTGTGAAAATCCTTCAACTCGTCAGCCGTCGGCCCAATTAGCACGATTTTGTCTTTGAAAAAGTTTCCCCGTTGCAGATAGCCATTCCAGTTAATCGGGTCGAGTACGTACCAGAAAGGTATTTGTTTAAACGTGCCAGATGGCCCCCAAAAGTGAATGCGATCGCCTTTTGGTTTGGCATAATTTATTCCTGATCCGGTGAGGACAGCTTCGGCAAACGACCGCGTTTCTACTGACAATGCTGTCATCTCATCCAATAATTTTTTGTTGTAGGTTTGTTCTAACAGCTTGCGGTATTCGCTGCCCAATTTGTGAATTCTGCCATCAGGCTCTAGAGGGAAATTAATCGAGCCAACCGAAAAAGGTTGGGTCAAAAATTGCGACAGAGGCTGAGTTAGCTGGTTAACAGTTCCTTGGTTCGACTGGATATCTTCGTAAATTGCACCTAAAGTTACTTTACCCGCATAACGCTGCAAGGTTTGACGCAACTGTTGGTCATCTGCCCCTCCGTACTTGCTGGGTCGATCGAATACTAAATCTACCGCCACCGAACGAGCGCCAGCAGCCATAATTTTATCTATGGCTTTGGCATACGCGGCGCGTTTCCAAGGCCAAGTTTGCAGCGGTTCTAGGTAAGCATACTGTTGCGGCGCACTCAGATAGATATCTGCTTGCTTTAACGACTCGTTATCAATTGCCAAGATGACGATATTTTCTGGAGCTTCTACCGGGCCGCGCAGTTCAAAAAATAACATTTGCGCCTGGTATTCCATCAACCGGACTAAATTTGTATTGGCGGCGGTAGCGATCGCTGCTGCTAAAGCACAAACTCCTGTCAGTATATGACCTAACCGCGCCAGACGGGAATATTGGCGAGTTGTCGCGGTAATCGGATTTGCTGCCGCAGAATTGTTGGCAGAGCCATCGGAGTTAGTTAATGTGAGGGTACGTTCATCTGCCATATTGGGGGTTGCAATTAATTGCGGTCACAGTCAGGATCTAGTTGAATTTCAGTTTAAAAAAATTATTGATAACACCTTCACCTATAAAGTAAAGGAGCAATAGCTAGTTAGGGGATGTATGGCGATATGCCTCAGGCACAGTGGGCAAACGCACCGATACTAGCATTAACAGCGTCAGCGCTACTCGCAAACAGCTACTCCAACCAGTATGCTATCTGCAATCTGCTAGCGGTATCCATAATAACCCAGACTCCCAGGGTACTTGAATCCCTAGCTGGGGTAAGAGGTTCTTTTTGCTCTGAAAACCAGCAAATAGTATTGCCAAGCTGTTGCACCGTCAATTAGCCAGCAAAACGCCAAAAAATAGCTTCTGCCCGTTACCATAATTGTTTTTTATCGGTCTGCCTACTTCCGATCTTGCAGCACCCAATGCACCATCAGGTTTTTCAAAGCTTACCCAGCAACCGATCGGTATGATTATAAGACCAATTATCCAGCAAGCGGATAACCCAAAAAGCAGTGTGAAAGCGATTTTGCTTTCGCCTTCTGCACTTGATATGATATATTCCCTTGCTAGTTGTAATGACTATATAATGCGCTTCCCCCGTTCTGCGGAGCCTGATTTGCTGTGCAAGTATCGTCAGATTCCCAGGAGCCTCAGTCGGTGAAACCGACAAAATTATACGTCTGTCAAGTACAGTCTTCTATGTTTTACCCGTTTAAGGTAGAGTTTTAGATAGATGAGTGGTCTTGCACCTGCTCAAGCAAGGGCTAGCAGCCTTTAAAACTCGATGAATCCTATAATTCTGTCCCTAGAGGGAGGTTAGCAAAAGGCTGAACGCACCGATAGATTGTTAATTATTTACTAAAATTTAAGCAGAATTGGTATAATCGAGTATTCCTTTAAATTCTCTTCTAGTAATTTTAGGTCTAAGTTTCTATGGGTTACTCAATGAACCGTCTTTCTATTTTTGTAGACGGGAACAATATGTTCTACGCTCAACAAAAAAATGGTTGGTTTTTTGACCCTCGACGTGTTTTGGAGTACTTTACAAGCGAACCGGGAACAAAGTTAATCAATGCCTTTTGGTACACCGGATTAAAAGACCCCCAGGATCAGCGAGGATTCCGAGATGCCTTGATTAGTCTGGGTTACACGGTTCGCACCAAAATCCTTAAAGAGTATTATGATGATAGTTCGGGTCGCTACTCGCAAAAAGCTAATTTGGATATAGAAATCGTCGTTGATATGTTTAATACAGTCGATCAATATGACCGAGTTGTTCTATTCAGCGGGGATGGGGATTTTGAAAGGGCGATTGAACTGTTAAGGTCAAAAAATACGCATATTACAGTGGTATCTACGGAAGGGATGATAGCAAGAGAATTACGTAATGCAACAGATCAGTACATAGATTTGAATGATATAAGAGATCGGATCGAAAAAGTAGACTATTAAATAGCTGTGTCAAAATAAACACGTTACGGCTCACCGCTCTAACAACAACAGTTGCATAATAGCCTTTGGCTCAAGCACATGACTTTGCTTGAGCCAACCCTGTGAAAGGTTGACCATCGGAACACAAAAGTTAGGATTTTTTAAAAGAATCAGTGGCTAATCGGGTAGCCCGCACAGGAGAACATAAAATATAGAAAACGAGCAATTCTTAACAAGTCAGCCAAGATCTGCTATGAACGTTAAACCAGACCGCATCATAATTTTCGATACCACGCTTCGAGATGGAGAACAGTCGCCAGGAGCTACACTACACGTAGACGAAAAGCTGACAATTGCTCGTCAACTAGCTCGACTGGGTGTAGATGTAATTGAAGCTGGGTTCCCTTTCGCCAGTCCGGGAGATTTTGAAGCGGTACAAAAAATCGCTCAGGCGGTAGGGACTGAAACTGGGCCAATTATATGCGGTTTGGCGCGAGCAACCAGGCAAGATATTCAAGCCGCAGCAGAAGCGCTAAAAGGCGCGGCTAAGCCCAGAATTCATACATTTATTGCGACTTCCGACATCCATCTGAAGTATAAGCTGAAGAAAACTCGTCAAGAAGTATTGGCGATCGCACCAGAGATGGTAGCCTATGCTAAGTCTTTGGTGGACGATGTGGAGTTTTCCCCCGAAGACGCTGGTAGAAGCGATCCAGAGTTTCTATACGAGGTTTTGGAGCGAGCGATCGCCGCCGGTGCAACAACTGTTAACATACCCGATACCGTAGGTTATACCACCCCTGCCGAATTTGGCGCCCTAATTCGCGGCATTAAAGAAAATGTCCCCAATATCGATAAAGCAATTATCTCCGTCCACGGTCATAATGATTTGGGATTGGCGGTAGCGAATTTCCTCGAAGCCGTTAAAAATGGTGCAAGGCAATTAGAATGCACGATCAACGGCATTGGCGAACGCGCCGGAAATGCCGCCTTAGAAGAATTAGTCATGGCGTTGCACGTGCGGCGACAATATTTTAATCCCTTCTTGGGACGCGCGCCCGAATCGGAAGCACCGTTAACCAATATCGACACGCACCAAATTTACAAAACATCCAGATTGGTTTCTAATTTAACCGGGATGTTTGTCCAGCCGAATAAAGCAATTGTCGGCGCCAATGCCTTTGCTCACGAATCTGGCATCCACCAAGATGGGGTGTTAAAAAATAAACTCACCTACGAAATTATGGATGCCCAGTTAATCGGTTTGACCGATAATCAAATCGTACTGGGCAAACATTCCGGTCGCAATGCGTTTCGCACCCGCTTAAAAGAGTTGGGATTTGAACTGGAGGATGCAGATTTAAATAAAGCCTTCGTCAAGTTCAAAGAAGTCGCGGATAAAAAGAAAGAAATTTCTGATTGGGACTTGGAAGCAATTGTTAACGACGAAATTCAACAAGCGCCCGATTTATTCCGCTTAGAATTAGTGCAGGTTTCTTGCGGTAGCAATGCCCGTCCAACGTCAACGGTGACGCTGCGAACTCCAGAGGGAGAAGAATTAACCGATGCTGCGATTGGAACCGGGCCAGTAGATGCAGTTTATAAGGCAATTAATCGCGTCGTCAACGTACCAAATCAGTTAATTGAATTTTCCGTTCAGTCAGTAACTGATGGTATCGATGCAATTGGTGCTGTGACAATTCGCCTCAAACATAACGAGCGAATTTTCTCCGGTCATGCTGCGAATACCGATATTATCGTCGCTTCAGCTCAGGCTTATATCAATGCGCTGAATCGTCTTTATGCCGCCTTGCAGCGAGAGCAAAACCAATCAGGGGAAAAACCTCCTGCTGGCACAACTGTTTAAGCAGCGCTAACTCTAAACGTAGGGTGCGTTAACGAAGTGTAACGCACCGTCACCATTATCTATGGCATTGCTGCGTAATACCATGTCCGTTGGTATCGGCATGGCACGCTCTGGCGGGTTTATCAACACATTTCACTTAAAATGAAATATGCATTCAAATTAAAACTATGTCTGAAACTATTGTTGCGGTATATGAAAATGGGGTTTTGCGTCCTTTAAATCCCTTGCCTTTAAGTGAAGGTCAAACGGTGCGACTAACAATAGTACCGGAAGTGGCGCCAGAAGAACCAAAAAACGAATTGCAACAGGTTTTGCAGTCTTTGATTGACCAAGGATTGCTGCGCCTTCCATCTTCTAAACGCGGTCAAGTTGATCAAGCTGAACTATCGCGGCGTCAACAAGCTAGAAAACTGGTGAAAATTTCAGGACAACCTCTGTCAGAAACGATTATAGAGGATCGCGGGCCGTGGTAAATGCCTACTTTTTGGATACTAGCGCTTTGGTAAAACGCTATGTGGGTGAAATTGGGAGTAATTGGATTAAATCTATTACCGATGTTGCTACTGGTAACCAAATTGCGATCGCTAAAATAACATGGGTAGAAGTACTCAGCGCTTTAGCTCGCCGTCAAAGGGAGGGAAGTCTATCTACAAACGATCTAAACATAGTGGTGCAAGACTTTCGCGAAGACTTTGAAAACCAGTACGAAGTCATCCAAATTGACCGGAAATAATGGGTACAAGCCGCGTCTTTTTAGGACGGCTTTTCTTGATTCTTAATATACTCTTTTAAAATTTCAATCGGCGCACCTCCTACCGAGACAGAAAAATTGTGTTATCATCAGCTGAAGAACGCTCTATAATCGAACTACAGACCAATAATTATAGCAAGCAAAATGAAAGCCAGATATCGATTCCGATTCTATCCGACCAACCAACAAAAGCAACTGCTAGCTCAGTTGTTTGGTTGTGTTCGGGTAGTTTGGAATGATGCACTGGCAATTTGCCAACAATCCGAAAAATTGCCCAGCAATAACGACTTGCAAAAATTGGTAATTACCCAAGCCAAGAAAACCGAAGCGCGAGCGTGGTTATCTGAAGTCTCCAACATCCCGTTACAACAGTCCGTCATCGACTTAGGAGTAGCTTATAAAAACTTTTTCGCCTCCCTTAAAGGCAAACGCCTTGGTAAAAAAGTAGGTAGGCCGAAATTTAAGAAAAAAACCAACCAACAATCGGCAAGGTTTAGAATTGGCGGATTTTCAATCAAAAGCCAAGAAGTATATCTGGCAAAGATTGGCAACGTCAAACCAATGTGGTCTAGAGAGTTACCCTCTGCACCTACTTCTGTTACAGCGCTCAAAGACTGTGCAGGCCGCTATTTTTTAAGCTTTGTAGTAGAAGTTGAACCCGTTCAAGTCGATGCCAAGAACCAAAGTATCGGGATTGATTTGGGAATTAAAACTTTTGCCACCATGTCGGACGGAACAAAAGCCGAAAGTCCGAACTATTCAAGGTTGGACAGGAAAATTCGTCAGCTTCAGAAAAAACTAGCCCGCCAACCCAAAGGCTCGAAGCGTCGAAACAAAACCCGGATCAGGATTGCCAAGCTGCACAATAAGATCGCAGATACTCGCCAAGATTTCTTGCACAAATTATCTACCAAAACAGTCAAGGAAAACCAACTTATTGTTTTGGAAGATTTGAACGTCTCGGGACTGCTAAAAAACAGCAAACTTGCTAGGTCAATCAGTCTGCAAGGGTGGCGAGAATTTAGAGTACTTTGTGAAGCTAAATCAGAAAAGTTTAATCGGGATTTTCGGGTCATAAGTCGGTGGGAACCCACCAGTCAAATCTGCTCTGGTTGCGGATATCGATGGGGCAAAATTGATTTATCGGTTAGGACAGTGCAGTGTTTGAATTGTGGTGTCGAACACGACAGAGATGAAAATGCATCCAAAAATATAGAAATGGTCGGGATGGGGCATCGCCACGACCTTAAACGGGCACAGAGACAGAGTTAGACTACCAATGGTTAGCATCAGTCAGTGAAGTGTCAAGAATCACCGCACTTTTAGGGCGGTGAGTATGTCAACAAGCTTTGATTGAAACAGCAGGCGAATTAGTTATTCAATATCCCCTTCGCGCTTATGATGCCATTCAGTTAGCGTCAGGGTTGCGCTTTCAATCTAACTTGGCACAAATACCGAACGCTTCATTAGTTTTTATTTCTGCCGATAATCGCTTGCTTGATATTGGTCAAACTGAAGGATTGATGTCGGATAATCCTAATAATTATGCTTGAGTGGTAGCTGATTATCCTCAGTAATTTTAACAGAACTTACTTAACAGTACTTACGCAACTAGCATATTTTTTCTCTAGGGTGCGTGACGCTACGAGAATATTTTCTTGTAGCAATCAGACTTTTGACGTCACGCACCAACCACCGATTGTGATATGCCGCTTTAGTCCTGGCTTATACAGTGCCTGGATTCGTACCATACCGATGCCAGCGCCTTCACGTATATCAGTAATAAAAAAATATACTTAATTACTTCGGTAAATACCCAATAGAATTTCAACGATAATTTTAAAAATTAAAGTGAATTTACCCTTTGTTTCTTCACATTATGTTTCCTATTCTGGGAACCAGGAACGGAAAACGGACTGAAACAAAAGGAAGCAAAAAATACCATGAAATCTTCTCTAATCAAAGCTCTCGTCGGTGCTACTGCAACTGTTGCTGGTTTAATCTCGATGACTGGAAACGCCAATGCTTTCAGTTTAAGCAGATCAACGCTCTCCATCGGCATGGAGTGCAACAACGACATGATGGCAATGGTGCTGGGCAACAGTTCCAGCAGTCAGTGGCAGTATGTTAATGATGCCAGAGGAGATGCTTATGGTGGGAATCACTATGAATTCTATGGCATGGGTTTCATGCAAGATGCCACTCACGCTTATTTCGCGATTAACGCTCACGACATGGGGTTGAATGCAGGTGCAGGTACAGGCATCGGTTATGGCGATTTGTTAATCAACACCACTGGTTCCAACTTAGCGACGGCTAACGGCAATCTATTCGGCGTTCGCTTTGCTCCCAACAACAGCTCAGGAGTGGCTCAGGTAGGTCTTTACGGTAATGTAACAGCTACGAGTGTAGGGGGATATCACGTCAGCTCCCAAGCGACCATTGATGGCTACCTGAGAAATCGGCGTCCAACTGCAACAACTGCCGGGAATTTCTTTGGCAGCTTATCTAGCGAGCAAGGTCGTAGCTATTTCGATCCAACTGGTTTTAATGTGATTCAGTCGGGCAGATTCCTTTCTGGAATTGAAATGCAGACTATGGCTCAATTACGAAGCGTAGGTTACGATAGCAGGCGCTTCCAAGGCGGTCAAACCATTGCATTTCGTATCGCTCGCTCATCCTTTGGTCCAGCACAAGCAGTTCCCGAACCCACAACTATCCTTGGTTTAGCAGGTATTGGTTTAGCTTTGGCGAGTGGTAAGCTACGCAAGCAGACTGTCGGCGAGTAATAACTACAGGGTGCGATCGCCAAAACTATAGCAGTGCGCTATGGCGTAGTTACAGTACATTTGAGCTAAATCTCTCCCGATAAAGCATCCATTGTTTAATCTGTAACTACACCAGTGAGCAGCGCTATACTATAAAATTTTTCCCAATAAAAGATTGCCGGAGTCACCAAGGTAAGCTAACTCCGGCATTGCTTTTAAGTTATGACTGTTGTGCCGCGTTCGATTCGTTGTAAAATCCGATCGATTTGTTCGGCTTGGTCGCTCTTACCTTGAGCTTTGAATAAATCTCTAGCTTTTTTCAATACCTCTACAGCTTCCCGTCGTTGACCTTGTCGAGTCAAAGTCACGCCTAAATTAGCATAAGCTTCAGCAAAGTCGGGATTAACGCGGATTGCCTCGCGCCAATGAGCGATCGCTTGTCGTCGTTCTCCCAGCCTCGCCAATACGTTCCCCAAATTATAGTGAGCTTTAGCGTAATTGGGATTAATCCGAATTGCTTGAGTATATTCTTGAGTCGCTTCTGCGAGTTTGCCTTGTTGTGCAAAGGCATTGCCCAAGTTATGATGAGCTTCTGCCAGATTGGGATTAGCGCGAATGGCTTCGCGATAGGCAGCGATCGCTTCTGGTTGCTTGCCAATTGCCGCCAAAGCTGCTCCCATATTCAGGTATGCTTCTGCCATATTGGGATTGAGACGAATTGCCTCTTGGTATTTAGCGATCGCCGCTTCCAGCTGTCCTTGCTGCTGAAACGTCACCCCTTGGCGATAATAACCCAAAGCTTGCTGACGGTTTTCTGGCTGCGAGTCATTGCTGGGAATGGGCGCTTGATTTTTTTCAATATTTTCCAAGCTTGGCAATGCCACTGCTTGAGGCGACACTGTCAAGCTCAGACTGCTGACAGCGATCGCCAGTATATTAATCCACAAACATGTCTTTTTACCCATTGGCTTTAGTTGCAGATTTTTATGTTGCTCATCTTGCCATATTACACCAGTTTTTTTGACTAGACTCAAGTCGGCAATCTGGCATCTAGCTTAGGGCATAGAGACTAGGGGAGAGAAATTATTAACTCTAACCTAAAAAATGATTGGGCATCCCTAATTTTGGATAAATTTTGCCACAGAGCCTGAGCAACATAAAGAGGCTTCCCATACAGAAGCAGAAGACGCAGCAGAAAATCAATTGCGGGAACTTTTAACAATAGCGAGCGATCGCATCCAACTTAAAACCCGTTATGGTTTAACTCAGATCTTGCACCACGATCAACAAGCCTTGAAAAACCGGGTTTCTTGACGTAAGATATAGGGTTTCAAGCTGAGCTATTTGCAAGAAACTAAGGTTTAGCCTCGATGCAAGATAAGAGTTTAACCAAGTTTGCATAAACAACAATGACTTAAAAGATGGCAACGAATCTGCTTTAGCAGGTTGGACAATTTACCTGGATCAAAACGAAAATTGTCAGTTGGATACAGAGGAAAAATCGCGGGCAACCGACGCCAACCGCAACTATAAATTCTCATAACTGGCAACAGGCGCGACATTTCCAGGTGACGACAGTCGCCCTGGGGGTGGGGAACTTGATGGTGGTAAAATTCACGTTATATCATATCCGCCCAATTGCCCATAATCAAAAAACCTCACAGATTTGTTGCGTAGGGACGCATCAGAGATATCTGCCACAGATAACTTTGATCGTGCCGTGTCCCGGCTGGAGATTAAGGGTAATAAGCCTGCCATCATATTAATTGGGAATCTGATTAAACCTGTCGCCTTTGCTACAAGAAAACATGTATCTTGTGGTAGGGGCTGTTACCCCGTCCGCTGCTATGGTTGAACTTTTCTATAGCAACCGCACTGGCAGTCAGGAAGTTATTCGCCAGAGAAACCCCAACATTTAACCCTCTTCTTCCCCTAGCCTCTAGTTGTATTTATGACTATGCGCGTAATTGGTTTAATCAGCGGCACGTCAGTCGATGGCATCGATGCCGCAATGGTTGAGATTTCCGGTACGGATGTCGATTTAAAAGTGGAACTGCTCACCGGGGCAACTTACCCTTACCCAGAAGCTTTACGAAAGCAAATTTTAGCCGTCTGTGCTGGGGCAGCGCTGTCAATGGCAGAATTGGCGGAATTAGATGATGCGATCGCTAAAACTTTCGCCCAAGCTGCCCAAGCCATCCAAACAGGTCATTCAAAAGCCCAACTCATAGGCAGTCACGGTCAAACAGTTTACCATCGACCACCCAGCGAAAATTTTAGATTTCAGATTTCAGATTTTAGATTGAAGCAGGCCGATCGGGAAGCGAAAATGGGATACAGCCTCCAGCTGGGACGAGGCGCGTTAATTGCCCATCTGATCAATATCACCACCATCAGTAATTTTCGCGTCGCCGACATTGCCGCAGGCGGACAAGGTGCGCCCCTCGTGTCTAAGATAGATGCCTGTTTGCTGAGTCATCCCCAAGAATCTCGTTGCGTCCAGAATATCGGTGGCATTGGCAATACCACATATTTACCTGCACGTCAATCTACCCAATGGGAAGATAAAATCCAAGGATGGGATACCGGCCCGGGAAATACACTGCTAGATTTAGCGGTACAGTATTTGTCTGGCGGTACAAAAACTTACGACCAAGATGGCAACTGGGCAGCTAGCGGCAAGCCTTGTCAAGCATTAGTTCAAAAGTGGCTCAGCCATGACTTTTTTCACCTGCCCCCGCCTAAATCTACAGGGCGCGAGTTATTTGGAGTAGACTTCTTCCAGCAGTGTTTGGCAGATGCAGAGCCTTACAATCTAAGTGCCGCTGACTTGTTAGCCACCCTGACCGAACTCACGGTTGCCTCAATCTTTCACAACTACCAAACTTTCTTACCGAAAATGCCAGATCGGGTGCTATTGTGCGGGGGCGGCAGTCGCAACCTTTATCTAAAACAGCGATTGCAAGCTTATCTATCCCCATCAGGCGCTTCTGCCCAATTACCCATTACCAATTACCCATTACCAATTCCTGTCATGACCACCGATGAAGTCGGATTAAATGCAGACTATAAAGAAGCGATCGCCTTTGCGGTTTTAGCTTATTGGCGGCATCAGGGTATACCCGGTAATCTTCCCCAAGTAACCGGCGCCAACCAGTGCGCGCTTCTAGGGGAAATTCACCTTGCGGCTTACGAGCCGTCGCATGATAGCATAGACTCTGCCGAAGCAGAGTGACGCAAATCAAGCAAGGAATAGAGCGGTGGCTCATAGCTTTTTATTGGAGGCTGGGCGTTGGAGATTGCAGGGAAGTTGGCTAGAGCGCAACGAAATGCCCATTAATGTTAGAGGGCTAACCTTGGTGGCGTGGAGTAAGGATAACTGGTTCACGATGGTGACCAAGCTCATGTTTCCTGAGAGCGATCGCGAGGAAATAGCTTTCCAATATCGAGGCCGTCTAGATGCTGGAGAACTCCAGTATACTTTTGTGCTGCAACATAGTTTACTGGGTCGCGTGGAAGGTGAGGGGTGGATTGCTCCCGAAACAATTGTGCAGCGCTACTGGGTGCTAAACGACCGCCAACGTCGCAGTGGTTTTGAAACGATGCATCAGCTCGATGAAAACAAATATTACCTCAGCAGCAGCATCCTAGCAGGCCATTACCTCACCAGTATGATGGAAGCAACCCTGGAGCGTCAGCCGGAATAACATTATGCTTGATTGTAGATAGTGTTGTTCGTTCTAATCTGTTGCAGCTTTGATCTGGCTAAAACAATTAGAACGAAAAAATTCGCTTTGGGGAAATAAGACCAAAATTTTGACGCAAGTTTCAGTTCAGGCATTCCCCAATCAGACTCGAAGCCCATAGCATAGCGTCAGCTTGATGTGGCTAGTTCAGCGCCAACGCGCATCGATGCTCTTGACTATATACATAGAGCCTACCGATGTGCTACCGAGAATATTAATCCCAGTCGATATAGCGACTAGGCAAATACTTTTTATGCTATCATAATCTAAACATAACAATGCTGGTAATGACTAAAATTTTTTTTAAAAATAAGACGAAAACCCTTTTATTAGTAGGCAAGATACCATTGATAGTATCGGCTAACGATGAAATGGTTTTGTTATCGACATTTGAAGCTGGTAAGCAACTTTATAACCCTGGCTTGAGAAAAGCAATGGGTCAATTAAAGTTGGCTAAACAATCAACGCTGTACCAAGCTGCTAAAAAAACTAAACCTAACAGAAAAGACCGACAAAAAGCTGTTTATACCGCTAAAAAATTAGATAATTACGGCAATTATTACCCAGATGCTTTTGATAGCATTATTTCTATTCGCTCTAATTCATTAGGCAAACATAGAGCTTATAATACAGCGCCTAAATTAGGAGTAGGAGATCGCGCATTTATAGCATCCCTAAAAGTTGCTTTTGGTGTTGCGAAAAAAGGTAGATTTAAAGGTGGAAAACAGCTAAACGCTTTGGCAGGAAACGCACTGGCTAATTGGCAAAGAAAGCCAGCGATGCACAGAAAATCTTTACATAGGAGATTGGTTGATGAAATCCTGAGCTTGGGAAACACAATTAAGTTAGAAAATGTTCAGATGGAGCAGCGTGTCGATTTTTTAGCTGTTATATTCGATTTATGCTCCACAGTAGCGGAGCTTTATGACCATGACGGATACAAATAATGGACGCTTACTCGATAATCGCTATCAGCTAGTCGAGTTGATAGGATCGGGCGCAATGGGTCGGGTTTATCTAGCTAAAGATACTCTCTTAGGAGGCGTACCCGTTGCGGTAAAGTTCCTGTCTCTCACGATTCAAAATGAAAAGCTGCGATTGCGAGAGCGTTTTGTTCAGGAAGCTAGAACCTGCGCCCTATTGGGTCAAAGGAGTCTCCACATCGTCCGAGTCACCGACTACGGCGTGGACGATCAAGGTACTCCGTTCTACGTCATGGAATACTTGCAGGGAGAAAGCCTCAGCGATATCATTCGTGCTGGAGCGCTGCCTTTACCCAAGTTCTTACAACTCGCTCGTCAAATTTGTTTGGGATTGCAGTGCGCCCACGAGGGCATTCCCAACGAGGAGGGTGTAATTTGTCCGATTATTCATCGGGATATCAAACCCAGTAACATTTTGGTCGTTCAAGATGCAAGTTTGGGACAGTTAGTCAAAGTTCTCGACTTCGGAATTGCCAAACTGCGCCAGACAGATAGCGAGCAAACAAACTATTATTTGGGAACTTTAGCCTATTCTTCTCCAGAACAAATGGAGGGTAAGGAACTGGACTCGCGCTCAGATATTTACAGTCTGGGAGTAATGCTGTTTGAAATGCTCACCGGCAAAATGCCTTTACAGGCAGAAACTCACTCGTTTGGCGGCTGGTATAAAGTTCATCACTTCCAGCAACCGCGCAGTTTTGAGTCAGTGAGGCCGCAGTTGAAACTACCAAAGGCGCTGGAAAATTTGGTGATGAGCTGTCTGGCGAAAAAGCCTGAAGAGCGACCTCAAACTGTAGGCGATATCCTCAAGGCTTTAGAACCTTTAGACCAACGCTTTAGCAAGGGGCTGCAACTGGGCGAGCGCATTGGGTCAACTCTCACAAAAGTGCCAATTGTTGCAGAACCTAAACCACAGTCGCCGCTCTCGGACACAGAAATCGAGCGCCTGATTCGTCAGCAATCTTGGCCTAAGAATAAGCCAACGGCAGAAATTGTTTTTGCTCATCCTTTCCGTAGCAGTTCGGAAAAGTTAGCGACCCTCTGGGTGATGCTTAAAAAAGAGGATATTCAAAAACGCTTGATTTGTAAGCGCTACAACCAATTTCTATTTTTAATGTCGCCCCATCCGATGTTGCTGTGGATTACGGTACTTTATACCCGTGACGCTGGCCCGAAGTGGTTACCCTGCTACTTGGACATGAAAACTCCTCCAGGCCAGGAAATGGCAAGACTATTGGGGGAAAGCGGTCGCTATCGTATAGTGTTATTTGCTTTAGAGGACTCCAGACCTCAACCCTGTTCCCACGTGATGACGGTTTCGATTGATGCTTCCCAATGCCAATTGCTGCAACAGTGGGTGACTACGAGTCAGTCATTAATTTCAGTCGCTTCAGCAAATATGAGCAAGGAGCTGCTTAAAGCCGAGTTCGATAAGCTCAAACCGCAAATTATCAAAAAACTCGAATAATATTAATTTATTGCCGGATAGTTTATCTCGTCCTATTGAGCGACGGGGTGGCTCGCTCCCATTACCATTGAATAAGATTTATAACAATTTTAAATAATTAAGAAATACTTAAAATATAATTTTTTAAGTCGATCTGGATCGACAATTCATGGTGGACACATCCACAAAGTAAATCGTCTAACTAAATCCTCTAACTAAATCGTTTGTCGTGTTTTCTCTTGACTAGAGAGTTGACGCCCCAACAACCCCAGCTCGTTTCCCCCAAGGAACAGAGCAAGAGAAGGAGGTCGCCCACTGCGACATGGGAGAGGTTCTACTCAAAGCGAGGACTTTGGTCTATGCCCCATTGATGCTTCAGTAGATGCTTGTAAGTAGCTTCGCGTACAACCATTTGCCTGTAAAGCTGAACTAAAAATTGTTGAGCTTGGTCGAGGCTCATGTGTTCCACTTGGGCTTCAAACGAGCGGATGTTGAATTGCTGTTCTAGGGTGAGTTCGATAGGTTGGTTCATGGCTAGCTCCTAAGAGAGTGATAGTCTCAGTTTTGGTTTGTGTTGTGGCATTGCCAGGGAGGTTCTTTGGCAATAGTTTGGCATGTGTCAATTTATATTGTCACTACCTTTTTTAAAAAAGATAACAATTATTTGACAAATTGCACATACCTCCTCGTGGATATATTAGATAGATCCACGGATGGATGTTTGTTTCCGGAAGTCCCCGGCCTTACTAATCACAGTTGTAGCAAGTTGTCAAATAAAAAAATGTTCGTCGCGAACAAAATGAGTATATATACCTAAAAGCTAGCTGGGAATGAGGGGCTAGGGGCTAGGGATTAGGCGAAAAAGGGCGTTGTATCAAGGATTTGAGGAATTAAGAACCTTTGCTGTACTTGATATCATCTGCGCTGGCATGGGCATCGCGCGGGGGGCGGGTTGATCGACATAGTTCGCTTGGGATCAAAAGCAACTGGTAAAACCCGCCCCTACAACAACATTAAACGTACAAGTCCGATACGAAGGGACTGGATATCATCGTCTGGGGCTAAAAGGTGAAGCACTCGCTGCGCCGCCTTTTTAGTCTGGGCTGAGTTTTGGGTGGGGGTTGGTTTAAGCGGTAGTGGCATCAATGGCGACAATGACAACGGTAATGTTGTCGCGCCCGCCCTTTTCTTTAGCAGCTTGGATGAGGGCGATCGCAGCGTTGTCGCACAAAGGTGACTCCAGGAGGGAAGCGATCGCGCTATCGGAGAGTTCTTCAGTGAGTCCGTCGCTACAGAGGAGAAAGCGATCGCCCACTTGCGCCTCTACGGGTTGAATTTCCACTTCCGCTAAATCCTCGCGCCCCAAACATTGGGATAGCATATGACGCCAAGGATGAAAGCTTGCTTGTTCTTGACTGAGTACACCTGCTTTCAGGGCTTTAGCTACCCAAGTATGATCCTGAGTAATTTGCTCTAGTTTGGATTCTCGCAAACGGTAGAGACGGGAATCACCTACATGACCGCACCAAACTGCTTCTGATTCCCTAAACAGCAGCACCACAGCAGTAGTGCCCATATCGGCGCGTTCTGGATGGTCTTGCTGATCCTGTATGATTGCCTGATTGGCTTGACAAAAAGCTTCTTCTAACAATTCGGGAGACTTTTGCGGCGAATCCCAATGTTTGACCAGATAAGATTGAATCACTTGGGCGGCGAGGGAACTCGCTTCCTCACCGCCTGCATGTCCGCCCATCCCATCCGCCAAAATGAAAAATCGCCCCTGCGGATCGATACAATAAGCATCCTGGTTCACCGAACGTACCAATCCGGTGTCAGAAAGACCCGTGAAGCGACATTTCATAATTTGGCAACTTGAAACAGAATTTGAATTAGAACATGCGCTCAAACCGATCGAGGCGTCTGAGCAGGCGGAATAAGGCTAACCCCGTTCCTGCTGCTACTAAACCAGCAAGCGCTGCTAGCCATACCATATTATGAACTAGCAGGATGGTCGCTGACAAAGTAAAAGCACTCATTATTAAAGCGTAATTCGTTCCCATTTGCATACCGCTTAGGCGACGGATCAGCCGGTCGGTTTCCGTCGAGCGGACGCGGACGCGCAAGTCGCCCCGCTCTAGTTTTTCCAGGGTTTCTTCTAGCCGCCGGGGCAGTCCCAAAGCCGTACTGCCGACTTGAACGGCTTGACGGCTGATTTCTCCCAGGATGGTATTAGTGGGGTCGGGACCTTTTCCATTAGTCATAAGCTGCATTGCGAAGGGTTGGGCAACTTCCATAAAGTTAAAATCCGGGTCTAAACCTTTTCCCACGCCTTCGAGGGTGGAAAAGGCGCGCATCACGAAGGTGAAGGTCGCCGGAAAGCGGAAGGGTTGGTCATAGGCGATTTCGTAGAGGTCATCGGCGATCGCAGTTACCGACTGGTTTTCAAACGGCTTGTCCATAAAATTATCCAGCATGTACTGGACTGACCGCCGTACTGGTCCCATATCCTCAACGGGGGATAGCGCTCCCAATTCCACCAGCGAGGTTACCACGCGATCGCCATTTTTTTCCGCAATCCCAAACAGCGTTTCCATTAGATTTTCGCGGATATTGGGCTTTATCTGCCCCATCATGCCGAAATCGTAGAAAATCAGCGCCCCTTCTGGACTGACGGCGATGTTGCCTGGGTGGGGGTCGGCATGGAAAAAGCCGTTATTGAGCAGTTGTTGCAGGTAAGCTTGCGCTCCCTTGCGGGCTAAATCTTTTCTGTCCAATCCGGCGGCTTCTATGGCTTCGTAGTGGCTAATTTTAATTCCCGGCAGGTATTCCAGGGTTAAAACGCGGGGTGAGGTGTAACGCCAGTAGACGCGGGGGACTTTTACCCAGTCCTCGTTGCGAAAGTTACGCCGAAATGTATCAGCGTTGCGACCTTCGTTGAGGTATTCAATTTCTTCCCAGAGAATGCGACAGCACTCTTCGTAGATTCCCAGCCAATCTCTACCGCGACCCCAGTCAGGATGGTTTTGGAAATAACGAGTAATTCCCTTGAGAATTTCCAGGTCGATGGTAAATAACTTTACCAATCCCGGTCGCTGCACCTTGACGACAACTTCTTCGCCGGAATGCAGCTGGGCTTTGTGTACCTGTCCCAGACTGGCTGCGGCTAGGGGAATTGGATCAAAACTGCGGTAAAGTTCTGGGATGGTTTTCCCCAGATCCTGCTGGATAATGGCTTCGACTTGCTCGTAGCTAAAAGCCGGGACGCGGTCTTGTAACTTGGAGAGTTCCTCGACATATTCGCTGGGGAAGAGGTCGGCACGGGTAGAAAATAACTGCCCGACCTTGATAAAAGTTGGCCCCAGTTCTAGAAAGGTATTGCGAATCCAGATCGCTTGTTTTTTACGTCTTTCGGCGCGCTTAGCCTCCGTCATTCCTCCTGGATAGCTCCAAGGTTTACCATCCAGCCACAGCTGAAACAGTAAAGTCAAGACGAAGGCCCAAATATCGAGAAAGCGACGGTGACGAGAGTAATTTTCTCGATTCCAACGGTAAGCTTTATCGGTGTAGGGTTTTCCTACAGCTAAATATCGGTCTGGGTCGCTGGAACGCTTTTCTCTTGGCGGGCGCTCCGCGTATCGCTTGGGCATGACATCATTATCAGGCAGGACAGACACTCGGATTCCAGATTGGGTTTAATAAATGTTTTTGTTTATACAGAACGGCTGCGATAGCGTTGCAACTCGGAGCGTACCTGAGCAATTTCTGCTCTCAGTTCGTCAATCATTGCTTGCAGATCTTGGCTGGGGGAACCGACGGATACAGAGGTTGTAGTGGTTCGTCCCTGCATGGCAGCTTCTTCGGCTACTTTAGCGCGTGCGATCGCTTCTTCGGTAAATTGGCGCAAGCGTTCTCGCTGTTCGGCATCAAATTTACCCAGTTCCGACAGCGCGTCGGTTAATGTATGTTCGAGTTGTTCGTACACCAGGTCAGCGACTGCCCTACCGAGAAAAAAGGCATGAATCAGGGGATTGCTCATAAATAATTTCGGTGCTTTCGCCTGAATTATAACTTGGAGTTCCCTGTCTTGGGAGAGTTTGGGGCATCTAACTTAGTTGTAGGCAATAGCCTTTTAAGGGTTAGTCCTGTGGTAGATGTTATTGAAGCTTGGATAAGGTAATGCAGTTTTTACTTGTTTTCTGCCGCCAGTATAACTATGAAACGAACCGCCAAGACGCCAAGGACGCCAAGGAAAAAAAGAGAGTTTTCAGAGTTTTGATCCCAATCTCAAGATTTTGATTAAACTTGTGGTTGCGTTCGCTTAGCGTGCCCGGGATATATCGCTAATTGTTATTAATAAATCTGAAAATATAACTCTGTCAAAAATTACTGTAGCCCCGATTTACTCTAAACAGTCATAAAAACCCCCCGCCACTCGCTTTGAGTATAACAGGAGGCTATTTAAACAGGAGATCGTCTCTAAAATTTTTGTCGGGTTTAGTAGCTATCTTCACCGGGGACGTTGTCGGTATCTGCGCTATCCTTATTCTGATTTAAGGCAGCATCGCGAATAGCTTGCCATAGGTAAATCAGATCCATATCGTTGAGATCGCTAGATTTGTAACGCGCGATCGCTTGTTCCACTTCTTCGGGTGTTTTGAGAACTGGAACTTGATTGAGTAGTTGTTGCATAAAAGCTTGCTCCTACTGATATGGACAGTCTAATTCAGACTGTATGAGACTATTTTACTCACCTACCGATGTCAGCAATATAAAGTTTTTGTGATTTTTATCAAGTATCTTGCGTGATACTCATCACCGCGAATTTAGTCTGCGATCGCTTATTAGCTATGACTTATAGCACCGAAGGGATACCGATTATATCACAAAAAATATTCGATGCGATCGCCGGAAAAACTTGTAACCGCGATGAAGATATAAATATCAAACAAATCTATGAAACAGAAATTTTAGGTCAGGCAATTATGCTTAGCAATACTCATCTTTATCCAGAGCCTCCCAGTTTAGCCGATACGATCCTGCACCCAATCCGCCAACGGTTAGAATCAATTCAAGTGCGCGACGCCCAATTTGCTAGATTAATCTGCAAGCTCATCCCTTCTCAATGTCCGTTTGAAAGAGATATTAAAATCTTTGGCAAGACGCTGTTTCATATTCCCCCGCTGTGCAAGTTAAATCCTTTCTACGAACAGTTCGTCAGTTTGCGTTTCCAAGCGTTGTGTTTTCTTGCCGATGTCTGCGGTGAAGATGTCAGCCAATATTGCTGCTGAATAAATATGTTAAAATGCAAACGCTCCTGCCTACCCTAATGGGTATAGCAGGAGTTAATTTTTTATTTTAATTGCGAAATCCTATGAGGGCTAGTAGCTAGTTATCAACTTAGCTGTTGCTAATAGCTAATAGCTAATTGCCAGATCGAAAGCTCACAACAATAATATTCTTCTATGAGCCATTAGCAATTAGCTATTAGCATAACTAGCAACTTGACTTAGTAGCTATCCCCTCCGGGAACGTTATCGTTATTACCATCGGGGAAAATTTGATTGAGGGCAGCATCGCGTATAGCTTGCCACAGCTTAATCAGTTCAAAACCGCTCAGATCGCTGTTTTTGTAAAGTTCTATTGCTTTTTCGATTTCTTGCGGCGTGTTGAGCATAGGAACAGTAGCAATCAGCTCTTGCATGAGGATACCTCCGATTGACAAAACTAAAGTGACAGTAAAACCAATCCCTTACTATCTATTCTACGGATATTTATTTGATAAAAGTGTCTAAAATTACAAACTTCGATCTAAGTTATAAGTTAACGTCATATTACTAAACTTAACTTTACAAATGATTGAGTACTATCACATAAATTTATTAATTTGATTACAAATAATAGGGAATGCGATCGCTCTCAACCCGCGCAACTGCGTTAATAATAGAAATATGAAACAAATTCTTACCAGTTGATATCTGTATTAGGGTGACTTATGTCTGCATTCAATAGCATTTATCCACAAACAAAGTTGAAGCCTAGCAGCTTAATCGAAAGCCTCTTACAACCATTACGCCAGCAGCTAGACTCAATCGAAATCCGCGATGCTGAATTAGCCAGGGCATTGTGCAAACTCATCCCATCGCAATGTCCATTTGCTAGAGATATTCAAATATTTGGGCGGACTCTTGTTAGCATTCCGCCCCTGTGTAAAATCAATCCTTTATACGAACAATTAATGGGATTGCGCTTCCGTTCTTTAGTATATTTAGCTGACGTATGTGGCGAAGATGTTACCCCATATTGTTATTAAATTTTACGCCGACACCCTTAAGGGTGTGGCTATACAAACAAAGGCTGCCTCCGCAGCCTCCATTTGATTTAAGCCTGCGTAGGCAGGCTTTGTTTGTGTAGCCCCATGCTTTAGCATGTGGGCGTTTCTGAGTTTGTCTTACCAAGCCTTCAAGAAATTATTAAAAAAGCTATTAATCGATTGCCGCAACTGGGTTTGACGATTCCACTTTTGAAAATCTCGTTCGTAGTCCTCGCCGTCGGATTGAAAAGTATTCCAAGCATTGAGGCCAAGACCTAGCCCCCAAAATAATAGAATGTACAGCGACCAAGTTAGGGTTCCAGCACCGACTAGATTGAGCAATACCAAAAAAGTGTTAGCGATCGCATAATTTCCAAACCGCTTTTTTAATTTCCCCAATCTATAGGTATGAAACGCTTGCCGCTTTTGCAACTCGCCTTGTTGGGAAAACCAGTCTCGTTCTGCTGCTAGGAGGTTTTCTGGGGAAATTTCTAACTCGGCGGCAATTTCCGCCAGCTGAGCGCGGCTAAATTCGCCTTCGTAATTTTGACGGGAAATCGCCAGATGCAGAATTTGCTGGATCTCTTCTTGGCTATAGACGCGGGTAATCTTGCTGTTGTCGGTTTGCATGATCGGCGTAGATTGCAATAAATTTTTTTCTCAAGCGGTCACAAATATTACAAATCAGATCTTGCACCGAGGCTAAAAACCGGGTTTCTTGCAAATAGCTAAACCTGAAAGCCTAAATTTTTCGTAAAGAAACCCGGTTTTTCCAGGTTTGTTGAGAATGGTGCAAGATGTGAGTTGAACCAAGTTCAACCCAACCTACTTATACGATAGCTTACGGGAAGTCTCCCACCAGAAAACCGTACCTCTGGGGACGGATACCGCTATAGCCGAAACCTTAAAACCGTTTTTACATTTCGTTACACTGGAAACAAGATAAATCGCAGGAGGCCACATGAACGGCACTATTCGCGTTGGCAACCTATTTGGCATACCATTTTACGTCCATCCGTCCTGGTTCTTTGTTTTAGCGTTATTCACTTGGACATATAGCAATCAATTAGCGGTTTTGTTTCCCGGACTCGGTGCGGGAGTTCCCTGGATCATGGGATTGATTGCTGCATTGTTATTGTTTGCCTCGGTTTTAGCGCACGAATTGGGACACAGTTTCGTTGCCAAAAGTCAGGGAATTGAAGTCAAATCGATTAATTTATTTCTGTTTGGTGGGTTAGCTAGCTTGGAGAAAGAATCCAAGACGCCAGCAGAAGCATTTTGGGTTGCGATCGCGGGGCCAGTGGTCAGCCTGCTGCTGTTCGGTTTGTTTACCATTATTGGTACTAACCTTACCATTTCTGGGCCAATTGCAACCATCGTAGGACTGCTAGCATCGCTGAACTTGATGTTAGCTTTATTCAACCTAATTCCCGGCTTACCTCTCGATGGCGGAAATATCCTCAAAGCGATCGTTTGGAAAATCACCGGCAATCAATATAAAGGTATTGTATTTGCAGGTCGCGTCGGTCAAATCTTTGGTTGGATAGCAATTGCGGCTGGATTGCTTCCGGTAGTATTCGGCAGTTTTCCCAACTTTTGGACTTTATTAATCGGTTGGTTCTTACTGCAAAATGCCACTGGGTTTGCCAGATCTGCCAAAGTCCAGGATACACTCTCAAGCTTGAGTGCTATTGATGCGGTTGTGCCTAATAGTCCGATCGTCTCCGAATCGCTGACTTTGAGAGAATTTGCCAACGAGTTCGTAATTGGTAAAGAAAACTGGCGCAAGTTTTTGGTAACTGATGAAGGCGGGTATTTAGTGGGTGCGATCGCAGTAGATGCGCTAAAAACCATCCCCGTCGATCTTTGGCCTCGTACTTTAGTCAAAGAACTCGTACAACCAGTCGATCCAACCACAACAATTAAAGCCGATCAATCATTACTAGATGTTGTAACGCTGATCGAACAAAAGCAGGTTTCTGAAATCCCCGTTGTGCGCGAAAACGGAATGGTAGTAGGAATGCTAGAAAAAGCTTCGATCATCAACCTGCTGCAAAGACAAGCACAAGCAAAACTCGCATAGAAGAATTGGAGATTTTAGATTTCAGATTTTAGATTTATTCAATCCCACATTCCCAATCTAAAATCTCAAATCTAAAATCTGAAATCCTTTAATCCAATAGCCACATTGGCGAAGAAGTTTTAGCAGGCTCCCCTGGTTTTTCTGGCGGGAGCTTTTCAATTATCGGGATTGATTTTTTAGGGATAGTAATTGCTTTTTTAGGCACAATAGCTTGCGTGGTTGGCTGCGTGGTTGGCTTTTCTTGCTTATCTTGCTTCTTCAAACCTTGAATTTCTTCAATCAGCTTGCCATTAGCTTCTGCCAATTCCAACGCCGTTTTTTTAGCTTGATCGAGTTCATTTTTGATTTTCAGATTTGCTTGATCTAGTGCTTGTTCTAGCTTCTGAACCAAAGTTTTTTGCTCGTAAAGCTCGGACTTTAACTGATAAACATTTTCCTGAAGCTCATATTCTCGTTTATGAGCTTTTTCTAAACTTGCTCTCAACTCGGCAACTGTTGATTCTTCTCGTTGTTGCGCTTTTTCCAAAGCTGATCTTAACTCAGATGCCGTTGATTCTTCTTGTTGATGAGCTTTTTCTAAAGCCGATCTCAACTCAGATACCGTCGCTGCTTCTCTTTGATTAACTTGTGACAAAGCCGATCTTAATTCTGCGATCGTTGCTTCTAAAGCAGCTTGATTAGATCCATTACTTTCCACTTGAATATCAGCATCTTCCTGTGGTTTTTCTGTAGCTTCTGTTTCCGGATTTGGATCGCTTTCTACCACAGTCGAAGCTGAAATATCGATCGTGTGAGATGGTTGAACAGAATCGTTGGAATTATCCTTAATATTTTTGCGAGCCATAATTTCCTCCCAGTCCCCTTATAAAGTACATCAATGAGGCTCACGCATACCTCAGCCTACCTGTATATTTTGCCGTCGCTTCCTTTTTCTGCCCCTGGAGCGGTTCGTTATAAAAAGAATATATCGCTTTATCAGGGTCTTGCAGCTTAAGATTTCTTTAGAACTTCCTCCTCATCACAAACTATGACAGCTAGCAACAACCTTCCCAATGGGCCAACCATGCCCGTATTTTTACGCTTAATCAAGTTTATTACGCAACCTACTCAATACTTAGATGAATTCTCCCAAATCTACGGCGATACCTTCACCGTATGGGGTCGTCAAAACACACCGATTGTATACTTTAGTCAACCCCAAGCGCTCCAGCAAATTTTTAACGCCGATGCCAGCAAATTAGAAGCAGGACGGGGAAACCGGGGGTTAAAATTTTTACTCGGTGATAACTCACTGGTATTGCTAGATGGCGATCGCCACCAACGCGATCGCCAACTCCTCACCCCACCCTTCCACGGGGAGAGGATGCGCGCCTACGGTGAAACCATCTGCGAAATTAGCCGCGAAGTCAGCGATAATTGGAAAATTGGCAAACCGTTTAATATCCGCCAGTCGATGCAAGAAATCTCCCTCCGCGTCATCTTGCGATTGGTATTTGGCGTTGATGAAGGCGAAAAATTCCAACAACTGCGGCAATTAATTAATTCGCTACTAGAAATAACCAGTTCGCCGTTAATGTCAAGCTCGTTCTTTTTTCCATTTTTACAAAAAGATTGGGGTGCTTGGAGTCCTTGGGGAAAAATATTACGCCAAAAGCAACAAGTTGACGAATTAATTTTTGAATTAATTCGCGCACGTCGGGCAGAATCAAACTCAAATCGGCAAGATATTCTGAGTTTAATGTTAGCGGCGCGCTACGAAGATGGCAGCCAGTTGTCAGAAGAAGAATTGCGCGATGAGTTAATGACATTATTAATAGCGGGACACGAAACGACTGCTTCGGCGTTAACTTGGGCATTTTATTGGTTAGATCGTTCGCCAGAAGTGCGGGAAAAATTGCTCGCAGAATTGGCAAGTGTGGAGGGAGAAGTGAGTGCGATCGCTAAACTCCCCTATCTCACCGCCGTTTGCTCTGAAACCCTCCGCATCTACCCAATTGCCATCAGCGCCTTTATCCGAATAGTCAGAGCGCCGCTGGAAATTATGGGTTATAAATTACCAGTTGGTGCAGTAGTAATTCCCAGTATTTATTTAGCCCACCATCGAGAAGAAGTTTATCCCGAACCCAAACAATTTAAACCAGAACGTTTCTTAGAACGACAATATTCCCAATACGAATACTTGCCTTTTGGCGGTGGGAATCGTCGCTGCATCGGCATGGCATTTGCTCAGTATGAAATGAAGCTGGTACTGGCAACAATTTTGTCGCGGTTTGAAGTATCTCTGGTGAATAAGCGTCCCGTCAAACCCGTGCGTCGCGGTTTAACATTAGCCGCACCAGCAGGAATGCGAATGGTTGTGACTGGAGAACGGAAATTAGCAAAAACTCCAGTTGCGGTTTCATAGTTTGGACTAGAAACCGGGTTTCTGTGTAGATCTTTAGTGGCAAAACGACGATTTTTTAGAGAAACCCGGTTTCTTTGCGTAGGTTCTGATATTTAGAATTGTTGGTGCGTTACGCTGTCGCTAACGCACCCTACGCAATTAATTGAGCGGTCAATAATTCCAATGATTGAGAATAACAAATTGGTTTTCAATAGGATATTCTGCTGCCTCCAGATTTGCAATTGCCTTTACAATTGCTTGATAACTCATGTTCTTGGATAGGTCGGAGTCTTGATAAACTGCCAGAATTCCTGGGTGTAACGGGTTCGCTTGATGTAGCTCCTGAAAATCATTACAGTTGCGGGTGAGCAGCGATCGCAGATCTTGTCTGGCATAATCCAGTACAACTGAATCCAAACGATTCATTAAGCCTGCTGTATTAAGTGTAATTACATCATGACCCGCTGCTTGAAGAAGATTGACCAAATACTTAGCTTGAGAATCTTCGTCAAGCAGCATTCTTAGGCTCAATTGAGACTCCTTTTTCTTCTAAACGATAGCGTTCCTCTTCAGCTTCTAGTTTCAATAGTTCCTGGTGGCTTTCACAATAATGAATTGCCTCGTAAATAGCAGGTAGTGGCAAATCCCAATTTTCGGCTGCCTGTTCTGGCGACATTTGATTGGCACGCGCATCCTGCCAAACAGTTGAAGCCAGCAGTTTGCGCCCTTTGATGTAAAGCTGTTTGCGCCAAGGGTGAGGGCGAGCAACTAAATATTGCCAGTCTTCAGTCTGGGGAGTATCTTGTAGGGATTGAATGATAGCGCCCACCAGTGTGAGGCGATCGCTCACAGAGAGTTGGCAGGCTTGCTCTTTTAGCTGCTGTAGTGACATAGAAATAGCATCAACAAAAGCTGATATCTAAATTTTAGTATGAGCGATCGCTAAATTGTAACTTGCGATCGCGAGTGCGAATCATCCGTTTTCCCAGATGGGGAAAATCAGCAATTTCAACATCCAGGTTTTCTCCTCCTGTTAGATATACTAAATCTTCATCGCCTGCATTTTTCAAATGATGAGCTATAGAAGGAGTTGGAAATGTCATAAAATCTCCGGGATAAACTTCAAATTCTTCCCCATCAATTTCGGCAATTCCCTTTCCCGATAAAATGTAAATCCATTCTTCCTCGCAGTAATGGGAATGATATACAAACGATTCTTTTCCAGGAGGAAGTTTGGCAAAATTAACTCCAGTACGCTTTAATCCCAGCAAACGTGCCATATATGTGCCTGATATTTCCGATTTGGGATTCCAGGGATGGGAAAATGTTTGCATATTGTCGGCAATTTGGCTGGCACGCAAAATCAAAGATTTCTTTTCTGTCACGAGCTTTCACCTTCAAATAGTTTCAGGCATTTGTTTCTAATATAGCGATCGCATCTTAAAATTCGTCTCGATACTTATTGGATTTTCACTCCAGCGGCAATTGAAAAACACCCCACTAACAAGCAGCGTTTTTTGCTCGCTCTTTACCCAGACGAGCAACAAGTATTTGTAATGGGGAGTAAACCGAACTTGATATTACGCGATCGCACCCCAAATAATCATAATTAGACCAGTCTATCCAAACTGACTAAAAATCAGCCCTATGTCAAAAAAGCTTCCTCCTTTTCTCCAGAAAATCCTCACTTACGGGTTAGCCATCCTCGTGGCATCTTTTCTCACCGTAGGCATCCTACAGGTATCCCCATCCCAAGCTGCTCCTAGCGCCCCGCCTTCTCCACCTACCAGAGAAAGCGTGAATAACTTTGTCACCGCCGCCGTCAACCGCGTTGGGGCAGCAGTTGTCAGAATTGATACCGAACGCACGGTGACAACCCGCCAGATCGATCCCTACTTTGATGACCCCTTTTTCCGCCGCTTTTTTGGCGATGAATTCCCCCAACGCAGCCCCATGCAACAACGCCTGCACGGCGAAGGATCGGGCTTTATTATCGATAAAAGCGGGATTATCCTCACCAACGCCCACGTAGTAGATAACGCCGATAAGGTAACCGTCACCTTAAAAGACGGACGCCAGCTACAAGGAACCGTGCGGGGCGCGGATGAAGTAACCGATTTAGCAGTAGTAAAAATTGATACTGGTGGTAAAGATTTACCCGTAGCACCACTGGGAGATTCTAGCGCGGTGCAAGTGGGAGATTGGGCGATCGCACTCGGCAACCCGCTGGGACTTGACAATACCGTCACCTTGGGTATCATCAGCACCCTGCGCCGTTCTAGCACCGAAGTCGGCGTCCCCAACAAACGCCTCGACTTTATTCAAACCGACGCGGCGATTAACCCCGGTAACTCCGGCGGCCCCTTGTTAAACGCTTATGGCGAAGTGATTGGCATCAACACCGCCATTCGCGCCGACGCGATGGGAATTGGTTTTGCCATCCCCATCAACAAAGCCAAACAAATCAGTACCCAACTCGTGCGCGGGGAAAGCGTGGCGCATCCCTACTTGGGAGTTCAAATGACCACCCTCACCCCGCAACAAGCCAAAGAAAACAACGAAGACCCTAATTCGGCCTTCAGCATCCCCGAAGTACAAGGTGTATTAGTCGTCAGGGTGTTACCCAATACCCCAGCAGCGTCGGCAGGTTTGCGACGGGGAGACGTCATCGTTCAAATCGACGGACAACCCGTTACTAGCGCCGACCAATTGCAGAACATCGTAGAAAGTAGCCGCGTTGGTCAACAGCTACAGCTGACAGTACAACGCGGCAATCAAACGACTCAAATACCAGTCCGGACAGGGCAACTGCAAAACGCCAGTTAGGTAATAGGTAATAGGTAATAGGTAATAGGTAATAGGTAATAGGTAATAGGTAATGCGAAGAAATTACTTCTATGCTCGCCAATTACCAATTACCAATTACCCATTACCAACTACTTAATCTTCGTCATCATCATCATCATCATCGGCATCATCGTCGAGTAGATCCTCATCATCTAACAGCGCATCATCTCCGCCAAAACCGAAGCGGTCATCGTAGGAATTACCCTCAAAACCACCCCGTCGCGAAGAGGTGAAACTGCCATCCATGCCGAAGCGACGCGCCGTCCGGTCATCGAGTACCACATCTTGAATCGACTTGCCGTGCAGCGACTCCAGATCTTCAGGATCGTCATCTAACAAAGCACTACCTTCGTAAGACAAATCCACATCTGTCGTACTTGCACCACCGTCCTCATAGGCATTGAACCCAGTACCAGCCGGAATCAATCGTCCAATGATCACGTTTTCTTTCAAGCCGCGCAACCAATCGGATTTACCTTCAATCGCTGCTTCAGTCAGAACCCGCGTTGTTTCTTGGAAACTCGCCGCCGAGATAAAGCTATCCGTATTTAAACTAGCCTTAGTAATCCCCAGCAGCAACGGCGTATACTGAGCCGGAGCGCCTCCAGTAATCGACATCGCTTCGTTGACTTGTTCGATTTGGCGCAAATCCACCAACTCGCCCGGAAGCATCGTCGTGTCGCCGCCATCATCGACCCGCACTTTAGAAGTCATCTGGCGCACGATTACTTCAATGTGTTTATCGGCAATGTCAATCCCCTGGGATTGATAAACGGACTGCACTTCATTCACCAAGAACGTCTGAGTTGCACGCAAGGCACCCAACGCCGCTTCATAAACGCCCATTTGTTCTCGGTTGAACTCAAAGAAAGTCTCCAAGATTTCGTGAGGATTAGCAGGGCCATCGGTTAGCGGTTCCCCAGCTTTCACATGGTGTCCATCAGACACCAGCGCGTTTTGACCGGGACCAATCGGGTACTCTGCCACCCGTCCATCATCTTCAATCACCTTGATCTGATCCGGTTCATCTTGGCGCCAAGTTAGCTGCACCGTACCGGGACGCCGCGCCAAAATGCAAGCCTCTTTCGGTTTGCGCGCCTCCAACAATTCCTCAATCCTGGGCAGACCTTGGATAATATCTCCAGTCTTAGTCCGCTCAAACACCAACAGCACTAGGTTATCGCCCCGCTGTACTAAATCTCCATCTTCGATGTGCAGTACCGCTCCTGGGGATACCCGGTAAGGACGAGCCAGCCGGATTACCACTTGGTAATTGTCCGCCGTTATTTGTCCGCTTTCAGCAGTTACATTGCCGCCACCAGAAGACTGACGATTCAGCACCCTCACCACCTGACCGGATTCGGGAATCTCTACTCCGGGGGCAATAGCAGACCCAGCTACGAGCAAATCTCCTGGCTTAACTGTGGGCTTGGCAGTTCCGACGTCAATTGCCAGCTTATCCGCCTCACGGACTACTAAAACCCGGCGAATCGCTTCGCCGCCTTCACGAATCCCGCGGATTTCTCCCGTTTCTTTACACTGAATCTCCGTCCTTGCCACGACGGCACCGGGAGCGATGCGATCGCCATCCTGCACCAGCAGCCGCGTATTAGTACTGCCGCTCGTCGCATCCGCCACTACATCCCGGCGAATCACCAGCGACTCCAGAATCACTAACTGCAACCGCATCACATCAGGATCTTCTTCATCAGGCACCAGCTCGATATCTGCTGCCAAACCAGCCGCATCCTTACCAATCTCCAGCACCAGCTGAGTCCGCAGCAACTCCAGCCCCTCAACCGATTTCACCCGCTCCCCATCTTTATAAGGTAGGCGTTGCACGGCTCGTAACATCAGGGATTGCTCTGCACCGCTGCCGAAAGCTTCCGTTTCAATATTGGCTCCCACAGCTTCCCCAGTCCCCGACTGAGAAGGCACCGAAGGCACCGACGGAATCTCGTACTCGGTCACCGGACGCAGCAACAGGGCTGGCCCTTCTGGAGTTTCTACATACTCCACATAGCGCAATTCGGAGACGCTTAAACCCGGAATAATTTCTTGTCCCGGCGCGGCAATAGTGCCATCCAAAGCCATCACCGCTTCTGGATCGTCCACCAAGTGCAATTCACCCGGCTTAATCGCGATTTCCCGCAGAATATCGTTCTTCTGTACTACCTCCACCACACCGGAGCTAGCACAGAAAATATCCTTTACTACCTCGTGTCCGGCTTCAACGTACTGACCATCTTCTACGAGCAACAAAGAAATATCTTTGTTCACTTCGTGAGATTCTTCGGGAATCCAAAGCAGCGTTCCTCCCTGAATCACCTCATAGCCCAGCTTCGCCTTGCCGCGCTTAGCCACTTCCACACCGGCGTATTTAACGATACCTCCGGTGGCAGTACGGTAGCGGTCGTCAATTAACTCAGCCACTACTTGGTTATTGGCTACTTTCGTCCCCGGCGTCGCCTTCAGAGAGAACAGCTGACCTTCCGCAGTTTCGATTAAATAGTGATCGCGCCCTTGGTAACTTTCTACACGTACCCTGGCGGAATCTAACAGTACGCTGGCGGTGATAATTTCAATTTCCCGACCGCCCTTGCTGGTGCTTTCCGCTGGGAGACGCACGACGCCGCCGTGTTCTGTGACCAATTTGGTTTCTGCAATCACCGAGCCTGGTTCTACGCGATCGCCATTCTTCACCACCGGCTCTGCACCTGGTGGCAAATTATACACCTCACCCGACAAGATCCAAATCAAACCGCCCCGCGCCGCGTTGCGGGTGACGTTACCCTGACGGTCGGTTTTTTCTTCTACCACCAAGTCAGTAAACTTCACTTCCCCCGCCTTATCGCTGGCGACGTCTTTGGTCACCTTCTCCGTCGTGCGGCGGACGTTGCGACCCGTAATCGGCACTTCAGCCAGCATTTGATTCGCTTTGACCGTCTGCCCATCGCGCACCAGCAGCGTAGAACCTTGAGGCACGGCATAAGTTTGGCTAGCAGCTTCACCCGATGCCCCAGTTCCGACTAAAGTAATGTCAGCATTACTTTCTACCACTGCCGCATCTTCCCCGTGACGAGTACGGTACGGCCTTGACCTCAACGACTTGCCAATGCGAATCGTCCCGTCAAACGCAGCCCGCAACTGACGCGCTACTTCCCCAGTAAACACGCCTCCGGTGTGGAAAGTCCGCATCGTCAGCTGAGTACCAGGTTCCCCAATCGACTGCGCCGCAATAATCCCTACGGCTTCGCCCAAATCGACTACGGAAGCGTGAGCAAGGCTCCAACCGTAACAAGCTTGACACACCGAGCGAGCCGCTTCACAGGTTAGCGGGCTACGCACTACTACTTCTTCTACCCCTGCTTTTTCAATCGCTACAGCCAATTCCTCAGAAATCGCCTGATTGCGAGCAGCCAGCACCTCGCCGGTCACGGGATGAACTATATCTACTGCCACACTGCGCCCCAGCAAACGATCTGAAAGCTTAATCAGCGTCTTCGACTCATCGGTCATCGCCCGCAAAGAAATCCCCCGCGTGCTAGAACAGTCGGCTTCCCGGATAATCACATCCTGAGACACATCCACCAAACGGCGAGTCAAATAACCAGAGTCAGCCGTTCTCAGCGCTGTATCTACCAGCCCCTTCCGCGCACCGTAGGAAGAAATAATATACTCGGTAACGGTCAAACCTTCGCGGAAATTGGTTTTAATCGGCAAGTCGATAATTTCCCCTTGGGGATTAGCCATCAACCCCCGCATCCCCACCAACTGGCGCACTTGAGAAATATTCCCCCGCGCACCGGAGAACGCCATCATATAAACTGAGTTCAGCGGATCGCTTTCTTTAAAGTTCCGCACCACCTCATCTTTTAAAGCTTCAGAAGTGCTGTTCCAGGTATCAATTACTTTTTGAAACCGCTCAACCTCAGTAATTTCTCCCCGAGTGTAGCGGGTTTCCGTAGAGCGAATTTCTTCCTCCGCAGCTTCCAGCAACGCCCGCTTACTTTCAGGTACTTGTAAATCGTCTACGCTAATCGAAACTCCAGCCTTAGTCGCATAGCGGAAACCCAAATCTTTCAATTTATCCGCCACTTGAGCAGTCCGCGCCGTACCGTAGTTGGTAAAAGCCCAGGCAATCAGTTTTTTCAGCTGACCCTTGTCAATTACCCGATTGCGAAACACTAAATTGTCTGCCATTGTTCCTCTAATCCCAAAATTAATAGGTAACAGGTAATAGGTAATAGGTAATTTTAGATTCCAGATTGCAGATTTTAGATTTTACTTCAATCTTAAATCTGCAATCTTAAATCTAAAATTAGCCATTAGCCAGCTAAAGCTTCCTGAATCGTCTTGTTGTAAATAATCCGACCAGGCGTAGTCTTGATATATTGAGAAATCAACTTGCCCTCAGCCGTTTCGCGCGTGCGGCGGAACTTATAAAGACAACTGCGCGTACCATCAGCGAGAGTATTAACTTCCAACGGTTCGTTATCAGATTCAGAGGCTTCCACTGAGCCATCAAACCGCAACCAAATGTAAGCATGTAGGTCTACTTGTAGCTGCTCGTAGGCGACAATCGCATCGTCCATATTGGAGAAAAACCGCCCAGCCCCTTTCTGCTTAGCGGGATTTTCTGCCGTCAAATAATAGCAGCCCAACACCATATCCTGGCTAGGTGTAATAATCGGACGCCCGGTCGCAGGGGACAGAATATTATTAGAAGCCAGCATCAACAACCGGGTTTCCGCCTGCGCCTCTAACGACAAAGGCACGTGAACCGCCATTTGGTCGCCGTCAAAGTCCGCGTTAAACGCCGGACACACCAAAGGATGCAACTGAATCGCCCGACCTTCCACCAAAATTGGCTCAAACGCTTGAATCCCCAAACGGTGCAGCGTCGGCGCGCGGTTCAGCATCACCGGATGCCCTTCAATCACCTCTTCTAATACATCCCAAACGCTCTCATCATTGCGCTGAATTAATTTCTTCGCCGCCTTGATGTTGTTCACTAACCCTTGACGAATCAAGCGGTGAATTACAAATGGCTGAAATAATTCAATCGCCATTTCACGGGGCAAACCGCACTGGTGAATCTTCAGTTTAGGTCCGACAACAATTACCGAACGTCCCGAATAATCCACCCGCTTACCAAGCAAGTTTTGGCGGAATCGCCCTTGTTTCCCTTCAATAATGTCAGATAGGGACTTCAAAGGCCGGTTATTAGCGCCAACCACCGTCCGACCGCGACGCCCGTTATCAATCAAAGCATCAACCGCTTCTTGCAGCATCCGCTTCTCGTTACGGACAATAATTTCCGGCGCCAAAATTTCTTGCAACCTCGCCAAACGGTTATTCCGGTTAATTACCCGGCGGTACAAATCGTTTAAATCCGAAGTCGCAAACCGACCCCCATCTAATTGCACCATCGGGCGCAAATCCGGCGGTATCACCGGAATTACCGTCAGTACCATCCACTCGGCTTTCGCCCCAGTGGCGATAAAGTTATCGATTACCCGCAACCGCTTAATCAGCTTCGCCCGTTTCTGACCCTTAGCATTGGCAATTTCTTCCCGCAGTTGTTCGGCTTCTGCATCTAAATTAATATCTTGCAGCAACCGTTGCAGCGCTTCGGCGCCAATTCCTACTTCAATTCCGGTTAATTGAGAATCTTCGCTGTAAACTTGATCCTCAATTTCCATCCACTGATCTTCAGACAGCAACTGCTTATAACTGAGGTTGTCAGCATTACCCGGATTCAGAACAACGTAAGCATTAAAATAGACAATCTGCTCCACATCCCGCAGTGGCATATCCAGCAGAATCGAAATATAGCTAGGAATGCCTTTCAAATACCAAACGTGAGCTACAGGAGCCGCCAATTTAATGTAGCCCATGCGATGCCTGCGAACCCTAGATTCGGTTACTTCTACACCGCAGCGTTCGCAAACAATCCCTCTATGGCGGACTCTTTTATACTTACCGCAATGACACTCCCAATCCTTAGCTGGACCAAAAATCCGCTCGCAAAACAAGCCATCCATTTCCGGCTTTAGCGTGCGGTAATTAATAGTTTCTGGCTTGGTTACTTCCCCAACTACTTGACCATTTGGTAGCGTTCTTTCACCCCACTGGCGAATTCGCTCTGGAGAAGCGATGCCAATCTTAACGTAGTCAAATCTTTGTTCTAGCTTTGCCATTGCGTTCTTAGTAATCGGTAATTGGTCATTGGTCATTGGTAACAGTTGACAGTTGACAGTTGACAGTTGACAGTTGCTCAAGCGTGCTAGAAGAACCTTGCTTTAAACCAAGTTTTTCGTTGAGAATTTTCCACTGTTCACTGTTAACTGTCCACTGTCCACTGTCCACTGATTAGATTTCTTCCTCTTCCAAGTCCTCCCTGGTGAGGGATTCATAAGTGGGTTTGCTGGGAGTGCGACGATTGGATAAATCTGCCATTAGATCCACCTCCATATCGCGGCTGCTACCGTCTTCTAAAGTTTCCACCTTGTGAACGGCAATATCTAACCCCAAGGACTGCAATTCTCGCATCAGTACCTTAAACGACTCAGGGGTTCCAGGACGGGGAATCGCCTTCCCTTTAACGATCGCATTCAGCGCTTCATTCCGCCCTTGCATATCGTCGGACTTCACCGTGAGCAACTCTTGCAACGTATAAGCCGCCCCAAACGCCTCCAGCGCCCAGACTTCCATTTCTCCAAAGCGCTGACCGCCCTGTTGCGCCTTACCGCCCAAAGGCTGTTGGGTAACCAGAGAATACGGCCCTGTAGACCGGGCATGGATCTTATCATCGACCAAATGCACCAGCTTCAGCATATAGGCCACACCTATCGTGACGGCGCGGTCAAATGGTTCGCCAGTCCGCCCGTCAAACACCTGGATCTTCCCGGCATTATCTGGATTAAACAGCCAAGGTTGGTTGGTGTTTTCCCGCGCTTGCATTAGCTTGCCATGAACCGTCATCCGGGATGCCTCGGCTCCGTACCGTTCGTCAAAAGGTACGATTTTATACCGTACTCCCAAAGACCTGCCAGCCCAACCGAGCAAGCACTCAAACACTTGACCCACGTTCATCCGAGACGGTACGCCTAACGGATTGAGGACGATATCCACCGCGGTGCCATCGGGCAAGTAGGGCATATCTTCTACCGGCAGAATCCGGGAAATAATTCCTTTATTTCCGTGGCGTCCTGCCATCTTGTCGCCTACTTGGATTTTGCGCTTCTGGGCGACGTACACGCGCACGACCATATTCGCGCCGGGGGGCAGTTCGTCCCCTTGTTCGCGCGTGAATACCCGCACGTCTACCACGCGCCCTTTTTCGCCATTCGGAACCCGCAGGGAATTATCCCGCACATCGCGCGCTTTTTCGCCGAAAATCGCCCGCAGCAGTTTTTCTTCTGGCGGTTGGTCGGATTCGCCCTTCGGGGTCACTTTGCCGACCAGAATGTCCCCAGCTTCGACCCAAGCACCCTTGCGGATAATCCCAGATTCATCGAGTTGCCTCAAAGCATCTTCCCCGACGTTGGGAATTTCCCGCGTAATTTCTTCTGGGCCTAATTTGGTTTGGCGCGCCTCAATTTCATACTTCTCGATGTGGATACTCGTATACACATCGTGGTACACCAGGCGCTCGCTGATCAAAATTGCGTCTTCGTAGTTGTAGCCTTCCCAAGGCATGTAGGCAACCAAAATGTTATTGCCTAAAGCGATTTCGCCGCCTTCGGTAGCGGAACCATCGGCTAGTACTTGCCCTGCTACTACGCGATCGCCTATTTTCACTAAAGGCCGCTGATTGAGACAAGTATCTTGGTTCGACCGCTGGTACTTCTGCAACTGATACTCAATTTCATCAGCAGTAGGCGCAACGCCGGTGGAAGAAACAAAGGCTTCCTCATCAATGTCTTCTGCCTCTAACTCATCCGCCTTCAGCGTCTTGACGCGAATCCGTTCTGCATCCACATAGCTGACAATCCCGTTTTGCTTGGATACGATTACCATCCCGGAGTCACGCGCCGCCTGGGCTTCTAAACCTGTCCCTACTAGGGGTCGCGTCGGCTTCAACAACGGTACAGCTTGCCGCTGCATGTTCGACCCCATCAGCGCCCGGTTCGCATCGTCGTGTTCCAAAAATGGAATCAGCGAAGTTGCTACAGAAATAATCTGCACCGGCGATACCGCCACAAAATCCACCTGATCTTTAGTTGTGGTGGTGAAGTCTTGCCGATAGCGCACCGGAACGGTTTCTTCCATAATCATCGCGTTTTCGTCGATGGGAATATCCCCTGGCGCTACCCGCTTATCGTCTTCTTCATCCGCTGTCATATACAACGGCGGCAAGTCCCTCCGCACGCGGGCATTTTCCACCCGCCAGAACGGCGTTTCCAAAAAGCCATACATATTCACCCGTGCGTGGGTTGCCAAGGAACTAATCAACCCCGCATTTGGCCCTTCTGGCGTTTCAATCGGACAAATCCGCCCATAGTGGGATGGGTGAATATCCCGCACGGCAAACCCCGCCCGTTCCCGCGTCAAACCGCCAGGGCCAAGGGCAGACAACCGGCGCTTGTGAGTCAATTCTGCCAGCGGATTCGTCTGATCCATAAATTGGGACAATTGAGAGGAGCCAAAAAACTCCTTAATTGCCGCCACCAATGGCTTCGGGTTGACCAAACTCGCTGGAGTCAATGACTCTGCATCGGAAACGGTCATCCGTTCGCGAATAATCCGTTCTAAGCGGTTCAACCCCACCCGCACTTGGTTTTGCAGCAATTCGCCCACGCTGCGTACCCGGCGGTTACCCAAGTGGTCGATATCGTCCGTATTGCCGATATCAAACTCGAGGTTAATTAAATAATCAATCGCCGCCAGAATATCTTGAGGCGTCAGTACCCGCGTCGTATCGGGAATCGTTAACCGCAGCTTCCGATTCAGCTTGTAGCGACCCACGCGACCCAAGTCATACCGTTTCGGGTCAAAAAAGCGGGAATCGAGCAATTGCTGCCCTCCAGACACCGTAGGAGGTTCACCAGGACGCAATTTGCGGTACAGTTCCATCAGCGCTTCTTCTTCGCTGGGATTGCCTTCTTTTTCCAGGGTTTTTTGGAAATACTCTGGGTGTCTGAGGGCGTCAAAAATTTCATTATCCGTCAGTGCCAGCGCCTTCAGCAGCACCTGGGCTGACAGTTTGCGGGTTTTGTCAATTCGCACCCACACCAGGTCGTTTTTATCGGTTTCAAACTTCAGCCACGCCCCCCGGTTGGGAATCAGCGATGCGCTGTAGGTACGACGTCCGTTCTTGTCAACTTCGGATTTATAGTAAACCCCTGGACTCCGAACGATTTGGTTCACGATTACCCGTTCGGCGCCGTTGATAATAAACGTACCCCGGTCGGTCATTAACGGCAGGTCGCCGATAAACACTTCTTGTTCTTTAATTTCCCCAGTTTCTTTGTTAATCAACCGGGTGGGCACGTACATCTGTACGGCATAGGTACTGTCGCGGCGCTTGGCTTCATCCACATCGTACTTAGGCCGCTTGAGTTTGTAATCTTTGCCCATGAAATGCAGCTCTAGCTTACCCGTGTAGTCGGTAATCGGCGAAAAGCTGTTGAGTTCTTCGATTAGTCCCTCTTCTAAAAACCAGCGAAAGCTTGCCCGCTGAATCTCTACGAGGTCTGGTAGCGTGACAGCTAATTCGGTTACAGTCAGATTGGTCATGCTTCTCCTGTTGCTTTTATAGATTGCGGGGAGCTTCTTTGGGATGCTATCTTCTAAAGAATCGAGCTTTAAACGTAGTGCCTGCCCTTGGATGGGGTAAAGTGAAGAAACTTATCTGGGGTTTTGTTGGTCGTTACTTCCAGAGGCTTGACCCTGTAGCATTGTCGCTCAGACAGGATAATTTTACGCTTATTGGTCGTTAACAATGGAATTTACCAGGAAACTCTGGATTTTCCAGTTTCCTTTCTCCTGTATCTGTATTTGAATAAATTGAACCAAACGGGCGTACCAGCATACGCCTCTTTTTGCCGATTCCTCCAGCCAGTTGGCGTGCATTTTCAGTTCCACAGGGGCGGTGCGAGTAGCGGGAAATTGTAGCGCTTGGGTGGCTGTCTCAATCGAGCGAACTCTTGTATTGATGGCAGTTTCACCTCTAAACATTATGGCGCAAGCTGTCAATGATTGGCGCACTGTTGGGGTTTTATTTCCAAAGTTTTTAGTTCCGAGTCTGAAATTGCTAATTTCTTCTCGGAACGGGATCTGTTTTCCTCTGTATTACTGTAGCACTTAGCACTCCACTGGCACTGAAAGGCCAAAAAGTTTACTAGCATTCTCAGTAGTTTGGCGGGCAAATTCTGGGAAGGAAACACCCCGCAGGCGTGCTACTTCTTCGGCTACGTATAGCACGTAAGCGGGTTCGTTGCGCTTGCCGCGTTTGGGAACGGGGGCTAAAAACGGGCAGTCCGTCTCAACTAACAAACGCTCTAAAGGAACCATACAAGCTGATTCCTGGATCTGGGTGGCGTTTTTAAACGTGACGATGCCGCTAAAGCTGATATAAAAACCCAAGTCGAGGAACCATTGCGTTTCTTGGGGATTGCCTCCCCAACAGTGCATGACTCCCCGCACGGGGCCGTTTCGCTGCCATTGTTCCTGTAAGATCTCCCGCATCCGCGCTGCGGCGTCGCGGCAGTGGATAATTACTGGCAAATCCAGTTCTCTGGCGATATCGATTTGGGCGATAAATGCTGTTTCCTGAATTTGTTGGTTGTTAGCCTTGTAAAAATCCAGTCCGGTTTCGCCGATGGCTACGACTTTGGGGTCGCTACCAGCGAGGGATAAAATTTCTACGGCTGTATTCTCCGTCCATTTGTCTGCATCCAAAGGATGCAAACCAACGGCAAAAAACACTTCCGGAAACTGCTTAGCGATCGCAGCGATGCTACCAAATTCGGCTGGTTCGACGCAGGAATGAACTAAATAAGTCACACCCGCATCGCGCCACCGCTGCCTTACTTCATCCAAATCGGACTGAAACACATCAAAATTGATGTGTACGTGGCTATCGATCAACTGCATAGCGGGTTATGAGTTACAGGTTTTAACTGGGGTAGAATTTCTCCTGCCCCATTTTCCCAAGGCTAACGACGAACGAACCTGGTGTGAAGCGGGCGCCACACACCCTACGCCGCACTAGCTGGGGCTGATTTTTCTGTTTGCCGTTTGAGTGCCGCTGCCAAGCGAGATTTTTTCCGCGCCCCGTTATTGGGATGCAGCACGCCTCGCTTGACTGCCTTGTCGATTTTGCTGTAAGCAGCTGCCATGTGCTGCTGTACTTCTTGTAGCAATTCTGGGGTTGGACTTGCCCCATAAGAATCTACTGCCACAAGATATTTCTTCATCAGCGTTTTTACGGCTGACTTGTATGACTTGTTACGCAACCGATTGCGTTCGGCTATTTGTACGCGCTTGATTGCAGACTTAGTATTTGCCACTGCTTAAACCCGAAGCAACTCTATCTACTTGAACGAACCTTGAAAATCCTGGAAAAACTAATATAGCATCTATGTCACCAGTATAGCGATCCCGACAAAAATCCAGGTTAAGCTATAGAAACGAGTAGGGGTTAGGTAGTGGGCAAGTGGTAGTAGGTGGCAGATATACAAACCCACTACCCTCAACCCTCCCCCCTGACTCACTACCTACTACCCAATACCCCGCTATTGGCATTGCTAACTCCATGCTGCGAATTATCACTCAGCGAACCGAGGCAGAGGCGGAATTGCGTCGAATCCGCGATCGCACTCACGACGAACTGATCGTTCATAAAGAAGCAACGGTTCGGGAAGTCTTACAGGCGGTTAAGCGCCAAGGTGACCGAGCCGTGTTGCATTATACAGCAGAATTTGACCAACAAAGGCTGGCTCCCGATCAACTGCGAGTAAGTGGCTCAGAATTGGATGCCGCGTATCAACAGGTATCTTCGGATTTACTGGCTGCAATTAGGCTAGCGCGAAGTCAGATCGAAGCTTTTCACCGCCAGCGCCTGCCCAAATCCTGGGTTCAGTTTAAGGACGACGAGGTAGTGTTGGGGAAACGCTACACGCCGGTAGACCGAGCTGGATTATACATTCCCGGCGGTCGCGCCGCCTACCCCAGCACGGTATTGATGAATGCGGTTCCAGCCCTAGTGGCAGGCGTGCCCCGCATCGTTATGGTCACCCCACCTGCGCCCCCTGTGATGGGCGACGAGGCAATCAAGCACGCCACACCCCCGATTAATCCAGCTGTGCTGGTGGCGGCGCAGGAATGCGGCATAGGTGAAATTTACCGGGTGGGAGGGGCGCAAGCGATCGCGGCTTTGGCCTATGGTACGGAAACCATTCCCAAGGTAGATGTCATCACTGGCCCAGGTAATATCTACGTCACCCTGGCTAAAAAACTGGTTTACGGAACGGTTGGGATTGACTCGTTGGCAGGGCCATCCGAGGTACTGGTAATTGCCGATGAAACAGCCAATCCGGTGTATGTGGCGGCAGATTTGTTGGCGCAAGCCGAACACGACCCGATGGCGGCGGCGATTTTGGTCACCACCGATGGGGTGTTAGCCAAGAAAGTCCATGCTGAGGTGGAACTACAGCTAGCAGATCATCCGCGCCGGATATTGACCGAGAAAGCGATCGCTAACTACGGTCTAATCGTAGTCGTTGAATCCCTTAACGCGGCTGCCGAACTTTCAAACGAATTTGCCCCCGAACACCTAGAGCTGGAAATCGCCGATCCCTGGGCAATGCTCGACCAAATTCGCCATGCTGGGGCGATTTTCCTGGGTTATTCAACCCCTGAAGCCGTGGGTGACTACTTAGCTGGCCCTAACCACACTCTACCCACTTCTGGTGCTGCCCGCTACGCCTCTGCCTTGGGCGTAGAAACCTTTATGAAGCACTCGAGCTTGATTCAATACTCGCCGACCGCGCTAGGAAAAGTTGCCAGCGCCATCGATGTACTAGCCCGTGCTGAAGGGCTTCCTTCCCATGCCGACTCGGTACGACTGCGAACTCAAGGTAATCTGAAGCCAGAACCTTAAGCAAGATGATGCAGATTAGGTAATAGTTACTAAGTGTTAGGAAAAGCAGCGGAGCTTGGGCTAGGATCTGGGGTTTAGTGTATGTTCTTCCCTAGTGCCTAGTCCCTTATTCCCCTCACGGTCAAATCTTAGGAGAACTTAATCTGTGTTCAAGACAATACTGGTGGCTCTCGATGCTTCGGAGCAAGCAGACATAATAGTTGAAACCCTTCAATCGCTCTTATTGCAAGCGGCGACGAAAGTTATCCTCGCTCACGTGATTCCGCCGTCAGAGGTGGGTGGAGAATGGGCGGCTGACCGACCCCACAACCCTTCTGAAGAATTTCCCTACATTCATTTAGAAAAGCAGTTGCAAGCTTACCAAGCCAACTTATCTTGTGCTAGCCAAATAGAAATTGTCAGCGGCGATCCAGCAGCAGAAATTGTTCGACTGGCTAATATCCACGCTGCCGAACTCATCGTCATTGGCAGTCGTGGTTTAACTGGTGTCAGTCGGATTTTACAGGGGTCTGTGAGCGGTCAAGTGGTGGAAGAAGCTCCCTGTTCGGTTTTGGTAGTCAAGCACAAATAAATGCTTTTAACGGGTGCTATTCGCTGTCGCTGCTAAAAATTCCTTTAGGCGCAACAAACTGAGAGTTTGACCCAAGGAAAGCGGCAGCAGCGAGACGCCCTCGAGGCGTGACTGCACCCAACCTTCTCCCCAGTACCATTCGTGAAAACCGTCGATACCGCCGCTCAATAACAGGCGCAAGCAGTTAGGTTGGGCTACTTCTACTTGGTGTTGAATCGCGATCGGGCCAACCCAGCTGGTAAATGTTAGACCTGGGTAGATTTCTTGGGGTAAGTTGCTGTCAAAGCGACCCAATAACAGCCATTTTTGCAGTTGGGCAGGACGGCTCAGACTATCTGCGATCGCTGCCTCTCCTGCTTCTACTTCAATCCGCAGTTTGCTTTGTTGATAAGTACCTAGCATGTTTCAAATTATAGGCCATAGGGTAGGGGGAAAAGGGAAAAAGGGAAAGGGGGAAAGCTAGAAGCTCTAGAACTCTGGCAAAAAAGCTTGCTCAAATCAAGTTGCTGGCTTTTTACTTGTTTTAGTAATTTCGTCAGTCCTCATCACCTTTTTCCCTTTTTCCCTTTTCCCCCCTTTTCCCCCCTTTTCCCCCTTTTTCCCCTTTCCCCTTTTCCCCCTGCCCCATTAATAGTTCAGAATGTCACAATAAGTTAAGGCGAATTTTAAGAAATGTAAGGATTTGCATGGCGGATCAATTAATTCGCGCCACAGCGGCTGATGGCGGTATTCGTGCGGTTGGTGCGATCGCAACGCGGCTCACGGACGAAGCTAGACGACGCCACGGCCTTTCCTACGTGGCAACGGCGGCGTTGGGTCGTACCATGACATCTGGGCTGTTGCTGGCTTCGAGTATGAAGCGAACCGAAGCGCGAGTAAATATTCGCGTTAAAGGAAACGGCCCGATGGGCGGTATTTTAGTCGATGCCGGATATGACGGCACGGTACGAGGTTACGTAGATAATCCCAATATCGAACTGCCACCCAATGCTCTAGGCAAATTAGATGTGGGTGGCGCAGTGGGTGCGGATGGCTACCTCTACGTCGTGCGGGATGTCGGATATGGTTACCCCTACTCGAGTACGGTAGAACTGGTTTCGGGTGAAATTGGCGATGATATCGCTCATTATCTGGCAACCTCTGAGCAAACCCCGTCAGCGTTAGTCGTAGGCGTGTTCGTAGAAGCCAGTGGAGTGACTGCGGCGGGTGGGATTCTGATCCAAGTTTTACCCAAGGCAGCACGGGACGAAGCGCTGGTGGAAAAATTGGAATCGCGGGTTGCGGCTTTGAGGGGATTTACACCTTTGTTGCAGGCAGGCAAAACATTACCTGAGATGTTTGAACTGTTGCTGGGGGACATGGGTTTGGATATCCTACCAGAAACTCAGTTGTTGCGCTTTCACTGCGGCTGTTCGATGGATCGGGTTTTGGGCGCGCTGACAATGTTAGGAGAAGCCGAACTCGAAGACATGATCGCCAAAGATAATGGGGCTGAGGCAACTTGCCACTTTTGCGGGGAAGTTTATCGCGCCAGTAGCGACCAACTGCGAGATCTAATTTTAGATTTGCGCGCCGGATCTTGAACAACCCAGATATAATCAACAGGATCTAGGATCTAGATTTTTCGGACTTGGAGGGGTAGGATCTCACTTGACTGCTTGTTCGAGCCAACCAGATCCAAGGCACGATTATTTTGGTGTGAGCTATGAGAGAACGGGGAACTCCAGACCAATGGTCTGCTGGTAAAGCTTCGCAACTGGGACAATCAAGTCGGTTTCCCAGTCCGCCACTGAGTCCAGGAACCCCCGCGGTTGCGCGTTCGGGCGCTTCCGGGGTCACCGAGTCGGAAGCACCAGCAGCACAACTAGCCAGCATTTCACCGCCAGCAGCAGAGGAGGAGTCGCAACGATCTAAGGTATCTAGGATGTTGTTAGCCTGGATACTCAATCCGCCGCCAAGGCTAAAACGGCTCTACAGTAGCTGGCAATTTTGGGCGGTGGTGGCAACGCTAACCACGGGGGGAATGGGTTTCATAGCTGTGGGTTTGCTGCTCAAGTTGCCAGCTATGCCGAATTGTCCGTCTATGTTTTGGCCTACGGCTAGCGCGTCGATGCGGCTGTACTGCGCTCAGCTGGCGGCAAATAAGCAGACAGTGAAGGATTTGCTCGAAGCGATCGCTCTAGTGCGAAGTCTACCGGAAGACCACCCCCTGCGCGAAGAAATTAACCGTCAAATCGAAGTGTGGTCGGAAGATATTCTCACATTAGCCGACAAATCTTTCCACGCTGGCAAGATGGACGAGGCGCTGGCAATGGCGAAAAAAATCCCCAGCGACGTTCCAGCTCACTCGATAGTGAAACAGCGCATCGAACGCTGGCAAAAAGTTTGGTCAAAGGCAGAAGAGATTTATCGCGCTTCTGAAGAGGAACTGCGGAATTCTAATTGGGTGCAAGCTTTTCGAGTCGCGGCGCGCTTGCAAACAGTAGGCAATGTCTACTGGCAAACTACTAAGTTTGACGAAATTTCTAACATCATTCAAGCGTCGCGAGAAGATAGCGATAAGTTAGCCCAAGCTAGAAATCTGACTAGGCGCGGCGGGCAATCGAATTTAGAGCAAGCTCTCAAAATCGTAGAGTCTCTAGATCCTAAGAGCTACATTTACCAGGCAGGCCAAAAATTTATCCCCGAAATCGGGCGGAAAATGCTAGAGCTGGCCGAATCTAAGGTAGAACAGCAAGAACTGAATCAAGCAATCGAGCTAGCCCGTAAAATTCCCGCAACGGCTAACATGCAGGCGGAAATAGAAGATTTTGTTAACTTAACTCAAGCCAGAGCGATCGCTAGAGAAGGCACTTCCGCCAGTGTGGAAGCAGCGATCGCGCAAGCTCAAAAAATTAGCTCAAATAGACCATTATACCAGAAAGCACAGGACTTAGTCAAATTCTGGCAGCGAGAACTGGAAGACATCGCCCGGTTAGAGAAAGCTCGTCAATTGGCTGGATTGGGAACCGTGAATGATTTAACCGCAGCGATCGTCCAAGCGCAACTCGTCCCAGCGAACAATCCTCGCGCTCAAGAAGCCAGAACCGAAATCAGTCGCTGGCAAAATCAAATCCAGACGATGGAAGATCGTCCTTTCTTGGAGCGAGCCGAACAATTAGCAGCGATCGGGGATGAAACTTCTCTGCAAGCGGCGGTGTACGAAATCAGTAAGATTGCCAGAGGGCGTGCGCTCTATGGAGAAGCGCAGAATAAGATGGGACAGTGGATCGCTCAGATCCAGCGCCTTCAAGACCAACCCTATCTCGATCAAGCGCGGGAACTGGCACGGGCGGGCAATCTTTCCGAAGCTGTTGCTATGGCGCAACAAATTCAACCCGGAAGGGCGCTTTCTCTCGACGCCCAAGCTTCTATTTCTGAGTGGAGTGGACAACTTCGCGCCCAGCAATATTGGCAGGAGGCAAATCGATTAGCCACTCAGGGAACGCCAGAAGCTGTATTAGCAGCAATTAGACAGGCACAATTAGTAACCAGATCTAGCGGTTTACGAGCCGAAGTTGGGGAAGCCATCAATCAATGGAGCTATCAATTGCTGAGCATGGCACAAGACCGAGCGGCTTACGATTTACAAGGCGCGATGAATATTGCGGCACAAATTCCATCGGGTACAAGTGCTTATTCTGACGCCAGAGCGCAACTGCAAACCTGGCAAAATTCGTTAAATTCCTCTCAAAATCCAGCGCCGGAATCCGTCGCGCCGTCTCCAGAACAAGTTACTGAATCGAGTGATGTCACTGCTCAATAAGGGTAATGGGTAATGGGGTAATCGGTTTGTTCCCCAATTACCAATTACCAATTACCAATTACCAATTACCTATGTTCGATTTGTCGAACAACAGTTAAAGCCGAGTAGGAAACGCCAGCAGTTCCTTCACCGGGATGGGTAGAGTCGCCTACTAACCACAAGTTGTCTATGGGGGTACGATTGGCAAATCCAAATGGGCCAAATGTAGCAACTCGTTGACCAATTCCTCCTACAATACCCTGGTCGCGAGCAGTATAGCGGGCAAACGTGCGCGGGGTAGCTGCTTCTACGTGCAGGATGGTTTCTGGGGTGAGGTGGAAATATTGGGAGAGACGCGCGATCGCTTCTTGCGTAAATTCACGCTTCAACTTGTCATAATCCCTACATTGCGACCAAATCTGAGTATCCGTAAACGAAGACGCAGTAATCGTTGCTTTCCCCTCTGGCGCGCGACCATCTCCAGGATGGCTAACCGAAACAAACAGCGAATTATTTTCCCCTATCGGGCCATCATAGTCATAAAGAAATTGCAAGTGAGGCGGACATCCAGACGGAATCGCGCTTTCATCAACTCCTAAATAAACGACAAAAGCGCCCGAAGCCGGGGGTAATTTTTCGACGCGATGCTGATAGCCACCTAAAAGAATTTTGGATTTTGGATTTTTGATTTTGGATGGGATTGTTCCGCCTGTTTCTAATAGCTGGATTAAATTTTGCACAGTTACATTTGCTACAACGTGGTCGGCGGTTTCAACCCAAACATCGCCGGTTTTTTGATTGCGGATGCGGACACCCGTAGTTTTGTCGTTTTGGGTGTAAATAGCTTCGACGGTGTGGCGCATCAGGAGTTTACCACCATCGCGTTCTAGGGATTCCACTAAGCGATCGCTCAACACCTGCATACTACCCTTGAGGTGATACAACCCCTGGGGTGCTTGAGATACACCCAAAGCCGTCGCGGCGTAGAGTAAAGCCGTTGCTTCGGCATTTACTTGGGAATAAAGCTTTAACTGCAAATCTAAAAACGTTCTCAGGCGTTGATTATCTCCCAATCCGTACAATCGCAACGCATCGCCGACGGTTAAAAATGTAAAAGGTAGCGTTAACGTTGTATCCGGACGCACGGCTTTAATTAACTGCCAGAAATCCCAGAGATTGCGCGGCGGTAATACGGGGTCGCGAGATTGAAAAGCCCAGCTATATTTAAATAAATTTGCTAATAATTGCCAAAATGGCTCGCTTCCGGGAAACTGTCGCTGCCTTTCTTCTTTCCACTTCTCCCCATCGCGCCAGACGTTGATTGGTTCGGTTTCCCCTGGTAGAAAGACAGCACAAGCGGGGTCGCAAGGCGTCGCGGCGGGTAAGTCTATTTCTAATTCTGAAAAAATGCGGTGATGAATGCCACCCGGTTCTAATCCCGCTACCTGAGTTGCGCCGACATCGAAGGTAAATCCCTTGCGTTTAAAAGTAGAAGCGCATCCACCCGGCACGAGCGCTTGGTCTAACATTAAAACTTGGTAGCCGCGATGGGCAAGCAGCGCCCCCGCCGTCAAGCCACCAATTCCTGCCCCAATTACGACTACACGCGATTTGACCTTGCTGTTTGACATAGCCGCTTCTTTTACATTTCTTAATAATTTTAATGATAAATTAAATCTCCGCGTGCGGGGGTTGGGCGTAAGTTGATTGTATTCAATCCGGTGCAGGAGGAAATTAAGCTTCTGGCTCCCACACAAGAAACCCAGTTTTTCCAAAAAAACCGGGTTTCTGACTGACTCGCTACGCCAATCTTTCTGCTAATTGCTGTACAAATGTTTGATGCTCATCGGAATTTAAGCCTGCTTGCAAGACTGATAAAACTTGCTGCATATTTCCTTGTAAAAGTGCATCTGCGGCTAACCATAATCCGGGCATGACTCGACTGCGGATCGTGCCATCGGCATCGGGTGCAAGGGAAATATATTCACTATCAGTAAGCACAAACCAGTGCAATCTATTCTCAAAGCGTTGCCATACCAAATATTCCGCAACGCCGTTGCGTCGATAGGCGCGTTTTTTGTCGTGTAAATCGTAAGCGGCACTGCTGGCAGCAATTTCCGCCACAAATTCCGGCGCACCTTGGAGATAATCATCTTCAGTTATTTCAGCGCTTCCCCCCGCTAATGAATCGATTAGCAGCACCCCATCCGGTTGTGGTTCGTTATCCTCATCTAGGCGGATTGTCGGTTCAATCCCCAGCTTTACGCCTGGGGTTGAAAGTTGATACATCCCCATCCAGACAATCAGTTGCCCGTGGGGTTCGGCGTGGCGTTCAAATCGGAGGGGAGAAGCCATATAAACAATTCCTTCGATTAGTTCGGCTTTGGTATGTTCCGACATTGCTTCGTAGCGACGCTCAAATTCGGTGCGCGAGAGGCGATCGCCGCTTTCCAACGGTGGAATTGATGGCTTGGCAGGAGTTGATTTAACGCGGTTGGTCATAGCAGTAGCGTAAAGCTTATCTTCTATTTTGCTTAAAATATCGAGGAAAAAAGTGTTAATTAACTCTAACTTTTGTTTGGTTACTCAAATAATAGTGCCAAAGTAGACGGGTAGCGATCGCGCGCCAAGGACGCCATTTTTCGGCAATCTTTTCGAGTTCTTTAGGCGTTGGGCGCGTTGGTAAATTTTTCAGCTTTTGATAGCCCACAATTACCCCTAAATCTCCTTTAGGAAAAACATCCGGTCGTTGCAGCGACATTAGCAAGTAAGTATCTACCGTCCACTCACCAATTCCTTTGATTTGTTTGAGTTCGTTTCTAATGGTTGTTTCGTCTTCTATGGCTAGTTTATCTAAATCAATTTTTCCGCCCCTTATTGCCTGGGCTAGCCCCCGACAGTATGATATTTTTTGCCGACTCAATCCCGCTGCTTGCAGTTGTAAGTCATCATAAGCTAGTAAATTTTCTGGTGTCAGGGGTACGACTATAGTTGTTAATCTTTTAAAGATTGCTTTTGCAGAAGCAACTGACACTTGCTGTCCCACAATTGTTTCTATCAAACCTATAAATCCCGGTTCGCATTGCCAATTCGGCGGATGTCCGAATTGCTCGACAATGCGGGCTAAATCTTTATCTTGGCTGGCGAGTTCTACCACGCCTTGAGCAATAGTTTCTGGTGTGAGAGATAAAAATTGTATAACCATAATCTTATTGTATAGCTTTTTGCGTTCATTTATCAGGTTATAATATGAATATTATTATGTCTTAAGGTAGGGGGAAATTAGTAAAAATATAGCTATGATTTTTGAGCTATTTCAACTTAGACCAAAGCCAGCTAACAATCAAGGAATTGGTCGTAGGTAGAAAGTTGCGATAATTTTGTCAGGGTTTTTAGTAGCATCATACAGCTAAATTATGACGGTAATATTTGGTAAATCGGATATCAAAACAGAAATTAGGCAATATCTCAGACTGGCGATTCCGTTAGCGATCGCGCAACTTACCCAATCTATCACCGGATTCGCCGACAGCGTGATGATGGGTAGGTTAGGACAAGAAATTCTCGCCGCCGGAGGATTGGCGGCGCTAACTTTTGGCGCGGTATTAATTACTGCGAGTGGATTTGTGATGGGAGTTACACCGCTAGTGGCAGAAGCTTACGGCGCCAATCGTCCAAATCAAATCGCTGCGATCGCGCGCCAAGGATTGTGGTTATCCCTAATTTTGACCATTCCGATGATGCTGCTAATAGGAAATATGGATAGTATCATGAGTCAACTGGGGCAAGCAGCAACAACGGTAACCCTGGCAAATACTTACCTGGATATTATGCTTTGGGGATTTTTCCCTGCGGTGGCATTTTCTGTACTTAGAGGCGTGGTGGCGGCGCTGCAAGAAGCGCGTCCGATCATGGCAATTGTGATTGCAGGTACGCTATTTAATGTCGCGGGTAACTATGTTTTGGGTTTTGGTAAATTGGGATTTCCCCAAATGGGAATTGCCGGACTGGCTGTCGCCAGCGTTATCAGTCTTTGGGGCATGTTTTTGGCGCTAGTTGCCTACATATTGAGACACAAACGACTAACAAAGTATCGCTTTTGTGAAAATTTACATCAGATTAAACCTCAAATCATTGGAGATTTAATCCGCATCGGTTTGCCGATTGGGGTATCTTCGGCGTTAGAAGTTGGACTGTTTACAGTTGTTACTTATCTGATGGGAATTTTGGGAACCGATGTGTTGGCGGCGCATCAAATTGTGTTTCAAACGATCGCGGTTATCTTCATGATACCTCTGGGCATGTTTTTCGCTACAACTGCGCGCGTCGGACAGTGGTTTGGACAGCAAAATTTGGCAGGTGCAACTCGCGCCGGATATGTGAGTATGTTTGTTGGCATGGGATTTATGATGCTGATGACAATCGCGCTGTTGATGTTTCCTTATCAAGTTATTGGCTTATATTTGGATATTAGTAAGCCAGAGAATGGTAACGTAATCGAACTGGCAAAACCTATGCTTACCGTCGCGGCAATTTCGCAAATTTTGGATAGTTTGCAAAAGACTACACAAGGCGCGCTGTATGGACTTCAAGATACTCGCATCCCGATGTTGCTGAGTTTATCGGCATTTTGGGGAGTTGGCTTAACGAGTGGGTATTTACTGGGATTTCCCCTCGGTTTGGGTGGGACAGGTTTGTGGATTGGACAATCGATTGGAGTGGGAATCGCTGCTATTGTATTCGTGTGGCGCTTGCGTAAATTGCTCGTCAAATTACAGTTGATAGTTGATAGTTGATAGTGGACAGTGGACAGTGGACAGTGGACAGTTGACAGTTGACAGTTGACAGTTGACAGTTGACAGTTGACAGCTTGCGCTGATCTAGTTGAAGGGTTGACAGTTACCTTTTCCTCAAGCTTATAAGATTGCGGAGGCGGGAAATTAATTTTTCCTTTCCCATTAAAGGGGGGCTAATACCAATTTCCTTTGAATACCAGTCATGTTGGGAAAAAACTTTCAATTTCTCTAAACCCGCCCCCAAGTGTAGCGGATTCATGGGAAAAGGTGATAACAACCCATTTTTTCTAGTAAAAACTTAAAATTGAGGAATCGCGATCGCAAGCTATGTATATTTCTTAACATTCTGAAATCTAATTTTGTTGTTTACTGGATGACAGGGTTTAATTCTGCCAACCACATATGATTTCAGGCGATCGCATTAGGGGTGATTATCCGGTCAAGCGAGTAAAAAGATTGCCAAGAAAGCGAAAGCATTCGCTTAATTTTATCTCCGCTTGGGTGTTAGCGATCGCAATCCTACCAACGGCATTAAAACCCAAACCGGCTATCAGTGCGGAAAAACTTTATATCCCTTATGGCCCTTTCCAGATTTCGCTTTCGGTTGATGCATTAGCAAGCTTTGCCAAAACAGGTGAAGTGAATAGCGAACTGCAATCTTATGCTCAATTATTAAATGCCCAAATTTTAGCTCAATTGCGAGAGTTATTGAACCGTCGGTTAAATTTGGGTCAAAATGCTGTATCGCGGATAGCGCACTCGCCATCAGGAGAAATGCTGTTAAAACGGTTAGGGCAAGTGGTTCAAAGTAAACAAAATCAAAATGGTTATAGCGATTTGCGGGCAGCTTTAATTGCAGCGGCGCGAGAACCAGAAGGTTTTAGTTTAATCGATGTCATGCGCCAGTTTCCTTCAGAAGGAATTTGGATTAATGCCCAATTGCTGCTGGAATTAAACCAAGAGGTTACAGCTTTTACTAACTATAAAAATAGTATTATGTCGGGAGCGATCGCCAACCAAATTCAAGCAGAAATCGCCGCCGATTCTCCCATAAATTTCTCTCAATTACCAGATCCGAGTCAACCGGGCAGCTTTCAGGTTTCCCAACGCACGCTAGATTTAACCAACAACCGTAACCGTCAATCGGCATTTGGTAGGAGAATTGGTCGTAGTTTTGAAGTCGATCTTTACCTACCTGAAGGAATGTCCAAAAAAGCGCCCGTCGTGGTGATGTCCCACGGTTTGGGTGCAGATCGCAAGATGTTTGTTTATCTGGCAGAACATATAGCATCCCACGGATTTGCTGTAGTAGTTCCAGAACATATTGGCAGTAACGCCAGACGCAGACAAGCTTTATTAGAAGGATTGGTAAGAAGCGATATTAACCCGGTAGAATTTATCGACCGCTCGCTAGATATTAAATATACTTTAGATCAATTAGAAGCAAATGCCGAACTGGCAGGGAAAATCGATCCACAACGGGTTGTTTTACTTGGACATTCTACTGGCGCTTATGCAGCCTTAACAATGGCAGGGGCGGAATTAAATAACGAACGACTGCGACAAGAATGTCAAAACGAACGTCCTACTTTAAATGTTTCGATCATTTTGCAATGCCTTGCCAACCGCTTGCCAGCGTTTAATTATAACTTATACGATGGGCGAATTAAAGGTGCGATCGCAGTGAGTCCTTTTGCTAGTACCGTTCTTGGCCCGGAAAGTATCGGTAATATTCAAATTCCTACTATGATCGTTGGAGGTAGCGCCGATGTTATTACACCAATTGTACCCGAACAAATATATCCGTTTCTCTGGTTGAAAACCAAAGAAAAATATTTAGCCATCATGGTTAACAGCGGTCATACATTTATCGATGCAACTGGAACAACTACCGAAGATGCAACGCCTCTGAGCAATTTAAATCAGTTTTTTGCTGGGCCAGAACCAAGTTTGGCGCAACGGCATCTCAAAGGATTGACTTTGGCTTTTGTGGAAACTTATTTAGGCGATCGCACAGAATACAAACGTTATTTAAGTGCTGGTTATGGTAATTTTATCAGCCAAGATACGATCAAAGTAAATTTTGTGCGATCGCTCACCCCAACCCAGCTAGAACAAGCTTTTGGCGGCACACCACCATTACCAATTTTCCCCCAATTAGCAAACGCTCCTATTGTTAGCCGCGCCGTGCCTATTTTAGAAGAAATTAAAAAAACGGGAGTGTTAAAAGTTGGCGTTGCTAACAATGCTCCTCCCTGGGGTTATCAAGATGATAGCGGTCAGCAAACGGGTTATTGCGTTGATTTTCTTAATTCAATGGCGCAACATCTCCAGCAACAACTCAACGCACCAGTCAAGCTAGAAATTGCCGTGGCAGCAACGTTACAAAATCGGTTTGAAATAGTCCAAAAAGATCGCGTACATCTGACTTGCGGGCCTTATTCTATTAGAGGCGATATTCCTGGAATTGCGTTTTCCACTCCATTTTTTATTACGGGAACGCATTTCTTAGTGCCGACGGATAGCAAAAATAGAATTGATCCAACGGGCAATCTCAGAAATATCAGCGTCGGAGTTTTAAGCAGAACTACTACAGAACAGTTTATCCGCCGCCGATATCCACAAGCTAGACAAGTTTATTTTGAATCTCCAGGCGGACTTGGCGACGGCATGGAAGCATTAGTGCGCGGAAATATTAATGCTTTGGCTAGCGAAGGTATATTGTTAATCTCCGCAGCAGTGCGCGGCAATTTGCCTTTAAATCGTTATACTTTAATCCCTGAAGAACCTTTAACTTGTGACGCCTATGGGATGGTATTACCTGCCAACGATCGACAATGGCAAGATACAGTTAATAGATTTATTGGCAGTCGGGAAGCTAGAACAGTTTGGGATAAATGGTTTAAAAATTTATATCCTTATATTTATTTGAATCTTGATTATTGTGCTGACCGATAGCCGGGATAGGAATTTTTACTATTGAACCACGAAGAAGCAAAGAACACGAAGCAAGAAGAAAGAAGTCGGCAATTACGCCAAGATACCGGAATTATTGTCCTAATAGTTTTGCTGTATTGCAAAGGGCAGCAGGTCAAAGTCAAAGATAATAGCGACAGATTATAAGCTGCTAAGCATCTAGTTTGAGAGCCAAATTTTACCTTTTTCTTGTGGGGTGGACATCTTGCTCGCCGCTTTATTGGATTTAAATGCGTAGCAGCTTACCAATTTCCTTTGAAAATGCTAGACATCAACATGTAATACCAAATCCGCTTTGATCGCCCCTTTTATGCCGAACGACTAAAGTCGCGGCTACACAAACAAAGCCCGCCTTCGCGGGCTATAAAATATTAGATCTAAGCGCAATCCATATGACTGAGTTCTGGCGTCTGCTGTGGCGTTTTTCCCTCCTTTGAGAGTGCGAATAGCAGTCATAACTTCTGGTACTGCTAGCACTGCGGCTACACAAACAAAGCCCGCCTTCGCGGGCTATAAAATATTAGATCTAAGCGCAATCCATATTACTGGGTGCTGGCGTCTGCTGTGGCGTTCTTCCCGCCTTTGAGAGTGCGAATAGCGGTCATAACTTCTGGTACTGCTAGCACTAAGGACGCCAAAGATGCTAGGGTAGCAACTTGGCAGTATTCGCAAAAAGCTTTGTTTTCTGCCCATTCTTCCCGCGCTAACTCGACAGAAATTGCACAATCAGTTAGCAGCTTGATACCCATTGCAATTGGTAAAAGCGGATTGCGCCTCGCGCGATCGAGTCCACCAGCAGCAGCTAGCCAAGCGGTGAGGGCGTAATTAACCACCATTATCGGGCCATCGGGCGAGTTAAATCGGCTGTAAGCATAGTTAGATGCATCGACGCGATCTGCATCGAAAATCTTCTGCCCTGGCGGATCTGGTAAGTGATTAACTATACCTGTCTGGTAAAGCGTTACCAGTTGTCCCATCGAACCCCCTAGCATAGACAAACCGATAATCGCCCGCCGACGGCTCATGTGGGGATTTTTGCCCTCGCGCAGTTCTTGACTGAGTTGTTGTGGTTCCATGAAGTGCAATCCTTGGGTAAGAAAGAGAGATTGCCTACCATTTTCAGAATCCGCTTCGCTCCTTTCCCCATACCCAGGACATACTTTTTTTAGAGCGATCGCTACATAACGTAAGTTGCTAGTTACATCGAAGCAGACTGGTAATCGGTAATCGGTAATCGGTATTTGCCACGATTACATCACCAATCACCAATTAGCAATTACCAATTACCCATTAGCCATTACCAATTACCAATTAGCAATTACCAATTACCAATTAGCAAAAAAAAGGTAGCACAGTGAGTTGTGCTACCTCTGACGACACCAAACTTGTTGCTTTTTAACCTAAGCTATTGGAAATATCTTGGAACACACTTAGGTTATTTAAAATCAGATAAGCAAAGAACGCTCCGCCGACACCGCCAATCAAAAAGCCGACAGAAAACTGACTCCATCCTTCTAGTGTTTGCAGCGTTTCTGGGACGTTGGGAACCGTTGTTGCAAACCTGGGGCGAGGAACTGTTTCCAAACGCTGCACAAACGTGGCGCTGCCGTAAATCGATAGGCAAACTGTCAAAATCACAATTAAACCCGATGCGGATAACAAACCCACTAAGTTAGCCATTTCAGCATCTCTTAATGGCCCTAATTTAGCAAAGGGGCCAATTAACCAGTAACCGTGAGCCATGCCAATTTCTAAACCCCGCGATAGGGAAGATAACCCCGGACGGTAAATTGGCAAGTTTTTCAGCAAGTTCAAGGTAAGATCGGAAGAGTTGATTGGAGTGGCAAGGTTCCCAGTTTGGGGATTCCCTGCTGGTCGAACCATGTCACCTTTTTTGAAGTCAAAACCAGCGGCTTCACCGCGGGCGCGAATCGCGTGCCAAATGTGACCGCAGATGAATAAGACTGCTAAAACAAAGTGGAAACTTGCTAACCATCCTCGGGCAGAAACCAAGCCTGTAGAAGCTTCTAGAGTGCCAACGGGGCCGTAAAATACTTCCGGATATACGGTATTGTTGACCGATACAAAGTAGGCGGCGAGAAATCCCATGTATGCGATCGCGCCGATGCTATAGGACAGATACGCTTCTCCAGACCAAATTAAAACCCGTTCTGCCCAGGCAAAAGGCTTGGTCAAAATGTGGAAAAAGCCACCTAAAATGCAGAGCGAACCCACCCAAATGTGACCGCCGATAACATCTTCTAAATTATCAACTGCCGCCATTCCTTCTGAACCGTGCGCGCCAAACAAATAACCAAAAATTGTTCCGGGGTTGAGCGTTGGATGATTGATAATTCGCACATCGCCGCCCCCTAAAGCCCAAGGGTCAAAAACTCCACCCCAAAACATTGCTTTTGCAACTAAAAGCCACGCACCTAAGCCTAAAATTGTCAAGTGAATTCCCAAAATTGTCGTCATCTTGTCCTTGTCTTTCCAGTCATAACCGAACAAGCCCGCCAAAGTTGGGTTATCTTCTAAAACTTCAGGCCCCAAAAGCGAGTGATAAATACCACCAGCCCCCAAAATAACTGAAGGAATGATATGCAAAACTGCAATGACAAAATAGGGATAGGTGTCAATAACTTCACCACCAGCCCCCACACCAAAACCGAGAGTTGCTAAATGGGGTAATATAATTAACCCTTGCTCGTACATCGGTACATCTGGATTAAAGCGCGATATTTCAAACAGCGTCATCGCACCCGCCCAAAATACAATCAATCCAGCATGGGCGACGTGGGCGCCTAGTAATTTACCCGACAAGTTAACTAGGCGAAAATTGCCCGACCACCAACCAACGTTGGGTATTTTCTTCTGGTAAGGACTTTCAGAAATTACTGCGGTCATGTGTTTAAATTCCTTGAGATTTGGGTTTCTTCAGCTATTGTGGTTGAGGCAGAACTGCATCTGGACTGATGCGACCTTTGCGAAAGTCTAGTCCGCGCGATCGCAAGGCGTGCCAAATATGACCTTGCAAGAAGAAGAACGCTAACCAAAAGTGCGTATTTGCTAACCAAGTCCGCGCAGTTACTAAGTCTGGATCGGGTGAAGAAAAGTAAGGCACAATACCTTGCCGAATTACCAAAGCAGGGCCGTAAAATACTTCGGGATAAACCGTAGTATTGACCGAAACAAACAGGGTAGCGATAAAACCCATTAAGGCTAATGCACCCAAACTGTAAGATAGATAAGCTTCCCCAGACCAAACAAATAACGGATGCGTCCAAGAAAAAGGTTTAGTTACAATGTGGAAAATCCCCCCAGCAATGCAGATAGCACCGATCCAAATATGTCCGCCGACAACATCTTCTAAGTTGTCCACGCCAGCCAGCCAAAACTTGCCAACTGCACCAAACAAATAGCCAAAGATCGTCGCTGGATTCAATGTTGGGTTAGAAATTACCCGCACATTTTCTACGGCAGGGTCGTATAAGCCGCCAAAGTACATTGCTTTCGCAACTAAAAGAAATGCACCCAATCCCAATAGTACTAAATGAATGCCCAAAATATTGGTCATTTTGTTAGTATCTGCCCAATCGTAACCGAAAGCAGGAACTTTGTTTTCTAAGGTTTCGGGACCTTGCAGCGAATGAAAAATTCCGCCGAAACCTAAAAAAGCAGACGAAATTAGATGCAATGCGCCAATGACGAAGTAGGGGTAAGTATCTACAACTGCACCCCCTGCTCCCACACCCCAACCTTGGGAGGCGAGATGGGGTAGCAAAATTAATCCTTGCTCGTACATCGGTTGAGCGGGATTAAAATGATTCAACTCAAATAAGGTCATGGCTCCAGCCCATAATACAATCAGACCGGAATGAGCCACGTGAGCGCCTAGTAATTTTCCCGATAAGTTTGTGAGTCGAAAATTACCAGCCCACCAGGGTACTTCAGCAGCATCTTGCTCTACTGATAAAGTACTGCGTTGCGAAATTGTTGTCACAGCTTTATGCCTCCAAGGGGAATTTTGGATTTCAGATTTTAGATTTGGGATTTGTGATTTTAGATTGGATTAATTGCTCAAATCTGCAATCTGCAATCTGCAATCAAATTTTGAACTCTTTCTTGATTTGTGCTACCCAGGCTTTGATGCGCGCTTCAGTCATTTCTGACTGATTATCTTCATCAATTCCAAGACCGATAAATTTACCGTTCTCTAATGCCTTGGAGTCGTTAAAGTCGTAACCTGCTGTAGGCCAATCGCCGATGCGAGTTGCACCGCGTTCGGCAATTTTTTCGGCGAGGATACCCATCGCATCTAAAAAATTATCCGGGTATCCCATTTGGTCGCCGACGCCAAAATAAGCTACCTTTTTGCCGTTGAAATCAATCTCATCCAATTCTGGGAAAAATCCTTCCCAATCGCTTTGCAATTCCCCGATATTCCAAGTTGGCGAACCGATAATTAAATATTCGTAGGCTTCGAGGTCTTCTTTTTGCGCTTCGGCGATGTCGTACAAGTCTACGACATCCTCGCCAAGTTCTTTTTGCAGCATCTCGGCTACATCGGCAGTTTTCCCTGTTTGGCTGCCGTAAAACAAACCGATCTTTGTTGACATTGACTCTCCTGTAGTTCTTGGCCTTTAGTGAGAAAAATATTCAAATAATAGCACAACTGCGTGCTGGACAGCGGCACCCAGATCTCGATTTTGCTGGTGCGATCGCATAGTTCCTCTCTCCTGGGAAAACCTATCCGATCCTGGCTGCGCGATCGCTGGACTGCGCGAGTCAATGCTTGCCACCTGCTATACCTCCTTTGCTCCTTATTGCAAAAGATATTCAATTGCTTATTTAAGAGATTACACGCAAATGCAAATAATTGAGAATAAATTGCAATAAAAATTCCTGATAGCTTTGATAGAAAACAAGGGAATTTACTGATGACACCGATATCCCCCATGTGAAGAATCGCTAAGATTGAAGAAGTATTAACCCGTGCAAAATCGCAAATGACCTCAACATTACTCAAAACTCCTCCGCTCAACGCACCAACCATCCGCCGACTCGACAACGGATTGACAATTGTGGCGGAACAGATGCCAGTTGAAGCGGTAAACCTGAGTCTGTGGTTAAATGTTGGCTCGGCTGTAGAATCCGACGAGATCAACGGTATGGCTCACTTTTTGGAGCATATGATCTTCAAAGGCACCGAGCGGTTGGCTAGCGGTGAGTTTGAGCGTTTAGTTGAGGAGCGAGGCGCAGTTACCAATGCCGCTACCAGCCAGGATTACACCCACTATTACATCACTGCCGCACCCCAAGATTTTGCCAAGCTAGCGCCGTTGCAAATGGACGTGGTGTTGAATCCCAGCATCCCCGACGAAGCATTTGAGCGCGAACGATTCGTAGTATTAGAAGAAATTCGTCGTTCTGATGATAATCCTCGCCGCCGCAGCTATCAGAGGACGATTGAAACCGCGTTTGAAGTGCTACCCTATAGACGCCCGGTATTGGGGCCAGTATCGGTTATAGAGGCTCTCAAACCCCAGCAGATGCGCGATTTCCACGCTAGATGGTATCAACCCCAGTCAATGACAGCCGTAGCCGTAGGGAATTTGCCAGTAGAAGAATTAATCGAAATTGTGGCAGAAGGAATCGAGCCTAAAAAAGCATCTAACCCATCACCGATTGCCGATTACCAATTACCAATTACCCAACCAGAACAGCCTTTTAAAGAAATTGTCCGCCGCGAATACGTTGATAGCAGTTTACAACAAGCAAGGCTGATGATGATTTGGCGCGTGCCCGGATTAACCGATTTGCACGAAACTTATGCGCTGGATGTTTTGGCAGCAATTTTAGGCAGCGGGAGAACATCGCGTTTGGTGAAAGATTTGCGAGAAAATCGGCGATTGGTGACGAATATTTCGGCTAGCAATATGACCAATCAAATCCAGGGAACGTTTTATATTTCCGCGCAATTGCCGGTGGAGAATTTAGCCGAAGTGGAAAGTGCGATCGCATCCCACATCCGCGAAATCCAAACTTCCCCCGTAACCAAAGCCGAAATCGCCCGCGTCAGGACGCAAGTCGCGAATCGCTTCGTATTTGCCAACGAAACGCCAAGCGATCGCGCGGGAATGTACGGTTACTATCAATCAATGGTTAGCGATTTAGCCCCAGTCCTCAATTACCCCACCCGCATTCAAGCCTTAGATAAAGCCGATTTGCAATTAGCTGCTAACCGTTACTTATCACCAGAAGCTTACGGGATTGTTACGATTAAACCATTTTAGATTGCAGATTGCAGATTGCAGATTGCAGATTTTCAAGTAAAATTTCATATAAAATCTGCAATCTAAAATCTGACGTCTCAAATCCTCTTAAAATCTGCAATCTAAAATCTTAAATCTGAAATTCAATCATGTGGACAAAAATCGCCGAACACATCAGCCAGGTAACGAAAGAACCGTTTGAAGTAAAGCAGCGCCGATCGATTGGCGGAGGTTGCATTAACCAAGGTTATGCAATTTCTAACGGCGCTGTAACTTATTTTGTCAAACTCAATCAAGGCTCCCTGGTTGATATGTTTGAAGCCGAAGCCCTGGGACTGCAACAAATGTGGGACACTCATACTATTCGCGTTCCCAAACCTATTTGCTGCGGTACGGTAGATAATTCGGCTTACATTGTATTGGAATGGCTAGAATTGGGACGTAGCGGCGGCACAAATGCTTGGGAAGAAATGGGGCGCAATTTAGCAGCAATGCATAAAGCGACTAGCAATCAAGGCTTTGGTTGGGAACGGAATAATACGATTGGTTCAACGCCGCAAATTAATACTTGGACAGCAGATTGGGCGGAATTTTTTACCCAACATCGCATCGGGTATCAATTAAAGTTAGCCAAACGCAGGGGCGGTTATTTTAGACAGGGAGAACGCTTATTAGAAGCAATTCCCGAACTGCTAGCAGATTATCAACCTCAACCTTCCCTCGTGCATGGGGATTTGTGGTCGGGGAATGCTTCTGTTACTGTGGCGGGAGAACCCGTGATTCTCGATCCGGCTACTTATTATGGCGATCGCGAAACCGATCTGGCAATGACCGAACTGTTTGGCGGTTTTCCCGCACCTTTCTATCGCGGTTACAATGAAGTGTGGCCTTTAGATCCAGGTTACGAAGAACGCAAAATGCTTTATAAGCTTTATCATATTCTCAATCACTTTAATTTATTTGGTGGTAGCTACGAATCGCAAGCAAACCGAATGATAGAACAAATTATAAAATAGGTAATGGGTAATTGGTAATTTTTAAGTATGACAACTTTGAATGCTAAAACTCTGACTTTGAAGGAAGTTGTTGAACTGCTCAAGTTTGAAAAACTGCCTAATGATTTGTTAACTTCATTGTTATCTATACAACCTTTAACTGAGTTTGAGCAACAAGAACTCGGACAAATCCGCGATGACTTTGATAGCTATTTGATAGATGGCAAAGTTTCAGAAGGCCAGGTGAAGTTGTTATCTGTGGCTCCCTTGTTACGATTAGCTGGCTTTTATCGCTCTCCAGTTAAGCTAGTATTAGAAGAAGGTATTGCCGATATTGCTATTGAAGATGAAGGTAAAATTATTACAGGGCGTTGCGATATTTTAGCTGTAAAAAAATCTAATTTAATCAATAATGTGCCTTTTGTAGTTTTAATAATTGAAACAAAAAATAGTTTAATTGATGTAATAGCAGGTTTACCCCAGTTGCTTACTTATGCTGATAAAATTTTAGATTATCAAACATCAGTTTGGGGTTTAGTAAGCAATGGAGCGCGCTATCAATTTGTTTATATTCAGCCAGGAGAGCGCCCAACTTATCAGTTAATGCCGTTACTAAACCTGATGGATTCGGAACCAGCTATCCAAATTCTGGAAAGTCTAAAAGCGATTTGTCAATTAACCCAAATCTAATCGGCTATATTATGGAAAAACTACTTGATGAAACCGCTTCGCTAGAGATTTCTAAACAGATTAAAAGCAAGGCTAAAAACCATTTTGATAACGCTTATAATGCAGCCTTGGCTACTGAAGGAGCAATTTACGTTCAAGGCTTTTTAGCTTTTGGTGGAAAGCCGTATAAACCTGTGGAACATGCTTGGATTGAGGTGAGCGATACGCCTGACGGCACACTTGGTGAACGCATCATAGATCCAAATTTACCCCACTTGCACAAAAAAGCCCAAGAACTCCACTACTTCGCAGCGCACCGCCTCACCGTCGAGGAACTAAAAGCCGCCGTCGAAGAAGCAAAAGAAGACTATCCCGATGATGATCCTTTACCAGTTTACGGCAAGCAGCCTTACGAATATTATGGTGACCAGATGTTGGGGCCAAAAGAATATTTAGATGCTTATAATTTAGCCCAGGCTAAGTGCAAAGAATTGAATCAACCACACCTTAATTAATCCGGCTCGGACATCAAAATCCCACACCCTGAAGGGTGTGGCTATACAAACAAAGGCTGCCTCCGCAGCCTGCAAGAATTTCAGCCCGCCTTCGCGGGCTTTGTTTGTGTAGCCCCAGGCTTTACCCTGAAGGGTGTGGCTATACTCACATCTTGCACCAAGCCTAGAAATAAATTTCTGGCTGAAAGCTAAAACCCGTTGAAACGGGTTAAAACCTTGATTTTAGTTAGCTTTAGCTAACTTAAGCTTTCAGCCCCAAATTTATTGGGAGGCTGTTTATCTCTTAGGTGCAAGATGTGAGTATACAAACAAAGACTGCCTCCGCTGCCTGCAAGAATTTCAGCCCGCGTAGGCGTTGCTCTGTTTGTGTAGCCCCAGGCTTTAGCCTGGGGGCGTTTTGTTTGAGCGTTAAACAATATTTTTCCGCGCTCTTTCTGCACGCGCTTCGGCTGAAGCCATTACCTCAGCCATGTTTTCTAGCATTTCTCCGGCGTAATTTTCCAACACTCTGGTTGATAGGGAAATTCGGCTTTGTCCTTGATCTAAATTGACTACGACTGCTTTAATTGGTTGCCCAATTTGAAATAAATTTTGCAGGTTTTCAATGTAGTTTTGGCTGATTTGTTTGATGTGGAGCAAACCTGTAGTGCCGCCCATATCAATGAATAAACCAAAAGGTTTGATATTGGTAACTTTGCCTTCTACCAACTGTCCTAATTCTATTTCGCTGAAGCGGGCAGATTGAGAAGCTAAGCGCTGAGACATCACCAGTTTTTCGGTTTCGCGATTGAATTCTAGGAAGCTAACGTTGAGGGGTTGACCGATCAATTGCTCTAAATTATCTTTATCGAGGAGATGCGATCGCGGAATAAATCCCCTGATCCCTTGCACGTTTACCGTCACGCCACCTTTATTTACACCAGTGACGCGCACTTGCACGGTTTGTCCAGCCTCCTGCATATCGGCTAATTTATCCCAAACTTGCTTCACTAACAACTGTCGCAGGGAAAGCGTTACCTGACCATCTGCATCTTGCTCTTTGACAATCAAGAAGTCTCTTTCCTCATTCAGAGGTAGCAATTCAGACAAAGGCGTTCCTGTTTTCAAAGAAGCCTCTCTTTCTGGCAAAAATGCTGGCGACTTACCACCAATATCAACATATGCACCATCGGATGCGTATTCAAACACCTTTCCCCGAACAATCTGTCCTTTTTCAAAATGATACTCTTGTTGTTCTAGGGCTTTGGCAAAATCGTCCCTAGAAAAGGAAGACTTGTCTGCTGGGGAAGGTGTTGCTTTGGCGTTCATGAGCGTTTGAATAATTCAATTAATGGCTATGCCACAGTTTGGATTGCGTCAACTCGCTGCTAGCGTTGTCTGAAATAATTGCTTTACTTCAGTCCAAGCAGCTTCAGCAGCTGTAGCATCGTAGCTACCGCGATGATCGCAAAAGAAACCGTGGTCTACTCCATCGTAGCGGAAGACCTGATGGGGAATGTGGTGTTTCTCTAGTTCTGCCTCGATCTGGTCAACTTGTGGGGCGGGAATGCTAGCATCTTCCATGCCAAAGAAGGCGTAGAGAGTGCCTTTAATATCTTTTGTCCGGGTAATAGTGGGATCGCCGCCGCCGGGAGTCCAATTAGTAATTCCAGCGCCGTAGAACGACGCAGAGGCTTTAATATCATTCAGGGTAGCGGCGAGGTAGACAACATGACCGCCAAAACAGAAACCGATGCTGCCAAAATTATCTTCCTTGACAACAGGTAGGGTTTTGAGGTAATCAATTGTGGCTTGAATATCGCTGAGTAATTCCGATGCTTTGGTTTTTTCTTTGTATTCCTTGCCAATTTTGATGTCTTCTGGGGTGTAACCCGTCTCAAAACCGGGGGCGAGGCGTTGGTAGATTGCAGGTGCGATCGCAACGTACCCTTCTTTTGCTATTCTCTCCGTCACTTCCCGAATATGGGCATTGACGCCAAAGATTTCCTGGATAACGATAACACCTGGAAATGGCCCTTCCCCTGTTGGCGTTGCTAGGTAAGCATCAATTTGCACATCGCCGTTGGGGATTGTCACTTTAGCCGTCTGAATTTCTAGGTTTGCCATGATGGAACGATCAAGAACAACTTAGAGTTAATCGCACAGGACTAGGCAAAGAAACCGGGTTTCTATTGATTAATCGTCGGTTTGGGAACGAGAGATCTACACAGAAACCCGGTTTCTAGGATCTTCGCGGACTAGGCAAAGAAACCGGGTTTCTATTGATTAATCGTCGGTTTGGGAACGAGA
>CAYXCW010000003.1:93029-119665 GCA_964463555.1 uncultured bacterium
GATCTACACAGAAACCCGGTTTCTAGGATCTTCGTGCCTAAGTCCTGTCGCAAAAACATCATATTACGGATGCAAGAAATTTAGAGCCTCTCCTGCAAGTTGGCAAAAAGATGATATACTCTGCGCGGTTATAGGTAATGAGGAGCAAAGATTATTCCTACGTCAGAGCAAAAGACGCAGTGCTTTATTTTGTGCTGTTGGTTTACAAAATTTTACTTGCCGGTAAATATTGTGCGCGTAGACGAGCGCACAGGAAATGTTTTCTTCTTGGCAGGTGAGGAGAATATCATTGAGATATATCCCAACGGCAGATGGAGGTATGTCCAATGACCAAACCCAACTTTCAGGCAATGAGTCAGAAAGATTTACATGCCTACGTTATGGCTCATCGAGATGACCAAGAAGCGTTTTATGCTTACATAGATAAGTTACATGCAGAGGCAAATTGGGTTGAAATGCCACCGTTACAGTCCTTAGAGGACTTGGGAAATTATCCTGAATTTGTTGAGCGGGTTCGCAGTAGTTCGGGGCCGCGAGATAATACCGTCTAACAATTGCGTTGCTGCGGACTGAATTAAGCTTTGTAGTGCAGAGTTCAATGCCTCACATCTTGCACCTGGGCTAAACCTTAGTTTCTTGCAAATAGCTCAGCTTCAAAGCCTAGATTTTTCGTCAAGAAACCCGGTTTTTGAAGGCTTATTGATAATGGTGCAAGATCTGAGATGCCCAACTCGTCGATATTACGGATTTAAAAAATCTAGATGTTCTCCCGCAAGTTGGCTTAATTCTTGTGGGGTTCCCGTTAATTTCAATTCTCCCCGGTCTAACAAGACAATCCAATCGGCGCGTTGAATTACTCTAGGACGGTGGCTGATGATAATTGTTGTTTTGCCTTGACGATGGGTTAGTAGTTTGTCTAGTACTTCAGTTTCTGTCACCGGGTCGAGTGCGCCGGTGGACTCATCTAGGATTAGTATAGGGGGGTCGGTGACAATGGCGCGCGCGATCGCTAACCTTTGTCTTTGTCCTCCAGAAAGATTCGCGCCAAACTCCCCCAGCACTGTCTGATATTTGTCCGGCAATTCGCTGATGAAGTCGTCAGCACCGGCAATTTGGCAAGCATTCACCACTTGTTCTAAAGTTACTTGACAATAGCAAAAACGGAAGTTTTCGATAATCGATCGGCTCCAAAAGTGCGCTTCCTGGGGTACGAGGATAACCTGTTCGCGCCAGCATTCCAGAGATAAGTCGGATTGGTTATATTTTCCAAACCTAATATTACCGGATTGTAGCGGATATAACCCGGCGATGAGTTTTGCCAGGGTACTTTTACCGCAACCAGATTTGCCAATTAAAGCTGTTACTTTGCCGCCAGGAATAGTGAGGGAAAAATCTTTGAGCAAATCTACGCGCCCGATGTGGTGGAAGTTGAGATTGTTACAAGTAATATCGGCATCAGCGGGAATCTCTGCGCGATCGCGATTTTCTCTATCTGCAATCTCTGGTGTAGCATCGATAATATCCGTAAGGCGTTGCGTAGCAGTTTGGGCGCGGGCGAACTCATCGACAAAATTGATAACTGTCTCAATCAGCGCCGTAAAATTGCGATTCATGCCATTAAATGCCAGCAATTGACCGATGGTAAGTTCCTGACGAATCACCAAAATGCTACCAAAACAAAGGACGGCAAGAGAACCTAAACCAGATACGAGAGTAGAAAATACATTATTAATAATGCCGATTTGTAACAAGCCGAAAGTAACATTAGCTAAGTGACCAAAGCGGCTTTGCAATTCTTCCCAAGCTTGAGGGGCGGCATTGTTCGTTTTAAGAGTCAAAATACCTTTAAAGGTTTCAATTAAAATTCCCTGGTTTTCGGTATCGGTGACCAAAACATCGCGGGTTTTCTGTTGCAACGCTGGGATAAAAATTAGAGTTGATAGGCTCATTAAAACTGCAACTCCCACAGCAGCAAGGGTGAGTTTCCAGCTATAAATCCACATCAATACTAGAGATACTAGAGCAATAAAAGATTCGCTAGGCAGGCTAACTACTACCTGGGAAACTAATAGATTAATTTCCCGAATGTCGCGCAAGCGGCTGACAATTTCCCCACTGCGATGGGATTCGTAATAACTCAAGGGAAGTTGCAAAATTTGGCGACCAAATTCTAACGCCAGTCCTAATTCTAGACGTTGCGCCAAGTGAGCGACTAAATTTGCTTGTACTAATCGCAACAGGCTGCTGAAAAGAATGGTGACGGTGACTGCGATCGCCACCGTAACCAATAGCCCCGTATCTTTTCGTACCAGCACATCATCGGTGAGTACTTGCAGCAACAGGGGAAAAGCTAGAGAAAGCAAGCCAATTGCTAGGTTCAGGGGCAGCACTTGGGCGACTAGATGGCGATAGTGCCAGACGCGGTGTAAAAAGCGACTAAAGCCGGGGATGCGATCGCTAGGTTGCCCGTAAAAACGGCTCTCATCCGGCACCAGCAGCAGCATTACCCCATTACTCCAAGATTCCGTCAGCGCCTCGCGGGTGAGAAAGCGCACGCCGACACCTGGATCGGCAATGACATATTTTTTACCCTTCTGTCCGTACAAAACGACCCAGTGATAGCCTTTCCAGTGAATAATTGCGGGGAGTGGGGCTTCGTTGATGCGATCGATTAACTGGGATGTTGCTTTGACGGAACGGGCATTAAATCCCAACGTTTCTGCACCGCGACGCAATCCCAAAAGCGTTGTCCCTAATTGTCCAGTACCAACAGCTTCGCGGATGTGGGAAATTGTTAATGTGCGCCCGTAAGATTTGGCAATGGTGGCGAGACAAGCGGCACCGCAATCTTCTTCACTATGTTGGAGAACGATAGGATATCTCATCAAAATTTTCCAGTTGAGGTAAATAACTCAAGTTGCTAGTTATAACTATCATGGGTTACTGGTATTGCTAATTGCTCAGCGGAATATTTTTCCGTTCTACCATTAGCCATTAGCTATTAGCAGCCCTAACAAAGTAAATTAGCTAATCTGAAAACTCTCTGCGATCGCCAGGGCGGGCTATGTATTAGCGCTACACTTTAAGGATAGGTTTGTAAGATTGGAGACTTGCCATGTCAGAAAGTCATCTCATATGATGTCCGTTGAATTGCCCATAATAAAAAAACTGCACAGAGTTGTTGCGTAGGAACAAGGCATCAGAAATATCAGGGACACAGATAACATTAATCTTGCCGTGTCCCGGATTCTAATTATGGGTAATCTTAAGCACATGATATCACTCGTCACTTCAAACGCTTGATAGGTGTAACGCCTAAAAGATTGCTAAATTCATAGTAAGAATCTGCAAAAACCGCAATACTTCAGAGATAGGTATGTAGTGTTGAGGAAAGCGAGCGATGTTAGAAGAAGAGCTTCCAGTTGATAATTCAAGCGAGGAGAACAGTTTCCCGCCCGTATTGCCTCGATTGCCTGTACTTTCTAGCCACCAGTGTGCGTGGCGCGGTATTAGCCTGGAACAATTTCATCAGCCACCAGGAGAAACCCCCGAATATTCAGTCGATCATTACATTATCACAATGAATATCGGGCAGAGTTTCCAATGCGAGCAAGCGATTGAAGGACATTATGAAAAAGAGTTGATGTTCCACGGTGCCATCGGTGTTTGCCCTATCAATTCACTGCGCTGGCATCGCTGGGATCGAGAAATTAATATGCTATTGTTCAATCTGGATCCAGAATTGCTAACCCGTAACGCATTGGAGTTATTAGAAAGCGATCGCATTGAATTATTGTCGCGGTTTGTGATTGAAGATCCGTTGATTCAGCAGATTGGACTCGCACTCAAAAGCGAACTGCAATCTAATAAAAGCGGTGGTCAGCTTTATGCAGAGACAATGGCAAATGCTCTTGCCGTACATTTATTACGAAATTACTCAACTCAAGGACATCGAAGTATACCTTGCAAGGGTGGACTATCGCAACATAAATTGAGGTTGGTTATTGACTATATCAACGATTATTTAGAGCGGGACTTAAGTTTAGATGAACTGGCTGCGATCGCGCAACTAAGTCCCTACCATTTCTCTCGTGCTTTTAAGCAATCTACGGGTATCAGTCCGCACCGATACGTAATTCAACAACGGATAGAACGGGCAAAACAATTGCTTTTGCAGGGAAAGATGAGTTTGGCTGATGTTGCGATCGCTTGCGGTTTTAGCCACCAAAGCCACCTGAATCGCCATTTCAAACGTTTGACAGGAGTGACTCCCAAAACTTTGCTCAAGTCATAGCAATAACGTGCAAAAATTGCAAGAACGTGCAAGATTATTCTGCCATTGCGTGTCACTATTAAGAGGTAAATCAACTCATTACTAGACTATTGGAGGTAATAATATGCCTGTAGTTAGTGACTTTATAACCATTCTCGCTGATACTCAACAGAGGACAGTCGCAAGTCCGAATGGCCTTACTATCACTCAAGGCTTTGATACCGGAGGACGTCATTCTCCTGGCACTGCATACATCTCTTTTATGGTCAGGGGGCTTACTAGCGGCGACCCCAATGTTTTCGTTAACGATACAAATGTCGGCAATTTGTTCCGTAATGATGGAAATTGGCAGACACAAACTGTGACGCTGGCAGGGTCAGTTTTGAACAATGGAAACAATGTCTTGCGTATCAGTAGTGTACCGGGCGATTCTTTCGATGTTCGATCTGTCATCTGCCACTTTCACCAAGACGTTTAATAGCTACCTTAACCGTAGTATCGAGTGGTTTCAATTGAACACAGCATAACAAGTTATAGTGGTGCGCTTACTTGAATAAGGTCTATTTGGTGTAGGTTGAGTTGAGCATAGCGAAACCCAACAAATACAATGATGTTGGATTTCATAACTTCGACCCAACCTACAAAATTTACTGGTATTAGCCCCCATCAATATGTAATTCAGTGTCGGGTATAGCGAAGCAAGCAACTATTGCAACAAGGGAAAATGCTCGATTTATAGCAAAAATGTGCAAAAAAAGCACGAACGTGCAAGACTTTTCTGTTGTGGCGCTCTACAGTTAATGCTATATGCCTGAAGTGTTAACAGGAGGGCTAAACCAATGGAAATTACCTGGAATCGAGACAGCCAAACGCTCGAAATTCACGTTCACGCAGACCAAGTTTCCGATGAACTACTAGGCGTACTCCCAGGAGCAACTAGGACAGCAGAGGGCTGCTTAGCTTGGAGTATTAGGTTCGGCGATGTTACAAGAGCGCCAAGAAGCAGAAGTATGGTGCAAGATGAATTGCTGGGAGTTGTTGAAACACTGGTCAGAGACACTTCCTCAGAGGATGAATTGTTGGGAGTTGCTGAAACACTGGTCGGAGATACTTTCTCAACAGCAAGTCGAACGCCTTGGAGCGAGCCTGCCAGTGTCATTCGGGGAACGTTGATTTTAACCTTCAACAACTTACCAATTACAGAAGTGTTAACTTCCTTGGGTGGTCGCCAAATCCCTATTTTTGCAGACAATATAACACCTCGATCTTCCAGTTCTGTGCCTTCATCCAATATCAACCCTTTTTCAGACACATTTGGCATTCTTCCCAATCCAACTGAAATGCCCGTGCTTCTGTTTGCCAACCCCTTCTCAGGCTAAATGTGTAATTTTCACGACGATTTAGGAGTTTTTTATATGCCAACACTTGCTAATTACGAAGCAATTCAAGATAGCAATTTTGAAATTTGGGCGCTCGAACGCGAGCGAGTTTTTGAATTCGATCTTCCCGATGATATCCGCCTAGATGGTTCTGGCAATAGACCTCTCCTTTGTTACAGGGTAGATACAGTTGAAAATGCCAACAATCTGAGATTTAGTATCTCAATTCGCGATCGAACCGGAGCAACAACAGAAGTTTCTAGTTTGACGCTCAATGACAGTATTATCCGTACCATGATTGAGGTTGTTGATTTTAATGCGGTGAGCCAAGGCTCCAATCGAATTTTCTTTCGATATGAAGGAGGAAACGGGAAAGTCATTTTTAGCGATGTAGTTTTTTGGTATAAACGACGAACTTAACCGGATGTCAATCAACTTGATGTCGTATCAATAGCAAATGCAATAGCCTTCGATTTTCTGCAAGATTCCTCAATGCAGAAACGAAATATTGTAACTTATCGGGGTGGACTACCTCAACACAAGTTGACGTTGGTTACGGATTATATTAGCGATCGCTTAGAGGAGGAGTTAAGTTTAAATGAATTGGCAGCGATCGCGCAACTAAGTCCCTACCATTTCTCTCGTGCTTTTAAGCAATCTACGGGTATCAGTCCGCACCGATACGTAATTCAACAACGGATAGAACGGGCAAAACAATTGCTTTTGCAGGGAAAGATGAGTTTGGCTGATGTTGCGATCGCTTGCGGTTTTAGCCACCAAAGCCACCTGAATCGCCATTTCAAACGTTTGACAGGAGTGACTCCCAAAACACTGCTCAAGTCATAGCAAGAACGTGCAAAAACCGCAAGAACGTGCAAGCCGTTACTGAATTGGTTATCTATCGTTGTCTATATAAGCATTAGTTGGAAGATTGGACAATGGTTATTGATATCATCTTCGATCCTCTGACCTTAAGAAGTTCGTAGTAAGGACTTTAGTCCCGATCTGTGATTTTATTAAGGACTGAAGTCCTTACTACAAACAATTTTTATTACGGGGAATTGACCGGACATCATATGAGAGAGATCTCATTCAGAAATGAAGTTGGTAATACTCGCTGTCTTTTTGTCGATTCACTCAAATAAGTGACACTCAAACGAGCGACTGGCAGAGAGATTGCTGCTCCATTAAGTTGATAAATATCAATCGTTGAATTCGCCTCAAACCTCATAAATTTGGCAGTTAACTAGCTCGGTATTTCGATTGAGTTAATTCTTATGGCTACCGCAACTCGTCCTACTCTTGCTTCGATAATTCCTGGACTGCAAGACCTCTGGGCAAAGACGCTTGGGGACGATCGGATTTGCATCGCTATTTTAGATGGAATTGTCGATCGCACTCATCCTAGCCTTGCGGGTGCAAAATTAACTCAACTGGAAACGCTGGTATCTGGTGCAACTTACTCAAAAACAGCCGCACAACACGGCACTCATATTGCCAGTATTATCTTTGGTCAGCATGAGGGACAAATTCAAGGAATTGCACCTAATTGTCGCGGTTTAATTGTGCCTATTTTTGCTGACACAGAAGCAGATGCGGTCACGAAGTGTGGCGTCAGCCGTATCGCTCCCTGCTCTCAAATTGACTTGGCAAGAGCCATTCTTCAAGCAGCAAACCAAGGTGCAAATATAATCAATATTAGTGGGGGACAATGGAGTGCTAGTCCAGAGGCAGAAACACTTCTGGCGAATGCGGTTCAATACTGCTGCGATCGCAACATTCTGATTGTTGCAGCAGCGGGAAATGAAGGCTGCGATTGTCTCCACATTCCGGGTGCATTGCCTTCAGTTTTAGCAGTTGGGGCGATGAATGCCGAGGGAATCCCCTTAGATTTCAGCAATTGGGGCGATCGCTACCAAACTCAGGGAATTTTAGCTCCAGGCGAACAGATTTGGGGTGCAATACCCGGTGGCGGCGCGATCGCCAACAGCGGTACTAGCTACGCCACTCCTATTGTTGCTGGAATTGCGGCTCTGTTGCTGAGTCTCCAACTGAAACAGGGACAAAAACCCGATCCCAAAGCCATTCGATCTGCCATTCTCCAAACTGCCATTACTTGTAACGATCGCCCCGCACCAGACTGTCGTCGTATTTTAGCAGGTCGTCTCAATGTCAAGGGTGCAATGTCTCTCATTTTTCAAGGAGGAATTGTAATGTCAAATGCCAACTCGGAGTTGGGAAATGTCCAACTCCCCATTGCTGAAGAAGTCAATCCCCAACCCCCACCGGAATTGAAGCAACTTCCCGATCGGGTTGCTGACGCGATCGCAACTTCAGTTCAACCCTCCAGCGCCGCGCCTTCTGCTTGCGGTTGCGGGTGTAGCGGTAACGGACAAGTGCAGTTAGTCTATGCCTTGGGACAATTGGGTTATGATTTCGGCACGGAAGCACGCCGCGATTCGATCGCACAGCACATGGGCGAAGGGGCAAATCCTCAAGATGCCAGACAACTGCTCGCCTATCTGGACGAGAATCCTTGGGATGCAGCTGCGATTATCTGGACGCTGAGTTTGGATGCAACTGTCATTTATGCCATTCAACCTCAAGGTGCTTATAGCGATCGCGTTTACGAACGGTTAATTCAGTTTCTCAGAGAACAACTCACAGAAGGCGTTGAACGAGTTTCAATTCCCGGCATCCTGGTGGGGAAAGCGATGTTGATGTCCGGTCAAGTTGTTCCCGCGATCGTTCCCACGCTTCGCTGTATGTATAGTTGGACAACTCAAGCATTAGTTGAAACCGTCTGCGGTAGTTCTCCCGATGAATCAGCAAGGCAGGGAATTGAGAATTTTCTGGAACGAGTTTACTACGAGCTTCGCAATCTCGGCATGACACCCCAAGAGCGTGCCATCAACTACGCAGCAACCAATGCGTTTAATGTCGAACGCATTTTTGAAGCTGCGATTCGCGAGGAGATGGATTTGGATGCAATTGAGGTAAAACGCAGCCCCATCTGTCGTTCCAATTCCGAATGTTGGGAAGTATTGCTGACATTCTTCAATCCCAAAAAAGTGTTTGAACAAGCTCGAAAAGTCTATCGATTCACAGTCGATGTCAGCGATGTATGTCCGGTGATGGTGGGAAGAGTGCGCTCGTGGTTTGTGAGGTAGTGAAATCGATCGCTTCAGGGAGTTACTGAAGAATCTGATTCGCTAAATCCATCATTTTAGGAAGATAAAAATGAAAATTTCTCATCAGTCCGAAAGGGAAAAGGAAGTTGTATCGGGCCTAAAATGGGTGAAAGCTACAGCGATCGCCCCTACTATAATTCCGAGACGCTTGATAGCTTTCACGGCAATTGCTGCCCTATCTATCCTGTCTGGTGTATCTTCAGCCAATGCTCAAAATTCTTTTAGCGTGAGTATTCCAGCTAGTGCCTGTACTCCGGCTAATTCTAATTTCCAGTCACTCGTAAGAATTGTTAATGGAGCTTACACTTTCGCTCAAAACAGTACCGGACAAGTGGATTTGTACTGTCCGCTTCCAATAGATACAGATGTGATACCGAGGGTTCCCCAAAACGAAAGTCATAATGCCACTGTGTATTACAGAGATAGCGATGGGACGGGAAGTGCAGCTTTCGTTCTCGCACTGCTTCAACGCCGCGACGTTAACGGAGTGCAAAATGTAACTAATGAGTTCACTTCTAACTCGCGTGCAGTTACAAGTAATACGTTTGGTTGTATAAACTTTGTCCACAACTTTAGTTCCTCAAATCTTTATTTCTTCAGAGTAAGGATGAGACGGAACAATACGAATCAAGATCCGGCCTTTAGTGGAATTATTTTCAATAATGTTTGTTCTTCTGGATAGTTTAGTAGAGCAGGTAGCCCAATATCATGGGGAACGCTTTGGTACAACCAAGCGTATTTCTAGGCTAAGGAAAATCCCATTTTGATTAGGAGGATACAAAGATGAAACTTCCAATTCAATCAGCAAATATCATGAGAAATGCTTCTACACAACCAATGGTAGAACAAGCCATTTACCCTGCTCAATTTGCACAGTTTCGCCTACCTATTCGAGACTTGCATTACTGTTGGGGCTGGGATGAAGATTCGTATACGTGCAGATTGTACCTGGGTACTAAGCAAATGTGTCAATCTTTAACACCTTGCTGGGGCTGGGGTTGGTTTTCCTAGTGCCTTAAAGCTCTCTTCTGTTACGCTAGCAGAAGGAAAATCTGAAAGTCCTGTTTTCTGGTCAGCGTGTGTGAGGAGAGTGCGATCGCACTTTGTGAAGTAGTGAAACTTTGTCGCTACAGTTTGCGATTAAAGCTGGTTTTGAGCTAGTGTCTACAACTCGATCATCTTGATTTTTGAAGAGGGTACGAACTATGAAACTTCCAAGACAATCCGCAGGTCAAATGAGATTTATAGCGGGTACAAATTTAACTGAAGCCACAGAAATTGTTCCTGCATTTTATGATTGCAAATCTAGTTGTTTAATGTCTTGCAAATTGGGACTTATTTGTTTCCCGTTGTGCGAACAAATATGCAATTACCTGACTACCTGATCGGAATCGAGGAATTATTTGCACGTAGTACTTTGTAGGTTGGGTTGAGAAACGAAACCCAACGAAATCAAAGCTTGTTGGGTTTCGCTGGCGCTCTACCCAACCTACATTGTACTCAGAACTTAACGGCGATCGCTCGCAGAAAAATGACCATTGGTGAAATTGCGATCGCGCAGCGCGTGCGTAGCACGTATCGCTTGCGGTTTTTCTCACCAAAGTCATCTGAATCGCCATTTCAAACGCTTTACAGGAGTAACTCCTAAAACTCTGCTCAAGTTATAGCAAGAACGTGCAATAACAGCAAAAATGTGCAATACAAGTAAGCCGCAATTTGCCATCATCAAAGATAGAAAACCAGAGAATCCTGCTCCCCTTGGGGAGCAATAAATATCAAAATTTGAACAAACCTACAGGAGTAAATCTGATGAAAGCAATAGAGCCTAAAAAATCGCCAACCATACTAAACGAGCCAAATCAAGCTCTATGGAAAGAAATCGGTGATGACGTAGCTGCTCAACTAGCTGGCGGGGGAAGAGTGAAGGGATGGGCTAAGTGCCAAGTACCGGGCAAATGTGAAGTAGGGGTTAACATTACGATCCTCAAATTTTAGCAACCATAATACGTCAAAATCGCAGCTATTTGTAGAGTGGGCATTGTCCACTCTAGACAAATTGTTGATGCTAAACATTAGCACGCTAAAAAATAAGTTTGTAGGGTTGGAGGATTTTAAGCAACAAAACCTTTTTATTACATTAGGGAGAAAGATACTATGGCTAGCGTCAAAAATGTAATATATGGAACCAGAGCAAGCGACAATATCCTTGGTCATAACACCCCTTTCTGGTCTATTGAAAACGGTCAGTATGTCCTCAGATCTGCCGACGATATCATCTATGGCTTCGGCGGCAATGATGATTTAAATGGACGGGGTGGCAATGATGAATTGTTTGGTGGTTCTGGCAATGATACTTTGGAAGGCGAAGATGGCAATGACGAATTGTTTGGTGGTTCTGAAAATGATGAAATGTATGGTGGTTCTGGCAACGATCAATTGTTTGGTGAGTCGGGCAACGACGTCTTAAGTGGAGGCTCTGGCAATGACACTTTGAATGGTGGCGACGGAGACGACTTCTTAAATTCACAGGATGGTAACGACTTTTTAGTGGGGGGAAATGGCATAGATCAGCTAAGGGGCGGAAATGATGCTGATACCCTTAATGGTGGAGCTAATAACGACTTCTTACGCGGAGAAAATGGCAACGACAGCTTAGTAGGAGAAGCGGGCGATGACAACTTGCAGGGTAACGAGAATAATGACATTCTCAACGGTGGCATTGGGAATGACGATTTGTATGGCGGTTTTGGCACAGATACATTGATTGGTGGAGACGGTAATGACTGGATTCGTGGTTCTGATGGTGGTGCAAACGATATAAATACCAACGAATTCGACATACTCACGGGTGGTGCTGGCGCAGATGACTTTGTTTTGGGAAATGCGTTATTTGTCAACAGTTGGCCCCATTATTTGGGAACTGGTAACGCCACTATTACTGACTTCAATACCGCTGAAGACACAATTCGTCTTTATGGTAATAGTGGAAGTTACAGCCTGAATGCGATCGCTCCTAATAATACCGGCATCTATTACCAGGGAAATCTGATTGCAGTCCTTCAAAACACAGCCAATCTTGATTTGTCTCAAAGTTATTTTGTTTTCTACCAATTCTAACCCTTTCCTACCAAACCAAAATGGTGGATATCGAGGGAGACAACCCAGCGTAAGGGCGGATTTTATCAAATATATCTCGATCGCTAACCATCTGCGAAACCCGCTCTTTCATGCTCATATTTTTACAATAATCTCAGGAGGTGAAACATGCAACACAAACACCAAACAAATAATTCATTGCTATCTGCCTTTGATTTGGCTTTTGAGCAAGAACTTGTTCTTGAACTAGGCGAAGAAAAGGAGGAATTACTGTCAGGAGGTTACACTGGTGAGGATAGAATTATCTCCCGATTAACTGCAAGAGATGTAGAACAAGTAACTGGTACTGGTAGTACGATCGGTTACTACGGAATTCGCAGTATTCCTACTCTCATGATTTGAAGGAATACCGAGCGATCAACTCGCAGCAAAAAGGAGGATTTAATCATGCAAATTCAAGAACTTTGGCAAGAATTAGATGACGAACAAGCTGAAAAGCTTTCTGGGGGTGATTGTAACCCAGATTGCATAGCCTGGAGTATTGGATTCGCGGATGTCGTTCGCCCAAGCAGTTCACAAACTCCAAGTACCGTCGTTCCACCAACGGGCAAGATTAGGGGAACATTAATTTTGCCCTGAACGAGATGCAATCTGTATTAGCAAAGCCTGGTAAAGGTGTTCGTGCAGCGTGCCGGAAACATTAGCATTTGGAGATAAAATCTACGAATTTAAACATAAATTTTTACCCAAATGCTTGACTCATACATAAATCAAATAACAGCAAAATCAAGGAGTTAAAACATGATTGGCAGACTTCCGATAAAAAACTTATCACAACCTGTCTTGGATGTGCAAAAATTACCCGATATAATCGGGGAATTAAACGAACAAGACCAAGCATCTATATCAGGTGGAGGATTGCAGCGTCTGCAAGAAGAGTTTGCGGCTGAGTTAGCGACTTTATCTGCGATCGCTCTCCCTTCTCTTATTAGCCAGCAGTACCGTCAACGCTAGGGAAAATCGAAAATTGTCAAGGAGGTTAAAATATGTTTACCCAGCACCCAATTAAAAATTCATCAAAGCCTGCCTTGGATGTTGAACAATTACATCCCCTAGTAAGGGAGTTAAACGAAAAAAGTCAGGAATCGATTTCTGGGGGAACTGTAAAAACCATTAAACCATCAGGTGACAAACTCTCGCTTGTTCTGCTTTTCCCCAATCCTTTTGCTTAAGTTAATAAACTCCGATTTGTAAAGGAGTTTGTGGAGTCATGCCTTATTTAATTCGCCATGCAATTCCAGCCGATATACCCAAATTGTCTGAATTACTGAATGCCTATATGCAAGAGACATTCCAGAAGGCATGGGGAGGCACTCCACAACAACTAAAACAGGACTGCTTTGGGGCTGAATTTGAAATGCTTGTCGCAGAAACACTGGAGCAAGAAACAATCGCTTTTGCAGCCTGGAAAACATCCTACGATCTTCATTGGTGCATCAAAGGAGGCGAAGTTATCGATTTGTTCGTCTGTCGCGAACATCGAAGTCGCGGAGTTGCCATGAAGTTGCTGGTTGCTGTTGCTAATGATATTCAAAAAAGCGGCGGAGTTTATATCAAAGGTCAGGCAGTCAATGGTACTGCCGAACGTCTTTATCAACGGTGTGCCTGGTGTTTTACAGCAGCCGAATGTTATGTTTCTGGACGGGCATTTAGGCGGCTAGCTGAGTTATCAGGTAAGGGGGTACGTGAAATTGTTCGCGGGCTACCGGAACAATCTTGGAACTATGAACCATGAACGGTAGATTCAAGCGATACTGCCAATCTTTGTATAATTTGAGAGTGCAAAGGAGTTAAGGAATGTTAGCCAAACAGTCGATTAAAAATTCATCCAAATTTGTTTTGAATGTCGTGACTAATTGCTGATGACTAATGACTCTTATTTCTATTTTTTACGTCCGGCAAAACCCGATGAATTCTTACCTCCTATTAGCCGCTGGGTAACGGTAGGTGGATTATTGCTATTGGGAACTTTTGCCGGTGCGATCGCGCTCGCTGCTGTCAGCCAATATAATATCACCGTCAGAACTGCCGCCACCGTTCGTCCTGCTGGCGAAATCCGCATCGTAGAAGCACAAACAGCAGGCACAATTCAAAGCATTCAAGTAAAAGAAAATCAGGCAGTCAAACGGGGAGATGCGATCGCATCGATCGACTCCTCCCAAGTTTTGACCAAAAAAAGTCAATTACAAGGAAATATCCAGCAAAATCAACTGCAAATACTTCAAATCGCCGCTCAAATTAGCGCTACAGATGAGCGAATCGCCGCAGAAAACTGGGCAATGGAACGCGCGATCGCTTCCGCCCAAGCCGATTTAAGCCGCAATCAACGCGAATATCGAGAACGCAAGCTGACCACAATTGCCGAAGTCCAAGCAGCCGCAGCAAATTTAAAATTAGCCCAATTAGAATGGCAAAAAGCTCAAGAAGAATTGCAAAGAGAGCAAGCTGCTTTACAAACATCTGGTGCGAATTTAAGATCGGTGGAAGCCAATTTAAAAGCAGCTATTTCTAAGCGAAATCGCTATCAGCCCTTGCGCGAATCTGGTGCGATTTCCCTGGATTTAGTCGAGGAAACAGAATTAGCAGTAGAACAGCAAAAGCAAGCAGTTGCAGGACAAAAAGCAGCCGTTGAAACGCAAAAACAAGCGATTGAAAGCCAAAGAAAAACTGTTGAAAAACAACAACAAGCGGTTGCAGTAGCAGCAGCTAAATTGAAAGCCGTTCAAGCTGCCCTTAATCCTAGCGATGCAACCGTTGCGATCGCTTCCTCCCGCATTGCCCAAGAAAAAGCTAAGGGCGAAGCAACTTTAGCCACATTAAAAAAAGAACGAGAAGCGCTAATCCAGATCCGCCATGAAATCCAAAATCAAATTAACCGCGATCGCCAAGAACTCAAACAAATTGAAACCGAACTAACAAAAAGCGTCGTTCGTTCTCCCGTAGATGGCACAGTTTTAAAACTCGATCTGCGAAATACCGGACAAACCGTAGAATCGGGAGCGAAAATTGCCCAAATTGCTCCCAGTCATGCAGGTATTGTCGTCAAAGCGCGCGTAAACGCTCAAGATATTGGTAAAATTGCTCTCGGTCAAAAATCTTTAATGCGGGTTTCTGCCTATCCCTATCCCGATTACGGCGTACTGGAAGGAAAAGTCAGCGCGATCGCACCCGATACCATTTCTTCTGCGAGCAGCAATACACCCTACTATGAAGTCACAATCCAACCACAAAATACTTATTTAGTCAAGCGCGATCGCCAGTATCCTATCCAACCGGGAATGGAAGTAACGGCAGACATTATTGCAACAGAAGAGACAGTTCTGACATTTGCGATCCGAAAAGCAAGACTGTTAACAGATTTTTGACGTTAAGATATCATCCTGCTAGAACGTAAGTGAAAGTTTAGGAGATAATTTAAGCGATCGCTATGCCGTATTCCTTTCTCAACCGACTCTTTAAATCGCGCTTAACTAGCTTAGCTGCTACCGGGGCAATATCATCAACCCTGATGCTAACTGCCTGTAACAAAGCAACCAACACTCAGCCTACTCAAGTTATCCAAGTTCCCTCTTCAGTCCAAAGAGCTTTTGCCGCCAAATATCCGGGTGTAACTCCCCGTTGGGAATCTCAACCTTATGGCTATGAAGCTATTTTCCAAAAAAATGGCATCAAATACGAAGCCGAATTTTCCCAAGACGGAAGATGGTTAGAAACCGAATACGAAGTACCCGAAAATCGGTTTTCCACTTTAGTAATCAATCGGGTTAAAAAAGAATACCCCGGTTACAAGATTACAAAACGCGAGATTGAAATAACACCACAGGGTACTTTTTACGAAGTCGAAGTCGAAGGCGGGGGTAGGCAAATCGAACGCTATTACGACGAACGAGCCAACCCCGCCCGCAACTTGAACGAAGACGCCTGATAGAGATCCCCTATCCCCCTATCGCCATCATCTCCTGCTTGACTAATTACCCCCATTACCGATTAACCTCGTTCCCACGGCTCTGCCTGGGAACGCCATTACTCACATCTCGCACCATTCTCAACAAGCATTGAAAAACCGGGTTTCTTAACGAAAAATCTAGGCTTTCAAGTTTAGCTATTTGCAAGAAACTAAGGTTGAGCCACTGTGCAAGATCTGAGATTACCAACTTGACAATTCACCCGTTTTGGTTATCTAACCGATTTCAGCATTGAGTATGATGCATATATAGACAATACCGCCCTGGCAGGCGCTTAAACTCCTGCGGGATAGCCATAAACTTATCAGTAGAAAAACTTTACTAATTCCATCCTTTGGTAAAATATTTCCCCTATTTCCAAGGCGATCCCGGAGGCGACACATGAGTATTCAGTTTCATATTCAGCCAGATAGTGAAATTCCTGCCTCAACGCAGCTGTTTAATCAAATCCGGTTTGCGATCGCATCCCGTCAATTTCCTCCGGGACACCGCCTCCCCAGCACCCGTCAGCTAGCGATGCAAACAGGACTGCATCGCAATACCATAAGTAAGGTATATCGTCAACTAGAAAAAATCGGCTTAGTTGCATCTCAAGCAGGTTCGGGGATTTACGTGCGCGCCCAAGGTAACGAAGGCGGCGGCAGACTCAAATCTCCGATTTTGGATCAATATCCCCAAGCCTACGAAATTGTACTGGAAAGCTTGGATAAACTGCTGGCAGAAGGTTGCTCGCTCAACCAAGCTAGGGAGTTATTTTTAAGCGAAATAGATTGGCGCTTGCGCTGTAGCGCGCGGGTGGTGGTGACGGCTCCTACGCAAGACATCGGCGTGGGAGAATTGATGGTGCAAGAACTAGAACAAGCGCTTCGCATCCCCGTACAGTTGGTGCCGTTAGAGAAACTGAGTAGCTTTCTGGAGCAAACCCAAGCCGGTACAGTCGTCACCAGTCGATATTTTATCGGAGAAGCCGAAGAGATCGCCTTTCCCAAATCCGTGCGCGTCATCCCCGTGGACATTTACGATTACAGCACGGAGATTCAGTTAGTCAGAAGTATGCCTAAAGATAGTTGCGTTGGTTTAGTTAGCCTTAGTTCTGGTATCCTGCGCGCATCGGAAGTCATTATCCACAGCTTGCGCGGCGAAGACTTGCTAATCATGACAGCGCAGCTACAGGATACCTATAAAATTCAAGCGATGGTTCGCAGCGCCCACACCATTATCAGCGATCAAGCTAGTTTCTCGACGGTCAAAACGATTGTCGCCCAAGCGCGAGAAGATATTATCCGTCCTCCGAAACTGATCTGTTGCGAAAATTACATCGGGATTAAGTCGATTAACTTACTCAAACGCGAACTTGGGTTAGCTTAACCAAAAAATTTTAGATTTGAGATCGCAGATTTCAGATTAAGATTGATTGACGCCAGTTTCAGCTAAATCTAAAACTCAAATCTCCAATCTCAAATTGTTATGGCTGTTGAAATGCAACCTTCAATTGGTTTAAAAGAATCTATTGAGCAGCGTCGTGCTGCTAGATCGTTTCGTCCAGATACAATTCCGCAAGTAATTTTAGCAGAAATTCTGCGCTTGAGTATGCGCTCTCCCTCTGGTTACAATTTACAACCTTGGCGGTTTATTGTGCTGCGGCAGCAACAAAGTAAAGAAAAACTCAAAGCTTGTGCTTTCAATCAGCGACAAGTTGGGGAAGCGCCCCTGGTGTTAATTTGTTGTGGCGATCGCAGAGTTTCTCATCCAGAATACATCGAATCAGTCATCGAGTTAGGTAAAGATGCTGGTGCGATGAATGACGCCTATGCAGATGTGATGCGTCAGCAAATTCCAGCATTATTTGAAAACAAGCCCTCTTTTGATTCTCTTGAAGCTTGGACAAATCGCCATACAATGTTAGCCGTCGCTCATATAATGATTGTGGCGAAAAGCTTTGGTGTCGATAGTTGTCCGATGGAAGGATTTGTTAGCGCCCAAGTAAAGGAAGCTTTTCATATTCCAGAAGAAGTCGATGTTTGCTGTTTGCTTTGTTTGGGTTATCCAGCACAACCTTTCAAACAGTATGGCGGGCGTTTTAATGTAGAGCAAGTTTGTTACGGCGAGAGTTACGGCGAATCGTTTGAACTGTAGAGTAATCAGAAACTGGGGGCGGGGCGGGTTTATATAGATTGTTTGTTACTCCGAGAAATTGTCTGTCAAACCCGCCCCTACAAAACCTGAAAATATGGACAACCGATCTCGCGAGTGTCTACAGCAAAGCGATCGCTCCTTATACCAACGAGATTTACAAGCGATCGCTCTCACCAAATTGTGTCTATATCCGATAGTTGAATTGGAGCGATCGCAACTAATAATAGGCACATCTAAATACAAAGCTGTAGCAGCAATAATCCGAGCGGGTAAGTCTGGAATCTGCACTCTGTCAACTTGCCTTAAAGCTGACCTAAAACTGAGGAAGCGATCGCTCTCAATCATCAATTTCATTAACTCCCAATCAAGCGTGATACAATTAATATAATTTTTATTGAATACAATCGTATGAAAGCAGTCTCCCAAACCATTTATGCTCTATTTTGAATGCGTTCGCTCCTACAACAACCCCAATTGCTTTCGGACTTCTTCGCTGGAAAATCCTCCTTTACTTTTTTGTTTTCGCGAGCGCTCAATTATTTCTTGAAACCGAGGATTTTGGCTTAAAGAGACAGATTCCACATCCGCGATCGCTACTAACACAGCGATTATGTAAAGAATAACTCTAATGTCCGTGCGAGCGATCGCTTGCTAAAATTGATTTACCAAGAGGACTTACCTATGACTACAGCTACTAAACCTAAGCTAACTCTACAAGATTTCCTCCAACTCCCAGAAACGAAACCTGCCTCAGAATTTATCAACGGAGAGATCGTTCAAAAGCCTATGCCTCAAGGTGAACACAGCAGATTACAGGGTAAATTTTGCACGATTATCAATCAAATAACCGAAACGCCAAAAATTGCTTATGCGTTCCCAGAGTTGCGCTGCACTTTTGGCGGTGAATCAATCGTCCCAGACGTAGCAGTGTTTCGATGGGAAAGAATTCCCCTCCTGCCATCTGGTAGAATTGCTAATCGGTTTGAAATTCATCCGGACTGGGCTATTGAAATTTTATCCCCAGACCAAAACCAAACCAAAGTGCTTGGTAAATTACTGCATTGTTCGCGAAATGGTACTGATTTGGGATGGTTAATGTATCCAGAAGAAGAAAGTATTTTGGCAGTATTTCCAGGTCAAAGAGTGGAGTTGTACAAAGGTGCAGATCCTTTGCCAATCCTTAATGGTATTGAGTTAGAATTGACAGTAGAAACAGTTTTTGGCTGGTTGAGTTTTGGTTAAATCAAGGCAAGCGATCGCTCATTTTTGTCAACTATATTTGAGAGCGATCGCGCAAGTATTTAATCAATAAAAACCTTCTTAATCAAAATCCGCATCACCTCCCCAGGCTTTTTAGTTGATACCGGCGGACTCCACTCGTTCACCTCTGCAAAATGTTTGACGTGCAACGAGTGAATAATTTTCACCACCCCTTTCGGCGAACCAACAACAATCATCCTGACAAATTCTCGCCCCGATTCCGGATCTGTACAAACTCGCATCTCAACAGATGCCGATACAGATTCACTGGTATCGACCAGAGTGTTTGTAGTCATTTGAGTTTTCCTAATTTATATCAAAACTTGATATTCGCAGAACTGCGAATGTATTAATCATACACAATCTTCGCAGATCTGCAAATATTTACTAGCCGATGTCCCTCTGACACGATGAGAGACATGGGAAAAGTAGGAAAAGCTCTCAGACAAGTGTTGGAGACTTACGGTATCACTCAAAACAAGTTAGCAGTAACGCTGGGAGCCAAACCTTCCGTCGTTTTCCGCTGGTACCACGAACAAACAGACCCCCACGGCGACACCATTGCAGACATTGCCAATGCGCTGCAAGAAATCGATCCCGCTGCTGCCAAAGAATTTGTCAGGTTGTACTTGGGGAAATACCTAGAAGACCAAAACCAGATATAGATTTCTCGTTCCCAGGCTCTAGCCTGGGAACGCAAAACTAGAGGCTCTGCCTCGCGGGATCGGCGACATAGGAGGCAGGAGCCTCCAAGCCAGACATTCCCAGGCTCTAGCCTGGGAACGAGAATATAGAGTTATTTCTTGTGGGGTAGGCGTCTCGCCTGCCCTAGTTCGCGGCAAATTGACAATTAACACCCAAAAACTCTTGCACGCGCTTTAAATAAGTCTCAGCATCTTCCAACATGGGAAAATGAGCCGTATTGTGAATCAGGGCATACTCTACGCGATCGCTCAACTCCGCCGCCTGACGCCCCATTGCCGCAGGTATAATCTGATCGTATTCCCCAGACACGATCAGCGTCGGAACGGTTATTTTAGCGAACTCCTGGGGCATTACTTCCGCCGCCTGCTTGCTTACCGAAGTAAAAATCGTCCCCAAAGCTGCATCGTAATCTGCCAGTAAAAAATCTTCTAAAAATGCCTTACTGATAACGCTGGGTAACGGGCGATGTAAAAATCGCGCCATGAAAAACTTATCTGCAAAGGGAATTTTCTGCAACCAGCGGGGGCGGAATTTTACCACATAACCGCCAAATTTATGAAACGCTGTAAATGCTTTTTCGTCGTATTCAAAAATACCGCTGCAAGTTAAAATTGCCCGTTCGACTTTTTCTGGATATCGGTTAATAAAAAAAGTTGCTACCGATGCGCCCATTGAATGGGCATTGATGTAAACTTGGTTTAAATTTAACGCATCTAAAAGCGCTGCTAAATCGTCAGCAAAGCTTTCTAGTTCGTAAGTTAATTCAGCCGCTGTTTTGGGCGTATCTTTGACTAATTCTGATTCTGCTTGAATCACGCTTTCTGTATCTGAGATGGTGCGCGTTTCCCCGTTTCGGGACTTAGTACTTCTGCCAAATCCGCGCATATCGTACAGCAGACAATCAAAACAATCAGACATTGCTTTCGCCGTACTTTCCCAGTAACGCGCCGAGCCACCCCATCCGTGAACAAATACCATCAGTGGTTTCGCTTCAGTCTGATTGTCTGAGCGAATCCACTCGTAATAATGATCGACACCCCGAACAGAAATATAAGGCATTTTCTGCTAATCGGTAATAGGTAATAGGTAATCGGTAATGGGTATTTTTAGATTTTAGTTTGGTTAAATTCTGCTGCATGGCCTATCGCCAATGACCAATTACCAATTACCCATTACCAATTACCAGTTTACGCAGATTCTGGTTTAGGCAGCGAGGAAGGATGTACCAAGAGTTCTGCCGTCGAGCGCTTCTCTACCATTTCCTTAGTAATGGTACAGCGCGTCACGTCTTTACGCGAGGGCAACTCGTACATTACGTCTAGCATTAACTCTTCGACTATGCCGCGCAGCGCTCTGGCGCCGGTTTTGCGGCGGTAGGCTTCTTGGGCGATCGCGCGCACTGCTTCTGGTTTAAACTCCAGGTTAACGTTATCCATCTTCAGCAGTTTTTGATACTGCTTCACCAGCGCATTGCGAGGTTGAGTCAAAATCTCGGTTAAGCTTTCTTCATCCAGCGGATCTACCACCGCCATTACCGGAATCCGACCGATAAACTCCGGAATCATGCCAAATTTTACAATGTCGTCCGGTTCTACCTGTTTCAGTACGTCTGCTGTCCGCTTTTCTTTTGATTGCCCTTCCCCTGGCTGAATAAAGCCTATTGACTTTTTACCAATTCTCTGCTCTATGACTTTTTCTAGACCGACAAACGCGCCACCGCAAATAAACAAGATGTTACTCGTGTCAATTTGGATACAATCTTGATACGGATGCTTGCGTCCGCCTTGGGGAGGTACGTTGGCGACCGTGCCTTCTAACATTTTCAACAGCGCTTGTTGCACGCCCTCGCCGGAAACGTCGCGCGTAATCGATGGATTTTCGCTCTTGCGGGCGATTTTATCGATTTCATCGATATAGATGATGCCTCGCTGGGCTTCTTCTACGTCAAAGTCGGAAACTTGCAACAGTCGCAGTAAGATATTTTCCACATCTTCGCCGACGTACCCGGCTTCGGTGAGGGTGGTCGCATCGGCTACCGCGAACGGCACATCTAACAGTTTCGCCAAGGTTTGAGCCAAAAGCGTTTTGCCGCATCCGGTAGGCCCCATTAGCAGGATATTCGACTTTTGTAGCTCTACCACTTCATCTGGGCCGACTTTGCCGCTGTTTTTAGCTTGGACGAAACTCAGGCGCTTGTAGTGGTTGTAAACTGCGACAGAGAGGACTTTTTTCGCTTCCTCTTGACCGATGACGTGTTCGTCCAGATATTTTTTGATTTCTCTGGGTTTGGGTATTTGATGCAGCGAGATGTTAGCCGACCGAGTGCGACGCTTTTGAGGTTGGTCTGGTCTAGGATTTGGTTGAGGAGCTTGGGGACTGGTATCCAGCAGCTCCTCGTCTAAAATTTCGTTACACAGGTCAACGCATTCATCGCAAATGTAGACTCCCGGACCGGCAATTAATTTCCGAACCTGCTCTTGGGATTTGCCGCAAAAGGAACATTTTAAATGGGAGTCGTATTTGGACATAATTGCCTCTTATCCTACTGGGGTAACAGCCTTGCCTGAGTTGGGCAGGTTTTGCCTGGAAATAACCTGGTCGATTAAACCGTAGTTTTTGGCTTCTTCAGCTGACATGAAGAAATCGCGCTCGGTATCGGCTTCAATTCTCTCTAGGGGCTGACCCGTGTGCGACGCCAGCAACTCGTTCAGCTTACGTTTATGATAGAGAATTTCTTTGGCTTGAATTTCGATGTCAACTGCTTGACCTTGAGCGCCACCTAAAGGTTGGTGGATCATAATCCGAGAACTGGGTAGCGACATCCGCTTGCCTTTGGCTCCTCCTGACAGGAGAAAAGCGCCCATGCTCGCAGCTAAACCATAACAGATGGTAACAACATCCGGGCGGATCTGTTGCATCGTGTCATAAATCGCCATACCCGCCGTTACCGAACCACCGGGGGAGTTGATATACAACTGGATATCTTTTTCTGGGTCTTCAGCGTCCAAAAACAGCATTTGAGCTACGAGTGAATCGGAGACTTCATCTGTGACTGGGGTGCCCAAAAATACAATGCGCTCCCGCAACAGGCGCGAGTAGATGTCAAAAGCCCTTTCACCCATCCCCGATTGTTCTACCACCATTGGGATCACATTGCTGGGGATGCTGGAGTAAACCTCTAGGGTCTTTTGGCTTATAGGAGAGTAATTGGCAGATTTGGATACAAGCATATTACCTAATTTGGGTGGATGCCAGATGGCACTTCGACCAAAACCCGAAACTTTTTCTAGAAGACGACACAACTATATCTTTTATAGCCAAATTCCGGTGTTTTTGGCTATTGCGATCGCATCTTTCCCGCCCAAACCTGGTTGTTGTGATGTTCGTTTTTTACCACTACCCCAGGCATTTTACCTGGGGATTTGAGTAACCTAAAAACGCTATTCGCCTGCTGTGGCTTCGGTTTCGGGTTCGGTTGTGGGTGTTTCTTCAGTTGGTGGGTTTTCCGCCGACTCTTCTGGAGTGGTTTCGGTTTCGCTGGCTTTCAAGGAACCTTCCGGGACGAGTTCGAGCGTAGAATGTTCTTCCAACCACTTGACGATTTTTTCTTTGAGTAGGTCTTCTTCTACATAAGAGCGTAGCCTTTCCGGATCGATATCGCGGTCTTTAAACTCTGCCATTAGCTCTTTTACCTTGGCATCTACCTCAGCCGGTTCGACTGAGAGCGATTCCCGTTTGGCTACTTCTCCCAGTGCGATGGTGCGCTTGATGCGTTCGATCGCTTCGTCGCGCGATCGCTCCCGCAACTGGGGTATCATTTCCTGGGTAAACAGCTTTTTGATATCAAAGCCCTGGTTGCTCATCTGCATTGCTGTTTGGGTCAGCATTGCGTCAATTTCTTGCTCGATCAGCGTTGCCGGTAGGTCAACTTCTATATGCTTCACCAGTTCATCGATAATCGCTTGCTCTTTGTTCGCTGCGGTTTTTTTCTCGGCTTGCTCTTTAAATCTGGTTTCCAGGTTAGCGCGCAATTCCTCTAAGGTTTGCATATCGCTGACTTCTTGAGCAAAGTCGTCGTTGAGTTCGGGTAACTCTTTTTCTTTGATTTCCTTCAGCGTGATGGTGAAAACTGCTGGCTTTCCGCCTAAGCTTCTTTCCGCATAGGTTTCAGGGAATGTCACGGAAACTTCTTTGGTTTCCCCTGGGTTCATTCCCACAATGCCATCGACAAATCCGCCAATAAACTTTCCTTCTGCTAACTCTACTTGAAAGTCAGTCGCCGAGCCGCCGGGAATTTCTTGCGGCGTGGCGGATTCATCTTCCCCTTCATTTACCAGCCGTCCGGTAAAATCAACTACGGCGATGTCGCCCATTTGCGCGGGGCGTCCTTCTACCGGCACTAACGTCGCTTGTTCTTTTCGCCTGTCTTCCAGGAATTTATCCACCGATTCGGCATCGTATTTTCCTTCCTCTACTTTTAAATTCCAGCCGGTGTAGTCGGACAGTTGCGCCTCTGGCTGGACGTCAACGGCGGCGGAGAAGGTCAGGGGTTTTCCCGGTTCGTACTCGTTGACCAATTCTTCAAAAGAAGACCGCAGTTGGTAGTTGCCTATCGGAGCGATAGACTCTTGCTTAAGCGCTTGTTTTACCGCATCTTGAATCAACTCTTCCAAAGCAGTGGCTTTGAGGCGCAATGAGCCGAACCGCTGAAGCAGGACTTGGCGAGGCACTTTCCCCTTGCGAAACCCAGGAATGTTTGCGTTGCGGGTCAGGTCTTGAAATACCTGCTCGTATGCCTTTTTGGACATTTCTGGCGTAATTTCTATTTCCAGGCCAATCTGGCTGGCGGGAAGCTTTTCCTGGGTTACTTTCATACTCAATTTGAATTGCGATCGCTGTTCTTGATACTATGCTTGCTCAACCAGGTATCATCCAACTGTTTTCTGGCTCGCTTACGCGAATCTATCAACAAATGTCTGACCCCGTGATATGCTGGTGCAAGCTACCCGTGCAGGCAAGGTGTCTGGCAACATTGGCTGACAAAAACCGGCTCACAAAAACCGATAAGCGGATAGTCGCCAGCCGTCACCACGCAGAAACCAGCACGCAGAAACCAGCACGCAGAAACGGGAACAAATACATGTCCCTTTCGTTTCCGCCTTCTGATAATAGTACATTTAGTGGACAGGCCGCCGCGTCTTTTAATCTGGAGTTTCGATTTGAGGCAAATTTTAGTTTTAAGTACTTTACTTGTATTCAATTTATCTGAAATATGCGTAATCCATTGAGGCCAACAGATTAAACGCAAGTTCATATTATTTAAACAATAAAAAAACATCATTAACACTTCTGACCCTAAAATTGGGTTCGCTGTTGTCAATTTCACCTTTTGTTTAAGTGGAGGATATAAGTTTGTCAGAATCTTATAAAGTGGCGATTTTAGGAGCGACGGGAGCCGTCGGCACCGAGTTACTGGAATTATTGGCAAGTCGCAACTTTCCGCTCAAGGATTTAAAGCTGTTGGCTTCACCCCGTTCGGCTGGGCGAACAATGCCGTTTAAGGGGGAAAACCTGCCGGTAGAAGTGCTGGATGAGAATTCTTTTAAGGGTATAGATATCGTTTTAGCTTCCGCAGGGGGGTCAACATCTAAAGCTTGGGCATCAAAAGCCGTCGAGGCGGGTGCAGTAGTAATTGATAATTCCAGCGCGTTTCGCATGGATGCAACTGTCCCCTTAATCATTCCAGAGGTCAATCCGGAAGCCGCATCTACCCATAGAGGGATTATCGCCAATCCCAATTGCACGACAATTTTAATGGCGGTGGCAGTATGGCCTCTGCATCAAGTACAGCCGGTGCAACGCCTAGTAGCGGCTACCTACCAATCCGCCAGCGGTGCTGGTGCTAGAGCGATGGAGGAAGTGAAACAGCAAGCAACGGCGATTTTGCAGGGCGAAACACCAAAAGCAGAAATATTTCCTTACCCTTTGGCGTTTAATTTGTTCCCGCATAACTCCAAGTTGACTGAGTTGGGGTATTGTGAGGAAGAGATGAAAATGGTCAACGAAACGCGGAAGATTTTTGGCGACTCCCAAATCCGAATTACGGCAACCTGCGTTCGGGTTCCCGTACTGCGCGCCCACTCGGAAGCGATTAATCTAGAATTTAGCGAACCTTTCCCCGCGGACAAAGCCAGGGAAATCCTGAGTCAAGCACCGGGAGTTAAGTTGGTGGAAGATTGGCAGGCTAATTATTTTCCCATGCCGTTTGAAGCCAGCGGTCGCGATGAAGTCTTGGTGGGGCGCATTCGTCAGGATATTTCTCATCCCTGTGGTTTGGAACTTTGGCTGAGTGGGGATCAAATTCGCAAAGGTGCGGCTTTAAATGCCGTACAAATTGCCGAGTTGTTAGTCTCAAAAAATTTGGTGCGACCAACAGCAGTTGCTGCAAGTTAAATATTCGCTTAGTGTTAATTGTTGGCAGTCATTGGTAAGATGGATAACCCATAAGCAATTACCTTTCAGTGGACAGTGGACAGTGGACAGTGGACAGTGGACAGTGGACAGTGGACAG
>CAYXCW010000004.1:0-113904 GCA_964463555.1 uncultured bacterium
CCACTGTCCACTGTCCACTGTCCACTGTCCACTGTCCACTGTCAACTGTCCACTGCTTCGGGTTCTGTGGTTAATTTTTGACCGATTTGGGGTTCAGTTCCGGCGATCAGGCGAGCGATGTTGCTGCGATGGCGCCAGATGACGTAAACACCAGCAGCGATCGCAAACAATTGATAAGGCAGGGGTTGATGCAGGAAAATCATCAGCAGGGAGACAGCGATCGCGGCGGCAATCGAACTGAGAGAGACGATGCGGGAAATTGCTAGGAATACGGCGAACACACCAAAGCATCCCAAGCCGACTTGCCAACTCATCGCCAGTAAAATCCCCAAGCTGGTCGCTACAGATTTTCCGCCTTTAAAATTGAGCCAAACAGGCCAACTATGACCGAATATAGCGGCTAAACCTGCCAAAGCGACTAACCAAGGTAAAGATAGCACCTCGCCCTGAGCAAAAGAGAAAGCCAAGTGAGCCAGAGCGATCGCCGCAGCACCTTTAGCCGCATCTACCAATAAAACCACAATCGCGGGGCCTTTTCCCAAAGTTCTCAGCACGTTGGTGGCGCCAATTGAACCAGATCCTTGCTCGCGGATATCGATTCCTTTGAGGATGCGCGCGGCTAAATAGCCTGTGGGAAAAGAGCCTAGTAGATAGGCCACGAGCAACAGCAGAAGGTAAACCAGCCAACCAGACAGGATCATAATAATTGGAGATTGCAGATTTTAGATTTCAGATCGATCAGAATTTTACTGCTTTTTGACGGCGCAATTATCTTTTAGGGGTAATGGGTAATGGGTAATGGGTAATGGGTAATGGGTAATTGTCAATCTTTTGGGGCGGGTTTAATGAAATATTTCGTGCCCTCCACAGAATGGTTGGTAAAACCCGCCCCTACAGTCAATTAATCCAATTACCAATTACCAATTACCAATTACCGTTGAAAAAAAATTGCAGATTTCAGATTGAAAATTTAAATCTGAAATCTAAAATCTGCAATCTGCAATTCTTCAATTAATACCGATCGTAGGAAGAGCTGGGTGCTTGGGGATCGCGAGCAAATGCTAGCCACAAGGGGAATTGTAGGACAGAAAGACTAATTTGGTCTTCGGTTTCGTCAACGATAACTAGGGGCATATAGTCATCTTTGAGTAACCTGTCTGCTTTGATCGCGAGGGGTTCTGGCGCTTCAAATAAAACGACTCCCCGATCGGGGCTAAAATCGGCACGAGCAAGTCCGAGACAGTCTTGCAAACCGCGCCGCCATTCGCCCAAGCGTTCTGGGGAGTTTACCAGAATTAGGGGACGGAGGTCGTCATCGTAGAGCGATCGCAACACCGAAATAATCGCCGAAGCGACTAGAATATTTTGCAAACGACTGCCCATCGAGCGCAACGCGCCCTTACCGCCTTGGGTGAAAAACCAGTAGGCAGCGCGTTCGGCGTGTATCGGTTCAAACGTGCGGCGTAATTGCCAAGGCGGGCCATAATAATCGGGACGGGTGCGATATTGGTCTAACAGGTTTTGAATTAGGTTGGTTTCTGCTTGAAAACCTTGAGCAGCAAAAGCAGGAGTGGCAGTTTCACTTGAAGGCATCGCTTCTTTAATTACCACAGTTTCTGATGGTATTTGTTGCGGCACCAGATCTAGTTGTTCGGCTGCGGCTGCTAAATCTTGTAAGCTACCTACGAGATAATCTTTAAAACCCTGGACGCGAATCGCCAAATCTTGCGACACTCCGGCAAAAGTTGTTTTCATTTCATTGCGGATGCGATCTTGGCGTCGCTCTAATTGTTCTACCGCAATTTGCAGCGTTTGCTTGCGTTGCTCTAATTCGGTTAATGATTCTTGCACCATGCGTCCCAAAGCGGTTTGGGAAGAATTGATTTGATCTAAAAGCGTCTTTTTAGTAGCTTGTAGGGCGGCGATTTCCTGCCGTAACTCTTGCTCAATGCGCTGTAAATCGGCTACCCTTGGGGACAAGCGATCGCCTGGATCGCTAGCCATATCCGATCCTTCCACAGATAGTTTTGGTTCTGGATTTAGGGGTTGTGCTGGGATTTGAGATTCGTCTGAATTCATCTAACAATTAACAATTAACAACCAATAGTTATAACAGCAGGAGCGGATTAAACGAACGTACTTATTTAGTTTAACGCGCACCTACCGCGATCGCAGCCTAAATCTTGGGACTGGGCTGAGAAACCGGGTTTCTGTGTATATCTTTCATAGAAACCCGGTTTCTTTCCTGCGTGCTAAATCTTGGGACAGCGTTGTTCCAAGCAGGCTTGCAGCATTTTAGGATCGAAGACAATCGGCAGAAAGTGGATGCTTTTGACTTCTTTAAAATAAAACAAGATGGGGACACTAGGCCAGAAAATGCGCCAGTTTTGCCATTCTTGGTAGGGAAAGCGTCGGATTAATCGCTCAGAACGATAGACATCTAAGGCGCTGTCTGTAAATCTCAGGCTAATCGTAGCTGTTTGGAACATCAGGAATAGTCCGAACAGCGCGATCGCTAGGCTCACCCACACTTGTACCAGCAGCAGCGGTATCGCCGCCAGTACTAAGACGATGGGTATCGTGTAACTCTTAGCCAATTCTACAGTTTGTCCTGCTTGTGGATAAGTCGTTGTAGTCACTGTTGTTTATTCCCCGATCCTTACGCACCGATTATATTTTCACCTATCCGGCGCACTTGTTGCTTCTTTTGAAGGAGAAATAAAGCTATAATTATTCCCTGCGGGGTAGTGACACGCGATAGCATTGGGAAAAATCTTGACAATGCAATTAGCTTACCCGTCGGTGGATGACGAAATTTGTGATTCAAGTGTAAATTAAGTAATGGCTCATAGAGAAATAATTTCACCCATTACCAATTCCCATTACATTTCAGTGGACAGTGGACAGTGGACAGCGAACAATTATCAACCAAAAACTGAGTTTAGAGCAACGTGATTCTAGCACGCTTAATTAACTGTCAACTGTCAACTGTCAACTATCAACTGTCAACTGTCAACTGTCAACTGTCAACTGTTAGCAATGAACGCATTAGAAGCATACGACCTCAGAAAGAGTTACCGCCGAGGAAAACAAATTGTATCAGCGGTGCGCGGCGTTTCTTTAAGCATCGCGCCTGGGGAAGTTTTAGCTTTCCTTGGCCCCAATGGTGCGGGTAAAACGACGACGATTAAAATGATGGCGGGATTGATTAAACCCGATGCAGGGATGGTAAGAATTGCCGGAAGCGATCCGCACCGCAATCCCGTAGCGCTGCAAAAGATGGGCGCAGTTTTAGAAGGGAACCGCAATGTTTACTGGCGTCTAACTCCAGAGGAAAATTTGGAATATTTTGGCGTATTGAAAGGACTGACAGCCAAACAAGCACGCCAGCGAGGAGCGATACTTTTAGAGCGATTTGGTTTAGAAACTAAACGCAAAGCTCAGGTGCAAAATTTATCGCGGGGAATGCAACAGAAGCTAGCGATCGCAGTTGCTTTAGTTCATCAACCTCAATTACTTTTGCTAGACGAACCCACATTAGGACTCGACGTAGAAGCAACGGAAAATGTCAAAGTTTTGGTCAGGGAAATCGCATCTGAAGGTTGCGCGATTTTGCTGACAACGCACCAATTAAATATTGCCGAATTACTTTCAGATCGAGTGGCGATTATTCAAAAGGGTGAAATTGTCGCTGAATCAACAACGCGCGATTTAATTCGCCAATTTTCCGGTAATGCCTACAAAATTGAGACGGAAGTTTTACTCGATCCCGAACGCATGGCAGAATTAGAAACAATTGGTGCAGAAGTAAAAGATAGAAAAACGATCTACATCGACGAGCAAGAATTGCTTTATAAAGTCCTGGAAATTCTCAAACCCATTCCCCTGCGTCGCGTTGAAAAAGATGAAGCGGATTTGACGCAAATCTTTTTAAAGTTAGTGGGTAATGGGTAATGGGTAATTGGTAATAGGTAATTGGTGATATAATGAATGCAATGTATGCGGGCGGGGCGGGTTTAATACGATATCTCGTGGTTCCAATTAATGGTTGGTAAAACCCGCCCCTACAAGATCAACAATTATACACATGCCTAACGACTAAAGTCGCGGCTACACAAACAAAGACCGCCTGCGCGGTCTATAATAAGGGGGGTCGTTAACCCGGATTTGGTATCATTACCAATTAGCAATTAGCAATTACCCATTACCCATTACCAATTACCATATGGTTGAATTATTTTTAGCTGAATTGAGGCGCGCTTGGATTCAATTTCGGCGCTATCCCTTTGAATCGATTGGTGGAATTATCATCACGACAACTTTTTTTTATGGGCTTTTCTTGAGTGCCAAATACATTGCGGGGCCATCTTTACAATTTGGCGATCGCTTAGACTCAATCGTCATCGGTTATGTTTTGTGGACGTTGATGATTTTCATCTTGGCTGATATTTCTGGCGAATTGCAACAAGAAGCATCGACGGGGACTTTAGAACAGATATTTTTATCGAGTTTCGGTGCAACAAAAGTCTTTTTGATGCGAACTTTAGCTAATTTATCGTTTCAAATAATTCTCACTTTCGGCATTCTATTAATCATTATGGGACTAACCGGAAGTCGCCTCTATTTTCCAGCCGCTTTGCTTTTTCCCCTCGTCACGGTTGTCCTGGGTGCGTATGGAATAGCTTTTACAATGGGGTCAATTGCTTTATTATTCAAGCGCATTCAGCGACTGTTGGGAATTCTTCAGTTTTTACTATTGTTTTTGATTGCAACTCCCGTAGAAACTTGGACGGGGCCATTAAAGTTTTTGGGAGAATTATTGCCAATAACTCCCGGTGCGGGTTTGTTGCGTGCTTTGATGGCGCGGGGTGAAAGTTTGGATGTAACTAAATTAGGAATTGCTTTCGTTAATGGGGTAGTTTATTTTGCCATTGGTTTGGTGATTTTCCGTTTCGCGGAAAAGGAAGCGAAGCGGCGAGGAATATTGGGAGGATATTAAGTTCAGTGTGCAGAAAGTATTCAGAAAGTGTCTAGAAGCCCAGAAGCCCAGAAGCCCAGAAATAAATTTCTGGCTTAAAGCTAAAACCCGTTAAAACGGGTTATAAGATAGTGTGTGGTTGCGTCGTTTTTTTTGTGTGTAAAGACAGGTTTATTGCTGATTTTGATTCAGCTCATCCAGCATATGAGATGGCCCCAAATCCGTTAACTGATAACCATTAGGATAAGAATGCTGGGGAGAATCGGTGAAGAAACTTGGCTGTTTTCTGGGTGGAAATAAACGCAACAGTTTACCGCGCATTTTTAGACTGGTTTTTGCTATCCAAGTTAAAAATTGCGGGGGATGGGGAAAGCCAAAAGCGTCGCGCATCCTTTCATCTAGCATGGCATAAACAAAAGGTTTAAGCACTGGACGCAGAAAACTGGGAAACCAACTTAAGAAAAGGTCGCGAGTCGATTCACCGACGCGACGGTTTGTATCGGAATAATGGAAATGTTCGCGTTCGTAGTTGAGGTTATACTGCTCGAATTCGGCGTAGGTTTCGGGAATGTTTTGAATTTGCATTCTCACTCCCACTTCGCGCCAAAAATAAAAGTTAGCTAAGCGTTCTTGTTCGCAAGTTTGTCGCCACCCAAAGCGATCGCACCAACGGATGGGTTCGTAAACAAAGGTGGAAAGTACGTACAAGAAATCGGCGTTAGAAATATTAAATTTGCCGTGCATATAGTTCATCCGCCGAATCGCTTCTTTGCCGCGATCGCTATCATATCCCGACTTCATAATTTCCGCCATTATCAGTCCAGTATCGTCGTAGCGTTTCTGGGCGCGGTAGCGAAATTCTCCCGTTTTATCTAGCAATACTGAAATACTGGGGACGCAATAGGTGCGAAACAGCGCAATTTCAAGGGAACGAGTAATATCCCAAGGAAATTCGTAACCGTTCATTATATGCACAATCTGACAGCAATCCGTGATTGGATCGAGTTGCTGAATGCGGCGGAGATTTTCGTATCGATTCATGATTGGGTATGCGATCGCTAATTATTTACTAGCACAAAAAGCGGCATAATCTGTTTCTACTTGGTCAGCATAGCGCTTGGCATAGTCTAAAATCTCTTTTTTCCAATCGAAAGGGGGCGCGCTAGCAAAGGCGATTAAATCGTCAGCGATCGCAGATCCCTGTCTCCCTCCACTGCGTAACTGATCCCAAGCTGTCACCTTTGCCATTGTTTTTAGCACCTTCTCCAAGCGCTTTAATTTCCCATTCCACTCAGCGAGGTTTATTTTATCTTGAATTGGCTGCAATTCTCGCATCACATAGTATTTATCTTCCAACAATACTGCCGTCAACAAAGCTGCTGGCGTGCCTTGCATTCGCTGTTCAATTGTGACGATTCTATCCGCTTCGCTTTCCCACTTTGGTTGAGGTATAGCATAAGGTTCTAAAGACGATGAACGGGATTGTTTAATGTCTAAAATATAGTTATTGTCTGGAGAACCTTTCCCTTCGATTAGAACGGCATAACGCGGAATTCCCAAGCTACCCGTGCCAGCGATTCGCAGCGCTACATCTAACACGTAGAAAAACTCTAATTTTCCTTGCTTAGCTGCCCATTCATCCAATAAAATGATAATTTTTTCCCGCTGTTCGTCGGGACACTTGCGGAAGCGATCGCCATTAGTAATAAACCGCCGTTTCCCCACTTTTACTTGCGTGCGTTTATCTAAGAAATCTTTGCGATTTCTTTTTTCTAAACTTTCAAAATGTTCTTTAACCATCCCCTTAGCAGTTTCTTCATGTACGGTGCGTGCTTGACCTTTTGCCAAGGTTTTGGCGTAAGTATCTAAGAATTCATTACACAAACACAAAGCTTGCGATTCATCTAACTTTAAAGTGTGAGAAGCGACGATAATGCTGGTGACAAGGCGAGTCACATCCCAAGTACAAGGCGCGAGAACTCCTTCATCAAAATCGTTGATATCAAAGTAAACCAATCGGTTATCGCCTTTGTAAGTGCCAAAGTTTTCTAGGTGCAAGTCGCCGCAATTCCAAACGGGCGGCGCTTGATTTAACAGTGAATCTTGAGGCCAATCTTGGTAAAATAAATGGCAAGTACCGCGAAAGAAGGTAAAAACATCAGCGCGCATTCTCTCGTATTTTAGTTTAACGAGTTCTGCATCGCGGTTTTCGTTGAATTGATATATTCTTTCGACGACGTTGCTTGCCATGTTTTTGATTTACTACTGAAAATGGAGATTATTAATATAGCAGATATGGGGGATGCGATCCGATATCCTTAATACATTTATTCTACAAGCCTGCGTAGGCAGGCTTTGTTTGTGTAGCCGCGACTTCAGTCGTTAGGCAAGGTGCGTGTTAATTAATGGAGATTGGGTATGATTTTATGAGTTTCAATGCTGATTTTCCTGGTTTAGCATTTGACGCAGATCGTCGAGTGGCGATTCTGGTTCGTTGATTTTTTGTTCATTATTTGCCGATCTCCCTTCAACTTCAGGTTCATCAGGAATAAACTCTAGAGTAACTTTTAGTCTAAATTTTCCTTTTTGCCAATCTTTTGCACCAATTTTTAAAATTTCACAATCCATTCCCTCATCAAACCACTTACAATCATATCTATAAAATTTACCCCCCGCACCACGCTGTAAAACTGGATTTATTTGTAATCCATGCTGTCTTAACAAATCACAAATTGTTTGAGCAAATGCACCCCTCAAAATTTCCTTAAATCCTTGTCTAACTTTCCCAGCTTTGTAAGTCCCCGGATCGAATGATAAAACATCATTATCGTTGCAGTTCTGTAAATTAAAGTTTCCTTCCATATCAACCACTAATTCCTGATTTTATACTAGCAACTATTATCAGTTATTGTATCAGATACACTTTACATCAAAACCATACTAACTAAAATGCCTCCTAAATCGCACGTCAAAGTGGTGCTTTTTCCGCTGATTGCAAAGGTAACAGAGGGTTTGTAAGTTGCTGATGTCATTGCTACCGCCACGGGCAAGCGGGATAATATGATCGACGGTGAGTTGTGTTTCTTGCTGTGTTTTGCCGCAGCTTTTGCATTGGTAATTGTCGCGGTTAAATACATATTTCCTCACTTCGGCAGGAATGGAAATTCGGGGTGTTTTACTCATTGGTTTTATGGTTGTTTTGGTTGATTAGCTGACGCAGATCGTCTAATGATGATTCTGGTTCGCTGATTTCTGGCTGTTCGTTTGGGGGTGTTTCTTCGACTTCAGGTTCATCGGGGCAAAATTCTAAAATAACTTTGATTCTGACTCTACCTTTTTGCCAGCCTTTAGCACCTGGGCTAAGAATTTCACAATCTAATCCATAATGAAACCACTTCTTTGGAAGATCTGTCGTATAACTTTTCATACTGTTCAATACACCATTTGTAAATAGTACGATTGCAGCCTGTATAAATTCATCTACTCTAAATGTATAATGCCGCAAGCCAAATAGGTAGTCCGGTGTAGTTGTAACGACTGCATCTTCTTCCAGTGGCTTAAATTGCTCATCCATGTTCGTTGTTAAATATTATTGCCTAAAAATATTATCATTTAAAACGATGATTTTGCCAAGCTGCGATTGCCAATAGCCTAACGAATGGAATTCGCGCCTACACAAACTTGCGTCCGCCTGCGCGGACTAATAATATTTTAAACCCGCTTCTGGAGGAATGGAAATTCTAGTTGTTTTACTCATTGGTTATTTTGGTTAATTAGTTGACTATATCTAGCTCTCTAAGCGAACTTCACTGTTGGTTTTCTTGGCATAGCATCTGACGCAAATCGTCAAGTGGCGATTCAGGTTGCATATTTTTTGAATCTTCACTACAAAAATCAAGCATTACCTTAATTTCAACTATTTTTTCTAATTCGTGCAATTGTATTGTATATTGACGACTTCTATTTTGAAAATCATAAAATTTTCTTTGATCTAAGGCATGGTTAAATTCTAATATTGCTTGAATCCTAAGTTTACCTTTCTGCCAAGTTTTAGCCCCTAAAATTAAAACTTCACAAGCTATTCCATCACAGGGCGAACATATCCAATTAATTTGATTAAACATTCCTGCAACACTCATGGGTTTTGAATGTTGATCTAGCGTCACTCCCATCCAACCATAGTTGAAATTTTTCTCGACTATCCGCAAAAACTTCTCTTTTATTTCTTGTCTTACTTGGCCTACTTTTAGCATAGTTTGTGAGCCAGATTGATTAAATAATAATACGTCATCATCTCCTTGTAGGGGCTTGAATCCAGCTTCCATGTATACCTCTGGTGACTAAGGTGTTACTATTTAATATCATCGTTTAAAAATTAAATTTTGACAATAGCCAACAAGCCCGCCAGGGAATAAATTCCCTGGCTAATAGCTGAAGTCCTCTAAAGAGGACTGGAAATGTAAACAAATTTAGTCCACTTAAGTGGACTTTCGCTATTAGCCCGGAAATTTATTTCCGGGCGGGTTTGGCGGCGAATTTCCGGGCGGGTTTGGCGGCGAGCTTTATGTCTTGCTATAATTCTACGCTCAATGATTCAGAAGCATTTAAACCTGCTAAATTAGCAGCAATGACAGGCAATTGCCGTTCATACAATTGCATCGCCTCCAAACAACTATTAATTCCTGCAACCGCTTCATTATAAACAGCAATCTTTTGCTCAACCTCACTCAACAACCTGCGATTGCGAGCAATCTTTTCCTCTGCTTCCTTTTCCAATGTTTGCTCTAAATAAGCACGCGCTTGATTGTATTGCTGCAAAATCTCATCCGCCTGTTTCTCCGCCATCGGTAATAACTCAGTATTAATCGTTTGATTAATCGTTTGGCGGAAAGTCCTTTTAATAGTTGCAGAGACTTTTGGCTCAAAATCTAACTTCAACAATTGCCTGATTGCTGGTTCAGCTTCTACCATGCTTTCACAATCGTAACCTTGGGATGTTTGTTGCAATGTTTGGCGGAATTGATAGATGGAAAACGTGCCTTCATCGTAGAAGCGGGGACTTTCTCTGACATAGCGATCGCATTCCACCCGCGCCTGATTCACCAATGCCTGACTTACCCGTTTTTCTAATAACTTTAACTCCCCTTCAATCCCCCCGTCGTTACCCAACAACCGATACAAATGGCGGTAGTATTCCGACTTGCGAATGCGGTGAATTAAGTATTGGAAAAAGTTCGCCGCTAACTCTTGCGAAGACTCGACTAAAATATCTTCCAATTGATTCGCCAAAGCATAAAGTGCTTCCACCAAAACTGCTAGTAAAGGCGCGGTAGCATTGCGGGGATGACTCTGGGTGGCGCGTTGATAAGCGGCGCGAACAGAAAAATTATCTAACAATTCATCCAAGCGACGAATCATCCTTGATTGCAGCATTTGAAAATCGGTTTCAAACGCTTGACAACCATTCGTGACTACCATGTTTACTTCTTCCGCCATGTGTTGGCGAAATTCTTTTCCAACTTGCTGCAACTCCTGATTCAACCTTCCCAATTCCTGCGCTTTCATCGCTTCAATTTCGCGGGGTTGACTATCCAAATCCCGCTGGAGGGAAAGATAATGTTTCTGCAAGCTGATGCATAAAGGTTCCAAATCATCCGCTAAAGTCGCAAACAGTTGGGGACGCTTTTCTTGCGTCAGATAGCGGGTAATTCCATCGCGAAATTCTTCAATCCCGCTATCGTTAATCAGTTGTTTAATCAGCGGGTTTCCCCATTCGGAGAGAATGCGGACATAATTTTCATTGGGAGTCTCGAAACCGTTAATCGAAATCCGAAAATTGCTGGGAAGTTTGCGGGAAGTGCCGCAATAGTTATTAAAAGCATAGACGAATTGGGGAGTTTCTTCTTCTCCGTCTAAACCTTTGACGCTGGATGCGAAAATCGTATCCAAACCAAAGCGATCGCTTGCCGATGTCGCTTTAATCTGACTCCCATAAAACCCCAACAATCCGCTGGTTTTATAAACCCTCGGCATATCGCGAAACTGAGATAAAATTAAATCGTCTAACCGCTGGCGCAACTGACTGTTGTACCAAGTTTCGTCAATCCGGTTGAAGACGTAAAACACGCGATCGCGTATGCCCAAATTTGCCCGCATTTTCTCTAACAATTCGGTTTCTTCTGTCGTCATATCCCCCGCCGAGGCAGGTTTTAAGACGCACACCACCGCCGAAGTTTCTGCATCTTCAATTTTGCGATAAGTTAATTCCGCATCTTTCTTTACCGGCGCATCAATTCCCGGCATATCTATTAGAACATTCCCATCTTGCAATAAAGGATGGTGACAGTAATATTCAATTCGCTTTAACACCGCGCTATTGCTACCCCGCCGCGCATAACTCGCTGCTTCTTTGAGATTGGAAAAATCAAATTGTTCCATCGAATAGGTAGAATTATTGATGGCGTGGATGCGATCGCTATTTCCCACATACCCTTTCAACAACAACAATAACGCCTTTGCTTGTTTCCCCCGATCCGATTTACTTTCCCCACCTTCTTGCTGAATAATTGCGTCGCATCCCTGACATAATAAATCGATTACTTCAGCTTGGTTGATATTTGCAGGTGCAGAAAATCCCAGTCGCTTGCATAATGCTTGCGCTTGTTCTTGTATTTCTGTTTCACTTAAAAATGTCAGTACCACTTGTTCTTGATCCGGTTCGGCATAAGCGATGTAACATTCCGTACCCGTGGCGTGTCCTTCGGCGCTGTAAAGCAATTCTCGTTCTAATAATGCGTTAATTAACATCGATTTCCCCGCGCTAAATGCACCGGCAAAGACGATTTCAAATTTGGGGGAAATTGCTTTTCTCAGGGATGCTTGGACTGGGGAGGTGTCTTGTTGCGATCGCAAACAAGGTTCTTGATGCAACAATTGCAATACGGTTTCCACTTGCGCTTGCAAGTTCTGACACTGGGGTAACATTTGAGACATAAAAACGTAGAAGTGAGAACGGCGATAAGTCCTTTATAAATGGGTTTGGGACGATAAAGAAACCGGATTTCTGTGGAGAAACCCAGTTTATTTGATACCGTTACCATAAAAATGGTAATTAGTAATAGTCAAGATTTGACTGCCGATTACCAATTACCTATTAGCAATTACCAATTACCGAGATTGCAATTGTGCGTTCAATGCTTTGGCGATGCGATCGCATGTTTCTTCTAAGTGTGCTTTGGTGTAAATATCGAGGTTTTCTCCTTGCTTTTTCAAGCTAACTTGCAGGGTTTTTTGCAATTGGCGCAACTGATACCAGGCGAGAGTTCGACCATCTTCGGGGACATGGTTATTCCGCAACACCATTGCTAGCAAAATATTCAAATGTTCTCGTTGCAATGAACGGCGGATGCTGGAAATTTGCGTTAATTCTCCCTCGTTTAAAACTTCTGTCCAAATGCTATTTTGCAGCGTTTCAAACAAGTCTGGAATTGTCAGAGACTGTCCTGGGGTTGTTTTTAATTCGATATCCAACATGCGATATAAACGTGCGCCGTCTAGAAGCGATCGCAACACGCCACTTTGAAACATCAAAATCCGCGAGTGAATCGGATAATCTAAGCGATATACAGGTATTGGATTCCCCCAATGATACCAGCGCGAGGGGGCTAATTGATTCAGCAATGCGGGTGAGAAATTAAACGCCTCTTTGGCAAATACATAGTCTTGCAAGTTCGTCAAGGCGTGGCGTTGTTTTTCTAAAGTAACGGGGACAAAAGCAAATTCCTCATCCCCATAATTGCGCTTAAAAGATTGTCCGCCGACGTATTGCGTCAGCAAGTTAGCGTTGAGGAAATAGTAGTTCAGAATTTGGTCGAATAAAACTCTTCGTTTGCCGTAATTCTCTTTGACTGGATAATCTGTTTCCAACCGCTGCAACATCAAGCGCGCGTTATCCATTTGCCACTGGGAATAAACCAGCACGTCGCTACTCAAATCCCAGACATTGGCATCGGGATTAATATCTCGAATATCTTCATCAGTTGCATAGGCAAATTCGGGTTGGGGTAACCCCAGTGCAATTTGTTCTATCTCCTGTTTTTCGGTTTGGGGAACGAGGGTTTCAATCGCATCCGGGTTCGGTTTGTAACCGTATTTTATTGCCAATTCGTCATAAGGGCCAACTATTGCTGGGTAATAATCTCCTTGCTGGATTCCAGGCGGGGCGAGGTTGACGGGAAGGTAGTCCATCACCGAACTGACTAACCCTTTGCTGTGAGTTATTTCAATGTCGTTTAACTCTGATGGTGCTAACATCGTGCTGCCGTGGAAGTTGTGACGCAAACCCAACACATGACCGACTTCGTGGGCGATCAGAGAACGTATATATTGATCCAAATACTCCTTTTTTAGTTCATTATTTGGCGTCGCATTTGGCAACATCGACAGTGCCAGCGCCCCCATCCCTGCTTGTTTAGCAGATTCGATTCCGTAGCAGTAATGGTTTGATTCTAAAACTTGCTGAAACCGGGATGCGACACCTGAATTATCCATGTTTAAAGCATTTTCGCACAGAGGATTATTCGTTTCCATCAGCGCGTTATATTCTTGCTGAATTATCCGCACCATGTTGCTATCGACGATAATATCTGCATCCAAAATTTCCCCGGTTAGCGGGTTAACGCGAGACATTCCCCTGGCAAAATTGGCATCCATCGAATTGAACCAGCGGATGGTATTGTAACGCACGTCTGCTGGATGCCAATCCGCATTATCTGGCATTTGCCGCACTTCGATTGCATTTTGAAATCCAGCTTGCTCAAATGCTTTATTCCACATCAAAACACCCTCGCGAATCGCGGCGCGGTATTCTATCGGAACCGCATTTTCAAGCCAAAATACAATCGGCTGTTTCGGGGGAGATAAAGGCGCGTCTGGATCTAAAGGTTCGAGACGCCAGCGATTGATATAACGCACAAAAGGTTCGGTGCGAGTCTCGGTAGAAAATTGCTGGTATGCTGTAATAAAATAGCCGATGCGATCGTCTGCCAATCTGGGAGTATAACCGTTATTTCCCGGCAATTGGGAGAAACTGTAATGCACTTTTAAACTCAGCGCCCTGCTATCGGGTAAAGTAACTAAATTGGCTCCGTCTTCTGACTCAAAATTGTAAATCGAGTCAATTTCTAAATTCAAAGGAAAGCTTTGGACATCGCCAAAATAGGATTTGTTGTAGTTGAGTCGGTAATCGGCTTGCAAAAAGTATTTCAGTAAAGAAGTTAAGCCGGGAAAATCTTGCAACAGCAAGTCATCTAGGCTGACTAAAATACCTCTAGTATGGGGATTGATGCTGACGATTTTCAGCGCATAAAGCACAGAATCGCTGAAAGAACGAGCGAGCGATCGCATTTCCGGTTCCCCCGCTTCTGTCCTAAATTTCACATTCCGAATCGCAAAGTGCAAATTGTTATTCACCCGCCGGAAATAAAACAAAAAATCTTGCAAAGAAAGTCCGCTATAAATCCCGCTTTCCCCAATTCCCGATTCTAAAGTCACCGTAGCCAGGTAATTTTTATTCAGTTGTTCAGGTTTAATTTCCAGATAAATTTTGCCATCTACCTCGCTGCGATAAAGGGTAAACAACCCATCTAACTTGCTGATATCTTTAATTACCTCGTAAAATCGCCGAAAATCTTCGTTTCTTCTATCTAAAAAGTAACTATCTGCACTGGCGATGGTTTCAACGGCTGGTTGTGCGTTGAGTGACTGTGCGTAAAAACTGGTTTCGCCGCTGACGCCTAAGTAAGGACTGGCGAATAAAAAGTTGTACAGAAGCAAGGCATGGGTGGTTAAGTGTGCGATCCAATCGTTCATTCTCTAGGTTCCCTACGCAGCGGTGTCGCGGCAAACCGCATCTATCTTTAGATAGAATAGCCGTTTTTGGGAACCTTGAGATGTACGCAATCTTACCGAATAGAAGATTTTGCGCCAAACCGAAAACCCGCCCGGAAATTAATCATGCTGTTGGCGAATCAATCCTCGTGTAGTCCACACCCGCCCTGCACTTGAGTGCAGGGCTAATAGCGAAAGTCCATTAAAATGGACTGAAATTCTTCCTTAATGAGTTCTTAATTCTCCCTCGTCTCTCTTGCTATTCCTAACTTGGCGCGACTCAATTTAGCTTGCAAATCAACCCAACGCACACCTGAGAAACCCGGTAACACCACATGCGCCGCGCCTACCCGCGATTCTGGACCAATTCCCACTGCAAACATCCCCGCTGCTAAAGCAGCTTCTACGCCTGCTGCGGCATCTTCTACCACCACGCATTGTGCAGGTTGCAATCCTAATAAGTTTGCTGCAAATAAAAATAAATCGGGAGCGGGTTTAGGACGATCTACACTGTAACCATCTGCGATCGCATCCACTTTATCCCCAATTCCCAGTTTTTCCACCACCGTGCGGGCATTTTTACTCGCCGATCCAATGGCAATTTTAATTCCTGCTTGTTTTAAATCGTCAAACAGTTGCAAAACACCTGGAAACAAATCCTTCGACGTAATATCTTCAATCGATTCCACATAATAACGATTCTTGCGATCCATCATTTCTTGAATTTTTGATTCGGAGTAGTGTCTATTTCCAATAATATGCATGAGGGATTCGCGTCTGGAAACTCCTCGAAGTGCTTCGTTTGCTTCTCGATTGAATGGCAGTCCTTCTTCATCCGCCAGTTTTTGCCATCCGCGATAGTGATATTCTGCTGTATCTGTAAGAACGCCATCTAAGTCGAAAATAACTCCTCGGATTTCGGAGGGATTATTGGTAATGTATTGGTTTTCTGGTTCTGTTACGTTCATATGTTTGCTGATTGGGTAGGTTTGGTTTTATTGAACCGCAGAGGCGCAGAGAACGCAGAGGAGGAGAATAGAGATAGAGTAGGTTTACTGGGATAACGAAGATAACGAAGTAGAAGTAATTACTTCTCCAGTCTCTACGAAGGGATGCAAATCGAATTCATGCCATTTACCTCGCCAGTGCAATTTGAATTTTAAGCGCGTCCATCCGGGGGGTAAATGTGGGTTGGCGATGGGTTGATCTCCGACAAATTGAATGCCGCCAAATCCGAAAATAACTGCTTGCCAAATGCCTCCGGCACTGGCGCCATGTATGCCATCGGCGGCATTCCCTCGGACATCTTCTAGATCTACCATTGCTGCTTGCATAAAGCGTTCGTATGCTTCTGCGGTTTTATTTAAATCGGAAGCTAAAATGGCATGAATTGCTGGTCCGAGGGAGGAACCATAGGTAATATCAGTACGCGGTGCATAATAGTCCCAATTTTTCTGCAAAGTTTCTGCGTCGTAGGGAAACTCTTGCGATTGTCGCATTAAATAAAGCAACATCAAAACATCTGGTTGCTTTAATACCTGGCGCTTGTTTCCGCCCTCGATACCCAAAATAGCTTGCATTGATTTGGTTCGGGGTTCGTAATCGTTTAAATTAATATCTTCTAATTGGAAAAAGCCCTCGAATTGTTCGATTATCTTGGTGGATTCATCGTAGAGAATCCAGATATTTTGCACAATATCTTGCCAGCGATCGCTTCTTTCCGGCGTCAGTTGCAATTTTTGTTCTAGTTCCGCTGCTTTTTCCGGAAATTCTTTACCCAACCACTCATAAATAAAAATTGCTCGCTGCAAATGCCACTGCACCATTCTATTAGTAAAAGCATTATTATTCACGTGTTCGTGATATTCATCGGCGCCAATTACCTCGCGCAATTCGTAACGTTCTTGCTTGGGATTCCACTCAACGCGACTCATCCAAAAGATAGCGGTATCCAGGATAATTTCAGCGCCACAATCGCGCATCCATTCATCATCTTTAGTTGCTTGCCAATAAAACCAAGCACCGTAGGCAATATCCGCGCTGATGTGAATCTCGCGATCGCGGCACCAAATCCTGATATCGTCGGCATAAGGATCGTTCGGCATCGCCCATCGCGGCGTCACTTCATCCCCCGTATCCGCACTTTCCCACGCATACATTGCCCCCTTATACCCGTAATGTACAGCCTTGCGCCTCGCCCCCGCTAATGTGCGGTAACGGTAAGTTAATAAATTGCGTGCGATCGCAGGTTGCGTATAAATAAAGAAAGGCAGAATAAAAATCTCAGTATCCCAAAAAACATGCCCGCGATAACCAAACCCCGACAAAGTTTTCGCCGGAATACTCACCCTATCGTCAAACTTAGAACCAGCAATCAACAATTGAAACAAATTGTACCGCACCGCCAATTGCGCTTTTATATCCCCTTCAATCGCAATATCGCTTTTTTCCCAAACATCATCCCAAGCTTTTTTATGATTATCTAAAAGCACCGACCATTCCCATAATTCTTCCAATTTCCCACGCGCTTCATTGACAGGATTTTCCACATCTCTAGAAGTAAAAACCGTCACCAATTTATCAACCGTCACAGTTTGTCCCGACACCGCCGAAAACTGAGCCGACAAAGTCGGATAACCGGGAACCATACTCGTTTCCAAAACAGTTTCAGCCCCCGAAACCCTCATCTCGCAAGCCATACCCAGTTCAATCCGAGAACTGCGAGTGCGAACCTGCAACCAAATTCCCTTATCTTCCTTACCTTGATTCAACAACTCCCAATGATTAAAACCTTGATTTTCACTGTATCCATTAATACTCCCCTGCACCTCAATCCCCGCCGCACAACCCACAGGAGTAACTTGACACCGCACGCCAAGAACGTGTTTATCAGCAAAACTAGCAAACCGTTCAAACAGAATATCAATTATTTTCCCACCAGGACTGCGCCAACGCACATAACGACTGAGAACACCGCGACGCAAATCAAGCTGACGGCGATAACTTAAAACCTCCCCCTTATCCAAACCAAATCTTTCCCCATCAACCACAACCAAAAGCGGCAACCAATCAGGACAATTAGCCAACTCAGTATAAACAACCGGCACATCATCATACACCCCGTGAATCAAAGTTGCCGACCATCCACGAGGATAACCCTCCTCAAAACCACCCCGCGTTCCCACATACCCATTCCCAATAGTAAAAACAGTTTCCAACGAATGCAGTTTCTCAGCAACAAACTGCCCTTCAACTAACATCCATTCCTCATAACCAAAACCCTGAAAACCACCCATAACATCCATCACCTATAAACTTTCCCTACTCTTCCCTCTGCGTCCTCTGCATCTCTGCGGTTCGTTTAAAACCAACTACCACCGATGCCAATGCTGTTGCAAAATATTTTCCGCCCTCGGTTTATAAAGCAAGAAAAACAAAGCCTCCAAATAGCGCCACAAAGCCTCCCGATTCTCCTGCGAAACATAATTCCAAAACCCATAAACCTTAGCCAACAAAAGCATTTTTGCAGCGTGCGATCGCCAATTATAACCCTCGCGAACCCGCTTAATCCCCCGTTCTGATATATATTCCCAATATTCCGGCTCAACATCGCACTTGCTGAGAAAATTCACCAACTTATCCCCACTCCCCTCCAAATCCGTAGGATTGATGTGAAACCCATTCTCCCCATCTTGAATAATTTCCAAACTGCCACCAAACTGAGTGGCAAAAGTAGGCAACCCCGAAAACATCGCCTCTAAAATTGTCAATCCAAACGCTTCAAACCGGGCGAAGTGAACAAAAATCCCCCGATAATCGGCAATAATGCGATAAGCTTCCCCAAGTTCGGCATTAGAAAGGCGCATTCCCAACCAACGGATGCGACCGTGAAGGCGATACCGCTCGATGGTATAATGGAGTTTTTCCAATTCCCCAGATTCTTCCGCATTAGCAGCTTCCGATAAATGCAACTTGCCCGTAATTAGGATTAAATTGCAAAGATCGCGTAACTTCTGGTTTTGAGCGAAACATTCAACCAAACCCGTGAGGTTTTTGATTGAAGTAACGGGAGCGATCGCTAATATAGCGCGTTTCTTCGGCTCCTCCAAATAACCGAGAATGCGATAATCAGAACGAGTAAACAGCAACTCCTCGACGTGCGCGTGCAGATTTTCATCTCGCCTTTCCGTATAAGGGAAGAAATAACTTTCATTCACCCCAGGCGGCACGACGTTAAACTTAGGACTAAACAAATCAATCCCATCAATTGCATGAAACAACTGCGGCATCGTAAAAGATTTATAAGATTCATATTGCCCGATAGTATCCGGCGTCCCCATAATTTCCTGATAAGATGAAGTAACGATAAAATCCGCTGCATTCATCCCGATTAGATCGGCAGTAAATTGGGCGGAAAAGTGATAGCGTTCCTCCATTTCTTGCCAATAAAGGTCGCTAAATAAGTATTTTGTTTTTTCCAAACTGTGGGCAATATTGCAATTAATTGCTTTCAACCGACGCGCCAGGAGAAACGCAACTAAATTGCCATCTGTATAATTACCAATGATTAAATTAGGCCGTCCTCCCAGTTGTTTGATTAGTTCGGTTTCGGCATCCAAAGCCAAAGTCTCTAAATAAGGCCAAATTTCAAATTTAGAAATCCAGCTTCCGGTAACTTTAGGATTAAATTCGCGGAAAGGCACGCGCAAAATCCAGGCGTTATCGGTATCTTCAACTTTTTCTAGACGTAAGTTACACTGGGTGCCTTCGCAGTTGGGAATCAGGCGAGTCAGGATCGCAACTTGCGGTTTAATCCCAAAAAAGTCCAATCCAGAAAGTTTAATATCTTCCTTTAGTTGATGTTCTAAACTGCGAGCTTGGTTGAGGACATAAACAACTTGACCCATTGTTTCGGATCGTCCGACAACATCATCTTGTGCAACCCAACCGTGGATCGAAACTAGAACGATGCGGAAATATGCCGGAATGCGAGAAACAAAAGCTTCTAAAATAGCAGGTTCTGGATTATCTGCCAGTCGATTAAGTAGTTGGAAAGTTTCCAGCACCCGAGAAGCATTATTACCCCATCCAGGTTCAAAACCGAGTTGTTGCAATTGGGGATGAAACTTTTCGTAAGGTTCATCTGGGGGTAAAGTGCTGAGGAATTTTAGCGCTACTTTAACTTGTTGGGATAACTCGTTACCAGAGTGGATACTAGATCCGATCATCAACTCTACGCCATCGTACTGATGTCGCTGCAAAACGCTATACAATGCCTCTAGCCAAAATTGACGTTCGGTTAATAATTTGTCGCAAAAATAGCGATTGAGGAAGGTTAAACCTTGACCGATATTTCTAGGATCGTCGATAACGGGGGAACCTTTATAAAAGGGGTGAAAGTCTAGTTCTAAAATATGAGGTTGGTAGCGGTTGACAGTGCGATCGCGCGCATCCAACCATCCCCTTACCGTCTCTGGTGCAAAACTGCTCAAATCCCCAGTCAATCGCCACAGTTGTTGCGATGCAATCCAAGGACGAACCAGCAACCAAATACTTTCATCCTCCAGCAAAATCTCGTGAGTGCTATGGATAAGTTTGCCTAAAGCAGAAGAGTGGTAAAAATAGGCAGGTTTTTGATATTGCTGACAGTAGTCGGCAAAAGCGTGCAGAATCTCGTTTCGCAAGAAGTACCGCTTTCCTGAAGTGCTTAAGACGCCGATCAACTGAAACAGCGCCGTTTTTTCATCGCTGTTGTTAAACACAGCTTGAATCAGATCTTGCATGGTTTATTCCTATCTAGCTAGCGCGTGACCAGCTACCCTTGGGATGCCTACTAATGGTCATCTACTTTCTAAGCTAGCGCCCAAGCCAGTTGGAACAACTCTACCAAATGAAATAAAATTACGCTCCAAACCAGGTTTAGAGCGTAAACTTTCATATCATTTTGCTTCCAGACGTTACATGTAAAGGACTGATACCAAATCCGGGTTCTAAACCCCCTTTATTTTATAGCCCGCGGAGGCGTTGCTCTGTTTGTGTAGCCGCGACTTTAGTCGTTTGGCATTTCATAGAAACCCGGTTTCTGTATCCACCTAAAAACCGATGTGGCTGATGATAGCAGCTAATTCCATCAAAGCTTCCCAAGTTTTAGCGCCAATCACTCCGTCTACCACTAATTCACGATCCTTCTGAAACGCTTTGACTGCCGCTTCGGTTTTCGCGCCAAAATCGCCGTCAACAACACCAAAGTAGTAGCCATCAAAACCCATATATTCAGCAGTAATGACAGAAAATTTTAGAACATCTTGAACCCTTGCCACATCATCACCGCGACTACCGCGACGCAGCACGGGAAGGTCATCCCGCTTACCCGCGTAGAGTGCTTTCCAGGTTTTGGCATCAACAATACCATCGCGCTTGAGAAAAACGCGGTATTCAAACACTTCCACTGCCATTTTCGTGACTTCACCGAAAATGCCATCAACCTTAAGATTAGAGATAATCGGAACTCTTTGCTGTAATAATTTTTGTAACTCTTTTACGGCTGGACCAGTCGAACCCAATCGCAAAACGGGTTGGTTAACTTGAGCGGTTTCCATAGTTAATGCCTCATTGAATAACGTTCTAAAACAGATATCCAAAGGCCGCTCGGGAAATCCGCACGATTTTGGGTACACCGAAGGGTAATTTTTCGACCAACCTGGCTCAGAAACCCGGTTTTTTTGAAAAACCGGGTTTCTAGGTCAACGATAAAAAGATTAATTAATTCAAATTTCTAGTTATCTCATGCATAGGAGCTAATAGCTAATGGTTAATAGCTAATATCAGTAAAACCCTAGATTAGCGATTAGCAATTAGCAATTAGCAAATTACGTTAATTATCCTCTTTTTTTCCAACTAGATTATCTTGATTCAAACTAGCGTAATCAATATTTGCGCCTTGCATATTTGCCCCATCCATGCTGGCACCCTTGAGATTAGCACCGATTAAATTAGCCCCGTTCAGATTAGCTTGGCGTAAATTAGCCTCGCTCAAATTTGCTATTCCCAGATTGGCGTTACTTAAATTAGCCCCGTTCAAATTAGCACCTGTTAAATTAATTAAACTCAAATTCGCATTAGATAAATTAGCCCGATCCAGGTTGCAATTTGATAAATTAGCCTCGAATAGATTAGAGTTGATTAAATTGGCGTTAGTCAGATTAGTATTAGATAAATTAGCACCAAACAAATTAGCGCCTGATAAATTAGCTTGATTTAAATTTGCCCCGCGCAAGTCAGCGTGGCTCAGATCGGTACCGGCAAGATTGGCGTCGCTTAAGTCGCATCCCTGACACTGTTTAGTTGCCAGCAAACGCTGAATCGGACTGAGAGATTCAGCTTTAGCGGGAGTTACCATACCCAAAAACAGCGGTAATACTACAGCAGCTAAAGTTCCGAGTTTCATATTTTTTCCTTAGATAACGCTTGGCTTTAGTCTTCCCACCAAACGCCTCGCACTATCACCCCCAAAAAAGGACAAGGAAGACAAGGGGGACAAGGGGGACAAGGGGGACAAGGGGGACAAGGGGGACAAGGGGGACAAGGAAGACAAGGGGGACAAGGGAGGTGAATTTTTTTGTTTTGCTTGTCCCGCTTTAAACTGGTAGCCGAAAAAAACCGGGTTTCTTTAAGCAACCCGGTTTCTGGTAAAGTTCGTATAAATACTGAGATTTCAGCTATCGAGGAAATCCAGCCGCATTGGTTAAATTTGCCCCTCTAACGCCGAGTAAATTAGCGCCAAACAAATTGGCTGCATTGAGATTGGCATTGAGTAAATCTGCTCCTCGCAGGTTAGCACGATTGAGATTGGCTCTAAATAAGTCAGCATCCCTTAAATTAGCTTCAACTACTTCAGCACCGCTGAGGTTTGCGGCATTTAATTTAGCGTTTGTTAGCGTGGCTTTGGTTAAATTGGCATTGGCTAAATTAGCTACAGTTAGATTCGCACCGCTGAGGTTAGCATTGCTTAAATTAGCTTCGCTTAAGTTAGCACCATTTAAGTTAGCATTGCTCAAGTTAGCGCCGCTTAAGTTAGCACCGCTTAAATTAGCGCCTCTAAAATCAATGTTTGACAAGTCAGCACCGCTGAGATTAACGCCGCGCAGGTTTAAACCTGCACCTTGTCTCGTTTCTAGTAATTGTTGCACGGGAGTTGAAGTTTCAGCTTTGACTGGGGCTACGAAACCCAGGGTAGCGGCTAATAATAATGTGGTGGCTATAATTTTAAGCTTCATTTTTCTAGACCCTCAACTGGGAGTGTTATTTAATCAATCTTGGCAATTTGGGTAATAATACCAGTATAACCCCCGTACAAGTATTTGTTCTACCTAGTTTTTACGAGAATCTACGTATAATAGAGAGGGGATGTGAATGCGATCGCTCTCCCTACTCAGAACATTCCCGATCCAGCATCGTCCAGGGGGCGGGTTTATCAACACAATTCGCTTGGCATCAAAAGTATCTGGTAAAACCCGCCCCTACAATCACAACTACTTAGAAGGAAAATTGCATCTGCACGGTTGCGGAATAGATTAAGGGGTTATCGTCAAAATTATTCGCATTTCCAGTAATGTAAAAGTAAGGAGCGATCGCAATATTATTCGTCACCGGATAGTAATAAGTTGCCTCGATATCAAACTGAGTCGCCCCATCACCTCCACCTGAGACGAGAAACTTACGCCCTGCCAAAATATCAAACGGCTGGACGTAAGTCAAAGTTGCTAAAGCGCCTCTTTTTCCTAAATCCGGGAAAGCAACCCCCACTTGAAAAGACTGCGCCCTGAGATTGCCGTTATCTAAGCCATCCGCCACCGGGTTTAAGTGAGTATGCGAGTAAGTATAGCGTCCAAAAATGCCAAATTTAGACGTAACTAACCAATCAAAATTAAATCCAAAACTATTAGCCGTAGCATCATCTAACGCCCCACCAAACCCGTCATCAGCTATGCCGATAATCGGTTTATTTCTAATTTGCCCATCTATTGGTTTAATAATTGAGTAGTCGTAAAGAAAGCGCAAATTAATATTCCGAATCGGCGAGTAAGTTAACTGTGCAGTAACGGCGCGGGTGCTATCAAATATCCCTCTCGTAGGGTTTGCCGCATCAGTGTTGGCAGCATAGCCAACGCGAAAGTCAAATTGTTCGTTAATTCTCCACAGCATCACAGCGCCAGTACTTCGTCCCAAATCTTGAATCAGCGTGCTGCCAAAAGTGTTGAAACCACCTGCACCGCGACCAAATGCAGAAGTGAAAGCGTTAGTATCAAAGTAACGCAGCCAAAAAAATAGCGGTGCGATTGTAAATTGCAAGGAATTACTGATAGGAAATGAGTAAAAAAGCTCTCCCAAAACCAAATCGCTGGGAGTTGCGCTGGGAGTTAAATCTAATAGCGGCACTCCAAAGGTGTTGGATAAACCTGCGGAGGTATAAGCATTGCTAGATGAGTTGCCATTTCCCGCCAACAAACTGGTTGCTAGGGTATCTTTTCCCGTGAAGGAAGTGGTGAGAAATAAACCAGCTAAGTAACTGAAGGTGATATTGGGGTCATCTTTTACTTTTGTGACGATGGGACGGTTGTCGCTGCCTCGCCGTGGGATACTGGAACTATCTGTAGGATCGATTCTTTCAACTCGGGTATTACCAGGTGCGATCGCGCCATCCCAATTAAAATTAATAAATCCCGTTAACTTAGTCGTCGTAGAAAATTGATTGGCCTCCAATTGAGCAGTTTGAGATTCTAACCGATCGATCCTGCCGGTCAAAGTTGCCAATTCGGGGGCAAAATCAGCTCGCAACCGTTGCAGCGTGGCTAAATCTTCTTCGGACACCCGCTCTTTCAATCCTGCTGCGATTAACTCGTTGATGCGAACTAACGCTGCATTTAACCCGGCGGCGAATTCGTAGCGCGTCATGGCGCGGTTGCCGCGAAACATACCATCCGGATAACCCGCAATCACCCCGTAGCGCTCGATCAGAGATTGTAATGCTTGAAACGCCCAATCTGTTGACTGGACGTCAGATAATTGAGAAACTGAGGTAACTTGGGCATATAGTATTGAGGAAGAATGGGAACAAATTAGTTTGGATTCTGCGTCAATTCCCTGGTATTCATAAGAAGGAGCGTCATCTAAACTTGAGATTGAGAAACTAGCCAGAGCATTGCTACCCATCAATATGATGTTTGCCGCAATAACTGGACTCAGTTTTAATGCAGCCAAAAAACTTTTTGTCATATCCTGTGCGTTTTTGTAATTAGCTGTTCGCCGCTTTTCTGGAATTTGGTTATTGTAGAACGTAGTTAGTTTATATACAACAGTTCACCATTGGGTTATCCGAGTTTGAGTATGGCAATGCATTCCTACCGCAATTTGGCAACAGTTTCGATAGCCATAACCTTAGAATTATTCATCGGCTCACCCTTGGCAACTTGGGCACAGGGTATGCGATCGCCATCTCAAGAGGTGGCAATTAATTGGACTCCACCCAATCGAGGCACACCCGCTAATACAGAAGGCGCAGGAACCCGCAACGAAGGCACTTGTGCCGAGGGCGAAACAACACCAAATCCGCCTCTAACAGCTGTAATGCCAATTAATAGTTTGGCCTTAACAGTAGCAGAACGTCCGACATTTTTTGTGTACGTTCCTGCCACTTCTGCACAAAAAGCAGAGCTGATTTTAAAAGATGAAAGCGAAGAAATTGTTTACGCAGCAAAGATCGACCTACCTGGAAAAGCTGGAATTGTTAGCATTAGCTTTCCTGCCAACGCTACCCCTCTAGAAACTGGCAAAACTTATCGCTGGTACTTTGATTTAGTATGCAATTCCGGCAAGCGAATTTTTGTCGATCGCATGATGGTTGAGAGAATTGAACCAAGTCAAACTTTGCAGAGACAATTACAGCAAGCAAAAGAGCGCGATCGCCCAAATATATACGCCCAAAATGGCCTATGGTACGATACTTTGACGGCTCTCGCAGCCATACGGCGTTCTGCTGCTAACAATACCACCATTACTGCTGACTGGAAACAACTTTTAGAGTCTGCCGGACTGAAAGAAATCGCAGATAAGCCGTTAATTGATTGCTGTACTTCAGAAAGTATAACTGGGTCAAATCCCGTTGCGCCCTGACGCTCCAATCCCAACAACAACACCAAATACTAAACTTTTTTAGCCAGCGTGCATCTACATCAATTTCCTACTCTTGTTCAACTGTCCGATCGAGAAATTGAATCCGCTCTTGCTTTCACCATAAATCTCGATTTTCATGCCCGAAATAAATAGATTTGGCAAAGTTTATTAGGGCAAAATTATAACAAATTGTTGGTATAACAAACCGAATACCAACAATGTTTTAACTTCCAATGTTACCTAAATATGCTAAGCTTAAATAGCTATGGGCTTGAGCGTATAGGTATGAACAAAAGAGAAGTATTATTAACTTTGCCTTTGTGCTGTTTAATTGTAAATAATTGGAGTTCAGCCCAAGCACAAATAACCCCAGACGGCAGCTTATCTACAAACGTTACGACGGAGAACAATCGCAATTTTACCATTAATAATGGTAACAGAGCGGGAAACAACCTATTTCACAGCTTTCGTGAATTTTCCGTTCCCACAGGCGGCGAAGCTTTTTTTAACAACGCTGCCGATATTCAAAATATTTTTAGTCGAGTCACTGGCGGTTCAATTTCTAATATTGACGGGCTAATTCGAGCCAATGGAGGAGCTAATTTATTTTTACTCAATCCGAGTGGCATTATTTTTGGCCCAAATGCCAGGTTAAATATCGGTGGATCGTTTTTTGCCAGTACGGCAAGCAGCCTAATTTTCTCTGACGGTACGCAGTTTAGCGCTACTAATAATCAAAATTCACCCTTATTAACAATTAACGTACCCGTAGGCTTGCAATATGGTGCTAAAGCCGCACCAATTCGCGTGCAAGGTGCGAGGCAAATAGAAGCAGTAGGAACAACGAAAGGCTTTGATAGTAACTTAAATATACTAGAAGTAAATCCGGGAAATACATTAGCAATTATCGGGGGAAATGTCATAATTGACGGCGGCATTTTGCAAGCACCTGGAGGCAGAATCGAGCTGGGAGGTTTGGCAGGCGAGGGAACAATTACAATTAATGAAAATGGAAGTTTAAGTTTTCCATCTGGCGGGCAAAGGGCCAATATATCTATTATTAATAAATCTGGAATTAACGTATTGGCTGGCGGTGGCGGTAATATCGCGATTAATGCTCAGAATTTAGAAATTTCTGAGAGTTTGCTAACGACGGGAATTGCTACGGGTTTGGGAAACCAGGGGGCGAAAGCAGGTAATATTTTAATTGATGCTACGGGAGCGATCGCTATTACTGCCAGCCGGATTGAAAATAATGTCAATCCAGCATTTGACGAGCAACCAGCAGCGATTGGCGACGGCGGCGATATTATTATTAAAGCCGGGTTAACTTTCACAACAGAGACGGCTTCTTTGAGTACGGGAACCTTTGGGCAAGGAAACGGAGGCAACCTGATTATTACAGCCAATTCTGTTTCCTTAACCAACGGTACTAATGTAGATAGCATTACCACTGGACTTGGCAACGCCGGGAACATTGAGATTTATTCTAAAGACAGTGTTGCGATTGTAGAAAGCAAACTTGAGAGCGATATTTTTCAGGCTCCTTTGGGCGGGGGAAATGCTGGGAATATTCTCGTACAGGCTAATGGTTTGGTGAGTATATTTAATAGCCAAATCACCAGCGAAGTACCTGAAAACGCTACCGGAAATGGGGGTACTATCACCATTGAAGCTGGTGCGATTTCGATGATTCAAAATACTCCCATTGGCTTGAGAACCACAACTAGAGGTGATGGGGATGCTGGGTACATTAAACTGACAGCCACAGATAAAATTGATATTACGAGTAGCGCCATTTCCAGCGATAGTTTTGGTGCTGGAGATGCGGGGATTGTAGAGATCGAGGCTGGCGGTGCGATCGCAATCAATAAAACTGATATAAACAGTCAAGTAAAAGATAACTCGACGGGTAATGGCGGCATCATTTTTATTGAAGGGAAATCAGTTGCCCTCAGCGATAATACGCGAGTACAAACCAGCACCGAAAATGGCTCCGGAAACGCTGGAATCATCTCAATTAACGCCCGCGATACCGTCACTATTACCGGCAGCGACATCAAAAGCAGTGCCATTTTAGGAGCAAAGGGCGATGCAGGCAATATCAGCATCAAATCTGAGGGTTCAATTTTTATAAGTGACAACACTTTTTTGGAAAGTAGCAACTTTGTCGGCGGTAATGCTGGAAGCGTTACTCTAGACGCCGGGAATAAAGTTTCAATTATTAACAGTAAAATTTTCAGCGATACCTTTAACGATGAAATAAGCTCCGGCGGGGGATTTGCTGGAATCATAAGTTTTACTGCGGGGAATGGGGTTTATGTTTTTAATAGCCAGGTTACCGCGGACAGCTTTGGGGGTAGTGAAAGAAATGCTGAGAATACTGGGTTGGGCATCATCGAAATTAAAGGTAAAAATGTGATATTTGAGCTAGCTGAAATTAGTACTAATACCAAAGGAGCTAGTGCGGCAGGGAGTATTAATATTATCGCAGATTCCGTTTCAATTATCAACGCATCAAAGATAGACTCTTCAACTTTGGGTATCGGGGAGTCAGGCAGCATAAGTATCAAAGCTAATGGTAACGTCGCGATTGATAATAGCCGGATTTTGACTAATTCAGTAAGTGCGGAAGGAGACGCTGGGAGTATTGCGATCGCATCCCAATCAATTCAATTAACCAACGATGCTTCCCTAGAAAGCAGCAACTTTTTTGGTGGCAATGCTGGCAGCATTACAGTAGAAGCTAAAGAAAATATTTCCGTCTCTAATAGCAATATTTTTAGCGATACTTTTACCGAACTAAAAGATGAAGCAGGCGGCTTTGCTGGCAATATATTTATCAAAGCTGGCAACGCTTTATTTCTAGATGAATTCAGTCAAATCACCGCTGAAAGTTTTGGCAAATCAGCAATAGATTTTCAACAAAACCCCTCGGGATTGGGATTTATTGCTGTAGACGCCAAAGCAATTTCTTTATCAGGCCAATCAAAACTGAGTACCAGCGCTTATGGCATCGGTGCAGGTGGAGATATAGAAATTCAAACTCAAACCTTATTCGTAGCCGGGGGTTCTGCTATACAAGCGGTCACATTTGGCGCTGGAAGTGCGGGTAACATCGATGTAAATGCCTCGGATTCTATCGTCCTTTCTGGCGTTGCGCCCTTATCTTTTGACGAGAAAGGTAACGTATTAAGCGGCAGTTCCAGCGGGCTATTTGCTAATAGTAATACAGCTAAGAGCGGCGCTGGTGGCAACATTTTCGTCAATACTAACAACTTACAAATCACTGATGGAGCCGTTATTGCTGCGACCACGCGGAGTAGTGAAACCGGAGGCAATATCGCAGTCGAAGTTAATAATTTACGACTTACTGGAGGGGGGCAAATTCTTGCCAGCGCTTTCAATAGTGGCAGTGCGGGCAGCGTTACAGTAATTGCCAAAGACCGGATCGCAATTTCTGGGAGCGACCCTACCTATCAACAACGATTTGATACCATTGCCCAGAAATTTAATCCAGAAATAGCCAGTTTAACTATCGACCAAGATGGCCCAGCCAGCGGTTTATTTGTCAATAATCGAGGTGCAGGGAAAGGCGGCGATATTAATGTTAGTGCCCGTTCTATTAATATTGACAAAGGTGCAGCTATTACCGCCCAAACCGCATCCGGAAATGGTGGAAATATCGGATTAGAAGCGCGAGATTTAATCGTATTGCGTCGCAATAGTAATATTTCCACCTCTGCTGGTAGCAAAGGTGCAGGCGGAGACGGAGGCAATATTACAATTAACACCCCCATCTTAGTGGCATTAGAAAATAGCGACATCACCGCCAATGCTTTTGAAGGCAGGGGAGGTCGAGTTTCGATTGCAGCACAGGGTATTTTTGGCGCTCAATCGCGCACAGAAGGAACTTCAAACAGCGATATTACTGCTATTTCTCAAGCTGGGGGGCCAGAGTTAAGCGGAACGGTAGAATTAAATACTCCCGATGTTGACCCCAGTTCCGGTTTAATTGAATTACCCCAAACAGTAGTTGATATTACTGGATTGATCGATAGAAGGTGTTCTCCTGAAGCACAAGAAAGCTCATTTTTTGTGACGGGGCGCGGCGGTTTGCCACCCAGTCCCACCGAACCTTTGAACGATAATGCATATGTAGTGAATTTAGTTGAAATAAATTCTGAGAGGCAGGAAACTAGGAGAAGAAATGAGCAAGGTAGAAAAAAAGAACCAGAACAAATTAGTGAAATCGTAGAGGCGCAAGGATGGGTAATTAATAATAAAGGACAGGTCGTTCTTGTTGCTAACCCACCCACTGTTACGCCTCATAATTCTGGGCTAATACCAATGCAATGCCCTAGCCGTTAAAAAGTTGAAAAATGGGAAAATTTAATTATCTACAGGACTTACGCAAAGAAACCGGGTTTCTATAAAAAATCGTCGCGCAAGAAACTAAAGATCCACGCAGAAACCCGGTTTCTAGGATCGTCTTGCGTAAGCCCCTTATCTACTTAAAGAGCGATACTCGAAAAAATTTTTTATTATGATAATATTAATATTATGTCCGTTGAATTGCCCATAATCAAAAAACCTCACAGAGTCCTTGCGTAGGGGCACTGCATCAAAGATATCAGGGACACAGATACAGCGGATTGCAGCCGTAGGAGGGAAAGCGTTATCGCTTCGTTTGTGTAGCGGCACCCTTAAGGGTGCCCGCACACCGCTGTGGGTGTACCTCACTCGCTTGCAAGCCGCTATAAGGTTAATAATGCCGTGTCCCGGCTGCCGATTGTTAGTAATCAACCGGACATAATATGAGTAGATCGGGGCTTAAATCTACAGCAATGAAAAAATCAAAATTATTGTTAACTTTGCCTTGTTACTGTTTAATTGTAAATAATTGCAGTCCAGCCCAAGCCCAAATTGCCCCAGATGGAAGCTTATCTACAAATGTGACAACGGAGAATAACCAAAATTTTACAATTGAGCAAGGCAACCGAGCGGGAAATAATCTATTTCATAGCTTTCGGGAATTTTCCGTTCCCACAGGCGGCGAGGCATTTTTTAACAACGCTGCCGATATTCAAAATATTTTTAGTCGCGTCACTGGCGGTTCAGTTTCTAATATTGACGGGTTAATTCGAGCCAATGGGGGAGCTAATTTATTTTTACTCAATCCGAGTGGGATTATTTTTGGCCCAAATGCCAGTTTAAGTATCGGCGGATCGTTTTTTGCCAGTACCGCGAGTAGTTTAATTTTTTCCGACGGCACGCAGTTTAGCGCTACCAATAATCAAAATTCGCCCTTATTAACAATTAGCGTACCCATTGGCTTGCAATATGGCAATACAGTAAACCCGATTCGCGTGCAAGGTTTACCAGGTGCAACAGAATCATTTGATACCGAGTCAAAATCTCTCGGAGTTAACAAAGGAAATACATTAGCAATTCTGGGAGGAAATGTAATCATCGATGGCGGTATTTTGCAAGCGCCTGGAGGTCGAATCGAGGTGGGAGGTTTGGCAGGCGAGGGAACAATTACTATCGATGAAGGTGGAAGTTTAAGCTTTCCTTCTGGCGGACAAAGAGGTGATGTATCTATTATTAATCAAGCCAAAATTAGCGTATTAGCTGGTGGAGGCGGTGATATTGCCATCAACGCTCAAAATTTAGAGATTTCTGGAGAAAGCCTGCTGGCAAGTGGAATTGGTAGGGGTTTGGGGATGCAGGGAGCAAAAGCAGGTAATATTTCCCTCAATGCTACGGGAGCAATAACTATTACTGCCAGCAGCATTCAAAATAATGTCAATCTCGGAACTCAAGAGCAACCAGCAGCAATTGGTGACGGCGGCGATATTATCATTAAAGCTGGGTCAACTTTGGCAACAGACAAAGCTTATATAACTGCCGTAACCTTTGGGCAAGGAAATGGGGGAAACATAATTATTAAAGCCAATACCGTTTCCTTAACCAATGGTACTTATGTAGACAGCTTTACCGGCGGAATTGGCAACGCTGGAAATATTGAGATTAACTCTAAAGACAATTTTGTTATTACAGGTTCTCGAATCTCAAGCAGTGCCATCTTTAAAGACTCTGGCGATGCAGGAGATATCAGCATTGTATCTGATGGTTCAATTTTTATTCATGGTAATACGCGGATAGGAAACAGTAATTTTTTTAGTGGAAACGCTGGGAACATCGATCTAAATGCCAAAGATTCAATTTCTATTGTTAATAGTCGCATTTTCAGTAATAGCTTTGATACCAACAAATCTGGCAGTGGTTTTGCCGGAACTATTACCATAAAAGCTGGCAATTCTTTTGCTCTATCTTCAGAAAGTGAAATTACCTCGGCAACATTAAGCGAGGCACAAGAAAGCGAAAGCGGATCTAGATGGGGAACGATCTTAATTGATGCTGGATCTGTTTCGCTGTCAGATCGGGCTATCCTGAGTACCACTGCTTATGGCGTTGTTGCTGGTGGAGATATTCGCATCCAAACTCAAACCCTTTCTCTCACAGATGGCTCTCGCATCACTGCCGAAAGTGTTGGTAGTGGGAAAGCCGGTAATATTATCGTTAATGCCGCAAAATCTGTTACTCTTTCTGGCTTTGCTCCTTTGGAGTTTGAACAGGGCTGGCCTTTTTTTGGCGGTATGTCCAGCGGATTATTTGCTAATACTGAAACGCTAAACAGTGGGGCTGGCGGAAATATTGAAGTTAATACAGGCAATTTACAAATTACCAACGGAGCGGTTATCAGTGCCAGAACACAAAGTAGCGACCCTGGCGGCAATATTTCAGTCAATGTTGACAACCTGAATATAACAGAAGGCGGGCAAATTATTGCCACAGCATTAAGCAGCGGTAATGCAGGCAATATTACAGTTATAGCCAAAGATAGAATAACTATTTCTGGTAGCGATCGCACGTTTACCGATCGCTTTAATGCAGTAAAACAAGCATACCCAGAATTAGACACTATGTCTATTATTGCTACAGATAATGCTGCGAGTAGTTTATCAGTAAACAATCAAGGCATCGGGGCGGGCGGTAACATTATCCTTGAAGCGCGTCAAATTAGATTAGAAAACGGATTGGAAAATGAAGTAGCTATTGCTGCCGAAACCGCATCTGGAAATGGCGGAAATATTCAATTAAAAGCGCCAGATTTAATATTATTGCGCCGCAATAGTAATATTTCCACCACTGCTGGTAGCAAAGGCGCAGGCGGAGATGGAGGCAATATTACAATTAATACTTCCAACTTAGTGGCATTAGAAAATAGCGACATCACCGCCAATGCTTTTGCCGGAAAAGGAGGTCGAGTTTTGATTACAGCACAGGCTATTTTTGGCGCCCAATCTCGCACAGAAGAAACTCCAAAGAGCGATATTACTGCAATTTCCCAAATCGGCGGGCCAGAGTTGAGCGGCACGGTAGAATTAAATACTCCCGATGTCGATCCGAGTTCTGGTTTAATTGAATTACCACAAACTGTGGTTGATATTAGTGGTTTGAGCGATCGCAGATGTTCTCCCAATGCACAGCAAAGTTCATTTGTGGTTACGGGGCGGGGCGGCTTGCCTCCCAGTCCGACCGAGCCTTTGGACGATAATCCATACTTGGTCGATTTAGTCAATATTAATCCTCAACCACAGGTAAATAGGGCAGGAAGTCAGCAAGTCAGCAGGGGTGAATCACCACAGATTGCTGAAATAGTGGAAGCGCAAGGGTGGATAATTAACGATAAAGGACAGGTTGTTCTTGTTGCTAACCCACCGAATGTTACGCCTCATCGTTCTGGACTAATACCCATTGGATGCCATGTTCGTTAAACATAGATCTTTCACTCGTTGCCTCACCCGCCAGGGATTAAAATCCCTGGCTCATAGCGAAAGTCCATTAAAATGGACTAAATATTTTTTGCAGTTCAGCTTGTTCGCGTTTTGCTATCAGTTCAGCAATTGATTTTTGGGTGAATTATCTAATTTAGTGAGAATGGTGAAAGATGTTAGTTAAACGAATTTTTTCCCAGCGATTATTTGCCTTTATTCTGTTTTGCCTGTTAGGATTGATAACTTTTTTGGGTATTCAATCGCTCTCGGTAAAGGCAACTTTAGCAACAGATCGGGTGAGGACTGAAGTCCTGAATACGAACTCAATCGTAGAAAAAGCGAAAGCTTTGTATGAAGCGGGACAGTTTTCTGAAGCGGCTAAAATTTGGCAGCAAGCTGCTAATGAGTTTGCTGCTGCTGGGGATAAACTCAATCAAGCTTCGGCTTTGAGCAATTTATCTTTAACTTACCAGCAATTGGGATTGTGGAATGAAGCGAAGAATGCGATCGCCAACAGTATATCCCTCCTAAATACCGATTCTTCGCCCCTAATCTTGGCTCAAATTTTGAACATTCAAGGTTTCTTAGAATTATCGTTAGGACAACCAGAAAACGCCCTCGATACTTTGAAAAAAGCAGCAGCGGCATATGAAAAAGCAGGCGATCGAGCCGGTATTATCGCTAATTTAATTAACCAATCTCAGGCGATGCAAGCATTGGGATTTTACCGTCGCGCTGCCAATATTTTAGAACAAGTAGAAACCAACTTACTGGCATCACCCGATTCAATTATTAAAGTTACCGGATTGCTGAATTTGGGTAATACCCTGCGCGTTGTGGGAAATTTAGATAAGTCTCAACAAGTTTTGCAGCAAGGTTTGGAGATTGCTCAAAAACTAGGGTTAAAAGGTGTTGCTGCTTCGATTCAACTCAGTTTAGGCAATACCAAACGGGCTTTAGCTAAAAAATTTGTAGTGTTAAATAGAATAGAAAATGCCCAGGTTGAAACTCAATCTGCTTTAGAATTATATCGACAAGCAGCAACTTCCCAATCTCGCAATACCCGCATTCAAGCGTTAATTAATCAGCTGAGTTTGTTGGTCGAAAATAGACAAAATTCAGATGCCCAAGCTTTGTTACCTACAATTCAACAAGAACTAAAAGAGTTACCCGCAAGTCGCACTTCAGTTTATGCTCGCATTAACTTGGCGCAAAGCTTGGTTAAGCAGTCAGCGGTTAATAGCAACCCACAACTAATAACTGAGATCGCGCAAATTTTGGCTAAAGCGGTTCAGGAAGCCAAAAACCTGGAAGATCGCCGCGCCGAATCCTTAGCTTTGGGAACTTTGGGCGGATTATACGAGAGCAATCAACAATTCTCAAACGCTCAAACCGTAACCCAACAAGCTTTGATTTTAGCGCAAGCAATTGATGGGTCAGATATTGCTTATCGCTGGCAGTGGCAATTGGGAAGGGTGCTGAAAGCGCAAGGAGAAAAAGAGGGAGCGATCGCAGTATACACCGAAGCCGTTAAAACCTTAAAATCTCTCCGCAGCGACTTAACTGCCATCAACCAAGAAGTGCAATTTTCGTTCCGCGAAACTGTCGAACCAGTTTATCGTCAATTAGTTGAGTTGCTGTTGCAAAATGGCGATAATATCAACCAAAATAACCTAATTCAAGCGCGCAATCTGATCGAATCTTTACAGCTAGCAGAACTCGATAATTTCTTTCAAGAAGCTTGCCTGACTGCCAAACCAGAATTAATCGATCAAGTAGACAAAACCGCCGCCGTAATCTACCCAATTATTTTGTCAGATCGATTAGATGTTATCCTCAGCTTACCGCAACAACCTTTACGTCATTACAGTACCAATCTGCCCCAAAAACAAATTGAAGAAACCTTAGAACAACTGCGGCAAATGCTGGGAAGACCGAGTTCTAGCAGGAGACAAATCTTGCAGCTTGCCCAACAAATTTATGATTGGTTAATTCGACCGGGAGCAACAGAAATCAAAAACAGCGGCGTTAAAACTTTGGTATTTGTATTAGATGGCGTGCTGCGAAATATCCCGATGGCAGTTCTCTATGACGGCAACCAACACCTATTGCAGCAATATAACGTTGCCGTAGCGCCCGGGTTGCAATTGTTAGAACCACAATCATTGGGACAAGTACAATTAAAAGCTTTAATGCTGGGATTAAGCGAGTCTCGCGATGGGTTTCCACCCCTACCTGCGGTGGAGAAGGAATTGCAACAAATTCAACAAGTTGTGCCGGGAACTGTGCTGTTGAATCAGCAATTTACTGGGGAGAATTTGCGCGAGCAAATCAACAGCGTACCCTATCCCGTTGTCCATTTAGCCACTCACGGTAAATTCAGTTCTAGTGCCGACAATACCTTTATTCTTACCTGGGATAGTCGCATCAATGTCAAGCAATTAGATGGATTCTTGCGCGTTAGAACTCAAGCCAGAGGTCAAGCAATTGAACTGCTAGTTTTGAGCGCTTGCGAAACTGCAACTGGAGACAGGCGAGCGACTTTAGGCATCGCTGGCGTAGCAGTGCGGGCGGGCGCGCGCAGCACCTTAGCAACACTTTGGCCCGTACAAGATTTAGCCACCGCTACCATGATGGCTGGATTTTATAAAGAGTTAGCAAATCATGGCAAAGCAGAAGCATTGCGCCGCGCCCAAATATCTTTGTCTCAGAATTTCAAACATCCCTATTACTGGGCGCCTTTTGTTTTAGTTGGTAATTGGCTGTAAAAACTAAACAGTATTAGGACTAGCGTCGTCTATATGTGGGGTTTTACTAACTTAGGCACAAATGAGCAAATGTCCTGGAACAAGCAAAACGGTATTCGCGAGAGGCGTTGAATGCGGCTAGAAATTGGCAAGGCTACCGAGTTCCTTTTCTTTACTGCACAAGGAGTTTGAGCCAGTTCAGCTAGAGTTGCCGCTTTCAGAAAATAGCTCGTTTTAAAATTTGTTCAACAACTCCATAATATTGAGGATTTTCTAACCCTTCTAATTCATGTTTAATGTCTTCCCAATCTCCTAACTTACTTTTCCACATCCCGTCCTCTTCTTGTATTGCAACGTGCTGTGGTTCGCCATTATAGGTGTATATTGCTATCTTTTGAAACCCTGGTTCAAGGTCGCGATTATCGCAACATTCATACCCAATAGTTTGATAAGCCTGAATAAAAGCGTCAAGTGTTAACTCTCTTGGCACACCCTCAGGCCAGTATCCATCAGGGTCTACCGGGTCCCATCTACATTCCTCTTCACCAGCAGCAAAAGCAAAGCAATTATAATCTACAGTTTCTTCACTTGTTACTTCATAACCAGTCCGCTCTAAATTAGGAAATCTCAAGATTTTGCGGTACTCCAGCCTACCACTCATAACCGCGTTCTTTTCCCCATTGTATCCACGCTTGCGCCATCAGTTTCATTCGACCACGCTGTTCAGGTTTTACCGGATTTTCACCAGTAATTGCCCTCAACGCCCAAAACCAATGGTCGGGCTTTTGTTCGAGATCTCGCAATATCAAGGGTACAACAGCCTGCCCCATACCAATAATTCTTTGATAAGCGGGGTGCATTGATTTCTGTGTGACTAATGATAGCATTCCAGTCTCAGCACGCCATTCTTCTGCAAGGCGATTAAACTCCGCTTCCAGTTCTACCTTACTTTTAATCGGATACTTATAAACGGTTATTTTGTCTTTATTAGGATGCCTATTTTCCGTAGAAACAATTTTACCTGTTACTACTTTTGGTATAATAGTTAATTGCGAACTTTCAGGAGAGTAGTCACTATAAAACTCTCTAATTTGTTCCAAAGTTTGCACAGTTTCATCAAGCCCTTCTGAAGGAAGTTGGCTAATTACCATGAGAAGTAAAAAAGATTTGAGAAAATTAAAAGATTTTGTTGAATCTTCACGATCAAATTTAACTTCTAAAGATAAATTAGAGCCGCTTAAATTATCCATTTGCGGCAATAATGATTGTGGCTTAGTTTTACCGTATGAGCGTTTAACTGTAATTGAAATCTCGCTTTTGTTTTGCTTTGAACGATCAATCATCAGGGTAGATTGGTTTGGGTTCCATTGCAAGATGAAGTTGTTCGGTAATACTCCATCTAAATAATCTTCCTGCTGATTCCTTAAACTGGTCGAGGATATCCCAAACATTTTCCCTCCTTGTTACTGCTTCCGTAAAAAAGTCTGCATCTAGTAAATATGCAGGCTCTCTGGTGCCTTTTTCTGGATCTTGAGCCATCACCAAACCATGCCTAAACTGTAATTTACCACTATCTGTAATATCAACCTCCCAATTTTTAATGAATGTTTTAATTGATTCTGAGATTTCAGGTGTATGCAGTTCTGAAGCAATTCGCTCGGGTATTAAATTTGCCCAAGTTGTATCTGACTCTAGATTAAGATTGGAGCGCATAATCAAGTCTTGATACTTTAAATCAATTCTTGAATAAAAAGATGGCTGATAAATTTGCTCGAAAATAGCTAAAATTTCTTTAAATCTCTCCTTGAATGCTTCATACCTTTCATATTCAATAGTTGCTAAAGCAATGAAATCTTTATTTAATGACACTTGCCACTTTAAGCTTTCTGATTTGAAATTGTAGGTAGTATCTTGGAAATTTAAAGCTAACCCAGCTTTTTGAGCCAATTGTAGTAAATCATTTTGAGTCCCTGGAATACTAACAGATTTTTGAACTTCATATAAAGGATAGTTAAACCGAATTCTATCCTGAAACTCAAAGGGTTCTTGATTGCTAATTTTAAGAATAGTAGGAAAGCGAATTTGACAGGCAACTTCCACTAATGGGTTACGCTGGTAAATTACTCGCTCGTAGTCGGGAAGTTTCATTAGCGATCGCATTCTCTAACTTATCTGTATCTTAACCTGGTTTTGAAGCCGTTTCTAAGCGCCCAGTCGCGGTTACTCAACCTTTCTGCGATTGGATATGCGATCGCTATTCTTATCTATGGAGCTAAGCGGATTCGAACCGCTGACCCCCTCAATGCCATTGAGGTGCTCTACCAACTGAGCTATAACCCCTTTCGGTGCTTTATTATCTTGCCTCACCTATTGGTAGTTTGTCAAGTAGGTTTCTACCAATTCTTGGGAAGAATACGAAGAATAGGGAGAATGGGCGGTGGTTAAATAGCTGATGCAGTCTCCCATGAGGAAATACACCACCAACAAGGCAGCCGCCGCGCTCGCGACTAAAGTCCCTGCCAGCATCAAAGAAAACTCTTTATGCTCTACGGCCTGCTCCATCAGGTGCAGCGACCAGGCCACCAACGCTACAACAAAAATTAGAATAAATGCCAGCATATTTTAATAAAATGTAACACTTTTACCTATTGTAACAGTCGCCAATCTTGCCTGCCAGAGAGGGGGCGACTGTCTCGATACTGGCTTAAAATCTCGATCTGAGCAGCGTTGCTCTTGATGGAGGCAGTTTACTCTAAGCGCACCGGCATATGACGATTCTTTAAGTAAGATTTAATCTCCGCTACGGTCAATTGCCCATAATGAAGCAAAGATGCTAGCAGTGCCGCTTCTGCCTTGCCTTCGCCTAGTGCCTGGTAAATATGTTCGCAGTTGCCCGCGCCGCCGGAAGCAATCACGGGAATTTGGACTTGTTCGGCGATAGTTCGGGTTAATTCGAGGTCGTAGCCCGCTTGGGTTCCGTCTGCGTCCATACTCGTGACCAGAAGCTCTCCCGCGCCGCGTTGCTCGACTTCTTTCGCCCAAGCGATCGCATCTATACCTGTATTTTCCCTTCCGCCCCGCACGAAAACATCCCACCCAGGGTTGTTGATATCTTTTCTGCGCCGCGCGTCGATAGCGACCACAATGCATTGATTTCCAAAGCGCGAACTCGCTTCGCTGACAAAATCCGGGTTGCGTACCGCCGCCGAGTTGATGCTAACCTTATCCGCACCGGCGCGTAACAATTGTTTAATTGTTTCTAAGGATTGAATCCCGCCGCCAACTGTCAAAGGGATGAAAACTTGTTCAGCCGTGCGGTAGACAACATCGATAATAATATTCCGGTCTTCGTGGGTGGCGGTAATATCGAGAAATACCAACTCATCCGCCCCGGCGTCGTTGTAAACTTGAGCCAGTTCCACCGGATCGCCCGCATCCTTGAGATCGACGAAATTCACTCCTTTGACCACTCGCCCTGCTTTGACATCCAGACAAGGCAAAATTCTCTTCGCTAGCATGGCAATTTACCAAACAACTGGGTTATTAGCCCCGTCCTAGAAGGACGGCTTTGATCGTATGGAATATTTCCGTAGATTATTTTCCACGCAAATGCTCGTTTTAGAGTTTAAGGCTAAAGCAAAAACAACTCAACATGCTGGCTCAATCGTTTTGAGTTGAAATGCATTTGATTAAAAACTCTAAACTCTTGAATAAGGCGCTATCATTGTTGTTATGTTACAAGTTGTAGTTTACATTAATGTTTTTAGCCAAAGGTAAACTAAAATACTATCCCCTGGAAGGAGAATCTAATGATATAGGATGGTTAATTCTCCAATGCGCTCGCGATCTGAGCTTGTACTACTGCTGGTTTGTGCAAAAGCAATTAGGACTGCGATTGCAACACCCCAGACTAGGCACTCATATCACAGTTGTTAGAGGCGAAGTTGTTAAACATCTTTTGAGATGGAGTGCCTATCCCAGTCAAACAATCAATTTTTATTACTCTGGCGAAATTAAGACTAATGGCAGGTATTGGTGGCTAAATGTCTATTCTCCTTGCTTGGTGTCTATTCGACAAGAATTAGGGTTGGAAGTGAAACCGGAATACGATCTGCATGTAACAATTGGCGTTTTGGTTTAAGGATAAATTACCCTTGTTTAAGCGGTGTAGAGATGTCACAATCGTCGAGAATTAGATAAATTTGTGATTATGGCGATCGTTTCTTCTAAACAGCCAACCGAACCGGAACGTCAACCCCAGCAGCAAAAGCCAAAAGCCAAGCGCCAGTCTGCGGAGGCACCAACTCGATCGGAATTATTGCAACCTAACGCTAACAAGGATGAACAGGATCGGCTGGAAGAAGGAATTAGACCCCAACGACTGGCAGATTATATCGGACAAAAAGATTTAAAAACCGTCTTGGAAATTGCGATCGCCGCCGCCAAAGGTCGAGGAGAAAGCCTCGATCACCTGTTATTATATGGCCCTCCCGGTTTGGGCAAAACCACGATGGCCTTAATTTTGGCAACCGAAATGGGGGTGGGATGTAAAATTACGGCTGCACCGGCGTTAGAACGTCCGCGCGATATTGTGGGGTTGTTATTGTCGCTCAAACCCGGCGATATTCTATTTATTGACGAAATTCATCGCCTGACTCGGATGGCAGAAGAATTACTCTATCCACCGATGGAAGATTTTCGGGTTGATATTCCCACTGGGAAAGGACAAACGGCGCGGACTCGTAGTTTATCTTTGCCGCCATTTACTTTAGTCGGGGCGACGACGCGGGTGGGATCGTTAACTTCGCCATTGCGCGATCGCTTCGGACTGATCCAGCGCCTGCGCTTCTACGAACCAGACGAACTCACTTTAATTGTGCAACGCACAGCAGAAATTCTCAAGGTACAAATTACCCCAGAAGGTGCAGCAGAAATCGCCCGCCGTTCTAGAGGCACCCCCCGGATTGCCAATCGCCTGTTGAAACGGGTGCGAGATTATGCTCAAGTCAAAGCTGCGGGTAGGATCGATCTAGAAATAGCCGCCGAAGCATTGGAAGTTTACAACGTAGATCCATGCGGTTTAGATTGGACAGACCGCACGATGCTGAGCGTGATGATTAATAATTTTAAAGGCGGGCCAGTGGGATTGGAAGCGATCGCCGCCGCCACGGGTGAAGATACCCAAACGATTGAAGAAGTTTACGAACCTTATTTAATGCAAATTGGGTTTATTCACCGCACGCCGCGGGGGAGAGTCGCGACTACTGCGGCTTGGAAGCATTTGGGATATTCTTCTCACTCAGAACGGAGCTAGCGTGTCCGTTAGCATCGCTAGCATCGCCGATTTTACTCGGAATTTCGTTACCGCTGCCATGCAAGCGGGATGCAGCGATCGCAGGCATCGCAATCTCAACCGTCGTTCCCTTGCCCGTACCTGGACTGTATAAAGTTATCGTACCTCCCATTAGTTCCATTAACTTGCGCGAAATCGCCAATCCCAACCCGGTACCGCCATGCTTGCGGGTTCTAGTACCGTCAGCCATCACAAAGGGACGAAACAATTTTTGCTGTTGTTCGACTGGAACGCCGCATCCTGTATCCCGGACGGTAAGTAAAACTTTGTTTGTGTTTGATGGGATTTCCATCTTAATTGAGATGCTACCAACGTCGGTAAATTTAATCGCGTTGCTAACCACATTGAGGACAACTTGTTTGAGCTTTGCCGGATCGGCTTGCACCGGCATCGCTTCAGTGGGGGGAAGCCAATGCAACTGTAAACCTTTTTGCTCGAGTTGAACCATTTGCATATCAACTACTTCTTGTAGAAGACTTCGCATATCCAAAGGTTCGGTTACAACCGTCAGCGTCCCCGCTTCTATTTTGGATAAATCTAAGATTTCGTTGATAATTTTTAGCAGATGAATCGCCGCATCATCGGCTCTTTGGAGAAATTCTCTTTCTTCTTCCTCATCATCGCAGCAGCCATCTTTCACCAAGCGAATACAGCCAATAATGGCATTTAAAGGCGTTCTTAACTCGTGGGAAGTATTCGCCAAAAACTCGCTTTTTAATTGATTAGCTGCTTGCGCTTCTTTCCAAGCCGATTCTACCTGTTCTGCCCAAGCCGTCAAGCGATCTACCATTGTATTGAGAGCGATCGCTAAGTGATTAAATTCTCGGATTTTAAAGTTGCTCGGTATCCGTTCCGAACCCCCTCGACCTTGCACGTTAAGCGCGTAATCTTCCAGCTTTTCCAACGGACGCGCCAAATCGCGGGACAAATATAGCGTTGCCAGCAAGTTAGCCGCTAACAACCCTAAAATCAAATTAAACATTACCTGTTTAATTTCTTCTAGGCCATAGAGCGCGTTGTCTAGACTGGCAACGGCTAAAATCACCCACTTGTCCTCTGGATTTTTACTGTTAGGATTTTGTATCGCTGTATACCCTACTACTGATTCGACATTTTCGCTTTCAAAGCCGTATAGGTGTAAAAAATCCTGCGCGCCAGCGAGGGCATTTTTCAGCACGCTTTGCAGTCGCGCAGCATCTGTTTCCTGAGCGATATTACGTCCCACCCGGTCGGCGATGGGATGCTCTAAAATAGTGCCGTCCTGGTCAATCACAACCGTGGAACCATAAAGCGACCCTTGCTTATCATTCCGTTGCTGATACAAGCTTGACTGAATGCTTAAGGCGTAACGTAATTTTCCAGCACTGTTGTAAACGGGCGCGCTTAAAACCAGTTGCAATTGACCGTTGCCAGTTGTTTGAGCCGCTGTCCCAGAACCCAGAGGGGTTGTAGGATTGAGTAGAGTCTTTACCCGCACGCTAGAGCGGTTTGGTAGCAATTGAGTTTGCTGCTGAGGCCATAAATCAGCTGAAAGCGCCACAATCGCTTGTTGTCCGCAAGTACTATTGACAACTTGACCGTTTTGTAAATCAACCAATTGAACGCACTGAATCTTCGTCGGCAGTTGTTGTTGCAGCAGTTCCAGGAACTTTTGCGAATCCTGTTTTGAGGCTGATTGTAGAATAGCCGTATTCGAGGCGGTAATCAGGTTAGCTTGTAGCGCTTCAATTACCTCGCCAATTCTCTCACCTTTGCGGATGGCGCTTTCGGTGAGGTTTTGACGCGCGGTTTCCAGCAAGCTAGAGCGTGCTTTGCGATAGGTGACGTACTCCCCCACGAGTAGAACCGGGACAGAAAGCAGCAGAATGCGGGAAAGCAGGATGCGACGAAAAGAAGATTCTCGGGCTTCAGCCATGAAGTTAAAGATGGGCGATCGCAAAAGGCGATGAAATATAGAATTATCTGGCTTTGCCATAAACCGTCTCTATCTTAAGGTGGAAACCCCAACACCAACAACTTCTACCGACGCGCTGGTCATCGGTGATTACTATCGCCGCTTGACTAATGACTGCTCAAGCAGGTTCCCACATCACTTGGAATGATGAGGACTTTCTTGTCATCTTGCGATCGACAACATCACACGCCTTGAGTCATACCAAATCCGGGTTCTAAACCCCTTTATTTTATAGCCCGCGAAGGCGGGCTTTGTTTGTGTAGCCCGCGAAGGCGGGCTTTGTTTGTGTAGCCGCGACTTTAGTCGTTCGGCATTAGTCATTCGGCATCAAAGGGGCGATCAAAGCGGATTTGGTATCAGTCTGGTTTTTCAACGAGTAATAAACACAATTATAGAAGGGGACAAGATTACCCATCTGCTTTGTTACCCATCCAGGTGACAACAGCAGTACCACTTTCTACCTTTTTTCCTCCTAAACCGATGACTCGACCCCACACCACAGTTATCCTAGCCATGAGTGCCGATGGTAAGATTGCCGATGCAGTGCGATCGCCGACTCTCTTCGGTTCTCCTAACGATAAAGCCCACCTGGAAACCCAAGTAGCTTTAGCTGATGCGATTCTAGTTGGTGCCGGTACCCTCCGCAGTGGCGAAAGCGCGATGCGCGTCATTAACCCCGAACTCCTTAAGCAACGCGAAGAACAAGGCAAACCCCCCCAACCCATCCAAATTATTTGCTCGCGCCACGCCGAAATCAACCCTCAACTCAAATTCTTTTCTCAACCCATCCCGCGTTGGTTGCTTACCACCCCAGAAGGGGCAAAACGATGGGAACAACAGCCGGGATTCGATCGCATATTAGTTGCTAATGGAGGCGATAAGGGAATTGACTGGCAAGCAGCCTTCTCCGAAATGGCACAATTGGGTTTAGAACGAATTGCCGTTCTAGGCGGCGGCGAACTCGTTGCTTCTCTAGTAGCAGAAGATTTAATCGACGAATTCTGGCTCACCGTTTGTCCCTTAATTATCGGCGGCGCCACGGCTCCCACCCCCGTCCAAGGAACCGGATTTTTAACTGCCGAAGCACCGCGTTTAGAGCTGCTATCAGCTTCTCAGGTCGAGCAGGAATTGTTTCTACATTACCGCCTGCAAAGAAAGTAACCGCGATTTAAAAGCAAACAATGTTGGCTGTCTGGTTCAAGCCCCATTGTTTGCTAGATTTTCACTTCATACAGCTAGAAGCCGGGGAAGATAGGGGAGAAATTTTTTTACTTCCTTGCCTTGCTTGCTAGTCCGGTAGTAGAGACGTTACATGTCATATCATGTTCGGTCGATTACCCATAATCGGTAGCCGGGACACGGCACGATTAACCTTATCTGTTTATGCGAGATATCTCTGATGCGTCCCTACGCAACTTGCTAGTCCGGTAGTAGAGACGTTACATGTAACGTCTCTACTCGTATATTTAATCGTGTTGTAGGGGCGGGTTTTACCAGTTACTTTTGATCGTAAGCGAATTGTGTTGATCGACCCGCCCCCCGCGCGATGCCGATGCCAGGGGAAATGATATTAAACAGTTAATATTTCAATTTAATCCATCACTTTAACTTCGTCCAATACCCAGCACCCTACGCGCAGCAAATCTTCATACTTTCTTGACTAAATTTTATTAAATTAGGAACTTTATGTGGTATTGAGCGCGAAAGATAGCATTTGGTGAATAGCTAAGTAGGCGCGGCACAGAAAGTATAGTCGTAAAACTTATGGTAAATTTATATCGAGAACGCAAATTGCTAGTTACAAGCCTCAAAATGCCGAAATTAGGACAATTTCGTTCTGATTGAGGCGTTACTCATCGCTGTAAAAATTTTAGTAACAGATATCAATTCTCACTAGCAACTTGGGTAATCTACGATCGGGTAAAAATTTTTCTAAAAACGGACTATGCCGATTGAAACAGTACCTGGAACTTCCTTGAAATACTATCTAATTGCGTTTGATGCCAAGGGCAACGAACGCACTGAGCCTGATGGGAAGAAATTGAGCGAAAAATTCTTGGCAGCGCTGGCTAACGAACCGATTACAGATGTATTCATCATCAGCCACGGCTGGCTGGGTGACGTACCCGCAGCACGCGCTCAGTACAACGATTGGATCGGCGCGATGGCTAAACAAACAGCCGATCTAGACAAGCTAAAACAGGTGCGACCAGGATTCAATCCGTTAACGATCGCAATCCATTGGCCTAGCAAACCTTGGGGCGATGAAGACTTGTCAAGCTCGGTATCGTTTGACGTCACAGACTCACCCATCGATCGCTTAATCGATGAATATGCCGATCGTCTTGCCAATACCGAGGCAGCACGCCAAGCGCTACAAACCATCTTCGATGCAGCGATGGTAAATAGCTCGCCCGATTACTTGCCCCCAGAAGTGATCGCCGCCTACCAAGTGTTAAATCAAGAAGCAGCATTGAGTGGCGAAGGTGAAACGGGCGCACCGGGAGAAGATTGGGAAGGTTTCGATCCAGAAGCGATCTATCAAAGCAGTCAAAGCGAACCAGTCAGCTTCAGCACCGATCAGCCCTCAGTGTTGGATAAGCTTTTAGATCCCCTGCGCGTACTGTCTTATTGGAAGATGAAAGAACGCGCTCGCCAAATCGGTGAAAATGCTGGGTTCAACTTGTTAAAAACGCTGCAAGAGAAGGCGGCTCAAACTGTGCGATTCCACCTCATCGGTCACAGTTTTGGCTGCATTGTTGTCTCTTCTACACTCAACGGGCCAAAAGGTCAAGGTAAGTTAGTTCGTCCAGTTAATACTGTATTTTTGGCACAAGGAGCGGTGTCGCTCTGGTCTTACTGCGCCAAAATTCCATACGAAAAGAATCGTCCCGGTTACTTTAACCAAATTCTCGCCCAAGGTAAAGTATCAGGCTCGATCGTAACGACGCGCTCGGAATACGACTATGCTGTGGGCAGGGTGTATCCTCTAGCTGGAAAAGTTGTTTTCAGTAGCGTGGACTTTGCTCCTGGTCAAAAGCAATTGCCTAAATATGGCGGTATTGGCAGCTATGGGATTGGCGGCGACGACTTGGGAGCGGTAGATATGGATATGTTGGCGTGCGATCGCTCCTACGACTTTAAACCGGGCAAAATCTACAACCTGGAAAGCAGCAAATTTATTAATGATGTGGCGATGGGAGGGCCGACGAGCGGTGCCCATTGCGACATTGCCAAGCCAGAAGTCGCCCATGCTATGTGGGCGGCAGCTGCTGTTAGTTAACCGCCAGCGTTAAATTGAGAAACCGGGTTTCTTCGTTGATCTCTGGTTTTTAAAGCGACGATTAATCAATAGAAACCCGGTTTCTTTGCGCCAAGGCGAGGAGGGCAAAAGGTGAAAGCGGTTTGCACGCGCATGAGGTATCACAGCGGTGTGCGGGCAGCATTAATACTGCGCGCTTGACAAACAAAGCCAAAATGCTCTACCTAGACGAGCTTGCAATCTGCTGTAATCAACAGTACTTACGCACGACGATCCTAGAAACCGGGTTTCTGCTTGGATCTTTAGTTTCAAAGCGACGATTTCTCATAGAAACCCGCTTTCTTTGCGTAAGTCTTGATCAAATTGTTTGGAATTGGGATTTGTTGATCGCTAAAAACAACCAAAAATATGACAGAAGACTTGCTATTTTTCAATGGGATTAATGGTTCCAGCGGGGATTATTTGTTGCCCCCTTTGACTGCGGAACAGGTAGCTAAAATTGCCCAGGGCGAAGATTTCGATCCAGAAGAACTTGACGAACTGATCAGAAAAAATAAACACGTCCAAGGATTAGAGCCTGATTTTGCTCCTATAGAAGGAGTAGACCCGAAGAACATCGCAGAAACAGGTTGGGGAGTCATCTTCGCTTTCAATGCCGACCCAGCAATCCGGGAAGCGCTCAGCGAATTGTTAGAGCATCGCAAAAAGCAAGCGACTGAGAAACACGAGCATTATTATCAGGAATACAGCGGCCCGAGGGGCTATCGTTTCGACAAAGAAAAAAATCGCTACGAGACAAAAAATCAGTTTTTGTCGCGTCAGGGAGTAGGGCCAGGTCCCGCCGATCCGGATAAAATGCCCTATTACTTGCTGATTGTGGGAGATCCAGTCACAATTCCCTATCGCTTTCAGTCACAACTTAGCGTTCAGTATGCAGTGGGGCGGATTTATTTTGATACGCCACAAGAATACGCCCAGTATGCTCGCAGCGTAGTAGAAGCTGAAACAGGCAATTTATCTTTGTCCCCCAACGCTACGTTTTTCGGCGTCTGCAACCCCGGAGATGCGGCTACAAATCTCAGCACTCAAGACTTAGTTCAGCCCCTATCTCAATGGGTGGTCGAAGAGCATTCCGAGTGGCAAGTAAAAACGATTCTGAAAGAAGAAGCAACCAAGGCGCGTCTGAAACAAGTGTTAGGTGGCGCTGAAACGCCGAGTTTACTTTTCACCGCCAGTCACGGCATGGGCTTCAACAAAGGTGATGAAAAACAGTTGCGCCACCAAGGTGCATTGCTGTGCCAAGATTGGCCCGGACCTCGCCAATGGCGGCAGCCGATTCCGGAAGATTTTTACTTTTCTGGGGACGATGTTGGGGAAGATTCTCGCTTGTTGGGGCTGATTGCCTTTTTCTTTGCTTGCTATGGTGCTGGCACTCCTCAAAAGGATGAATTCGACGGTAACTCCAAAAACCTTTCCGAACGACCAGAGATTGCGCCTTATCCCTTTATGGCGCGCTTACCGCAGAAACTCTTGAGCCATCCGAAAGGAGGTGCTTTGGCGGTCGTCGGTCACGTCGATCGAGCTTGGGGTTGTTCGTTCTCCTGGTCGGATATTCGCGGTTCTAGTGCCGAACGTCGGCAGATCGCAGTTTTTCAAAGTGCGGTGAAGCGGCTGCTGGAAGGTCATCCGGTGGGGTCAGCGATCGAGTATTTTGACGAACGCTATGCGGAAATTTCCTCTGACCTCACGATTGAGCTAGAAGATATTAAGTTTGGTGCCACTCCCAACAATCAAAGTTTGGCGAGTATGTGGACGGCTAACAACGACGCCCGCAACTATGCGATTATTGGCGATCCAGCAGTGCGGTTGATGGTTGCTGGCAGTACAAATGCTGGTAGCGATCGCCCGACAATTGAAACCGTTGAATTACCATCTAACATCGGACAATCCCAGCCAGTCGCTAATGAAGCTGAGTTCCAAAAAACTCAGAGCGAGCTTATAGCAGCATTGGATAAATTTGTCAAGGCCGCTCCTCAAGCTGCAGCGGGTGACACGCTCTCATTAGCCACCAATCTGTTAAATGCTTTGAAGGCAAAGTAGAGGCTAGGGGGAGCTGGGGGAGCTGAGGGAGCTGGGGGAGAATGTGGATTTAAATTGCTTTCTGTACCTCTGCACCTCTGCACCTTCTGCCCCTCTGCGAGGAGCAATTAAATAAAGGGAAACAGGCTCTATGAACACGTTTGAGATTACCATTCAACGGCAAGAAGGCAGCAGCTGGCCCATTGTAGTCGAATACAGTCGGTCAGATACGCTGCTGCCGATCCGTTCTGAAGGGATGCTCGAACTGAGGCAGGAGCATTTTGACCAGCTCACCAGCTTGCTGTTGCGACCAAAGGAATACGGTGTCTTTCTGGGAAAAGCGCTGTTTCAAGAGGAAGTGCGGGATGCGTTTGTGGGAGCTTTAGACGACAGCGAAGAACCACTGCGGGTTTTGCTGTTTATCGAAGCTAGTTTCCCACAAATCAGAAGCTTGCGCTGGGAAAGATTGTGCGCTCCCATTGACCGCGAGTGGCGTCAGTTAGCGACGAATCAGCGAGTTTTGTTTTCGCTCTACATTCCGGCGATTACCGAACGGCGCTTTCCTCCTATCGGATGGCAAGATTTGCGCGCTCTGGTGCTGGTCGCCAGTCCACAGTCGTTAGATAAGTATCAATTAAAACCTTTTGATGTTGAGGCGGCAGTATCTGGCGTGCGCCAATCTTTGGGGCAAATTGATTGCGATGTTTTGGCAGAGGTTAGCGGCGCGATCGCTTTACCAACATTAGACAACCTGTGCGAGCATTTGACTAATAGGGAAAAGCGGTATACTTTGCTGCACATAGTTTGCCACGGCAAAGTAATCGAGCAGGGAGAAACGGTTCTCTATTGGGCAAATGCCGATCGTCAAGTCGAACCTGTGACAGGAAGCAGGTTGCTCGATCGATTGAAAAACTTAAGCGGGTCGAAAGGGCTGCCTCACTTTACCTTTTTGTGCAGCTGCGAAACCGCCAGCGCTGAAGCAGAAGCGGGTTTAGGAGGCTTGGGGCAGCGATTGGTGAGAGATTTGGGGATGCCAGCTGCGATCGCAATGACTGACCCAGTAACGGTGAAAACGGCCTTAGCCCTGGCAGGGAACTTTTATCGACAGCTGAGAATGTCTGGACAAGTTGACTTAGCTTTGCGCGAAGCGACAGCCCCACTCGCAGAACGCCAAGATATTACCGTCCCGGCGCTGTTCAGTCGCCTCGGCGCGCGACCCTTATTTAGCGACCAACCGGATAAAGAATTGACTAACTTGAAAATCAAGTTTGGTCTGAGTCGTTTGGAAACCTTGCTCAAAGAACGCGCACCCATACTCAACGATAATTTAGAGCAACAAAAAACGATTCTGGAAACGACTCTGGATGCAGAAGTAGCGGCGTTAAGCAAGGAAACTGGTGAAGAGCGCCAGAAAGCTTTAGAAGAAGTGAATAATTTATCCTTAAGCGCGCTTGATTTCAGTTTCAATGCCTTGGCATTGGGTAAGGAACCGCCTAGCTATGATTCGCGCTGTCCGTTTTTAGGGTTGCGTTCTTTCCGCCCGGAAGACCGGGAATTTTTCTTTGGGCGGGAAGCGTTGGTGGAACAATTAAAACAAAAACTAGCAGAACATAACTTTTTAGCCGTATTGGGAGCTTCTGGTAGCGGTAAAACCTCAGTCGTGCTGGCGGGGCTGATTCCGGCTTTACAGGACAATCAAGCGGGGCTGCAAATGGCCTACACGACTCCTAGCAGCGAGCCACTGATGCGATTGGATACCTGTTTATTACAGGTGAAAGATCGAGTTTCAGTGTTAGTTGTAGACCAATTTGAGGAACTTTTCACCCTTTGCACAGATGAAACGCTGCGGCAAGAATTTATCGATCGGTTGTTAGCCCTGGTGCAACAGCAGAAGGTGATAGTTACCATGCGGGCGGACTTTTGGGGAGAATGTGCGCCTTACCGCCAACTAAAAGAATTAATGCAACAAAGACAAGAATTAGTAGCGGGGATGGACTCGACCGAGTTGCGGCGGGCGATGGAAATGCAAGCAGCTAAAGTCGGGCTGCGGTTTGAAGCTGGCTTGTGTAATTCTATACTGGACGACGTACAGGGAGAGCCTGGGGCAATGCCCTTGTTGCAAAATTTGTTGCTGGAACTGTGGAAGCGGCGGCACGGAAGGTGGTTGCGTTGTGACGAATATGCTGCGATTGGAGGAGTGAAGAGTGCGATCGCGCAAAAAGCAGATAAGGTATATCAAAGCTTATCTCCCAAAGAGCAAGAACTGTTTCGCGATATCTTTGTGCGCTTAACTCGTTTGGATGACACAGGCGTGCAAGCAGCAAAACGGCGAGACACGCGACGGCGCATCACTGTAGACGAGTTAATTCCTGCCGGAGGTGACTTAAACGAAACGACAAAGCTGCTGTGGCGTTTGGCAGGTGAAGATGCTCGATTAGTGGTGATAAGTCTCAATCAAACCACACAGCAAGATGAAGTAGAAGTAGCCCACGAAGCATTAATCCGCTACTGGCCCAGATTGAACAATTGGCTGGATGAAGACCGAGTATACTTGCAACTGCGGGAAGGGATTCGCCAAGCAGCGCAAGAATGGGACAAGCAGAAAAAACCAATCGACGATGATAGCTATTTGGTGCATCGGGGAGGCAGGTTAGAGGATGTGGAAGCACTGTACAAGCAAGCCAAATTGAAGTTGAACCAGCTGGAGCGGTATTATTTGGATGCTTGTATTGAACGACGCGATCGCTACAACAAAGAAAAAGAAGCCAGAAATCTGGTATTTGTCGCTAACGATTTGCTGCACAAAGACTTGACCAAAGCTTTGCGAATGGCTCAGGCAGCTTATCAACTCGATAGCTTTCACATTCTGCCCCAAGTTTCGCGAGTCCTGAGTGCAGTTTACTATGCAGCCGTGGAAACCAAAACAGGTTTTTACCTGGCAAATATGCAACACAACAACGTAGTAGTAACTGCTATCTACGCACCTGACAGTCAAAAAATTCTGACAGCTTCTCAAGATGGCATCGCCAAACTTTGGGACAACAGGGGAAAATTACTTAAAGAAATGGAACAGGGAGCCAGAATTAGAAATGCCGCCTTCTCTAAAAATGGCTCTAAAATCATTACCGTTGGCGATGACCATCTGGTAAAAATGTGGGACGGTGATGGCAACTACATTAAAGACCTGGTGGGACATGGCAAGGCTCCCTATCAGCCTTGGACTAATGTTAACAGCGTAGCTTTTTCGCCAGATGACCAAACCATCGTTACCGTTTCTTCAGACTACAAAGCGATTATCTGGGATGGAGAAGGCAACAAGAAAAAAGAACTTAACGACCATCAGGACATTATCGGTTATGTTGCCTTTTCGCCCAACGGTGAATACTTTGTTACCTGCGGATTGTGGCGCGATAGCACTGCCAAACTTTACGATAAACATGGCAATAAAATTGCCGTTTTAAGTATGGATACAGGTGCAACTAAAAAACACCAAGTTTGGGAATGCGGGATTACCTACGCCGCCTTTTCACCAGACAACGAGTTTTTAGTTACTACATCCCGCGATTTTACTGCCAAAATGTGGGATATTAACGGCAATTTACTAAAAATTTTAGAAGCGCATCAAGCAGATGTAACCGGGGTGGCTTTCTCACGCGATGGCAAGTTTTTCGTTACCGGATCTGACGATCAAACCGCTATTATTTGGGACAGATTGGGGAACAAATGTCAAGTCCTCCCAGGTCATGAAGGTGCAATTAAAACAGCCGCATTTTCGTCCGATGGTAACTTCATTGTCACAGGTAGCGCCGATGGTATCGCCAAGCTTTGGGACTTAAAAGGCAATCTATTGGTCAATTTTAGAGGACATGACTCAGAGATTAATTCTGTGAGCTTTTCGCGTGACGGTGAGTTTATCGTCACTGCTTCTACCGACCGCACTGCTAAAATTTGGAAGCTGAAACTAAGCACATACGGCCCGCGTTTTTACCACCAGGGTGAAGTTCGATCTGCTAAATTTACCATCGACGGTAACAAGGTACTGACTGCGTCTAACGATCTGACGGTAAAGTTATGGGATGTTCAAACTAGCCAGTTGTTAAAAACATACTCAGGTTTCGATGCTGATAGTTACGGTAGGAGAGATATTTATTCTCTAAATGTTTCTCCTGATGGCAAAAGATTCATCACTACGGGAACTGATTGCATTATCCGCATCTGGGATATTGCATCGGGTGAAATCGTTAAAGAGTGGGATGGCGAACACAGTTGGAATTGTTCCTCAGATGGCTGGTGCGGGGCTACTAATGCTCGCTATGCTGGTGATGGCAAATATATCATTACCTGCGATTTTGGCGGTAAGGTGAAGGTTTGGGATAAAGAAGGAAATTTTATCAAGGATATTGAAGGACACGATCTAGAAGTCAAAGCAGTGGATATTTCAAGCGATCGCCAGTATATCGCCACGGGATCTCGCGATAAAACTGTCAAGCTTTGGGATTTTAATACGGCTCAATTAATCAAGGTATTTAAAGGGCATACTGGAGCGGTAAATCAAGTTAATTTTGCTGCTGATGGTAGCATCCTTACGGCTTCGGAAGACCAAACAGCTAAATTATGGGATTTGGCAGGTAATATTTTACTTAATATTGATGGACATGGTGATAACGTTCGCACTGCTGCTTTTTCACCGAATAGGCCATATATTATCACTGCATCCCACGACAAGACGGCTAAAATCTGGGACAGACGAGGCAAGTTAGTCAATACGTTAAGTGAATACGGTCAAGAGTTGAGGTCAGCTTACTTTTCTCCGGATGGGAAAATGGTTATTACTGCATCAAAAGACAAAACGGCAACGGTATGGCCTCAAGTTGAATATATTTACTCTTGGGTACAAAATGCAGGGGAAAATATTTATCAGCTGGTTGAGGCAGATTTGGCAGAGTTTGGGATTGATGTGGATGTTATTAGTAAGTATGTTTGGAGCAAAGATGAAGATGTAGGTTCGCAGGAAGAATACATAATTTAACGAACCACAGAGGCACAGAGAACGCGGAGAGAAGAGGATTGAGGGTGGATGAATACTTTTGAGATTACTGTACAGCGTCAGGAAGGCGATCGCTGGCCTATAGTGGTTGAATACAGTCGCGCGGATACGCTGTTACCGCTGCGCTCTGAGGGTATGCTGGAGCTGGGGGAGGATGATTTTGAGCAGCTGACTAGCTTGCTGTTGCGACCAAAGGAATATGGTCGATTTTTGGGACAAGCGCTGTTTCGGGAGGAAGTGCGGGATGCGTTTGTGGGTGCTTTATTTGAAAGTGAAGACGCTTTGCGGGTTTTGCTGTTTGTTGAAGCGAATGATATTCAACTGAAGACTTTACGCTGGGAAAGACTCTGTGCGCCGGTTGAAAGGGAGTGGTGTCAGTTAGCGACTAATCAGCGGGTTCTGTTTTCTCTCTACCTTCCGGCGATTACTGAAAGGCGCTTTCCTCCTATCGGACGGCGAGATTTGCGGGCGTTGGTGCTGGTGGCGAGTCCGGAGTCTATTGGGCGATATAAGTTAGCTGAGTTTGATGTAGAGGCGGCTGTATCTGGGGTGCGGAAAGCGTTGGGTGATATTCCTTGCGATGTTTTGGCACATAACGTCGAGGGCGCGATCGCTCTCCCTACTTTAAACGATTTGTGCCAGCAATTAACTAATCGCGAAAAGCGTTACACTTTGCTCCATTTCGTCAGCCACAGTCGGGTGATTGATGGGGGAGAAACGGTTTTATATTGGTCAAATAGCGACAATCAAGTCGAAACTGTCACGGGAACGCGGTTAATCGAACGTTTGAGCGCTTTAAATGGCTCTAAGGGGCTGCCTCATTTTGCTTTTCTTTCTACCTGCGAAAGCGCCAGTGCTGAAGCGGAAGGGTCTTTAGGCGGCTTGGGACAGCGTTTGGTGCGCGATTTGGGGATGCCCGCTGCGATCGCTATGACCGACCGGGTGACGGTTAAAACGGCTTTAGCTTTGGCAGAAAGCTTTTATCGACAATTGAAAATGTCTGGACAGGTTGATTTGGCTTTGCGCGAGGCGACGGCTGCTTTGGCAGACCGAGATGATATTACTGTACCAGCGCTGTTCAGCCGTTTGGGCGGGCGACCTTTGTTCGCCGACCAATTAGAGCGAGAATTGACTAACTCGGAAATTGAGTTTGGTTTGAGCGCTTTAGCAAAACTGCTGCAAGAACGCGCGCCGGTGTTGCGAGAAAAGTTTGAGCAGCAAAAAGCCAATCTGGAAGCAACGCTAGATGCAGAAGCCAGCGCCTTAAGCACTTCTAGCCGTCAGGAGCGCAAGAAAGCTTTAGAGGAAGTAAATAACCTGTGCCTCAGCACCATCGACCTCAGCTTCAATGCTTTGGCGCTGGGTAAGGAACCCCCCGCCTATGATGCGCGCTGTCCCTTTCGCGGCTTAAATTCTTTCCGCCCGGAAGACCGAGAATTGTTCTTTGGGCGGGAAGCGCTGATTGACAAGTTAAAACAAAAACTAGCAGAACACAACTTTTTAGCCGTATTGGGGGCTTCCGGTAGCGGTAAGTCATCCGTCGTGCTGGCGGGATTGGTTCCCGCGCTTGGGCTGCCAGTGCGTTACATGACTCCCAATAGCGACCCTCTGGCGCAATTGGATATTTGTTTATCAAAGGTGCAAGACCTAGCTTCAGTGCTGGTGGTAGACCAGTTTGAGGAACTATTCACCCTTTGCACAGATGAAGCTTTGCGGCAGCAATTCATCACCCAATTGTTAGCCCTCACCAAACAGCAAAAGGTAGTAATTACGATGCGGGCTGACTTTTGGGGCGAATGCGCGCCCTATCGCCAATTAAAAGAATTGATGCAAGTCAGGCAAGAATTAGTAGCGGCGATGGACTCGAACGAGTTGCGGCGGGCGATGGAAATGCAAGCCGCGAAAGTGGGACTGCGCTTTGAAGCCGATTTGTGCAATTCGATTCTGGATGACGTACAGGGAGAACCGGGGGCGATGCCGCTGTTGCAACATTTGTTGCTAGAACTGTGGAAGCGGCGACACGGGCGGTGGTTGCGCTGTGACGAGTACGCAGCTATCGGTGGCGTGAAACAAGCGATCGCCAAAACCGCCGATGATGTTTACAATAGCTTGTCCTCGAAGCAGCAAGACCAAGTACAAAATATCTTCTTGCGCTTGACAAATCTGGACGAAAGTGCTGTAGGCGGGGAAAAGGGGCGGGACACGCGCCAGCGAGTCGAGTTAGACGACCTCGTCCCCACAAAGGGCGACCTGAAAGCAACCAAACAGTTGGTGCAGCAGTTGGCAGGGGAGGGGGCGCGGTTGGTCGTCACCAGTCGTAACCTGGCTACGGGCAAGGAAGAATTGGAAGTCGCCCACGAAGCTTTAATCCGTTACTGGCCTAGATTGCAGGAATGGTTAGAGCAAAACCGCAGCGATTTGCAACTAAGAGAAACGATCGCTATTGCAGCACAAGAGTGGCTAAACCACAAGGATAAGCCAGATAAAGATAATTATTTAATCCATCGGGGCGGTAGGTTAGAGGATGCTTATGCCTTGTTGCAACGTCCTAAATTCGTGTTGCTGAATTATCTGGAAGCCGAATACGTTAGTGCTTGCGTGGAGTTGCGCGATCGCTTACTATTGCACGAGCAACGCAGCATCCAGCAACGGTTGCTACTAACTGGAATGGCGGGCGTATTCTTCGCCGGATTTGCCATTTTTGCTGGATATCAGTGGCGACAGGCCGATATCAACCAAATTCAAGCTTCCGTAGAAGCATCTGATGCCCTGTTGGCTTTAAATCAAACACTAAATGCGCGAATAAAAAGTTTACAGGCGGCGAAAGAACTCAAGCAATTATTTTGGCCTGATGCACAATTAAAAAATCAAGTAATAGCCCAGCTATCCGAAACATTTTATGCCGGACAAGAACAGAACCTTTTAGAAAGCAACCAAAGAACAGTAAATAGTATCGCTTTCAGCCCTGATGGTAAAATCATCGCTACCAACGGCTCAGAAAGTCTATTTCGTCGGCTGTCAACTATTGTTTTATGGGATACTGCTGGCAACCAGTTGGGAGTGTTGAAAACAAGTCAAGAGCGAGCCAATCAATTTAATAGCATGGCGTTTAGTCCCGATGGCAAGTTATTAGTCACCGCTGGCGAAGACGGCACCGCGCGCCTGTGGGACACTCAAACTCAGAAACAGTTGTACGTTCTGAAAGCACATAAAGGCAAACTCAATAGCGCTACGTTCAGTCCCGATGGCAAGTTATTAGTCACCGCTGGAGAAGACGGCACCGCCCGCTTGTGGGACGCTAAAACTAAAAAGCAGTTATCGGTTCTTAAATGGCATACAGGTGCCGTTTTGGGTGGCAGGTTTAGCCCCGATAGTAAGCTTTTGGTCACTCGTGGAAAAGACAACAATATCAGCCTGTGGAACATTAAAGGTCAGCAATTGGCTGTGTTTAAACAGCATCAAGGTTTGGTCAATAGCGTGGCATTTAGTCCCAATAGTCAGCTTTTAGCCACCGCCGGAAAAGACAGCACCGCGATTCTCTGGAACCATAAAGGTGAGTTGTTGCACGTGTTGAAAGGGCATCAAGGTCAAGTTACCAGCGTCGCGTTTAGTCCTAATGGCAAGTTCTTAGTTACTGGCGGGCAAGACAACAGCGTCCGCTTGTGGAACACTAAAGGTAAGCCGTTGAAAAACAAGTTAGTTCCAGAGCATCAAGGCGATATTTATAGCATCGCATTTAGTCGGGATGGCAAACTTTTAGCCACTTCCGCCAAAGACAATACTTTGCGCTTGTGGGACACTAAAGGCAAGCTGTTAATGGTTCTCAAAGAAAATCAAACTCAGCTCAACACTAACATGTTCGCTCCAGATGGTAAGCTGCTAGCGACTGCTGGAGAAGATGGCATCGCCAGACTCTGGGATACTTCTGGCAAGCAGTTCTTGGTTCTCGCGGGGCATCAAGGTGCGGTTTTGAGTGCCAAGTTTAGTCCAAATGGCAAGTTATTAATTACTGGTGGAGAAGATGGCACCGCCCGCCTGTGGGACATTCAAGGTAAGTTGTTGGCTATCCTCAAAGGGCATAAAGATGAAGTTTGGGATGCTGAATTTAGTCCCAATGGCAAGTTCTTAGTTACTGGTGGAGAAGACGGCATCGCCCGTCTGTGGGACATTAAAGGTAAGCCGTTAGCTGTCCTCAAGGGGCATAAAAATGCTGTCTATAGCGTGACGGTTAGCCCGAATGGCAAGCTTTTATTCACTGCTGGAGACGATGGCACCGTCCGCCTGTGGGATATTAAAGGTAAGCAGTTGGCTGTTTTCAAAGGCCATAAAGGAGCAGTCTATAGCGTGGCAGTTAGCCCCGATAGCAAGTTCTTAGTTACTGGTGGAAAAGACAGCACCGCCCGCCTGTGGGACATTTCTGGCAAGCAGTTGGCTGTGTTCAAAGGACATCAAGATGAGGTTTGGGATACCGAGTTTAGTCCCGATGGCAAGCTTTTATTCACTGCTGGAGACGATGGCACCGTTCGTTTGTGGGATAGTTCTGGCAAGCCGTTGGCTAACCCCATAGGGCGTTTAGGTGTGATTCTGGATGTGGGACTTAGTCCCGATGGCAGGCTGCTAGCCACGGCGGGAAAAGACGGTACCGTCCGCCTGTCGGACTCTGGCAAGCAGTTGGCTGTGCTGAAAGGGCATCAAGGTGAAGTTTGGGCGGCGGAATTCAGCCCGAATGGCAAGATGCTAGTCACTGCTGGACAAGATGGCACGGTGCGCCTGTGGAAAGTTGGCGGACTAAACGAACTGTTCTCTCTCAATTGCGATTGGATGCGGGACTATCTGAAAAACCCGAGTGCGGATATTGACCAGAGCGATCGCACTATTTGCGATGGTATCAGCTCGAATAGATGAATGTTGTTAACCTAAAAAAAGTTTAATCTTCGCGCTCGAAGTTTCCCCAATGGTAGAACAGCTATTACCTCGCTATTCTGTTTCCTGGATTAACAAGATTGCTGAAATTCCTCAGACAGCGTGGGATGCCCTCGCCATGCCTCTCAAAACTCCCTTTCTGGAATGGGAGTGGTTAAACAATCTCGAAACTTCTGGCAGTGCGACTGCAAAGGCTGGTTGGCTACCCAACCATCTTACCGTCTGGCGCGATCGCCAATTAATCGCCGCCGCTCCGCTTTACATCAAAGGTCACAGTTACGGCGAGTTTGTCTTCGACCATCAATGGGCAGATCTAGCTTATCGCTTGGGAGTGCAATATTACCCGAAAATGTTGGGAATGGCGCCGTTTACCCCGGCGGAAGGTTATCGTTTTTTAATCGCCCCTGGTGAAGATGAAGACGAACTCACCGAATTAATGGTAGGGGCAATCGACCATTTTTGCGATCGCCACCACATTTCTGGTTGTAATTTCCTCTACGTTGACCCCGAATGGCGTCCGATAATGGAACGCCAAGGCTTTACCAGTTGGATGCATCACAGCTATGTTTGGCAAAATTCCGGCTTTAACACATTTGATGATTATTTGCAAGTTTTTAATGCCAACCAGCGGCGCAATATCAAGCGGGAACGCAAAGCCGTAGAAACAGCAGGGTTGCGATTGGTTACCCACACGGGCGATGAAATTCCCAAGTCGTTATTTCCCACGATGTACAAATTTTACAGCGACCATTGCGATAAATTTGGCTGGTGGGGCAGCAAGTATCTGACCAAGAAATTTTTTGAGCAACTGCATCACCACTATCGTCACCGGGTGTTATTTGTCGCCGCTTATAACGAGTACGATGCCCAGCATCCAATGGGAATGTCTTTTTGTATCACGAAAGGCGATCGCCTTTACGGACGTTATTGGGGTTCTACCCACGAGATCGACAGCTTGCACTTTAATGCTTGTTACTATATGCCGATTGAGTGGGCGATCGCCAACAATATCCAAATTTTCGATCCCGGTGCGGGAGGGCAGCACAAAAAACGTCGCGGTTTCCCCGCTACGCCGAATCACAGCTTACATCGCTTTTATAATTCTCGTCTGTCGCAAATTCTCCGGTCTTATATTAGCGAAGTCAACGAAATTGAACGGCAAGAAATCGACGCGATTAATCAGGATATTCCCTTTAGCCGTCGCGAAGTTCAACTCAACCCCGATGGGGAAGTCACCTTCTCCGATGCAGATTCCTGAATCCAACCGTTGTATTCTAGTCTCTGTGCCAAAATTGAGGAACAGACAATAACTCCCACCAACGAACAAGCCCTAGCTTGTCTGCGCGTCTGCCAGATGCTGTCAAACTACTACCGGAACATCGAGCTATTCCGTTTTAACGAACAAAAGGGTTATGTGTATATTTGGGCAGGGGAAGAACTGCAAATTCTTGTGTTTCAAGATGGGAACTGGAGGTTTATAGATGAAACCGAACTTTAAAGAAATGTCTACTAAAGAACTCAGAGCTTATGTGCTGGCACATCGAGACGATTTGGAAGCTTTAGATGTGCTAGTAAGTCGTCGTACTCCCGATGCAGAGGCAACTTGGTACGGCCCAATGGCTACGCCTGAAGGCGAACCAATCGAAGAAAATATCCGCATCGCTGAAGCAGCAATCCGCCAACGCATTGAACTATCCGACCAAAAAAAAGCGAACCAAATCGCACAAATTAATCAAATTGCTGAGATTGATAAGCAACTATCTAATCGACATCTTGACCTCGATCCGGGTGGATATTTTATTATCTATCTAGATCGAGATGCTGGATTAATTTGTGCTAAACATTTCACTAATGTTATCAACGAACAAGGTTTAGCTGTAGATCCGGAAACTGGAAAAGTGATTCCGGCAAAGGGTAAAGTGCAGCGCACTCACGAGACGCTATATACTGGCAGAACTGCAAAAGAACTTTGCGTGAAAATTTTTGAAGAAACCAAACCTTCCCCGGTGACAATGTTAGACCATGCCGCTTATTTGGGGCGCGAATTTATGCGGGCTGAAATGGCACTGATTAGCGGGGAAGGGTACGTTCAAGACTGAGGACAGTTGATAGTTGATAGTTGATAGTTGATAGTTGATAGTTGATAGTTGATAGGTGGAAAACCGATGATATCGGAATTAATGCGATCGCGAAAACCCGATTTCTGGTAAAGAAACCGGGTTTGGCAATGGGGACTAGGAACCCATTGATTGATACCAAAAGTACGTTGCCATTGGGATGACGGTAGCGGCAATTAACAAGCCAACAACCCAGATGGTAGCGTTGCCTTGATCGGTTTCTTCGGCTTTGGTGAAAGTGCCTTCGACTTGAATGTTATCGACAATTTGAGGTGCGCCCGGATCGGGTTGTCCTGATAAGATTGCTACTAAGCGATCGCTGGCATCAGCAAATGCTTGGTTGTATTTCGCGGCGCCATTCCGCAAAGGCACTAAAACGGTTTCCGACGCCACGCTATCTGCTATTTCATCCGCCAGGATAGATTTAACTTTATCCCCCGTCCGAATCGCGGTGTTACTGGTTAAAGTATCCATCACCAATAAGGTTTGATTGGCTTGTGCTTCAGCGGTAGGAAACCACTTTTGAAATAACCCATCGGTGAAGCTGTCGATAGTTTCTCCGTAGTCGAGGCGGCGAATGGTAACAAATATGACTCCGTTACCCGTATCCTGGGCTAAATTATTCAGGGCGTTGCTAATTTTACCTTCGGTGGTGCGGCTGAGGACTTCCGCTTCGTCGAGTACGCGCGTGCGATCGCCTGCTGCTAAACTCGGCATCTGATAAACTCCAGTAGCGCTTGCCGGTGCAGCTACCAGCGCGGTAAACAGCAAGAGCGCCGCGACTGATAAAATTAGCCGCGTGTAGTATTTTTGCCAACGGTTAATCGTGTGAAAGAGCTGCTGCATGGAATGATACCTATGAATCCTTTCCAAAAAATACTACAAATAGGGGTAATGGGTAATGGGTGATGGGTAATGGGTAATGGGTAATGGGTAATTCTAACGGCGTGCCATTAGCGATTAGCGATTAGCGATTAGCGAAGAGGGTTCTGTTGTTTCGCCTAAGTGCAATTTAATGAACTCGATGACAACCGAAAGTCCTTCCTGAGTTTTTAAATTGGTAAAGATAAATGGTTTATCGCCGCGCATTTTTTTGGCATCCCGTTCCATAATGCCCAAATCTGCACCTACGAAGGGAGCGAGGTCAATCTTATTAATTACCAGTAAATCCGATTTGGTAATGCCGGGGCCGCCCTTACGGGGAATTTTATCGCCAGCAGCCACATCAATAACGTAAATCGTTAGATCTACTAATTCTGGACTAAAGGTGGAAGCGAGGTTATCGCCGCCGCTTTCGACAAAGATTAAGTCGAGGTGGTGAAAGCGATTTTCTATCTGTTCGATGGCGACTAAATTCATCGACGCATCTTCCCGAATTGCCGTGTGGGGACAGCCGCCGGTTTCGACGCCGACGATGCGCGAACTCTCCAACGCTTGACTTCTAACCAAAAACTGAGCATCCTCTTGGGTATAAATATCATTCGTCACTACGGCAATGCTGTATTGCTGGCGCATACTCTTGCACAATGCATCGACCAATGCTGTTTTTCCCGACCCCACCGGGCCTGCTATTCCCACACGAAACGCAGTCATAGATAGTTTCTCCCGATTCAGTTAGTTGCAATTAAACCATCTAACTTATCGCAACGGTAAATTTACTGAAATTTTTAATTGGTTGCGATCGCTTTCTTTGTTTTACACCAACTTTACCAAAACTTTGTCTAGTTACAACTGCTACAGCAAACCCACTTTCTCCTTCATAGATGCTTTGTAAATTTTAAGTAAATTTAGTAGGTTTACACCCATTTCTTTATGCAATCTTTAAATACGACTTGCAAAGATATTAATCTAATTACTTAAATAAAGATTCAGTGAAATTACGTTTTGATGGTAGACATAACCTAGATAATTAGATAAGCTATTGTTTAGGTGTAAATCGCTACATTCAGTTAGCGAAATCAAATCAGGAGGCATTAATTACCATGAAAAATATCGCAGGAGATCGAGGATTACTGCCATCAGAAATTGGCCTAACAGATCAACTGCGAAATAAGCGGGTATATTGGGTTTCGTGAGCCATACTTGCTAGTGCTAGTCCCCAACTGCAACTGCTCAAGTCATCATCCTCCAAAGCTAAAATATTTTCCGCAGATTCAACGATGCTGATATGTAAATCCAGCAGCAATTGTTGAGCGGCAGTTTGCCCCAGAGGAATCAGTTTTACCCCAGCACCGATGAGATTTGTTGCCCAACTGTGTAAGTATCCAAGTACGGCGGTTTTATCGGTTATTTGCCAGTGGGAAGCGATGATAGCGAAAGCGATCGCATAATTACAATCGCTGCCGCAAGCTTTCATCATCGGCATTAGCTGCGGTTCTAACTGTTGCAGCAAGCGCGTCAAAGCGCGTCCCATTTGCCAGCTTTGCTGGCGCAATTCTTCAGTTTCCCTCGCTGCTGATGCCCAAGCATTCCAATAGCTCAACCTTTCTAAATTGCCGAGCTTAGCAGCTTGATAAGCTCGCAACATCACCGCCGTTTCTACGCGAATTGCACCGGAGTTTAGTTCCCGTTCTAACCAATGTTTCAGACTCGGCTTGTCTTTAATTGTTCCCCAAGAAACTAGCTGTTCCAAACCTTCTGAATAGCTGTAAGCGCCCACAGGAAGCGCTGAGTTAGTCAATTGCAACAAATTTAGCAGTACGAGGTCATCCATTATGGTTAACATGGTCAAGAAAAAACGAGAAGTAGACGCACCGGAAAGCCCTTTGAAGGTATTAAGAAGAAAAGCGCAATTAACCCAAGAGCAACTAGCAAAGTTACTGGGAGTTTCTACCAGAGCCGTTCAAGCTTGGGAGGGTGGCGAGTATCAACCTAGTTTGACGATTCCTCAAATAAAAGCCCTTTGTAGAGCTTTAAATTGCAATCTGGAAGAGTTACCAGACGAGTTGGGCACCCCAAAGCGATCGCTCGAAGAAGAAACCTAACCGCTAATGGTGGTGTACATAAGCACCTACCTCTGGCTGAAAAGGCATTACTTCCTCTTTTACCTCCAGATCCATTTGTTCGAGCATTGCCTTCAACACCGGATCTGGCGACAGTCGTAAGTAAGTTGTCGTAATTTCTAGCGCTACGTGGCGATTACCCAAATGATACGCCGCTTTGAGTAGCGCTAGGGGTGTTTTAGCCGTTACCGTGAGGACGGGTTCTGGTTTAGCCTGCACGCCAACTACAATATCGCCGCTGTCTGAGAGTAACAGATCGCGATCGCGCAGCACCGTTCCTCGCGGTAAGTGCAAATACATTGGTTGTCCGTCAGCAGCAAGGTAGCGATGGCGACTGCGCGTCCGTTCCTCTGCGGTCAGCGATAGGGTAAAGTTAACTGCTGCATCTGGATTTGCTGGCAAGCGTTGCGTCAAAGTCAACATGAGCTTTTTAAACTGGTAATAGGTAATGGGTAATTGGTAATTGTATTGAATCCACAAGCTTTTTCATCCAGTTATCTATTACCTATTACCAATCACCACCATCAAACCTGATGACTTCAGTATAAATTTTATCAGGGTTAAAAATTTGTAGTTTTTGTATCCAGCTTAACTTGACAAACCTTTGGCATTATTGCTACAAAAGTAATCATTCTTAACAACTAGCAATTATGAAACTAAATCTACGGCTTTCAGCAATCCTTTCCGCGGCTGCTGCGAGCAGCATTTTGTTAGGTTCAGTTGCTCCCGCCGAAGCATATTCGTGTATGTTTGGCAAGAATAAGGGCGCTAACGCCGCGACAGATGGCAATTCTCCCAGCCTCACTGCCAACAAAATGGATTTTCCCAAAAAGATGGCGATCGCAGGCGTTGGAATTACCGCCGTTGCAGGGGCTGTAGCAGCAGGCGTAGTTTATAAGGCACGTCTGGCAAAAGCCGCTGTAGTTGATGCTGTAGTTGATTCTACCGCACATCCAGAAGTTACCTCTGATGCGATCGCAGAGGAAGTCCTGTACGCCCCAAAGGTAGAAGAAAAAGCTTCTGCTTCTACGCCTGACAAAGATTTGACTTTGGTTGGCTAGTTAATAAAAAGATTTAGAAATAACCCTCTGGCAACTTTGCTAGAGGGTTATTTCTTACGACAAGAAACCGGGTTTCTGTGAAATATCGCTGAAGCAACTCGGTTTCTAAGAGCGGTTGATTCCTTCGTCAAAGCTTTGATTTGGTGCCCTTGTTTCCCGAAACCCTAGTCTCTAGCCCCTAGCTATAGATGTATAATGGTGAGCGATCGCATAAAACCACCGAACGCCATTTTGCTGGAAATTAAACCCGATAATTCAGAAACCGAATTGACGCAGATCCTCAAACAAATCTGCGAATCTGCTGGATGGAAATACGGCGAAATCTGGGTGCCAAAAAACGATCTGCTACAATGCCATCGGGCTTACTACATAGCTGATGAGAAATATGCAGAGTTCCGCAAAGAATCCGAAAGCTTTACGTTTGGTTTAGGTGCTGGTTTACCGGGGCGCGTCTGGTTAACGCAACAAAGCGAATCGATTGAAAACGTATCGTTAGAACCATCGATATACTATAGATCTCATCTGGCTAAAAAATTTGGGTTAAAGGCAGCTTTGGGCGTGCCAATTCTGGAATCTGGTGTGGTTGTTGCTGTGGTGGTATTTTATAACGATATTGCCGAACATCTCAGCGAAAATACGATTATTGAATGGAGCGATCGCGTCAGTAGAACTCAATGATTGACTAAATTTAAGGGTTCTCTGAGCCAGGATAACCAAGCAAAATCAATTATCCTCCTTACTGACTCTTTTGCTCACTAAGAACAGTACGGGAATGGCAGCGAGTTGCATGGCAATGGAAAAGACGATGACAAAGTTAATGTCAAAATCGTAAAAAATTCCCATTAAAGCACTGCCTAAAAACCAAGCGACGCCATAACCTGTGTGAAAAATACCAAAGGCAGAGCCTCTTCTCTCTATCGGCACCATTCCCGCTATTGCTGCTTTTAAAATCGATTCTTGCGCTCCCATGCCAATTCCCCATAAAGTCATTCCGAGTAAAGCGATTGGGAAGTTGCCGAGGAAGACTAAAGGAGCAAATAAGGAAGAAATTAAGGCAGCGATCGCTAGCACAGATATGCCTTTGATGTCAAACAATTTGCCGAAAATTAGGGCAGCGATCGCATCCACTCCCATCGCCAAAGCATACAATAAAGGAATCTGGTTTTGAGCGATCGCTGTACTTTTTTGCAAGTGAAAAGCAATCAAGGGAAAATCTGCATAACCCGCTCCAATTAATGCTACCGCACCTAAATAAATCCAATAGATGGGGGGGAGTCCTTCTCCTTTTAATTCAATCTTGGTTGTTTCAAATTCATGGGGATTGGGATAAACTCGCGACAGCACTACAAGTACTATTAAACCAACTACCGCCGGGATTGCCAAAATCGCAAATCCTCCCCGATATCCATGTTGTAAAAATATCATTGCTGCTACAGCCAATGGCCCCATCGTTGCACCAATTTGATCCAAGGCTTCGTGCAATCCAAAACCAAAACCCTGCCCAATTCTAAGTGCTGCATGGGAAAGCAAAACATCGCGGGGAGGGGTGCGAATCGCTTTTCCCGTGCGTTCTGCTATCATCAATCCTGCTGCAATTTCCCACCTTCCTGCTAATGCTAAAAGCGGTACGACGGCGGTATTGATGAAGAAACCTAATGTGGTAATTGCCCAATATTTGCCAGTTTTGTCGCTCAGATAACCGATTGCTATACGCAAGCCATACCCAATTAACTCACCCAAGCCTGCTACCAGCCCCACTACAGCCCCGCTCGCTCCCAAAACCCCTAAATAAGCCCCCGTGATGCTGCGCGCCCCTTCGTAGGTCATATCGGCGCAAAGGCTGACAATTCCGAGAAAAATGACAAATTTTAAAGCGGATCTTTGGGAAGTATCGTGGGTTGCTGTCATAAAATTCAGTAAGTTTACTTAAAAACATACGCTTCTTTATCATATGTTTGTCAAAAATTTACTGTTTCTTTATATACCGATTAAACCTCTCAAGGAAAATACTGAATAATATTGATAGGCTGACCAATCAAGGAGAAATGATGAATAGAGTTACCAAGTTAGCAGCAACAATTGGAACCACCCTAAGCTGTGCTGTTTTACTGCAAGTCAACCAAGCAAAAGCAGCAACTTTTTCATTCACCCAGGGAGGCTATTTTTTTGAGTCTTGGTTTACTCCAGGAAATGTAGCTCCCGAACCAAGAAGGGGGGGGTTAAATTTTGATTTTAGCTCAAGTAATAATGCAATTTCAGGTACTTTTACGGGAGAAGATTTGAATGGAGATGGCACGATATCTAGCTCTGAAGTTAGCGATTTTAGCCTTAACTTTTTTGGCATCATAGACAAATTTGGTTTTCGTTCTTTTAACGTTTTAACTAGGGATTTGTCGATCAATTCGTCGATTTTCTTTGTGCGTCAATTTCCGCCCATCCCCTGTCCCGCGCCGAGGCCGTTTATCTGTGGTGTTCCCATAGTTATAACTAATGGTGGTTATCTACAAATTGACCCTACAGGTGGTCGATTCTCTTGGAATATCTTTGAGGGGGGAATTAATGGATATACAGGAACTTTAACCGGAAGGTCTTTTGAACGACCGCAAGTAACAGAAATAACACAGGCAAAACCCGTGCCAGAACCGGAACAAAATGCTATTACCTTAGCCGCTGTTTTGGGATTCAGCTTTTTGGTAAGTAAAAAAGTTCATTCTCTAAAAAGCATGAATTGAACCTGGCTCCTAGTTAATGGGAACTAACGCATTAACTGCCGTTGATTCTGACATTAAGAACAATCGTAGCGGGTGTAATTGAACGTGCCAAGGGAACGGAGATTCTTTTAATGTCGCCCATTTTTCTTTAAAAACTTCGACTTGAAGGTGGTAATCTTCCGCACTTTTGGGAAAAGAATTTAACTTGAGGTATAAAGTCATGCGGTGTTGGGTTTCGCTGGTTTGAACCAACCAGCAGGGAAAAGTATTTTCCCGGTTTGGATCGTCGATAAAAGTCAATTGGTGGGCGCGAATTCCAATGTAAGAAAGTGCTTCTGGAATTGGTTCAACCACCTGTAATTTGCAGTCCCAATCAATTGCTTCTACCCGCCCAGATGGGGTAACTTTAGCGCGCGAAAAGTTTTTGCATCCAGTCAATTGGGCGACGCGGAATGTGTGAGGATGCTCGAAAATGTTTTGTTTCGCGTCGGATGCGATCGCTACCCCATTATCCACGATCAGCAATTTCTCGCACACCCGATAAGCTTCCTCTAAATTGTGGGTGACAAACAACGTCACGCCCGGATAATTATCTAATACAGAAATCAATTGCATTTCCAATTGACTGCGTAAATAAGTATCGAGTGCGGAAAACGGTTCATCTAATAATAAAACTTCTGGTTCGCTGGCTAAAGTACGCGCCAAAGCTACCCGCTGTTGTTCTCCGCCAGAGAGTTGATGCGGATAGCGATCGCTATATCCCTGCAATCGTACCTTCGCCAGTTGCGCTTCTACCTGCTGCTTGATCTTGTTCTTAGAAGTCCCCTTGGGTAAACCAAAGGCGATATTTTGCGCCACCGTGAGATGGGGGAACAAAGCATAATTCTGAAACAAAAAACCCACGCGGCGATCGCGCGGCGGTAAATTAATCCCGGCTGCGGAATCAAACAACACCCGCCCATTCAATACAATTCGCCCTTTATCCGGCGTTTCAATCCCCGCAATGCAGCGCAGAATCGTGCTTTTCCCCGATCCAGATGCGCCCAGCAATCCTAGCGGGCGATCGCTACTATTAAAAGTAACATTTAACCGAAAATCATTCAGTTGCTTTTCAATATCTACAAACAGTCCATCATTGGTAATTGGTAATTGGTAATTGGTAATTGGTAATTCTCCCCTGTTCCTCTGCGCCTCTGCTGGATTCCCCTGCCTCCCTGCTTTCTTCTGCACCCAAAAATTAACGGCAGTAATCGCAGAAAGAGTAATTCCTAAGATCGTCAACACCCACAGCCAAGCTTCAGCGATTGCCCCACTTTCTACTGCGAAATAAATCGCCATTGGCAGAGTCTGAGTTTCTCCGGGAATATTCCCCGCTAACATTAACGTCGCGCCAAATTCACCCAAAGCACGACAAAAAGCGAGAATACTTCCCGCCACCAGTCCCGGTAAAGCTAAAGGTAAACTAATCCGCCAAAAAACCGTTACATCAGCAGCGCCTAAAGTTTTCGCTGCCCGCAAAAGAGTCGCATCAATTTGTTCAAAAGCTCCCAATGCCGTGCGATACATTAAAGGAAAAGCGACAACTGTAGCGGTAATGACAGCCGCATACCAAGTAAAAACAATATTGATATTTAGTTGCGTTAGTATTTGTCCAAAAGCGCCATTTTTACCAAACAATAGCAGCAATAAAAAACCCACAACCGTGGGCGGTAGAATCAGAGGAGCAACAAAAATTCCTTCGATTAAAGATTTGCCTTTACCTCGATATCCCCACATCCAATAAGCGGCAGCTATCCCCAAGAAGAAAGTCATCAATGTAGCTATAGAAGCGGTTTTTAAAGAAATCCACAACGGGGACAAATCTAGAGGTATTTGCATAACTTTACTTCAATTATTCATAGTTATCCTCTTCGCACCAAGCTTATCAGATTTTACTAATTAGCGCAATTCATTATCGCTTTTTTCTCCTTATTTTATTATACTGCCGATCTCCAAACTCTTCTAATCCGTTAAAACGGATTTTAGCTGTAGAGACGTTACATGTAACGTCTCTACAGTCAGAAATTTATTTCTGCGCTCTGATTTCTAAAAAAGCAAAAATCCGGATTAATAATTCTTCGCCGTTGCCTTATCCAAATCGAACTCAAATCGCTTTGACATACTCGCCTCGCCATAAATATTAAAAGTAATTGTCGGTTCATCTCCCACTGCTTGGATACTGTGAATTGCATCGGGAGTGAAACTAATAATATCTCCTTCTTTTAAAATCTTTTCTCCGACTCGGTCAATTTTAGCGGGAAAATCCGGATGATTGGTGCGCCGCCAAAAAGTATTTTTTTCTTGTCCTTTCATCACTGCCACGATTCCCCAAGTACCGTGATTGTGAATCGGAGAAACGCTTCCTGGCGACAAAGTTACCGTTTGTACCGTTAAGGGATAACCGATTTCATCGTATAAAATCATCACCGAAATTCCAGTTTCCGGATCTGGTTTAAGATATTGAGTTTGTACCCAGTATGAATTCAAGACTAGCTGGCGGACTAACTTGCGAATTGCTGGTAAGCAAATGGTTTCATCGATCGCTTGATTCAGGACATCTTCTTCGTTGGTTATTAACTGATTCAAGATATCTTCCACCTCGGTTAAAAAGCGGTAAAATCGATAATTATCCCGGATTAATTCCCAGGGTCTAACCGATTCGCAGGGTTGACATTTTCCGTCATCTGTTACCAGCCAATCCTGACCTTTCATAAATATTTGCACCTCAACGCGCCATAGTAAATCCGTATTTTTCAAATATGCTGCGAGGGCGGCGATCGCTTGCCAAAAATTGCGCGTATTCTCTCGCTGCCGCCGCATTTCTAGTGCTTCTCAGCACCGCCATCGGATAAACAACGGGAGAATGTAAGTTTTGGGCTGCTGTTTCTACTACTCTTACCCGATCTGATAATCTGGCATCTGTAGCGTATACAACACCTGCATCTGCATTGCCGCTTTCCACCGCAGCTAGAACATTACGGACGCTATTACCTAGTACAAATTTTGGTCTGACTTGTTCTAAAATCCCTAAATTCCTCAAGATTTCTTCAGCATATTGTCCCGCGGGTACGGTTCGAGGTTCGCCAATTGCAATTCTCCTGACGTTAGCCGCCGTTAACCCGCGAAAATTAGCAATTCCGGTCGAATTTCTCGGCACAATCAAAACAACGCGGTTTGTGAGTAAATTGCGGCGAGTTCCTGCTAGGAGGAGATTTTTTTGCTGCAAGGCATCCATTTGTTTATTAGCAGCCGAAATAAATATATCTGCGGGTGCGCCGTTTTCAATTTGTTGCTGCAAAGTACCCGACGCGCCGAAGTTATATCGAATCGTCACGTTTGGCTTTGCTTGTCGATAAAGGGGTGCAATTTCTTCCAGGGATTCTTTTAAGCTAGCCGCAGCAGATACCAGCAAAGTTGGGTTAGCTTGTGCGGCTACAGGCGATGGAGTTATTAACTTGATGCCGATGGTTAAAATCAAAGCCGTAACTATCCAGCGTAAGAAATTAACAAGACGTTTTTTTGTCATTTTAATCACAAAAAATAGTTAAACTTTGTGCGTGCGTTTCCTACTCACCACGCCCAGGTTGGTATGATAATACCAACCAAATTAGAGTAACATACCAATTTAGTTGGTAAATACCTATGCCGAGAAAAAGTCAAGGATGGATAACATTTCAATCCTCCCCAGAGGAACAAATAATTTTAGAGCGGTATTGCCAAAAGTCTCAACGCTCGAAAACTGAGGTACTGCGGGAACTAATTCGCAATTTACAGCCGCAATCGGAGGAAGTATCCCAGCAAGTTGCGAGTGCAAGCGAAACAAAACCAGAAACTAAAATATCAAACCATAACTTTCTCTGTATTAGCGCCCGCAACAGGCTCTGGGGTAAAGTAAAACAAGTAGTGCTGGGTGATATCAATGCAGAGGTGACTGTAGAAATTGCGCCAGGAGTAGAAATTGTAGCGGTGATTACAAAATCTTCAGTACAGCGGTTTGCAGTTAGTCCCCAAAAGGAAGTTTGTGTAGTGATTAAATCTTCTGATGTGATGATTGCCGTTGAATTGTAATTAAAGCTACAAAATTTTATAGGTTTTTGCTAATAAAGTAAAACCTGCTACGATGACTCAGATAGAAATTTTGGATGAGGAGTAGGAATGAAAATTAGCGCGCGTAACGCTCTCAAAGGTACAGTCAAGAAAGTGACGCCCGGTTCGGTTAATACTGAAGTCGTCATAGAAGTTGCGCCCGGAGTTGAAGTCGTTAGCATCATCACTAAAGCTTCAGCGGATCAAATGAAAATTGCAGAAGGCGCAGAGGTTTTCGCAGTAATTAAGTCATCTGACGTAATGGTTGCAGTCGATTAATTGCGTTTGGTTTTAAGTGTAGTTTTTTGGCGATCGCTAAAACTACACTCTATTTATTTACTCTGGGTAAGACGGACGCAAATCGCCCGCGCCATTGCTTGGTCGAGTTCCCAGCGGCGATGTCCATCGGCGACGATGAAGGTGTGCGATCGCATCTCTAAAACAATCCCCATTCCCGGTTTAATTCCCATTGCCTTCAGTTGCTCAATAGTCGCTTCATCCGTATTGCTAAAACGAGTCACAATCCCTTGCTCTCCTGGATTGAGTAACTCTAGCGACGAAAGACAAACCGTAAAACCTTGAGTTAACATCTAAAACGCTCCTTTTCGGCAAATATTGCAACTCCTCACCCAGAGTAAACTCCTGGTTTAATTATGAGATTTTATCTCAACTTAACCTGTCTTTTAAGATACAGTTTTGCTAAAAATTTGCAACTGTTTTGACGAATAATTATTTATGTTTACTTTTGTATATAAATAAACAAAACCTGTAATAACCCTTCAAGCAAGTTATATCATCTCCGGTAGCAAAGGCAGGCCAAGTGTTTTTGATCTTTGTAGGGGCGGGTTTTACCAAAGATGCAGTGAAACCACGCGAAAATTTGTTAAACCCGCCCCGGATGTGCAGCACGCGAACGGAGATGATATTAATTAGAGGGAAGCGATCGCATCAACTCAATCACCCGTTTATTCTTCCTGAGTCGCAATCCAATGTAACTCCAACCAAAAGCGAGAATCTTCCTGCTTAACCTTCGACATCGGGTCGCGTAAAAGTTGCGTAGCATTAACAATAACTACATCCATTAGCCCCATATTTTCTGCTACTTCTCTGAGTATACCTCGCTGTACTTGTAAAGCAGGGCATAAGTAGGAAGGGCTATAAATCACAATGTAATGAAGGCGTCTGCCAAGTCGTTTAACGTAAAACTCGACAACCTTGACATAACATCGGTGCAACTGCCTTCCGGCTCGCGGGTAAATGCGATCGACGACTTGCGTGAATTCTTTTGCTAGCTGTTCTTCGCTAATCATTATTATGAAACCTTTTCCTGTATCATAGGACACTATTTTTAATCTACCATACATTTTAGTTAATAATTATTGCGTTTGTAGTCAAACAAAGAAGCCGGGTTTTTAGGAAAAATTGTCGCTTTGAAACCAGATATCTACGCAGAAATCCGGTTTATAACTTGAGGAGTTTAGTGGTTATTTTGGCAAGCAATCTAACGCTTAAAATAAAAAAAATCCCTAGAAGCTGTAGCATTGTATCAAGCTACGACTCCTATAGGGATTTAAGACCAGCCATTCACATCAAAAAATTGAATTGGGCGCGGGTTTAAATGGCTTAAAGAAACCGGGTTTCTCGGAAAAATCATCGATGCAAACCAAAGATCTCAGCCAGAAACCAGCGCCAAGAAACCGGGTTTCTCGGAAAAATCATCGATGCAAACCAAAGATCTCAGCCAGAAACCCGGTTTCTAAAATTTATACAAGATAAGCTTCTTGGTGAGTCCGAATCGTCACATCAGAACGAGGATAAGTCACGCACAGCAAAGCAAATCCCTTAGCCATTTGCTCCTCATCCAGGAAATTTTGATCGGATTGATCGATTTCCCCTTCAACAACTTTACCAACGCAGCTGGAACAAGAACCCGAACGACAAGACGATGGTAAGTCAATATCTGCCTCTTCAGCAGCATCAAAGATATAAGTATCTTCAGGAACATCAATTACAACATCGAGATTACGCTTTTTGTTGATCAAGCGCACTTTGTAAGTTGCAGTCATTGTTGTATCCTCCAAGAAAATTACGTGTTCTTTTACAAAATGTGTAGAGGCGGGTTTTACGTAAAGAAACTGGGTTGCTATCGATTAATCTTCGACTTGGAAACTAGAGATCTACTAAGAAACCCGGTTTCTGGCATAGACAATAGTTATAAACCCGCCCCAGAGCGCGATCTAACTGCAAGGAACACCTTGTGGCGTACAATCTCCTACTTTAAAGGACTTGCCACAGCCACAGGTATCAGTTGCATTCGGATTCAGAAACTTAAAGCCGGACTCGACTAAACCATCAACAAAGTCGATCACGATTCCTTCAATTAAAGGAGCGCTTTCGCGGTCAATGAAAAACAGTACTTTGTCTTCATTTTCAACCACCAAATCATCAGCTTTGGGAGTGCTAGTGATTTCCATTTTGTACTCGTAACCGCTGCAACCCCCATCAGCTACTGCTAGCCTTACACCCTTTTGCGTTCCTTCTTGATTGCTGCTGCCGCGCAAGAATGTACGAAGACGAAATGCGGCAACTTCAGTTAATTTAACGGTCATGAATCCTCCTAAAACGATTTCAGATTTTAGATTTATGATTTCAGATTAACTTTTAAATTTGCCATCTGAAATCTGCAATCTGCAATTATGTGGGGTTTCCACAAACAGGACAATGCGGATCGTGATAAGGGCGACGTTTGGCAAATTCCAGCGTTCCCAAGTCCATCGTTAACAGTTGCGACAATAAAGGCTTTCCTAAACCAGTAATTACCTTAATTGCCTCTAAAGCTGTTAAAGTTGCCAGCGTTCCAGAAACTGCTCCTAACACTCCGAAAGCGCGTCGATCCCACTCCGGTTTTTCTGGGAATAAACAAGATAAACAGGGAGTCTCACCGGGGATAATAGTTGTTAGGTAAGCCTCCATTCCGTTCATCGCTGCTTCAACCATTGGTTTGCGCCAACGCACGCAAGCAGCATTCAATAAATCTCTCTCCTCAAAGTTGTGAGCGCAGTCGAGGGCGATATCTGCCTGCAACACTAAAGAATCAACATTTGATGCGGTGACATATTCAGGAATCGCCTCAATTTCCACATCGGGATTAATTGCAGAAAGCGTTTCCTTTGCCTTTAAAACTCTGGGTTTTCCTACCCAATCATCCGTCATCAAAATTTGCCGATTCATGTCATCCAGGCGCAAATCGCCACCCCTGACTAAAATCAGCCGCCCAACTCCCGCCACCGCCAAATATAGCGCCGCCGTACCGCCTAATCCCCCTACACCCGTGACTAAAACAGTCGCTTGGCGGAGTTTGCGCTGTGCTTCTTCACCAAAACCAGGAAGCATCATTTGGCGATGGTAACGTTCTAATTCCGTGGGTGTAAAGTTTACCAATTCAATCCTCCTCGTTAGTCAGTTGTGTGGGGGAAAGAAACCGGGTTTCTGTGAAAAATTGTTGAGCAAGGAAAGAGATCTACGAAGAAACCCGGTTTCTGGTTTCGCCGTGAAGGAATGAGAATTAATCAACTTTGATATCTGAGAGCATCACGACATTTTTGGGTTTGTCGTTAAACACCTTGAAGAGTTTTTGCTCTACCGCGTTTGAACTCAAGAACAAGTTATAAGCACTTTGCAGAGCTTCGCTGTACTTTGTCAGCTTTTCCGCTTCAGTTAGATCTGGAAAACTTTCATCAATCTCAGTCATATACTGAGAAAATTTCTTCAGTATGTGCAAGCGGTTGACATTCACAACCTGCTGATCGAAAGGGAGGTTAAAAAAGTGAAAATAGTCTTCAGCATCAGATATTTTTCTCAGATCTGCTAAAGTCTGTGTCATTTGGCTTGCTCCTGTGCTTTTAACTGTTTTTTCAGCTCGTCTAACTCGCTAAATAGTTCGTAAGTTCTGCCTGCTACCTCCATAATTTTGTCGAAATCTGTTGGCAGTCCCTCAGCTAAATCGTGAAGCTCCATTTTGAGTTGACCGCCTTTGCTGTTGAGGCGTTTAATTTTAGTTTTTAAGTCCTCAATGGTTAGTTCGCTTGTTTGAACCATAAGTTTCTTCCTTGGTAATTGGTCAGGGGATTTCAGATTTTAGATTTCAGATTTTAGATTGACTTTTTGAGGACTTACGCAAAGAAACCGGGTTTCTCTGAAAAATCTTAGGTTTGGAAACGAGAGATATACGCAGAAACCCGGTTTCTAGGTCATGGCGCGTAAGCCCTCTTTTTAAATCTGCAATCTGCAATCTAAAATTTGAAATTACCCATTACCTCATGACTAAATTTTTGCTACGTCGCGATGGCGGGTAGCTAGTTCTACCGCAGATGCGACGATTTTTTCGCCTTCGGCTGCCAATTTTTCAAAAGAATCGAAGCCAAATCTTTGGGCATCGCGCAGGGTTCTGGCGGTGACTAAAAGGCGACCGGAAAATACTAATGCCCAGCCAAAACCTTCGTGACTTAAGTCAATTACGACTTGACAAAGCAGTCCGGTTTCTTGTTCTACTCTGGCTGCAACTGCGCGATAAAATGACGCAACTCTTAACTTAGTTACCGGATCGACATCGCCATCAACAGAGATTTTCCGTTTCTGTTCTTTGCTGACAATAAATGGTTTGAGAACCAATTCATCCGACCAACTGCGGAAAGTACCATAGCCGTCTTGAGCGCGCATTTGACGTGCCAATTCTTGCAGGTATGGTGAGGCTTTTACTAACTCTTCATTGCTCAGGGTTTTCAGTGCTGTATCTGTTGAACTCATGAGATCTTCCTAGCGTTGTCGATGGGTTTGAAAGTTGTGCGTACCTTTGAAGTTAAGAGCGGGAAAAAGGCTATTATTCCTCAAAATCTTCAAAGCTTTTTTCGGTTGTCTGCAAGGCTTTTCGCAGCCAAGGTGGCGGATTTCCTTTTAGGGTAGTCACCAGATTTTCGAGGACTTCAGTAATCTCGTCGTCTTCGGTTTTTGACTTGACGGGAGTTACTTTCTTGCGAATTAGCCTCGCCGCTGCACTGCCACCAATTGCGGCTACATAAACAATGGTACAGTCCGATAAAGCTTCGATTTTGGGAACTAATTTATCTTCGTTACCATCTTCGTCAAGTTTGCCATCAAACCCGATGGTTTCTAAGAATTGATAGCCCTCTGGCGACACGTCGTAAACTGCCATTTGTTTCGCCGATCCGAAGTGGGCATTGATGTGAATCAGGTCTTGCGTAGCAAATGCAATTTTCATTTTTTCCCTCTTCTGCTACTTAGGTTAAGTCTCGCATGAAAAATTGAAAATCTTGCTATTTTTAATGTTTATTTTTTATTTCTTCTTCCTCCAATAAAATATTGCCAATATTAAACAACAGGGCGGTGGTTCCCTTATAACCAACTGAGGAAAAGTGACCGTTACCCAAGCGATCGTAGATGGGCAATCCTCGCCGATAGAGAGGAATTCCCAATTTTTTACTCACCCTAGATCCCTGGGAATTGGTAATCAGTAAATCCGCACTAACCGCCAATTGTTCTAAATCTTCTAAGTCGCCAATCTTGACAAATTCTGTAGGTACTTCTTGCAGAATTGGTGACTTTGTGGTAGTAACAGCCGCTTGAATTTCTGCTCCCATTTCTTGTAAAAAGCAGCTAGTTGCATACAATAAATCTGGTTCTAATGCGATCGCTATCCGTTTGCGCCCGAAGTAGAAGTGGGTGTCTAACATCGCGTCTTGGAGTTGGGTGCGCTGGCGGCGGTATTTTTCTGGCACAGAGCGATCGCTCACCAAACAAAGTCGCACCATCAACTCATCCACCGCACTCAATCCCGTGACTCTGGGAAACACCTGATATTCCGTACCGAAGCGCTGCATCAGAATATCCGCCGCACCCCGCATACTTTCCCCCAGCGCTAGGGTAAACGCCGAAGCACCAACGCGCCGCAAATCCTCTAAACTCGTCCCCCCAGTCGTCGTGGCGCTGTAGTCTCCCTCGTTCAAGTGACCATCGAGGGAAAGGGAAAGATCGGGGACGACAATTGGTTTTAGTCCAAACGCCTCGACAATCTCCTTAATTTCCTCCACATCCCCCGGCGAAAATGCCGAAGAAGGCAAAATTGTCACTTGATCTTCGATCAAATTTCCTGCTTCTGGAATTGTCTGCACAATGCTTTGAACCGCAGCAGCATATCCATCTTGTAAAGCACCCTTAAAATCCGGAGTGGAAACAAAGACAATCGGCAAATCTTGCAATTCTGGATAGCGCTGTTTAATCGTTTTAAGGATGCCATGCATATCATCCCCGCGCGTTTCCGTTAACCCAGTCGTACACAGTCCAATAATTTCTGGTTTCGCTTTAACTAACAAGGTTAAAAGCGCGGTTTGTACGTTATCTTCTCCGCCTAAAATTGTCGTTGTTTCCGTCATTGCGGTCGTACTTAAAGGAATCGCTTCCCGAAAGTGCCGCACTAACATAACTTTGGCAAACGCCGTGCAACCTTGGGAACCGTGAAACAACGGCATCGTTCCTTTTAAACCTAAGAAAGCTAACGCTGCACCCAGAGGTTGAGATTGTTTCAGGGGATTAACAGCAACGGATTTTGTGGGGGTGATTACAGTAGCCATAATATTTGCTAATTGCTAATTGCTAATTGCTAATTGGTAATTGGTAATTAGTAATTGTGTAGGGGCGGGTTTCACCAGCAATGTATGCGATCGCAGACAACCTATATAAACCCGCCCCGATGATTTGGTATTTGGTATTTGGTTTCCATTACTCATTACCAATTACCCATTACCCATTACCTATTCCCACGGTGCTGGTTTGCGTACTTGTTCCCAAATGGGACTGTGTAGCGCTTCGTCTAATTCCCTTGCCATTTCGATCATTCCTACATAACCCGCGTAGGGATGATGGCGCTCTTGGTTAATATCCAAAAATGGAATTTTGGCTTTCAATGCTGTATATTGGTTGCGTCCGCCAGCGATTAACATCTCGGCTTTGGTTTTAGCAATTACCTCTAGCAGTTCGGCGGCGTTGCCTTTTTCTAGCATGATGCCTTCTTTGCCCAAGAGTTCTTTAATTTTGGCTTTATCTTCTTCGGTACTTTTCTTGGTGCTGGTTGCCATTACTTGCATCCCTAAATCTTTGGCGGCGGATATAACCGACCAGCTTTTTACCCCTCCAGTGTAAAGAACGACTCGCTTACCTTTCAGTCGTTGGCGATAAGGTTCGAGGGCTTGGTCTAATTTTTCTGTTTCCTCGGCGATTAGTTTTTCGACTCTTGCTTTTAAGTCGTCACAGCCCAATTTATCTGCTATATTTCTCAGACACCGATTCATATCTTCGACGCCGTAGAAAGATTCCTCAATGTAGGGAATGCCGTATCTTTCTTGCATCTTTGTCCCCATGTTGATCAGCGCTTTAGAGCAGATCATCACGTTGAGTTTGGCGCGGTGGGCGGTGCAGACTTCGTTGTAACGGGCGTCGCCGGTAATTTTAGCTAGGACGCGAATTCCTAACTTTTCAAATAAGGGTAAAACTCCCCACATTTCCCCGGCGATGTTGTATTCGCCGATTAAATTAATGTCGTAAGGTGTGGTATAATCTGGCTCTTTTGTGCCGACAACGTAATCGAGCAATGCTTCGCCGCCGATGCGGTTGCCTAAATTTTTCGTACCAACAAAACCGGGGGAATTGATCGGGACGACGGGAACGCCGAATTTCTTTGAAGCAGCAGAACAAACTGCATCCAGATCGTCCCCAATCAGCGCTGTAACGCAGGTCGAGTATACAAAGACGGCGGCGGGGTTGTAGCGATCGCTCACCTCTTTAATCGCCTTGTACAGCTTCTTCTCTCCCCCAAAAATCACATCATTTTCACTAACATCGGTCGTAAAACCCATTTTATAAAGTTGCGGCCCCGAAGATTGACTACCTCTAGAACCCCAAGAATTACCCGCACAAGCAATCGGTCCGTGAACCAAATGTGCAACATCAGTAATCGGAACTAAAGCAATCGAAGCACCATCAAATGCACATCCACCTTGAGCGGCTCCCGGTTGTGCTTGCTTAGTACAAGCTGTTTTCTTTTTCCCTTCTTTCTGATGATTGTGTTCGCAGCCTTTTTCGCTCAGGAGTTCGCTTATTTTAGCTTGTGTAATTTTCATGGCTAATGGCTAATGGCTAATGGCTAACGGCTATTTACTTTTTCTTCTCTAGTTTTGGCTTGTCATAATAGCTAATCACCGATTGCTCTGGAAAATTGTGTTGATTTTTACAACTTAGCAATTAGCAATTAGCTATTAGCAATTAGCAATCAACAAATATATTTCGTTACATCTTCACCGCACACATCGGCGAGGAAGGAGAGGGCGCGGAAGCGCAAGAATACAAACTCGTTGTAGAGGGGATTCAATTTACACAAAGGTGGAATGTGGAATAAAACCCGCCCGAATAAATTGACATCGCGTTCAAAAGGACAGCAGCAAGGAATCAGTTGACAAAACAAATGGGCAATGTTTCTATCTTTAACTTCGATGCTATCTACCAATTGACGCAAGGGATAAAGGATGTCGAAGCCAGGGCGTCTTGGGTTTCTTACTAGCTCGTGGTGGTGATGGTCGTGGTCGTGAATCGGGCTAAGTGTTGCCATCTCGCTTCGCTCCAAGTAATAGAAACAGGGCTTACGCAAAGAAACCGGGTTTCTATGGAAAATCGTTGCTTTGAAACTAGAGATCTACGCAGAAACCCGGTTTCTAGGGGTTTCTATGCAAAATCGTCGCTTTGGAACTAGAGATCTACGCAGAAACAAAGGTGATATGAGCCTCGTGCGTCAGTTCCGAAAAAAAGAAAAAGGAAAAAGGAAAAGTAGGATACTCATTTGAGCGTTACCTCGAATCAAACACTAGGAGAAACTACACTCATCCTGCTTTTCCTTATTCCCTTCCAGAGGGTCAAACTTACCGAATCAAGTCGTAAGAAATATCCGTCTTCGCTGGAACGATCGTGTTGCGATCTAGTTCATCCAGGATGCGGTTTACGACCCAATTCAACATGTTGATTACGCCGTCATAACCGAGAGTTGAATAGCGGTGTAAGTGGTGACGGTCGAAGATTGGATAACCGATGTGAACGATTGGGGTTTTAGTATCACGCCAGAGATACTTACCGTAAGAATTGCCCACAAAGAAGTCTACTGGTTCGGTGAACAACAGACTCCGCAGGTGCCACAAGTCTTTCTTAATCCAGACTGTTGCGCCTTGACCGAAAGGACTTGCTTGCAACACGGCATCGAGTTCTGCTTTGAATTCTTCGTCACCGTTGTTGCAAATAATGTGGACGGGTTCTGCACCCATTTCTAGTAAGAAATTAACCACACCCCAGATTAAATCTGGGTCGCCATAGATGGCGAACTTCTTACCATGCAACCAAGCATGAGAATCAGTCATCGCATCAACAGCGCGTCCCCGTTCAGCGGTCAATTCTTCAGGAATTGGTTTGCCGGTTAATTCTGATAGTTTTTGCAAGAATTCATCGGTGCCCTTAATGCCATATGGACGGAGAACTTCGGTAGGACGTTTCCAGTTTTGCGCGATCCATTCCCGTGTCTTGATGGTGGAATATTTTTGCAAGCAGATGGTGGTTTCAGCATTCACGGAATCTGCTGCATCTTCCAGCTTCGTTCCACCGGGATACATGTCATATTCGCCGGTGTTGGGAGCATCCAAATAATCGGTATGATCGCCCAGAATCGTGTAGTCGATGCCAAACAAACCGACAATCCGCTTAACTTCCCGCAGGTTACCGATGTAGGTTTCAAACCCGGGGATAAAGTTCAGCTTGCCGTTGGTGGTTTCTTTCTTCTGACCAGCAGTTAGGCAGGAAAGAATACCCTTCATCATGTTGTCATAACCCAGAACGTGGGAACCCACGAAACTAGGAGTATGTGCATAAGGAACGGGGTAATCTTGAGGAATAGAACCAGCATTTTTGGCGTTACCAATAAACCCGTTCAAGTCATCCCCAATTACCTCTGCCATACAGGTGGTGCAGACGGCAATCATCTTGGGATTGTACATGGCTTTGGTATTAGCCAAACCCTCGATCATGTTCTTCAATCCGCCGAATACCGCTGCGTCTTCTGTCATGGAAGAAGATACCGCAGAGAATGGCTCTTTGAAGTGGCGAGTAAAGTGGGTGCGGAAATAGGCAACGCAACCTTGAGAACCGTGAACGAAGGGCATGGTTTTTTCAAACCCTACGGCTGCCAAAATAGCACCTAAAGGTTGGCAAGCTTTTGCGGGGTTAACGGTTAAAGCTTCGCGAGCAAAGTTCTTTTCCCGATATTCCCAAGTCTTCGTCCAATCTGCGACTTCTTTTACCTTCTCATCAGGAGCCATTGCCTCGAACTCGGCCTTTTTCTTGGCAAAGAGTTCTTGATATTCTGGTTGGTGAAATAGCTCGGCGTGGTCTTTGATCTGATCGATATTATTCTGAGCCATTGTAGTCTCTCCAAAAATTCCGTGGTCTGCGATTTGCTGATTGCTAATTGTTAATTGCTAATGGGTAATTGGTGATTCTGTTTTGGCAAGTGCTATCTATTACCGATTACCCATTAACTATTACCGATTGCCTATTGTTTCCAAGGTGTCTTGATCAAAGCCCAAGTGGGGTTGTTCAATGCCAGATCCATATCTCTTGCAAAAATCGCAAAGCCGTCATAACCGTGATAAGGACCGGAATAATCCCAAGAGTGCATCTGACGGAAGGGTAGACCCATCTTTTGGAAGACATACTTCTCTTTGATGCCAGCAGCAACGAGATCCGGTTTGAGTTTCTTGACGAATTCTTCAAACTCGTATCCTGTTACGTCATCGTAGATCAGAGTGCCGTTGTCGATGTAGTGAGTGGTACGTTTATAGTCGTCGTTGTGACCGAATTCATAACCCGTACCGATCAGCTTCATCCCCAGGTCTTGGAAGGCGGGGACGACGTGGCGGGGACGCAATCCACCCACCATGATCATTACGGTCTTGTCTTGCAAGCGGGGGAGATATTTGGCGAGGATGGCGTCGGTTTGAGCTTGGTATTTGGCAATAACTTTTTCCGCGCCTTCTTTGATCTTGTCGTCGAATCTTTCAGCGATCGTTCGCAGCGATTCGGCAATCTTGCTGGGGCCAAAGAAGTTATATTCTAACCAGGGTATACCATATTTCTCTTCCATGTGACGAGAAATATAGTTCATCGAACGGTAGCAGTGAATCAGGTTCAGTTTCACTTTGGGGGTGACTTTCATCTCGTTGATGGTGCCATCCCCTGACCACTGGGCTACTACGCGCAATCCCATTTCTTCTAACAGGATGCGAGAAGACCAAGCGTCACCACCGATGTTGTAGTCCCCAATGATGGCGACATCGTAAGGAGTTGACTCGAACTCGATCTTGCTTTGGTCGGTTTTATCGAATACCCAGTCGCGCACCGCGTCGTTGGCGATGTGGTGACCGAGGGATTGAGATACACCCCGGAAGCCTTCGCAACGTACTGGAACAACCATTTTTCCAGTTTCTTTAGTGGCTTTACGGGCGACTGCTTCGATGTCATCCCCGATTAGACCGATTGGGCATTCAGATTGAATGGTAATCCCGTTGTTGAGGGGGAATAATTCTTCGAGTTCAGTTATCAGTTTGCTGAGCTTTTTGTCACCGCCGAATACTACGTCTTTTTCTTGGAAGTCGGAGGTGAAATGCATCGTACCGAATGTATCGATACCAGTGGTGCCGATGTAGTAGTTGCGGCGACCTGACCAGGAATAATAACCGCATCCAACGGGGCCGTGACTGATGTGAATCATGTCTTTGATCGGACCCCAAACCACACCCTTCGATCCGGCGTAGGCACAACCACGGGTGGTCATAACGCCTGGGTTGGATTTGATGTTGGATTTAACGCCGCAGTCTGGTTTGCCTTCTTCGTATACGTTGAGGTGTTTTTCGCGTTTCTTGGCAGTTTTTTCGGGATATACTGCCAGAACTTCTTTAATTAGGTCTCTATTTTGTTGAACTATGTCGCTCATTTTGTGTCTTCTCCGGCTTTAGAATTCGTGGCCCACATTGGGAGATTGAAGAGGAGAGGAGGAAGGGCGAAGGGGAAATTTTAGATTTTAGATTTTAGATTGAACATCAAATTTGAAATCTGCAATCTGCAATCTGCAATCTGCAATCCCCTAGCCCCTAGTCGCGATTAGGCTGTGACTTTGACTCCTTCTTCGGTTACACCGATTACGCTTTCGTCTTCTTCTTTCAGGATGCCGAATTCCATCAGCAGGGCTTCTAGCTCATCCATCGAGATGGGGGTGGGAATCCGCAGGTCGTCGTTGTTTTGAATCTTGTCAGCCAACTGGCGGTACTCTTGAGCTTGTTTGTGCTTGGGCGAGTATTCAATTACCGTCATCCGGCGCAGTTCTGCTTGTTGTACTTGGTTGTCGCGAGGTACGAAGTGGATCATCTGGGTGTTCAGACGACGAGCCAGTTCTTCGATCAGTTCAACTTCGTGGGCGACTTGACGTTCGTTACAAATCAGACCGCCGAGACGTACACCGCCGGAGTGAGCGTACTTGAGAATCCCGCGAGCGATGTTGTTAGCTGCGTACATCGCCATCATTTCGCCGGAGGTTACGATGTAGATTTCTTGGGCTTTGCCTTCCCGAATTGGCATGGCGAAACCACCGCACACAACGTCACCTAATACGTCGTAGGATACGAAATCCAGGTCTTCGTAAGCGCCATTTTCTTCTAGGAAGTTGATGGCGGTGATAACGCCACGTCCGGCGCAACCTACCCCTGGTTCTGGACCACCGGATTCAACGCACTTAACACCGTTGAAGCCTGTGAGTAGCACTTCGTCGATTTCTAGGTCTTCTACGGAACCGCGCTCGGCTGCTAAGTGGAGAATTGTGGTTTGTGCTTTACTGTGGAGCATTAAGCGGGTAGAGTCAGCTTTGGGGTCACAACCTACGATCATGATGCGGTTCCCAGCTTGGGACAAAGCAGCGATCGTATTTTGAGATGTGGTAGACTTACCGATACCGCCTTTGCCGTAGAATGCTATTTGACGCATAATTTTGTGTCTCTCTGCTTAATAGGTTGGTTTGTGTCGTTGTCTCGTGGTTGGTGGTTAGTTGGGGAAGTGGCATTTTTCAACTACCTGCCAACCGCTGTCTTTAGGTTGGTTAAGGCCCATCTCGCGGGAGTGGTTATGAGATGGGGCGGGGGAAGGGAGGATCGCTGGAGGCGATCGCTCTCCTCTATACTTCTTAGTCATGTTGGCTATTTGGTTATTCGTGGTAGGTAATTGGTGATGCGGGGCGGGTTTGCTTCATTTATCCGTCGTTGGCAGGTATTACCCGCCCCTAAAACTAGATTGCTTCTACTGTGATGGTTGGCAGGACGCGCTCTTGTAATTTGGCTTCGACTGCTACTTTGAGGGTGACTAAACTGCTGGGACAAGTTCCGCAAGCGCCGCGCAGGATCACTTTTACCTTGTCGCCTTCTACGTCGTACAGTTCTATATCTCCCCCATCTGCCTTTAAGAACGGTCTGATTTCTGACTCTATAACTTGTTGGATCAAGTTGATTTTTTGCATCGGGGTTAGATGTCTGACTGGAGCTTCGCTTCCTTCTTCTTTTGCTACTGCTATATCGGTTGCGACTCCTACACTATAGTCATCATAACTCGTTTCTGGTTCATTTTCAATCTCTTCCCAAGCAGAAGCGATTATATCGTCAATATCTGCGTAGCAAGTGCTGCATCCGCCCCCGGCTTTGATGTAGTTTGTTACCTGTTCGGCGGTGGTGAGTTTGTTTTGTTTAACTACCTTCCGAATCCGGTTTTCTGTGACACCAAAGCACTTACAAATTAAGCTGCTTTCATCTTCTTCATGGGCTTCTACTTCAATGCCTTTGTAGCTGTAAATCGCTGCTTCTAGTGCTTCGGCTCCCATTACGGAACAGTGCATTTTTTCTTCAGGAAGTCCTCCCAGGAATTCTGCAATGTCGCGGTTGGTAACTTTGACTGCTTCATCTACTGACATGCCGATAATCATATCTGTGAGGGCAGATGATGATGCGATCGCACTAGCGCAACCAAAGGTTTGAAAGCGGGCATCAACTATTTTTTGGCTGGTTTCATCAATCTTGAGGTGAAGTTTCAGGGCGTCTCCGCAAGCTATACTTCCTACTTCTCCAGTGACTACTTTTTTCCCTGTCTCTTCTTCGGTGGCTTCTAACGCTCCCTGATTTTTGGGATTGTAGAAGTGTTCCATTACTTTCTCAGTATAGTCCCACATGGCGGTTTTTGTGAAGGGGTAAAGTGTTAAGAAAATTGGTAATTGGTGATTGGTAATTGGTAATTGGTAATTGGTAATTGGTGATGGAAAAATTGTTCTAATCCTATTACCTATTACCCATTACCCATTACCTATTAGCCGATGCCAAGTTCTTTTCGTGTTCTTGTAGCCAAGATGCGGCGTCGGAATTGAAGGGCGACATGGCACGCAATCTTTCTACAACTTCTGGCATGATTGCTAATACTTGGTCAACTTCTGCGTCGGTGGTATACCGAGAAAGGGAGAAACGGATTGAACCGTGCAAGACTGAGTATGGTAATCCCATTGCTCGCAATACGTGGGATGGTTCTAATGAACCGGAGGTACATGCAGAACCAGATGAAGCGCAAATCCCGTGTTGATTGAGGGAGAGTAAAATGGCTTCGCCTTCGATATATTTGAAGCCGATATTTGTTGTATTGGGCAATCTTTCTTTGGGATAGCCGTTGATTTCGGTGTCGGGGATGGCGGCGAGTAAGCCTTTTTCTAAGCGATCGCGCAATGCCTTTTCTTTTTTCACGTCGCCGATATGGTGCAGCGCCAATTCGCAGGCTTTACCCAATGCTACTAGACCGGGTACGTTTTCTGTCCCGCCGCGGCGTCCCCTTTCTTGGTGTCCGCCAATCAGGTAAGGACGGAAGCGCACGCCTTTGCGGACATATAATGCACCAATTCCTTTGGGCGCGTGCAGTTTGTGACCGGAAAGTGTCAGCATGTCGATGGTGCTATTCTTCATGTTCAGGGGCACTTTACCCACTGCTTGCACCGCATCGACGTGGAAGATCGCGCCTTTTTCTTTTGCGATCGCGCCAATTTGTTCGACTGGGAAAATCGTTCCCGTTTCGTTATTGGCGTACATGATCGAAACTAGCGCCGTACCACCTGTAATGGCAGCATCTACTTCATCTAGATCGAGGCGTCCTTGGCGATCAACAGAAAGATAGGTGACTGAATAACCCTGCTTTTCTAAAGTTTTGCAGACATTGAGAACCGCAGGATGTTCGACTTGCGTCGTGACGATTTGCTTTTTATTGGGTTGGGAAGCGATCGCGGCGCGAATGGCTGCATTATTTCCTTCGGTGCCGCAACTGGTAAAAACAATTTCTGCCGGATCTGCGTTCAATAAGATGGCAACTTGTTCTCTCGCAGTTTGGACGGCTTTTTTAACTTGTCCGCCAAAAGTGTGCATTGAGGAAGGATTGCCGTAATACTGAGTCAGGTAGGGCATCATCGCCTCTACAACCGCCTCATCTATCCTTGTTGTAGCGTTGTTATCTAGATAAATGACTGACATGGTTAGGTTGGCAATTGGTAATTGGTAATTGGTAATTGGTAATTGGTAATTGGTAATTGGTGATTATTTACTGCCGATTACCCATTACCCATTACCCATTAGCGCTTGATTACTTTCTGGAGTTCTTGGGAGTAACTATTAAACCACTTCTCCCAATAAGTGGGTGTTTTTTTACTATTCAATTTTTCTACTAAGCGGTTGTAGGAGTTGAACCAACTGTCCCAATAATCACCGCTAGAGATGGAAGAGACGGGACTTAAACGAGCAATACCGTTATTGGTGGGGCAAACAGCCTGACATTGAGGTACTCGGTAAAAACCAGCGCAGCTGTTACAGAGTTTGGGATTAATCAACAGGGTATCTCCGTCTTTGGAAATTGCGCCCGTGGGGCATTGAGATAGACAGCGATCGCACCCAATACAACTGCTAGTAATCGTGTAAGTCATCGCCTCCTCCTTGTATTAGCGATTTATTAGTAGGGGCGAAGCATTTGCGCTGTTATCTTGTCGGTAAAGTTGAAATATTTCTACGCAAATGCTTCGCCCTTACACGCCATTAGCCATTAGCACTCAACCATTTTTGATAGAACTCCAGCGCCACCTTATCGATTAAATCGTAGGCTTCTACTGGTTCAATTCCAGCTTTTTGCAAGCTTTCTTGCGGGCAGTGACCGATCTTGGAAACCAAAACGGCTTTGCAATCTTCCAGCATCTTTAACATGCCGTCGAGGGATTCTTCCTCGCCAAAACCACCTTGGCAATATTGGTCTACTTTGCGGTGTCCAACAAACTTGGCATCAGTCGCGTCAACTTCAAAGATTTGGAATTCACGAGCATGACCGAAGTGTTGGTTAACCATGCCGCCGCCCTTGGTTGCAACCGCAACGAGGATTTTAGGGGCGTTGGCGGCCTTCTTAGCAGCCGCTCTGGCTTCTTTAGCAGCTTGTTGCTCTTCGCGGACTTTAGCGATTTGTGCGTGGACTTCTTGACGCTTCTCGATGTCGTATTCCGGCGTCATTTCCAAGAAGTTCTCTTTGGTAAATTCTTGAGAACGATCTTCGCCCAACAAACCTACTGCGTCGGCGCGGCACTGACGGCAGTGGCGCATCATCTTCATGTTGCCGGAGCAATTATCTTGCAGTGCTTTCAGTTCTTTGGGTGTAGGACCGCGCTGTCCGTTTAAACCAAAGTAGGTGCCGTGTTCCGGTGCCGAGATTAGCGGCATGATGTTGTGCAGGAATGCACCGTTGTCCCGAATCACCTTATCGACTTCGACCAGGTGTTGGTCGTTGATGCCGGGAATCATCACCGAGTTGACTTTGCACAAGATATCGGCTTCTCTGAGGGCTTGCAAGCCTTCCATTTGCTTCTCGTGGAGGATCTTGACGCCTTCGATGCCTCTGTAGCGCTTGCGCTTGTAGTGAACCCAGGGATAAATCTTCGTGCCGACTTCCGGGTCAACCATATTAATAGTGATGGTGACGTGATCGACGTTGAGTTGTTTGATTTTATCAACGTGTTCCGTCAGCATCAAACCGTTGGTTGACAAGCACAGTTTGATATCTGGGGCTTTGTCGGCAATTAGTTCAAATGTACGGAAGGTTTTTTCCGGGTTGGCTAGCGGGTCGCCAGGACCAGCAATTCCCAAAACTGTCATCTGGGGAATTTTACTCGCCACAACCAGTACCTTGTGGGCGGCTTCTTCAGGGGTTAGCAGTTCGCTGACGACGCCGGGGCGACTTTCGTTTGCACAGTCGTATTTGCGGTTGCAGTAGTTGCACTGGATGTTGCAAGCTGGTGCAACTGCAACGTGCATCCGGGCGTAGTGGTGATGCGCTTCCTCGCTGTAGCAGGGGTGCTTTTCAATCCGCTGTTTGAGTTTTTCATCCAGCGATGTTTCCGTTGAGGAAGTGGAACTACAGCCGCAGCCACCTGATTTTTTGGCAGCCGCAGGTGCTGTGGTTCCTGCTGCTGCTTCCTTTTTTGTGAGTAGTTCAGTGGTTGGTGACATTGAAATTCCGTGGTTAAAAAACTAGCCGTTACCGAAAAACCGAAAAGATGCGTTTCAACCTTCGTCCAGGCACTCGGTTCAGCAATTGTTGTCTGCTGAATTTCTAGTGCGTGGCGTTATGGGAAAGTTATAACAGCAGTTCCTTGGCGAACATTTCTGTTGAGGGCAGATTGAGATTTATTGGATTAATTAGGTTTGTACTCAAGCCCTCAAACCCTTGTCATAGCAACCTGAAAAAATTTTTTTGGGGTAGGGGTACGAGTATTTTTTGGCTAGGGTACGAGTATTTCTGGTCTAGGGTGCTGGAATTTTTGTACTCAAGCTCAAAGCCTCGCTGGGACTGGATTTGAACGCTGCCCAGACTGCTTTTTTGAGTGCCTCGCCCTGTACTCAAAAGGGATTATGGAGTTGAAAAAACTGGAGTAGGGGCGAAGCATAAGGGCGAAACTTACTGTCTTCGCCCTTTGTTACGTCGGCTACCCCAGCGCGACCACGGAATTTCATTCTGTATCTAAAATAGCACTTTTTTTTAAACGGTAGCAATCGAAACAAAATTTGTTAAGCTAAAAACTGGAAAGGGAAATAACGGGGCTTGAGTACAAACCGATCCTATATATAGTACTCAAGAGAAATGGCTTCAAACCCGTATCAAGAGGGGATTGTTTTGAGTACAAAAATACAAGTCCCCCCTGCCGGAAATACTTGTACCATATCCCAGAAATACCAGTACCCCTACCCCAAAATTTTTTTTCAAGGTTGATTGTAGAGCGATCGCAAGCCTTGAGTACAAATCTAATTACTCTAATTAATCAAAATCTGCACGGGATCGAAACCTGGGGCGGAAGGCATTTGTTATAAGCATTTGAAAGTGTTTGTTGCTTTTCCCCCCAAAGCTAATGCTACAAATTTTCACTCCACCACCCACTAGCAAGACCGCTTCACCCCAGGGGGAACCTTTACCCTCTAGCAATTGTGAGGCGAATTTTGACCCCTCAAGACACGCCAACATCTTCCAAACAGTTCTAGAAGACTTTCGCATTATTTTTGAGCGCGACCCCGCTGCGCGTAACTGGTTGGAAGTACTGTTATGCTATCCGGGTTTTCACGCCATCTGCTTGAATCGCTTCGCCCATTGGCTGCACATCCGCAAGGTTAGTGTCATCCCGCGCCTGATTTCTCACATTGGGCGACTGTTAACCGGGATTGAAATTCACCCAGGGGCGACGATTGGCAAGGGCGTGTTTATCGACCACGGCATGGGCGTCGTGATTGGCGAAACTGCCATTGTGGGAGATTACACGCTGATTTATCAGGGTGTGACTCTGGGCGGGACGGGCAAAGAAACGGGTAAGCGCCATCCCACGCTGGGGAAAAATGTGGTTGTGGGTGCGGGTGCAAAGGTATTGGGCAATATTTCCATTGGTAATAACGTCCGCATCGGTGCTGGTTCGATTGTGTTGCGAGGAGTGCCTTCTGACTGCACAGTGGTTGGCGTACCGGGGCGGATTGTTTCTAAGCAGGGTGTAGGTTGTCCCTTGGAACACGCACAATTACCCGATACCCAAGCAACGGTAATTCGGTCGCTGTGCGATCGCATCGAGAAACTCGAACAACAACTCCAGGACTTACGCAAATAAACCCGCGCCAAGAAACCGGGTTTCTGTGAAAGATCGTTCATGGTAACCAGATATCTACCCAGAAACCCGGTTTTTAAGATCGAGGTTTCCCTACAACAAAACTTTTAGAAACATGTCTAATTTTCCACCTCCTGACCGATTAGCGGGTCAAGTTGTGCAAATTCCCCAACTAGACCGCTGGCAAGTTTATCGCCGCCTGCAAGAACTCACCATTCCCTGTTTCTGTCCGAATGATGGTTCTCTGCGCGTCGAGGTTAATAACAGTATTGATGCCGTTCTAGTCCGCAGTACCGTGTTACAGTTTATCGCTTCTCGGTCTGAATTAATCGATTGGCTGGAACGGTGTTGGAAATTTGGAAATTGGTAATGGGTAATGGGTAATTGGGAGGACTAAATACCAATTACCAATTCCCAATTCCCAATTCCCAATTACCAATTAGCAAAGTTGTATTTAGGTGTGAATTAATGACAGAAGTTACCGTTAAACAATCCTTCGGACAAGTCGAAGATAATCCTGTCGGCTTAGGGCAAGAAGTCACCGTTCCGGTGATTGAAGGATTGAATATTACCCTGGCGAGTTTTCAAGCGCTTTACCTGCAATACCAAAAACATCACTTTGTAGTAGAAGGCGCTGAATTCTACGAACTGCATCAGTTTTTTCAAGACAGCTATACAGCAGTCCAAGGTCACATCCATGACATTGGGGAACGCTTGAATGGTCTGGGGGGAACTCCTGTAGCCAGCTTTGGCAAGTTAGCCGAATTGTGTTGTTTTAGTCCAGAAGATGACGGGATTTTCAATGCCCGGACAATGGTAGAACACGATTTGCAAGGCGAACAGGCAGTTATCGCGATCGTTCGCCGTCAAGCAGCGCAAGCAGAAAGTATCGGCGATCGCGCGACTCGTTACCTGTACGAACAAATTCTTCTAGCTACTGAAGATCGAGCTTTTCATCTAGCTCACTTCCTAGCTGAAGATAGCCTGAAGAAATTTTAGATTCAAGATTGCAGATTGCAGATTTAGTTGGGATTTAAGATTGCAGATTGCAGAAATCTCTAATCTCAAAGCTCAAATCGGTTCAAATCTGAAATCTCAAATCTGAAATCTGAAATCAGCTCAAATCTCAAATCTGCAATCTCAAATCTAAAATCGGTTGAAGGTAGTGTCATGGAATCCAGCAAGAAAATGAGCGAATTCATCAACTTTTTACAAGATGATCTGGCGATTTCTAGTTCTGCGATCGCCGTGGCACTCCGCAACCGCAAACAAGGCGATGAACCTTTACCAATGGTGTTATGGCAATACGGTTTAGTCTCCCTAGATCAACTTACTGCCATTTACGATTGGTTAGATAGCCGCACTCAGTTTCAAGCTGCTAATTGGCTATTATCCGGGCAACTCGAACGCTTCGCACAAGTATAATTTCGTTTTGTTGATTACTGTAGGGGCGTCTGTGGAAAGAAACCGGGTTTCTGTGAAAAATTGTTGAGCAAGGAAAGAGATCTAAGAAGAAACCCGGTTTCTGATCTCGTTAAACCCGTCCCGCTACAGATGACGATACCAATACGTTTTGTTGAGTTTTGAGTTAAAGGGTAACAAGTTTTTAACTCAAAACCCAAAATTAGGGTTCCAGGCTCTACGGTTAGTAATCAGTGGTCAACGATCAGCGGTTGGTAGTAAGTAAAAAAAACAACCAACAACTGATAGCAAAAAGCTGACAACCGATAACTAACAACTTTACGAGGTAAGTGCAGTGAATCGCGTCCAAATCAACGATACAACGCTTCGGGATGGGGAACAGGCAGCGGGTGTTGCTTTTACCCCAGAAGAAAAAATTGCGATCGCAACGTTTCTAGACGCCATTGGCGTACCGGAATTAGAAATCGGCATTCCCGCAATGGGAGTCGAAGAACAACAAGCGATCGCGCGCGTTGTAGATTTAGGTTTGCAAGCTGAACTCCTGGGATGGAATCGTGCAGTAATTAGCGATGTGCAAGCGTCGATCGCAGCAGGTTTAAAGCGAGTCCATATCTCTATCCCCGTCTCTGAAATTCAAATTCAAGCTAAATTTCAGGGGCAGTGGCGCACGATGTTTTCTAAGCTACAAGAAACCGTAAGCTTCGCCAAAGATAAAGGTTTGTACGTCTCCGTTGGCGGCGAAGATTCTTCTAGAGCTGATGAAAGCTTTTTGCTAGAAGTGGCGTTATACGCTCAAGAATTAGGTGCATCTAGGTTTCGCTTCTGCGACACGGTGGGGATTTTAGATCCTTTTACTACCTACGAAAAAGTTAGCCAGTTGGTTTCGATGTTATCGATTCCGATTGAGATGCACACCCATAACGATTTGGGGATGGCGACGGGGAATGCGATCGCCGGAATTCGCGCCGGTGCAAAATCGGTTAATACCACTGTCAACGGATTGGGCGAACGCGCTGGTAACGCCCCTTTAGAAGAAGTGGTGATGGCACTTAAACGAGTTTACAGCCTCGATCTCGGTATCGATACCCGTCAATTCTTAAAACTTTCCCAAATCGTGGCGAAAGCCTCTAACAGTTTTGTCCCGCCTTGGAAAGCAATTGTGGGCGAAAATACTTTCGCTCACGAATCAGGTATCCACGCCCACGGCGTTCTAAAAAATCCCGCTACCTACGAACCTTTTGCTCCCGAAGAAGTTGGCTGGAAGCGCCGTTTAGTTGTGGGTAAACATTCAGGGAGGCATCTACTATCCGACTTGCTAAAACAACACGGGATCGCCCTAGATCCTGAAGAAATTCAGTTAATTTTAGAGCAGGTGCGGAATCTGTCGGTAAAAGTAAAGCGCAGTTTAACTGAAGAAGAACTGCTCGATTTAGTCAACAACCGGAGGGTAGCTCATGGAATCAGATGAAATTGAAATCGCCGAACCACCCGTCTTTGAAATGGAACAAAAAGTCCGGTTGCGGAAACTAATTCGCAATGACGGTACTTTTCCCGGAATCGATGTCGGGACACCGCTCGCTAAAAAGGGCGATGTCGGCTATGTAGTCGGCATTGGCACTTATTTACAAATGTACTATATCTACGCGGTGCATTTCTTAGAAAAGGGCGTGGTTATCGGTTGTCGCAAAAAAGAATTAGAATCCGTGGAGGAAGCATCATGAAAGTCATGTTACGCCGCAACAACGCCGGACACTTAACCGTATATGTCGCCAAAAAAGACTTAGAAGAGGAAGTGGTGAGCGAAAAAGAAGGCCCAGAAGGAAAAATATTTGTTTTAGCCAATGGATGGGAAATGATTTTCCCCAGTCTGTCCGAACCTTTTCAACTTCCCCTAACCGTTGAAGGTAAGCGAGTTGCTTAATTGCTAATTGCTAATTGCTAATTGGTAATTGTTAAGAGGGTTGGCTTAGATCTTCTACCCTTTTATTTGGTTAAGGAACCCGGTTTTTCCATTAACCGGGTTTCTGGGAAAGCTGAGAAACCGGGTTTCTGTATATATCTTTTCATAGAAACCCGGTTTCTTTGCTTAATATCATTTCCAGTTGCATCGGAATTACCACCTGTATGGGCAATTAGCAATTAGCAATTACCAATTACCAATTACCAATTACCAATTACCAATTACCAATTACCAATTACCAATGAACCAGGAACAAAATTATGGACTTACACAATTTTCATCGCCAGCCTCATTTCAGCCTTGAAGGACAATTTTTAGGCTTTATCCAGGAGTCTGGAGGCAAACTCAAATACTTGCGCGTGGTGGTTGGCTCCAACGAGCTAAAAGTTAAACTTTCTAAGGAATCCCGCGTCAGTTTAAACCAACTTTTACTACCCGGTGACTGGATTCAAATCTTTGGCGAAACTAAGCTAAAGAAATGCAAAGATGAACCTAAGTTTAAAGCTTATCAAATTAACAAACTCTGTCAAAATTCACAAATTTCTGCCTCTATTTCTCCCAACTTAGACCTCTCCCCCTGCACTAAAAAACCAAAAGCCAAAATTCTGGTATGCCAAAAGTCGGGTTGTCAGAAACGGGGTGCTAAGAAACTTTGTCAAGAATTAGAGGCTGTATTGTGCGATCGCGGACTGCGAGACATCGTAGAAATCGAACGCACTGGTTGCCAAAAACGCTGCTCTTCTGCTCCCAATATGATGTTAATGCCGAGTAAAACTCGCTGTAGCAAAATGCACCCCAACGAAGTCGCCGATCTCGTAGCCAAACATTTATTACAGAATTAGTCATTGGTCATTAATCGTTAGTCATTAGTGAGGAGTAAAATCCCTACTCGCTAATGACTATTTTTTTATTTTACATCCACAACGAAAACTATTAAATATTTTCGTTTTTTTAACTACTTGTGTAATCAGGTATACTAAAAAAATACTCAAATAGTACTATTTATATAATATGCGAATTAGGTTAAAATCTGGTTAAAATTTTTATATCCAGGCAACCAGAAGCTAAGAAAATTATACTTAGTTAAAATTTATTTACAATCTGCAAATTTTTGCAATAATAAAAAAGTGAGAAGCTAACTGACAACAATAATTTTCAAAGCGAGGGTAGAATATATTGCCAATCCTGTATAAGCTGTAATTGCTCAAACTAGATGGTAAATTAGCTAAGTAAATAATCTTATGAATGCCAAAAAAGTGCAAGAACAATATTCTACAGAGACAATAGAAAGTTACGAACTTTCGGTAATCGAGCTAAAAACATATAGTTGCAAGGGCATCAAGTGTTCAAAGGTTGAAGACAGACTGCAAACGACGCTGAAAGAATTATCAGATATTAAATACGCCTTAGACCAAGCAGCAATTATTGCGATTAGCGATCCGAACGGCATCATCAACTACGTCAACGACAAATTTTGCGTAATTTCTGGGTACAGCCGGGAAGAACTGCTCGGTGAAAGCTTTACCCTGCTTAACTCTGGATATCATTCCAGAGAATTTTTCCAGCACTTGTGGTTAACGATTAGCCAGGGGAAAGTTTGGCAAGGGGAAATAAAAGATCGCGCCAAAGATGGGAGAGATTATTGGGTTAGTAGCACCGTCGTACCATTTTTGAACGAGCAAGGCAGACCGATTCAATATCTCACGATTCAGTTTGAAATTACCGAGCGCAAACTAGCAGAAGCGGCGCTGCGAGAAACCAAAAACCAGTATCAAACCCTGGTTAACTTATCGCCCGTAGGCATATTTTGTACCGATGCTTTGGGGCAGTATATACAAGTCAACGATCGCTGGTGTCAGCTCAACGGCGTCGAAGGGCGAGAAGCGATGGGGGAAGGATGGGTGCGAACGATTCATCCGGAAGACCGGGTGCGCGTCCTGACTCAATGGTATCAAGCAGTAGCAAAAAATTTGTCGTTTGAGTCGTGCGAATATCGCATCCTGCGCCCCGACGGAACGGTAACCTGGGTAATTGCCCAAGCCACCGCAGAAACGGGCAGGTCGGGGAGTACGATTGGCTATGTGGGAGCGATCGCCGACATCACCGAACGCAAGCAGGTAGAAGAGCAACTGCGACACTATGCGTGGCACGATGCCCTTACCGGATTGCCCAATCGCGCCTTATTTCTGCGCCGCCTAGAAGCAGCGATCGCCACAGTCAAACAATATCCCCGGCGCTTATTTGCCGTATTATTCCTCGACCTCGACCGCTTAAAACAACTCAACGATAGCTTGGGACACTTAGCTGGAGATCGGTTACTGGTAGCCTTTGCCGAACGGCTCTCAAACTGCCTGCGTCCCAGCGATACGGTAGCCAGACTGGGGGGAGACGAATTCACCATTTTGCTGGAAAACATCAGCGAAGTGCGCGATGTTACCTTCGTCGCCGAAAGAATTCAGAAAGCGATCGCCCATCCCTTCTACATCGAAGGACACGAAATCTTCGCCAGCGCCAGCATCGGCATCGTTTTAAGCGGTTCCCCCAGAGCCTCGGTTACCAACTGCCTGATCGCCGCCCACGACGAAGCCACCCACGTTTTGCGCGACGCCGATACCGCCATGTATTGCGTCAAACAGCAGCGCACCCTCACCGGGTACGCCGTATTTAACCCCAAAATGTACGATCGGGCGCTAGAGTCATTGCAGCTAGAAAATGACCTGAGAAAAGCCGTAGAAAACCGTCAAGAATTTACCCTGCAATACCAGCCAATTTTTTCCTTAGTCACCGGCACAATTTCTGGATTTGAAGCGTTATTGCGCTGGCAGCACCCACAACGAGGACAACTTTTACCGGCTGAATTTATCGCCTTAGCCGAAGACACCGGATTAATTGTGCCTTTAGGACGTTGGGTGTTAGCACAAGCAGCTCTGCAAATGCGAATCTGGCAACTAGCATTTCCCACCGCACAGCCCTTGATCGTCAGCGTAAACATATCTCCTAAACAATTCCTTCACCCCGGACTCGTGCAACAAATCGATAAAATTCTTTGGGAAACAGGGTTAAATGGTAGGAGTTTGAAACTAGAAATTACCGAAAGCACCTTAATCGATGATTCAGAAGAAACCGCTCTCATGTTACAACAATTGAGACAACGCCAAATAGGTTTGTGCATCGACGACTTTGGAACGGGTTATTCATCTCTATCCCACCTGACTCGCTTTCCCCTCAGTACCTTAAAAATAGACCGATCTTTTGTCAATCAGATCGGCAAACAGGGTCAAAATGCCGCCATCCTGTGGACAATTGTTAACTTGGCTCACAATCTCAGCATGGATGTGATTGCAGAAGGAGTGGAAACAGCTATTCAACTACAGCAACTGAAAAAATTGAAATGCGAACAGGTACAAGGAAACTATCTTTCCCCACCTGTAGATGCTAATGCTGCTGGGCTGTTGCTAGCGGCGGGGCGCAAGCAGCAAATGGAGTATCGGCATTGAGATAATTAACAAGGGTAAAGAGAAAATTAAAAGATCTCAAAAGATATTAGATCGGGGTGCTTCTGTCTTGTAGAGTAGCTAACTACTAACTCATCGGAGGAAAATGCGAAAAAACTTAATAGTTTATCGGTAATTATTCTCTATGAATTAGGCATTAGCCATGACAAAGGTTAAATCAGTTCCCAAAGCAGAGGCAAAAAAGTTCAGATGAAAAATTCAACAGCATCTCAACAAACAGTCGATAAGCTCAAAAAAAGCAACATTGATTTTAAAGCTTTTTTCTATTTATCACCGGACATATTTTGCACCATAGAAAAGCGAGGGAAGTTTGAACAAATAAACCCCGCAGTTACCGGAATTTTAGGATGGAGTCCTAGCGAACTTTTAGGAAGCTCTTGGCTAGAATTAGTGCATCCAGAGGATTTATCGATTAGCCTAGCAACCTTACAACATTGTCAGCCAGATCGCCCCTGCTATTTGCTAAATCGCTATCGGCATAAAAATGGTAGTTATCGCTGGCTGTCTTGGAGCTTATCTGTTTCAAGAACAAAACAAATTTATGCAGTTGCTAGAGAAGAATCGCCAGCCAAAAATAGCGGTAAAGAAATTGAAGAAGCCTTAGTTCAAGAGTTAAAATCTCTGAGAAAAGAGAGACAAAGCCTTTATGCATTGCTCGATCAACTGCCCTTATTCTTACATATTAGATCCGAAAGATCGGTCGGGTTTTATAACCAACGCTTTCGGGAGATTTTTGGCGAACCAAACAACAAAGCATGTTTCATTTTAAATGGAGAAGTGACGTCAAAGCCTGACTGCGTGAGTCAGGAGGATAACTCAGGAAACCCTTTGGCAAAAGCCCCCTGTTCCCTTTGTCCTACCTGCACGGTGTTTGCGACTAAAAAGACTCAAAGTTGGGAATGGCTTGATCGTGAGAACGGACGCAGTTATGAAATTTACAATTATCCCTTTCAAGATATCAATGGGGAATTAAAAGTTGTAGAAATGGGGCTAGATATTACCGAAAATAAACAGCAACGTTTATGGAAAGTTCTCGATTTAATCTCAAATGAAATTTATATATTCGACGTCGGATCTTTGCGATTTCAATATGTCAATGCAAGGGTGCGGCGGAACATGGGATACTCGATAGAAGAGATGCGAAACCTTACCGCTTATGATATCAAACCGGAGATTAAAGAAGAGGACTTTCGCCGCGCGATCGCACCCTTACTTTCTGGCGAAGAAGAAAAATTAGTCTTTCAAAGCATTCACCAGCGTAAAGACGGGAGTACCTATCCAGTAGAAGTCCACTTACAACTGTTGAGAGAAAAGGGTACACCTCCCGTATTTCTTGCGGTGATCTTAGACATTAGCGAAAGGTTAAAAGTAGAAGCAACTTTGCGAGCAAAGGAAACTCAAATTAAACAAAAAGCTGAAGAACTAGAAAAATCTCTACGTCAGTTGCAACGTACCCAAATGCAATTAGTTCAAAGCGAAAAAATGTCTTCTTTAGGACAACTCGTAGCGGGAGTTGCTCACGAAATTAACAATCCAGTTAACTTCATTTACGGGAATCTTCCCCATATCGAGAGATACAGTCAAGAATTGCTGGAAATCTTACATTTATACCAACAAAACTATCCTGGAGAAACCCACGAGATTAAAGAAAAACTCCAAGACTGCGATCTAGAATTCTTATGTGAAGACTTGCCAAAAATTGTAGATTCGATCAAGTTAGGCACCAATCGCATCCGCGATATCGTTCTCAGCTTACGCAACTTCTCCAGACACGACGAATCTGCGCTCAAAGCGGTGGATATTCATACAGGAATCGACAGTACTTTAATGATTCTGCAAAACCGCCTGAAACCCAAACCAGATTATCCGGAAATACAAGTCAATAAAAAATATGGAAAGTTGCCGTTTATTGAATGCTATCCAGGGCAAATAAACCAAGTGTTTATGAACATAATTGCCAATGCAATTGACGCACTTGAAACACAAAACGCTCCCCGGACAATCTCGATTTTTACTTCAGTTAGATGTCCGGAAACAGGGGATGATATTGCAGAGACTTGTCCGGGAATACCCTTAGCGGTAATTCGGATTAGCGATAATGGACCGGGAATTCCAGAACATGTTCGCCGCCGCATCTTTGAACCGTTCTTTACTACCAAACCCATAGGTAAAGGAACGGGTTTAGGCTTGTCAATTTCCTACTCAATTGTTGTAGATAAACACCAAGGTAACATGCAGTGCATTTCCACACCCAGTCAAGGAACGGAATTCATTATCGAGATTCCAATTAGGCAAAGTTAAATTGGGTAATTGGTAATGGGTAATGGGTAATGGATAATGAAAATATTACACTTCACCAATTACCAATGACCAATTACCAATGACCAATCACCAATGACCAATCACCAATTACCAATTCCTATGAAAACTGTAATCTTTTACGAAAAACCTGGCTGCATTAACAATACCAAGCAAAAAGCGATGCTGGTAGCAGCGGGACACGAAGTTATCGCTCGAAATCTGCTGAAAACGCCTTGGACAGCAGAAACGCTGCGTCCGTTTTTTGGCGAATTACCTGTGAGCGAGTGGTTTAACTATACTGCCCCTCGGATTAAATCGGGAGAGATTATTCCCAGCGAATTAGACGAGACAACCGCTTTAGAATTTATGCTTGCAGATCCGCTTTTAATTCGGCGTCCTTTAATGGAAGTTGGAGAGATGCTTATGGTAGGATTTAATCTAGAAAAAGTAGAGGCTGCGATTGGTTTGAACCCAATTGATAACAAACCTCAAGATGTTGAAACCTGCCCCCGCAGTCACGCAACAACCCCCTGTAAATCTCCAGTCTAAAAGTTTGTCTAATGAACAATCCTTCCTTACCAGCAGATGATTTACCGCCAGCGCATCCAGACATCAACGATAGTTTAATTCGGTTGAATTTGGAAGAGTCGCTTGCCAAGTGTTTTTTTCAAGCTTGCACGCAGCGGCAGCAAGCATTAATATCAACTTGCCAGTGGTATATTACGACAGCAAATGCGCCGACTTTGGTGATTGAATGCCCTGATGAAGTGACGAATTGGCGCGTATTGAAATCTCTGGTAAAACTGGGCGGCGTCCTCAAAAAATTGGCAAAAAATGCCAAAATTCGCGTTTACCCTGCTGGTACAGGCACGCCTTTTGAAATGCGGGTGGATGAATTATCTGTGTATAAATATTCGCCGTGAGAGGGAAAGGGGAAAAGGGGGAAAAAGGGGAAAGGGAGGAAAAGGGGGAAAAGGGGAAAAAGGGAAAGCTAAAGCATTAAATATTTTTTGACACTCCTCGACCTCACTCACTTGCAATCCGCTGTATATATTCCTCCCCACCAGTGTTTCCCAACTCCCACTTTTCCCTTTTTCCCCTTTCCCCCTTTTCCCCTTTTCCCCTTGTCCCCTTTCCCCCTTTTCCCTCTGCAATTATTCTAAAGTTCTGACAGTTAAGACTTGCGGAGGTGTAGCATCGGGGGGATAGAAGAAATTTACCGTGACGACGCGGCGATCGCTTGCAGGCATCCTCAACGTCACCAAAGGTTGCCCTTGCTCTCCTTGGCGTTGCACTAGGTGAAAGTAACGTACCTGGGGTTGTCTGTTATCGTCTCGGTAGGAAACGCGCACCGTGCCGCGAAAGAAAACCTGTCCTTGGGGTGGTTCGACAAAAAATAAGCGATCGCGTGCATACTCTTGTTTAAATGGCGTTTGGATCGATATCGTCACCGTTTGCGGATTGCCGGTATTGTTCGCTAAAGGCAAGATGGCGCGGTAATGTACTCCATAGTTACCATGTCCGTTAATCGCAGTATCGGGATAGCGCACCACCATCGGCGCACTTTGCACCTGATTGGTGCCCAAGGTGATCCGCGTTACGGTATTGATCGGATAGGAAATGCCCCTTCCCGGTTGCGGAATGCTTAGCTTATCCTCTCCCGGTCGATCGGTAATCCGAGCATACCATTCCGCACCGATGGAAACCCCCGCCACGCGCCCAAATATCTTTTCTTCCCCTTCGATTCCGACTTTACTCGGATCTGTTGGCGTGCGATCGCGCGGTTCTGCTAATCTGCCAGTTACTAATAAATTTTGCCACTCTTCCAACAACGGCGCGCGAACACCTTCCCGCGAATTGCCAAGCGCGTACATCGCCAAATTCGCCATATAAACTGGCGCATTCGTTTGCAATCGCATGTAAGTCGTGCGACCGCTCCCAGGTAATATAGGCAAGTTAAATATCATCCGACTCTGTTGCGGTGGAATTTCGATTTTTGTAGGAAATTCGGGTTGCCGCACATTTCGTAATATCTCATTCATCACCCGCGATCCGGGACCAGAATAAACCCTCCCGTCTGGATTTTCCACCATTGACGGCAACTGCACAAACGGTGCATCGGGGTTGGTGGCGTGACTCACCGCTTGCAGAATTTCCAGGTTTACGGGTTCGTTGTTGGGATTGTAAACCAATGCGCCTTGATACAGCGTCCGTTGTTGCCTTGCAGATCTGACAATGTGATGGGAAAAAAAGTCGAAACGCCCTACTAGCGGTTGGTTTAAATGTGCGGCGGGAACTTGTTTCCCAAGAGCAGGAAAGGTGGAAAGTAGAATTCCTTCTGTTTGCACCACTTCCGGACTGTTACTATTGAAAACCAAAACTCGATCTAGTTCTCCCGGTAAGGGACGAATTTCTTGGATCTGGGTGACGAAGCGACGTTCGAGTGCTGCTGGTTGTGCCATTTGCGCTAACACAGCATTTGTCAATAAAAACCACATTGCCAAAAAACGAGTATTCGCAACAATTTGTTACAATACCATGTCCCCAGGAATTTTCTACAAATCGTTGGAAAGACGTGCAGGTGGGCAAAGGCGCAGAGGCGTAGAGGCGCAGAGGAGATCGGAGAGCTAGATTAAATCTCCAGATTCTTTACTAAACTCACATCTTGCACCTTGACTAAACCTTAGTTTCTTGCAAATAGCTCATCTTGAAAGCCTAGATTTTTCGTATGGTGCCAGATCTGAGTAAACTTAGGCTCAAAACCGGGTTTCTTGCAAATAGCTAAACTTGAAATCCTAGATTTTTCGTCAAGAAACCCGGTTTTTCAACGCTTGTTGATAATGGTGCCAGATCTGAGTACTTCCAAATCTTTCCCATCTTCCCCATCTTCAACATTTTCCCAATCTTTCAACTCTGCTGCACCTCCTCTGCTTCTCTGCTCCTCTGTACCCCTGTTCCTCTGCTAAATTAAAGTCACGTGTTCCCGTTCGGTCAATTCAATGTGGCTAGTTGCAGTTTTGATCTGTCTTGGATGGATAGTATCGTTGTGTCTACACGAGTTCGGTCATGCAGTCGTCGCCTATTGGGGTGGAGATACTTCGGTTAAAGATAAAGGTTATTTAACCTTAAACCCGCTCAAATATACCGATCCTGGATTAAGTTTAATGTTACCGCTTTTTTTTCTCCTGATAGGGGGAATTGCCTTGCCGGGTGGCGCGGTTTATATTAATCAGAATCGGTTGCGCGATCGCAAATGGAAAAGTGCCGTCTCTGCTGCTGGGCCATTTGCCAATATTATTGTCGTTTTGCTGCTGTCGCTGCTGTTCCACGTTGGGCAAAACTGGAATATTTCGAGTTGGTTTTTTCCCAGTTTAGCTTTTCTCGTGGTTTTGAATATCTATGTGGTTCTGATTAATTTATTGCCCATTCCATCCCTGGATGGTTATGGGATTATCGAACCTTGGTTACCAAAGCATCTCCAACAGCAATTGCATCAGTTTAGCAGATATGGAATTTGGTTTTTGATTGGATTGCTGTGGTTTGTTCGTCCCTTTAATTATTTCCTCTGGGATGTTACGCAAACCGTCAAAAGCTTTCTGGGTATTCCCACAAGTTTAGTGCTGATTGGCGAGCGAACTTTTAGCCGATATTCTTTGTTTATTGTTTTAGCGTTAATCCTACTATTATGGATATTCAGAGATCGGAAAAGCGACGGTTACCGTCAAGGAAGCCAGTTGATTGCAGCGAGTAAATATGAGCCAGCAATTGCTGCTTTTGATCGAGTGATTCAGCTCGAACCCAACCACGCTGAAGCTTGGTATTTGCGCGGTTACGCCTGTTTGCAATTGGGAAAATATCAAGATGCAATCTCGTCCTACAACCAAGCGTTAGAAATCAAACCGGAATATGCCGAAGCTTGGCACGATAAAGGCTCTGTTTTGAGAAGTTTACATAGCCATGAAGAAGCGATCGCTTGTTATGAAAAAGCGATAGAGCTTCAGCCAGACTTTTCCCTAGCGTGGTATAATCGAGGACTCACTTTACAGGATTTACAGCGCTATGAACAAGCGATCGCTTCCTACGATAAAGCGATTGAACTCCAACCCAAATATCCAGAAGCTTGGATGCACCGAGGCGATACTTTAGCTTTATTGCAGCGCGATGATGAAGCAATCGAAGCTTATCAGCAAGCAATGGCAATGCAACCCAATTCTTTAGCTTGGCTCAAGCAAGTTAAAAAACTGGAAAAACTCCAGCGATATGCAGAAGCGATCGCGGTATACGATAAAAGATTGCAACTCAAACCTGAAGATGCAAATGCGTGGTACTGTCGCGGTGTAATCTTAGCCAAATTACAGCGAGAACAAGAAGCATCAGCATCTTTTGAACAGGCGATCGCTTGTTACGATCGCTCGATCAAACGCGAGCCAAACAATCCGCAAAATTATCACCAACGCGGCGCGCTTCTAGAAAAATTAAACCAACAAATCGCAGCATTAGCAGCTTATGAAAGTGCAATTATTTGCTGCGATCGCACCTTGAAACGCCAGCCAAAAGACGCTCAAATTTGGTATCAAAAAGGCTGTTTGCTAGAAAAACTAAAACGCGATGAAACAGCACTAGCAGCTTACGAACAAGTAACTGCAATTGAGCCTAATTTTTATCAAGCTTGGTATAACCAAGGCATAATATTGACAAAATTGCAGCAATATGATAAAGCGATTTTGGCATACGACAAGGCGCTAGAGACAATACCAGAGAATGCCAGCGTTTGGTTTATCAGGGGTACAACATTAGTCCAGTGGCAGAGGTACGAGGCAGCCACAGAATCTTACGATCGAGCGATCGCCCTAGATCCCGAATTTTATCGATTTTGGTTGTATAGGGGCAATGCCGTCTATTACTGGGAAAAATATGAAGCAGCGATCGCAGATTACGACCAAGCAATTGCACTCAAACCAGACTGTACCAGAGCGTGGCTCGATCGGGGACTGGCATTGATGAAATTAGCACGATACGAAGAAGCGATCGCCTCCTGCGAAAAAGCGATTAAAATCGAGCCTAACTGCCCTGATGCCTGGTATAACCAAGCCTGTTGTTATGCACTGTCAGGCAACCCCTCCAGAGGCATTCAAAGCTTCCAGCAGGCACTCACCCTCGACACAGAAGCGCGATTGAGAGAAGTTGCCAAAACCGATCCAGACTTGGCAGCAATTCACCAGCATCCGCTGATTCAGAATTTGCTCAATTGCGGAGGAAAATAGAGAGATAGGGAAGACAAAGTTTCTTCCCCATCCTCAAAGCTCGCCCTATAAGATAGAGTTCATTACTATCTTCAGGGTGAACTTTGACCAGAGAGAGAAACATCAGGACATCCGTAGCGATGCTTGCTTAAACTGCGGTTAGCTACTCCTAGCGTTACCCGTAGCATCGGGAAGTAAATTAATATGGCGCTATTTAAAACAAAAAGTCTGTCTGAATCAGTACCCAAAAAACAAAATCAGTTACAAAATCAAAATCGTGCCGGTACAGGAAAATCCCTGACGCTGCGTCAGAAAACTGTGTTAGTCGTTGGGGCAACGCTTGTGGGGTTGCTGGGAGTTTTGTATGCAACTTCGTCAACCTTGTTGAAGAGCAACATTAAAGTTGCCGAAGAACAATACACCCGTCAAGCGGTTGAAAGCGTATTAAGTATTTTTTCTCAAACAAAAGAAGATTTTAGCGCTCGTTTTCTCGACTGGTCAGCCTGGGATGACACTTACAGCTTTATCAAGGAAGGCAAGCCAAGCAATTATAGCGAGTCGAACTTAACCGAACAAGCGCTTGCCAGCATGAATGTGAATTTGGTGGTGTATATTAATTCTGCTGGTGGACTCGTCTACGGCACGGGGCTGGATATTAAACGCCAGAAAAAAATACCCTTACCAGCATCGGTGAGAAAGCACATCGCCAAGGGCAGCCCGCTTTTACATTTTCCCAATCGCTCGGAGATACTAACAGGAATCTTATCGCTGCCATCTGGTTCGATGCTGGTAACATCCCAACCAATTCTTACCAGTAGGGGCACCGGGCCAATGCGCGGTACTTTGATATTTGGGCGCTATTTAGACACCGACAAAATTCAGAAATTAGCTAGCCGCTATCGCCTTACCTGGCAGGAAATTAATACTAACCAATTACCGTCTGACTTTTTAGCAGCACGTTCTTACTTGCTGGGGGGGGGAAAGAAGAGTAAAAAAGATGCTCAATGCTTGATAACCAATGGCTCATGCCCAATTCTAGTGCAGCGGCTTTCCGAACAAGCGATCGCCGGATACACCATCATCCCAGATATCTACGGACAGCCAGCACTGCTGTTGCGGGTGGAAGCACCGCGAGAAATTTACCGCCAAGGCATTGCCAACTTGCACTATCTGTTTATTTGTTTGGTAATTGCCGGATTGGGATTTGGAGCGATCGCTACTTTACTCACAGAAAAATTGCTCAAAAGCCAGCGTCAGCGCCATGAAAGCGAAGTCCGCTATCGCGCTGTCATCGCGCAAGCAACAGATGGAATCTTTCTCCTAGATGCCCACAGCAAACGCTTTTTAGAAGCCAACGCCGCCCTGGAAAAACTACTTGGTTACACGCTCAAAGAAATCTTGCAACTAACGCTTTATGATGTCTTAGTAGAAAACCCAGAAACAATCGATCGAGATATCCAACAAATCTTAACCGCAGGGCAACATTTTACCGGCGAACAGCAATATCGCTGTTTAGATGGCAGCATCCTGCAAGTTGAAGTCAAAGCGAATCAAATTGCTGACCCCGAAAAAGAAATTTTATGCGTAGTACTGCGGGATATTAGCGCCCGCAAGCAAGCAGAAAACTTAAGACTGCGTCAATCACAAAAAGAGCAAACAGTCAATCGAGTCGTTCAATCTCTCCGCAACTCCCTAGAGTTGACCACAATTTTTTCTACAGCCGTGTCAGAAATGGGCACGCTGTTAAAAGCGGAACGGGCGACAATTATAGAATATTTTCCAGAGCAACAGCGATGGCGATGCGTAGCAGAATATCGCCAAACACCCGACCTGTCAGTGACTCTGGGGTTGGAAATTCCCGATCGTCACAATTGGGTAATTCAGCAGATCGAGCAACTAGAAATTATTCGGATTGATGATAACAGCCAGATAGAAGACGAAATAGTTAAAAACCTGGCTCAAACCTATCCCGGATTTTGGTTAATTATCCCGTTGCGGGTGGAATCCTATAGTAGCTACGACAATATATCGGTTCCTGTTTGGGGGATGCTGAATTTGTTGCGAGACTCAGCTGCTAATCCCTGGCAAGATTGGGAAGTCGAATTAGCTGCCGCGATCGCCGAACAAGTGGCGATCGCTATCCAACAATCAAGGCTCTATCAAAAAATTCAACAACTCAACGCCGATTTAGAAACCCAAGTCATCGAACGCACCGCCGAACTAGAAAGAGCGTTGGGCTACGAAGCTACGCTCAAACGCATTACCGACAAAGTCCGCGATTCTTTGGATGAATCTCAAATATTGCAAACCGCCGTGCAAGAAGTGGCAATCAGTTTAGGCGTTTACTCCTGCGATGCTGCATTATACGACGTTGAGCATAGAACGTCAACTATTTGTTACGAATATATTTGTCCGCAAATTCCATCAGCCAAAGGGCTAACCTTAAAGATCGATGATTGGCCCGATATCTACGAGCAATTATTACAGGGACATTACGTTCAATACTGTTTTATTGGCTTACCGGGCGCGCTAGTTCGCAGTAGCAAGCTGGAATTTACGATTTTGAGCTGTCCTTTGGTGGACGATCGGGGGGTATTGGGGGATATGTGGTTATTTAAACCGCGCACAGAGTATTTTAGCGACCTAGAAATTAGGTTGGTGCAGCAAGTAGCAAATCAGTGCGCGATCGCTATTCGTCAAGCCCGCCTTTACCAAGCCACCCAAGCGCAAGTTGAAGAATTAGAAAAGCTCAACCGTCTCAAAGATGACTTTTTGAGTACGGTTTCCCACGAATTACGCACCCCCATGTCTAGCATCAAAATGGCAACTCAGATGCTAGAAATTGTTCTTAAACAAGCGGGTGTATTAGAGGCAGAATCGACAAAGGTAGCGAAGTACTTCAAAATTTTGCACGAAGAATGTCAGCGAGAAACCAATTTAATCAACGATTTGTTAGACTTGTCCCGCCTCGACGCTGGGGCTGAGACGTTAGTTTTATCCGACATCGACCCCAAAATTGCCATTCTGAAGATTGCCGAAGTATTTGTAGAACGCATCCAAAGCCAACAACAACAACTAGAAATTGACCTGCCCCACCAACTGCCTCATATCACAACAGATTTATCTAAGTTAGAACGCATTCTTACCGAACTGTTCAACAACGCTTGTAAGTACACCCCACCGGGAGAAAAGATAACGATAACAGCAAGAGTGCAAGATGCTGAACAAGCGATCGCCAATGGCACATTTAATTTATCCGTTATGGGGAATCCAGAGTTTCTGCTATTAAGTGTGAAAAATTCGGGAGTTGAAATAGCCCCTAGCGAGATTTCTCGTATTTTTGATAAATTTTACCGCATCCCTAACAGTAACCCTTGGAAACATGGCGGAACGGGCTTGGGCTTAGCCCTCGTGCAAAAACTCGTCACCTATCTGCATGGCTCAATTCGAGTTGAAAGTGCAAATAACGAGATTTGTTTCACGGTTGAATTACCTATGTAATTGGTAATTGGTAATTGGTAATTGCTCATTGCTCATTTTTAGAGGATGTTCTGAATCCCCTAATACCTAATACCTAATCCCTATTTGTTTCACGGTTGAATTACCTATGTAATTGGTAATTGGTAATTGGTAATTGCTCATTGCTCATTTTTAGAGGATGTTCTGAATCCCCTAATACCTAATACCTAATCCCTAGTTAAAAATGGCTCAGGTCGGATTTGAACCAACGACCTTGGGCTTATGAGTCCCCTGCTCTGACCAACTGAGCTACTGAGCCAAGCTTTATTAGATTAACACAAACAAATCAAAATGGCTATCTTTCCACGGTTTAAATTGAAAAAATTGGGGATGGGTGAAATAGGTTTGGGGTGTGCTGAAGACTTTTGCTCTGTCTCCAGTCCCCAGTTCCTATTACCTTGGGGTTTTAGCGACGTCTAGGCAGCAAAGCCATTGGGTTGACAGCACCCCGTCCTGCTGGGTGGATCTCGAAGTGCAGGTGCGGCCCAGTGCTGAATCCGGTGCTGCCCATTGCAGAGATATGCTGTCCTTGTTCGACTACTTGCCCTTCTTGCACGAAAATGCGGCTGTTGTGGGCGTAGCGAGTTAAGCTGCCATCGGCATGTCGGATATCGACCAGATTGCCGTAACCGCCAGAGTTCCAACGGGCGTAAACCACGACACCGGGAGCGGCGGCGAAAATTGGCGTTCCAGTTGGAGCAGCGATATCGATGCCTCGGTGCATCCGTCCCCAACGACGACCATAACCAGAGGTGAGGACTCCCCTTGTAGGCCAAATAAAGCCGTTAAAGTTTTGGGAGCCGCCGGGTAGGTATTGATTTGGGTCGCCTAGAGGGGGTAAATCTGGAGACACCATTTGTCCCCTAGAAGGCTGGAAGGGCTGGTAAGGTTCGGCTCCCAAGGGCGCGGCTGCAACCCGAGTCGGAGTTTGAGGCAGGTTAGCGCGCTCGCTGGCGGCTTTTCTTTCAATTTCCGCTTGTAAGGCTTGGTTATAACGGCGAGCATCGAACTGTGGGTTGACAGGTTCAGCAGGTGCCGGGGCGGGCCCTGGTGCGGTTGCTGTTTGCTTGCGATCGCGCGCCGCGTCGGTACGCACGCTATCGCCACCATGACCATTGCGATACTGTTCCCGTAGTTGAGACAGTTCTGCTCGCAGTCTTTCGATATAGGGATTGCTTTGCTGTTTTGTTTTGGCTGCGATCGCTTTTGGATCTTCTTCTTCTTCTTCAGACAGGTTAGCTTCTTCGGTTTCTCCCACCGCCAGTTGCTTAACTCCAGCTGAGGAATCTAGTTTTGCCTGTTTAGCGTTGGATGAGCGTGGGTGAAGATCTGGCCCCAAATTGTCGGCATCGGCTGCTGCGAGCGACTCCGAACCTGCATGGGATAATGGCACCGTCGGGCCTAAATCTCGGTCTCCATCCGGGTCGATCAGTAAACCTGGAACAACTGCTAGTGTAAGTGTCGAAGACGCTCTTTGCTTGGTGGGAACCGCTACGTTGGTGACCAAAGATTCCCCTAAAGGCAACGGCTGCCCCGGACGCAGGTAAGCGGTTTCTCTCTGATTGCCTTGGAAGTTTTGAACGCTTGGTACCAGTGCTGCGCCGTCTGTTTCCGATTGAGGAATTGCTAGTAATTGAGCAATCTGAAGCCGGTGCGGATTGTTGATTTGATTTGCCTGAGCTAGCACCGTTGCGGTTACACCGTAATGCTGGGCAATGCTGCTGAGGGTATCTCCGGGCTGCACTTTATAAACCGCTGCCACGGATGCGTTTACCGTTGGTTCGGGTACGACCACCTGGGGTAATGCTGCTGCGTCAGTTGCTTGCTGTTCTGACTGTGGTTGTACAAAAGTGGTAACGGTTTCTTGGCTGGGGTAGGTAACGTCAGCGTTTCCTACCGTTTCAGGTTGCCCATTCACCACCTCTGCCGGTTGAGATGCCGCAACCGGGTTGACATAGTTGGGTACGTAGGGTTGATATGGCTCGCTGCTTTGAACTGGTAAATTGGGAGACTCCTCAGACTTCCACTCCGCCAGACTGCTTCTTAAACGGTTCGATGATTCTCTCAAGCGATTGAGAGCAACTGCTTGCTTGGCTTTTAACAACTCGTTAGCCGGATTGGGAATTGCACTTACAACCCCTGCCGATGATTCTTGGTTAACGATGCCGTAAGACGAGATGCGGTAAGCATTGCTCTCGGTGCTAGCAGTATCGCTGCTGTAACCATTGGTCAAGGGTAACACCGTCGGTGCGATCGCCTGACTCTTTTCCATCAACCCCGGTATTTTCACCTCGGCGGCACCCGTGGCGCTCAAAGATGGCAAACTCGTCACGGGGGCGAAGGTAGGTTGTACCTGGTTTGTTTGAGTGTTTGACCCAATGGTTTGCCCTTCCCGATCCGGATCGCCAAGTGGGGGCTGCTTGGGCATGGTCATTTCGGCTGGTGCCATGACCGACTGCCCTTGGATCTCGCCCATTGCTGCTTTTACGCTGGCAGGTGTGGGAACTGTTGATACCGGACTACCGTCTGTTGGTTCGGTAGCCATTGCACCATCTCCCTGCTGTGGCAGCAAGAGGCTAGACGCACCCATTGAAATGGCCAAGCCAATCATGGCAGCGCTTTTACCAACCCGGCGATTCGCCTCGGTTGGCAGCGGTTTCAAGTTTTCCTCCGCTGCACCATCCTCGACTGCACAGGCAGGAATTGGCTTAACCTTTTGCGTCAATACTCGTTTCAAAGAACGACCTCCTGTGATTACTAGCGCTTAACTGTCCCCGATTCATGCTCTTTAACTTACCAGTCCATGACTTGGATCGCTAGAAAAAATTGATCGGGATCACTGACAGTAAATATTACTTAGGTCAGAGTACCCTGGTTTCTCAATTTAGACAAGATTAAACAACCGATTCAATTCTGTTCATTGCCCCTAGACCGAAGTAGAGGCTATTGTGCCGATATTTTGGCGGCTTCAACAGCAGCGAGCGAGCTTGCTGGCAAGGAAAATTTGCCTGGTTTTTTTGTTGCATTCGATACATAGCCTTTCCCGCCAACCCCTTGGTTGCAGACACAGGAGAAAGAAAAGGTAGATCTTTGTTGCAGGCTCGGTATAGGAACATCTTGCTTGTAAGGCAACCAGCGACTCATGAGAGAACAGATGCGACTTTAGGGCAATTTATCAGAAAACAACATCCGTAGAATTACGTATGCTTTACCCAGTAATTGCCAATTGAGGTTGGCACCAAAAAGCTAAAAAGCTTGATTTTCTTAGCTAGTACATCTTGGCCTCTCTTTACTAACAGTGGTTCAAAATGAATAATATCTATCAATCGAGGTGGGGCTGGCAACCGGGATCGCCATAGAAATTTCTTATCATAACCACAAGAACCCGTATGTAGATAGCTCTATGCTTTTGAGGTTATTTTTAGCAGCAAAAAAGCCTGCTTTCCCTCGCCTCTACAATCAGATCAAAAGCTGTTTCATCTGGATGCATCAAAAAATTATTCAGATACAATTGACGCAAAAACTTATTCTAAATAACCAAGTTGCCGTCGAGCCTCAAACAGGCCAGCTGCTACACTGACAGAGAGGTTCAAGCTGCGGACACCGGGCTGGCTCATGGGAATATAGACAGTTTCAGTGCAAGCTTCCAAGACATTTTTTGGTAATCCCTCTGTTTCGCTACCAAATAGCAACCAGTCATCGGGTTGAAATTGAAATTTGAGATAACTGCATCGTCCACTAGCGCTGAAACCAATCCAACGCCCGCCCCGTTGCTGATGAAATGCCTGAAAGTCTTGCAGCGAGGGGTGATAGTGCCAGTTAACATAAGGCCAATAGTCCAAGCCAGCACGTTTGAGATAGCGATCGCTAATTTCAAAGCCCAAAGGCCCTACTAAATGCAACTCTGTGCGCGTGGCAGCACAAGTACGGGCAATATTACCAGTATTTGGCGGTATTTGCGGGTTAATTAACACAATCTGCGCCATAAAATCCAGAAATTATCTAAATCAGAGACAAAATTGCTGGAGAGATAATCAGATCCAGCATCGATAAATCTACCTAAAGATAGAAGACAAGTATATTAATTTCTAATACAACAATACAGGATTGCATTGATTAAATATTTTGATAATCCGAACTGAGGGAGCTGAGGGAGCTGTGGGAGCTGAGGGAGCTGTGGGAGCTGTGGGAGCTGTGGGAGCTGAGGGAGCTGTGGGAGCTGTGGGAGCTTGATGGAGCTGAGGGAGCTGAGGGGAAATTGAATGTACATTCTCGCCATCTCCCTTGTCCCCCTTGTCCCCCTTGTCCCCCTTGTCCCCCTTGTCCCCCTTGTCTC